>JAFUYM010000060.1 GCA_017470525.1 Bacteroidaceae bacterium
ATTTGGCTATTCCAGATTATTTTTATACCTTTGCACCCGACAGCGAGTCATAAAACGGCTGATGGCTCTGTGTCGGGAGTTCTTTGAATGCAATTCATAGCAGAATGAAGAATTGAGAACGGTTGCCAATTCGTAACCCCGTTTTTTCTCAATCCTCCAAACTGCCTTTATATAAAGAAGAATTGCTTTTCTTTCCAAAGTTACGAAGAAATTCATATTCCACCACCCTGCGAAAGTTAAATAAAATTAAAAAGTCTGTTTTCCCTCTTTTTCATCCATCAGTGGGCGTTTTTCCCCTCTTTTCCTCTCTCCAACTTGGCAAGAGACTGGCTGCCCATTTCATTCCACTCAACACCTCTCTTTCGGACTGGAGCACTCCGATGTGTCGGACTGCTCCAGTCCGATGAAGCGCACTGCTCCAGTCCGATTTTCATCTTCTGATAGACTTGTTTTTCAAGTTTCGGGAGTTATTTTCGCCTGCGGCGGACGAAGAAAAAACAGGAAAAAACAAATAAAAACAGAGAAAAACATGTTCTTCGTCTAACAGAAATGAAACAAGAAAGACTTGTTTTTATTTGTTTTTACTTATTTTTTTCTGTTTTTCTTTCGTCACGCGAAGCGTAAAAAAACATCCGAAAGTTAAGTTTGTTTCTATTGCCCAAAATAAATCAGAACCGTCACCCAATATGAAGAAAACAGACGAGGAAAGAATGAAAAAGGGGGACAAAATGAAAAAATAATCATCAAGTTCGTGTGTGGGTGAGATTTTTTTTGTAATTTTGCATGATTTTGCGATTTCATGCACGGTCGCTCCGCACCATGAACCCGCAAAACAACCACACATTGTTAATAATATCAATTCAATAAAACAAATCAAAAAATGGCAGCATTACAAAAAATCAGAAGCAGGGGCGTGCTCCTTGTGACCATCATCGCCGTGGCGTTGTTCCTTTTCGTCGCCGGCGACTTATTCAGAGGCCTTGAGAGCCTCTTTCAGCAGTCAAGCCAGCAAATTGGCGAAGTGAATGGTAAGAGCGTCTCCATCCAGGACTATCAGAAACTGGTGGACGACATGCAGACTTACTACGAAATCGTACAGCAGAAGAGTTCTTTCAGCGAGGACGAACTGAACCGCATCAAGGATGAGGCTTGGCAGACTTACGTGCAGCAGCAACTCATCCAGAAGGAATGTGAAGAACTGGGTATCGGTGTCAGCGACGAAGAAATCTCCGAGGTCGTGAAGAGCGGCTTCAGCCAGATGTTGCAGGTGCCTGTCTTCATGAACCAGCAGACGGGTCGCTACGACTATTCAGCAGTGAGCGCCTTCCTGACCGAGTACAAGAAGTTGAAGGATGCCGGCACACAGGTTCCTGACGAATACGAGAAAATCTACAAGTACTACCTGTTCGCACAGCGTCAGATCCGCGACCAGTTGCTCACTCAGAAGTATCAGGTGCTGCTTTCGCAGATGTTCCTCTCCAACCCTGTTGAGGCTAAGTTGGCATTCGACAGCCGTGCAGACGAGTCAGACCTCCTGCTCGCCGCCATTCCCGCATCTTCTGTAAAGGATGACGACGTGAAGGTGACCGACGAGGAAATCAAGGCTAAGTACACTGAAAACAAGGAACAGTACAAGCAAGTGGTGGAAACACGCGACATCAAGATGATTGATGTGCAGGTGGTGGCAAGCGACGCCGACAAGAAAGCAGCCGAGAATGAAATGAAGGACGCTGCTGCCAAGTTGACCGCAGCAACCAGCAGCGCGACTGCTGGCAACGTGGTTCGCCAGTTGGCTTCTCTCATCCCCTACTCTGACGTTTACAAGACAAAGGATGCCTTCCCTAACATGATTTCTTCTGCCCTCGATTCTACGGCAGTGGGCACGGTGAAGGCTGCGGCATTCGACCCAATGACCAACACTTACTACACCTACAAGGTGCTGGGTAAGGAAACTCAGCCAGACTCAGTGCTCTTCCGCCAGATTGGTGTGATTGGCAAGGACGATGCAGACATCGCCAAGAAGGCTGACAGCATCATGACCGCTCTGAGCAGTGGCGCTAACTTCAAGGACATCGCCAAGAAGTACAACCAGACTGGTGACTCCACTTGGATTGCTTCTTCACAGTTCCAGAACGCATCGATTGATGCAGACAACGCACTCTTCATCAACACACTCTTCGGCATGAACGCCAACGAGAACAAGAAACTGAAACTGGAAAACGGTGCAACCGTGATTCTTCAGGTGATGAAGACAGCCAACCCTGTCACAAAATACAATGTGGCTTCCATCGTGAAGGAACTGAAGTTCTCTGACGAGACCTACAACAAGGCATTCAATGATTTCTCTTCCTTCGTGGCAGCAAACACGACCCTCGAGCAGGTTGAGGCAAATGCAGCCAAGAGCGGCTACACCGTTCGTCCTATCAACGACGTGACAGCGGCTTCTCACGGCATTGCCAACATCCGTGCCACCCGCGACGCTCTGAAGTGGGTGTTCGACGAGGCTAAGGTAGGCGATGTGTCTCCGCTCTACGAGTGTGGCAGCAACGACCACCTCTTGCTGGTTGCCTTGACAGGCATCAACAAGGAAGGTTACCGTTCCATGGACAAACTGAAGGACGAACTGACCGAGGAAATCAAGAAAGAGAAGAAAATTGAGAAGATTTATGAAAGCGCAAAGAATGCCAAGAGCATAGCTGATGCCAAGAACTTCACAGCCGCTGTTGTGGACACCGTGAAGCACGTGACATTCAGCGCGCCAACCTTCATTTCTGCAACGGGTGCATCCGAGCCTATCGTCAGTGCAGTGGCAGCCAAGACCGCCAAAGGTGCTTTCGCAAATGCCATCAAGGGCAAGAACGGCGTTTATTTCTTCCAGGTGCTCAACAAGACCAAGACCGCCGAGAAGTTTGATGCCAAGGCTGAAGAGTCATCACTGGCAGCAACCAACTTCCGCAATGCCTCCAGTGTCATCCTCAACACACTCTACCAGAAGGCAAACGTGAAGGACCGCCGCTACAAGTTCTTCTAAACAACTGCTCACCGGATTTACACATTATTTATATATAAGGGGCGCAAGGATAAACTTTGCGCCCCTTGTTTCGTACACAAGCCATCTTGAAAATCGGGAGTGCGAGAAGGAAAAACATGTGTTTTTAAAGATTATTGTGCAAAATAACATTTTTTTTCAAAAAAAATTTGGTGGGTATTCTAAAAACCACTATTTTTGCAGCATAAAATGTGTATTATATGATAAAGTCTTTACATAACACAGTAAAAGTCCTTCTATTGATGATTTGCTTGTCGATGCCGGTTGCTATGATGGCGCAGGACGTGCAGCAAAGCCCAGTGGAAATGGAGCAGAACCCAATCAGCATTTCTGTGAGCGGTTCAAATCTTCGTGTGAAGAACGCTGAGGGACTCGTGGTAGAGGTGTTCAGCCTGACAGGTGAGAAGGTTTATACCCAACGTGTAGAGGGGGTGTCGAAATCCTTTGACCTCGGACAGTTGCAGCGCGGCTACTATATTGTCAAGATTGGCAAGTTCACACGTAAAATCTACCTGCACTAAAAAAACAAATACAACTTTTATAAAGTTAGTACGAAATACGTATAAAAGTGAAAGTTCGTCTTCCCGTGTGGACAAAACGACTTTCGCTTTTTATTGTGATTATCCATTAAACCTTTACCCTCAAACTTCATCCAACAAAGTGACAGGGCTACCCAATGGCAAAGATAGATGAACAAGACATACTGAAGCGGGTGCAGAACCCGCAGACAAGGCGACGCGCTTTCGAAGAGATTGTCAATGTCTATTCGCGGCAACTCTATTGGCAGATACACTATCTGGTGCAGAATCACGATGACACGGATGATGTGCTACAAAACACGTTCATCAAGGCGTGGAAAGGAATAGAGAATTTCAAGGGCGATTCAGCATTGTTCACTTGGTTGTACAGAATTGCTTACAACGAATCGCTCACCTTCTTGAAACAGCGCAAGCAGATGGCTTCGATAGATGATGAGGATTTTGTGGAGCAGCCTAACTTTGTGGCGGATGAATACTTCGACGGAGATGAAACACAGGAGTTGCTGATGCAGGCGGTGTCCACCCTACCCGCCAAACAACGTCAAGTGTTCTGCATGAAGTATTTTGAAGACCTAAAATACGAGGAAATCTCGGCGATGGTCGGCACCAGCATCGGAGCACTCAAGGCTTCTTATCATATTGCAGTGGAAAAGATTACTAACTTCATAAAACTAAAAGAATAAAGCAAGACATCACTAAAAGATTCAAAAATCACAACACAATTTAAACCCTACAACATTTAATGAGTCTTATAATTAACTAAAAACAAAAACAATATGAGTACAAAGGATAACCGAATATTAAATCCGAACGGTGGCAGGTACCCTTTCAAGGTGTCTGACGAATATTTCGATAATCTGACTGCTCGTATCATGGAACAAATTCCTGAGGACAATGCCTCGGAGGAGGTTCCAGAAAAGAACACAAAGTTTATCGACATCAACAGTCGCCGCCGTCGCAACCTGTGGATTAGCACTATCTCGATAGCAGCATCGCTCGTTCTCATTGCGACCATCGCATTGAAGTTCATACCGAAGCCTGTCACGTCGGCTGAACAGACAGAAGACTTGACGGCTGAATATACATCAGACAATTACAATGAGGATTTGGTGACTTACGCCATGGTTGACAATCTGGACGTGTACTATTACCTGTCCGCTGGCGACATGGATGAGTAACCCGCTCTCCTCGCACTCTCAAAAAATATACTTATGAAGAGAATTATCACATTCATGACCATCCTCCTTGTCTGCGTCTGCCTTCAGGCACAGAATCCAGGCGGTGCAGGGAAGAATCAGAATGCCCGCAAGGAATTCAGTCCTGAACTGTACATGAAGACGCTGAATGATTTTGTGACTCGCGAAGCAAAACTGACAGAGGCAGAATCGGCTAAATTCTTCCCCTTGCTCACCGAAATGTTTGACAAGCAACGCAAAATTATGGGCGAACAGAGAGACCTCATGATGAAGACGTGGAAGAATGCAAACCTCAGTGAGGCTGATTATGAGAACATCGTCACAAAACTGGCAGGTCTTGAAGTGGAAAGCAGGAAGGTTGAACAAACCTATTATAAAAAGTTTCATACCGTTTTGCCTTGGAAGAAAGTGTTTGCCGTCAGAATGGCACTGTCACGTTTCCAGATGGAAGCCTTGAATCATTTCCAACCAGGCAGGGGAAACAACAACATGAACAATCGGTTCAACAATTCCCCAAGATGGAACGGATGGAATAATGGCAACCGCAAATAGACATCAGACAGAGGAGGATGGATTCTTTCTGTCAACAAAAGATGAAAAAAGAAAGGAGATACCAGCAATCTGGCATCTCCTTTTTGTATGATTACACCGTTTTTTAGAATATTTAGAAATAATAATTTGACCATAAAGTGTAAAAGCATTAACTTTGCAAATTGATTGAGGGACAAATGTCTGTCCGCATCAATGGTAAAAAAGGAATAACTTACAAAACAAAGAAGATATGAAGAAGATTATGATTGCCCTCGTAGCAGTGGCTCTTCCCATGATGATGCAGGCTCAAAGTGAAGGTCTGTTCAGCCGTAAAACTCCCAAGGGAGCAAAGGTTGATGTGTCGGCATACGCTGCCAAAGGTGCTATTCCTGAAGAGAATGGCAAAGTGGTGTTCAAGGATGTCATCACTGCACCAGGAAAGACGAAGGATGACATTTTTGCGAAAGTGGCACAATGGGCAAGCCTGCGCTATGAGCCTAACAGTATGAGGGGTAGTTACACTGATGCTGATTTTTTCAAGAACATTGAATACTCGAAAGTGAAGTCTGCAGACAAGCAGAGTGGCGCGATTGAATGCCAAGGGGCAGAAGAGATGATTTTCACGGCAAAGGCTTTGGTAAAGAACTACACGCAAGCATTCTATTTGCTCAACCTCAAAGCGAGTGACGGCAAAGTGGAGTTCAAACTTCACACTCTATCCTACAACGTTGACCAAGGCGAAGGCCAGTTCCTCCGCGTAGCAGCAGAAGAATGGGTGACAGACAAAGAATGCCTCAACAAGAAAGGTGAGATGAGACGCATTCCCAGCAAATACCGCATCAAGACCATTGACTTGGTGGAAGAACTGAAGAAGGAAATCTCTGAGGCTATCAATCAATAAAAGGCATTATACAGACGAAAGGAGAAAATCCTACCTGAGTTTTCTCCTTTCTTTTTGAATATATCAATATGAATCAAGACGAAGTTGATAAAATCATTGCAGAAGCCGTCGCCGAAAGCAAAAGGGAAAGCAAGAAGAAATGGCACAAAGGAAAATCGTCAAATGACAGCGTTGCCACAGCGAGGCAAGTGCTCAACTGGACGTTCATGGTCGGTTTTGTCGCTGCCATCATTATCTATTTTGCCCTACCCGACCAAAGAGTTCTTTTCTTCAGTGTAGGCTTCGGAGCAGTTGTGCTCAAATTGGTTGAGTTTTATCTGCGATTCATGTTTTAGTCAAGAGAGGGGTCTCTTTACCATCCATATAGATGCCTCCTCTCCATTTTAAGTAAGCACCGTTTCATTTTGAAAAAAAAGCACTTATTCATACTTCTTTTCCTCATCGCTTTCGTCTCAGAGAGTCAGGCGCAACGCATTGTGTCAGAGTTGGAAACAAACTCTGACATGTCAATGGATTCGCGTCCCGATTCTGCTGACACGCACAAAAAGAAAGTGGTGCCAAATGACATCCGTGCATGGACTGTGGATGAGAAATACGGCAACTTGACTGATACGTATGTAGATACACTGCACCACATGTTCATGAACACAGACCTGCCAGAAGGCATAGAAGGACACTACAACTCATTGGGCAATGTGGGTTCGCCACGCATGTCGCGTATCTTCATGGAGCAACCTATCATCTCTGATTTCATGTTCACCACTCCATACGACATGTTTTTTGTCGATACAGAACATTTCCGCTTCTACAACACGAAATCACCGTTCATGAACATCACCTACAACTGGAATGGTTCGAAGAATACGGGTTCTGACCATGTGAAGGCAACGTTCACAAACAATGCAGGAAAAAAGTTCAACTTCGGTGGTATTTTCGACTATATCTATGGACGTGGTTACTACGACTCACAATCAGCCTCCTACATGAACGCCTCTGCATGGGCATCATACATCGCCGACAAGTACAACTTCCACTTCTACTACCAGCACAACTTCATGAAGACGGCAGAAAACGGCGGCATTGAAGATGAAGGCTACATCACCAATCCTGAAAACATGGCAAGGGAATTTTCCTCGAATGACATTCCCACCTATCTGTCAAGCACCTGGAACCGTCAAGAGCATGATCTCGTCTTTTTCAATCACCATTATAACATCGGCTTCTATCGCGAGGAAGAGATTGACTCTGTGACCACAAAAGAAGTGTTTGTGCCCGTAAGCAAAATCTTCCACACGTTGAAACTGCAAAAGATGATGCGCAACAACCGCGCATACAAAGAGACCGAGAACTATCATTCCTACACCTATCTGCCAGGTGACTCGACCGAAGACCGCACGAAACATTTCTACATCAGGAACCTGCTGGGGCTCTCGCTGTGCGAGGGTTTTAACAAATGGGCAGTATTCGGGCTGAATGCATACGTGGGCTTTGACTACAATCGGTTCATGCTCCCCGACTCCACCCAATATGGAGGCTACTACACCAACACCACAGGCAGGATAAGCAAACAATACTACAACGAACACAACGTGGTGGTTGGTGGACAAATCATCCGCAGCCAAGGAACAACGGTACACTATAATCTCGACGGTGAATTTGTGGTGGCAGGTACCGACATCGGACAGTTCGACATCAACGGACATGCCGAAGTCAACATACCGCTTCTGGGCGACACGGCACAAGTGGCACTCAACGCCTACATCAAAAATGTTGGACCCAGTTTCTACTTCGACCATTATCATGGTAAACACGCTTGGTGGGACAATAGTTTCGACAAAGAACTCAGGCAGCGTATTGAGGGCGTCATCGACATTCCTCACACCCATACTAAAATCACGGTAGGTGTGGAGAACATTAAGAATTTCAGTTATTTCCAAAATACGGGTATCACGCTGAATGCTGACACAGAGAATCCTGTTGTCAGCAACAATGTCTCGCCCATCCAATGCGGTGACAATATTCAAGTGATTAGTGCCAACTTACGCCAATATCTCAAACTCGGCATCTTGCATTGGGAAAATGACATCACCTACCAGACATGTAGCCATTCCGACGTGTTGCCACTTTCCACCGTATCACTCTACACTAATCTTTACCTGCGATTCAAGATTGCAAAAGTCCTCAAGACTGAGTTTGGTGCCGACATGAAGTACTTCACAGAATATGAGGCTCCAGACTATTCACCAGTGATTGGTATGTTCATGAATCAGAACTCTCTGAAAACGGTGAAGATAGGCAACTACCCGATTATTTCCGTCTATGCCAACTTCGACCTGAAGCGCACCCGGTTCTACGTGATGTATCACCACGCCAACCAATCAGATGGCCGTTACTTCTGGGCACCAGGCTATCCTATCAATCCCAAGAGCATCCGCTTCGGATTGAGTTGGAACTTCTATGATTGATTTTACAGTTCCCTCTGGCGGCAGAACATCCCGCTGAACACCTCATCCACATTTTCCACCGGGTCATCAAAGATACCAAACACACTTGAACCACTGCCCGACATGCTGGCATAGATGGCTCCAAGGTCATACATTTTATCTTTGATGGCAGCGATTTCTGGATATTTTGAAAACACACTTGCCTCAAAGTCATTCACTACTGTATCTTTCCAAGTCTCAATTGGTTGAGATAACAATTCGGGCAATTGCTTTTCAGGATGCTGCACTTTCACTTTCGCGTATGCATCCTTTGTTGATACAAAGATGTCGGGTTTCACCAGTACCAACTGTTTGTACTGCAAATTCAGTTCAATGGGATGGAACACATTGCCAATACCTGTAGCAAATACAGGTTTGTTCTGAATGAAAAACGGACAATCGGCACCCAATTGAGAACAATAGTCTTCCATCTGTTCGTTTGACAGCCCAAGTTTGAAACGGTCATTCAAAGTCTTTATGGTGAAAGCCGCGTCCGACGAGCCCCCACCCAATCCTGCCCCCGTGGGGATATGCTTATACAGCCCGATGCTCACAGGTGGCAAGTCAAAATCCTTCTTCAGCAGTTTCAATGCCCTCACCACCAAGTTATCCTCTGGCGAACCATCCAGCACCGTGCCAGTCACCTTGAGCCGATAACCGCAGTCAGGCACATCCGTCTCAATCTCTTGAATCTCCAGAATGTCCTGCAAACCAATAGAATAAAACACTGTCTCCAGATTATGGTAACCATCTGGACGTTTCTCCACGACATTCAAACCAATATTGATTTTGGCATTAGGATAGACTATCATACACTTCAGTTTTTTAAGTTCTGGTTGCAAAGATACAATTTTTTTGTGTCATTCACAAAAAGTGACAAAAAAAGTGAGCACATTTCTTTATGTACTCACTTTTTCTGTTTGATAAATAACCACCCTTACTGAATGTCGCTCACCTTGATGACATCCTTGTCGTTGTAGTCGAGATTTTCGCCTGCCATGCCCCAGATGAAGGTGTAGTAGTAGGTGGCAGAGGCAGCGTGGATGGACCATTCGGGCGACATGATGGCTTGTTCGTTGTGGAGCCATACGACGCGGCTTTCCTGTGGTTCGCCCATGATGTGGCTGATGGTCTGTCCGTCGGGCAGGTTGAAGTAGTAGTAAGCCTCGATGCGGCGACCGTGGGTGTGAGGTGGCATGGTGTTCCACACACTACCCTCTTGCAACTGCGTCAAACCCATCTGCAACTGGCAAGGACCTTCTTCGAGAGCGGTGTTGACAATGAGTTGGTAGATGGTGCGTTGGTTAGATTCTGCCAATGTGCCAAGGGGCTTTTCCTTCGTGCCGATAATGGTGGCTTTGCGGCTTTGTACTTTGCCGTTCTTGCGACCGTCAAGGGTAATCCACTGAGTCTTGTAGTGCTGATGGGCAGTGGCTGAGTTGAGATAGAACTTGGCAGGATTGGAGGGGTCAACAGAACGGAATGTCACGTTCTGGTTAGACTCGATACCCTTTCCATTCTTGTCCTTTCCGAGGTTGCCACGACCCACATAGAGTGCCTCTTTGGAACCAAGCCTATACTCAGTGCCGTCCACTGTCACGATGCCCTCACCTTGACCGCAGTTGATGATGCCCAACTCACGGTTGAAGAGGAAATAAGGGGCACGGAGTTCGGGGAAAGCCTCCAGTTTGAGTTCCTTGCTGACGGGCATGGCACCGCCGAAAATGAAGCGGTCATACATGGAATACGTCAGGTTGATTTCGTCGGGTGCCATCACCTTCTCCATCACGAAACGTTCACGAAGGGTCTTGGTGTCGTAGTGCTTCACATCTTCAGGATGGCAAGCGGTCTGAAAACTCACGTTCACCTGTGCAGAAGCCGTCAATGATGCAGCCAATGCTGCAAGAAAGAAAATCTTTTTCATGTTAGTTATAAGTTAGTTAAGCAATAATCAGAACTAAATTCATGATTCATTCATGGCAATTCGTGTTCTTTTAAAACATAAATTATCAGAAATTAACCACGAATTTTTCATAAATTATTTTTTGTTAATGAGTTTTCTGTTCCAAATCACCATCACAACAATAATTACTGTGAGAATACCGGCACCGACCCATGTGAAGAGGTACTTCATGCAAGCGTAGATGGCGAAGGCGATGGGCGAGGAGGCGAAGTCGAGGGCACCGGCACTGAAGCCTTCGGGCACCTTCACCGCTGCATCGTCGGGATGTGCGGCACTAACCATGGCAGCAGCAGAGGTGAAGTTCTCACTCATGAGGGTGACGAAGTAAAGACCTGCAGCCATCACAACGAGACCCACGATGAAGGATTTGACCACATTGCCTTTCGTGTAAGGCAGCACCATCACAAACACATAGAACATACCTGCCAACGATGCCAACGGGAGGAACTGGTTGCCAGGGAGAACCACTGCAAGTATCAGTGTAACAGGTATCAGCAGCAGGCTGACAATCAATGTTGTAGGATGACCAATCACAAGGGCTGGAGACATGCCAATATAGAACTCCTTGTTCGCACCGAACTTCTTGGCAATCAGTTCACGAGTAGCCTCGCTGATGGGCTTGAGACCTTCGATGAAGAGGCTTGTGATGCGAGGAATCAGTTCCATCACCGCACCCATCTTGATGCCCAATCCAAGGATGCCGGGAATGCCTTCAACAATGGCTCCCCAACTCTCGCAAGCGAAACAACCGATGACGATGCCGATGATGACACCCAAGAACAACGGTTCGCCAAAGAGACCAAACTTCTTCTTCATGCCTTCCGCATCAATGTTCAGTTTGTCAAAACCCGGAATGAGGTCGAGCGCCTTGCCAATCACGATGGCAAACGGGGTGAAACCTTGGCAGAACGGCTGCGGAATGGAAATGCCCTCCATGCCCGAATAGAACGACTGAAACTTCTTGGCAGTCATGTCTGCCAGCACCAGCGTGACGATGTAGCAAATGATGGCAGCGAAGAAGCCCCAACCGATGCTGTCGGTGAGGAAATAGATCACCGCTCCAATGAAAGCGAAATGCCAATAGTTCCACAGGTCGATGTTCACGGTGCGTGTACACCCAATGAGCAACAGCACGAGATTAATCGCCAAGCAGACGGGGATGATGAACGCACCCACCGTCGTGTTGTAAGCCACCGATGCAGCGGCAGGCCATCCCATGTCGAACACATTGAGTTCCAAGCCGTAAATCTCAACGACCTTGCTCAATGCAGGACCGAGGCTGGAGGTCAACAGACCCGTAATCACACCAAGTCCCACAAAACCGACTCCCACATAGAGTCCACTCTTTAATGCCTTGGAAAACTTTATGCCGATGCACACACCCAGAATGGTGAAAATAATCGGCATCATCACTGCCGCTCCAAGACCAATAATGTAAGCAAATACTTGTTCCATAGATGTTAGTTAGTTTGATTTTATGGCAAAGTTACACAAACTTTCCCGAACAGAAAAGAAACTCTCCCATTTTTTTCTCTTTCGGGAAGTTTTACAACTTTTTCCCGAAGAAAAACTCTGAATCACCCCTTTCTTCATTTAAGTTTCGCACACTCCGCTATCCATCAACGGTCAGAGGGCTTTTGGGGTATGCCTGCGATGCCTTATAGCCCGACAAAATTTTTGCCACATCGGGCAGGAGACGGCACAGCCGTGCGTTTTTGTCTCCTGTTTTTTTCGTCTTTTTCTCTCTCCCTCACGCACGTATATATATATATATATTACCTTCCTTCTTTCCCCCTAATATAACTATCCCCACCACAAAAGAGACAAAAAAGACAAGAGACAAAAAACCTGTGAAGCATCATGTACAAAGAGTAAAAGGCTTCTGAAAAAGCCAACAAAATTGGCGGAATCACAAAATGCGAACAAATCTTTTCGAGAATCAAAAAGTTTTAGTACATTTGCAACATCAACCATCAAACATGGATTTTGAATCTATCCATTTACAAATAAAACAAAGCCTATGAGATAAAGACAGATATTGCATAAAGACATAAAATAAAGAGCGTTAGCTTTTGTTACTCGAACTTAGGAATCTGGACAATTCCACCGAACAAGAAGAACAATCGTTATAACGCCCATGCTGTTTCAGCGTGGGCTTGACTAAGATTTCTTGTTCGGGCAGTCCAGAGCCTCTAAGTAGAATCGCAAAAAGTCGGCTCCACGCCTTTTTTGTGTCTGGATTTGAAAGAGAATCTTTTTTCATCATCAAGAGCGTGATGAAACAACATCCAATAAAAAGTGATATGATACACCATAAATCTGATAGATTATTTTTGCTTTTTGTGATATTTTGTGGTACAAACCTTCTTTCTGCCCAACAAAGGGAAGTGAAGACTATCTCACTTTGGGGACATGTGCTCGACTCTTTCACCAAGGCAGGAGTGAGTGCAAAGGTAACTCTTATGACTGGGGATAGTATTGTGCTTGACAGTACTATATGTGAAAACAAAGGCAATGATGCCACATATCGTTTTCATATTCCAAGAAAGCCTGAGAAATACATTATTAAGGCAGAACATAAGGACTTTGAAACAAAATATATTGACTTCAACATTAACCATGTTGCACGCAACGAATATTTTGACGCTCCTTGGCACTATATGAAGCGGAAGAGTATGATGAATGTAGATAAAGAACTTGCGTTGGGAGAAGTGGTTGTAAAGGCGACTAAAGTAAGGATGGCATATAAGGGCGACACCATAGTCTTTCATGCGGATGCTTTCAATGTCCCTAATGGCAGTATGCTCAGTTCGTTAATCAAGCAGTTGCCAAACACGGAGATCAATAAAGAAGGCGAGATCTTTGTGAATGGAAGAAAAATTGATGAACTGATGCTGAACGGAGATTCTTTCTATAAGGGTAACAACAAGGTTATGCTTGACAACCTGCCATATTATGTGGTGAAGGACATCCGAGTGTTTGAGAGATCAACAGAGAAGAGTGCATGGATTGGGAAGGATATCGAGAAGAAGGATTATGTTATGAATGTGCAGATGAAGAAGGAGTATATGGGGCGTTTCTTTGGTAATGCAGAGGCGGCAGGAGGAACAAAAGACAGGTATCTTGGACGGTTATTCGGTATGAACATCACCAACCATTCTCGTTTCACAGCCTTTGGCAATGTTAACAATATTAATGATTTCCGTCGTCCAGGCGAGGATGGCACATGGAGTGACAATTGGAATTCCAGTGGAATCATCAAAAGGAAAGAGGCAAATGTGTCGTATTTGTTGAATGATAAGGACAAGCGGTTTTCTGAGAATTTGGAGTCTTCGTTGCTGATGCAAGATAATGATGAATGTTCATTTGGATTCACTCGTGATTATCTTGACAATGCCTGCAACTATAGCATGTTCCGCAGTAACGCATTGACCAAGAATGTCAATCTGAATGTGGCAAATACATTCAAGATGCAGCATCCTTTCAAACCATACAGGTTTACTTCTAATCTGAAACTCAGCTACAGCACTCAGAAGTATGACCACAAATCTAAGGGTGCAATGATGGATGACGATCCAAGCGTGATGGGTTCTTTGAGCGACATGCTTGATTCTATCCATGCAATGCCGACAACAGCCATTACAGACAAGCATATTACATATCGTAGCGCAACAAACTCTAGAATAAAATACAAGGATTTGACTTTGTCGGGCAATATGGATTATTCTCGGAAACTGAAGAATGGAGACAATATCTCTTTTGAGATGAATGGCCATTACACCAGAAAGAATCCGAATGAAGAATTTAACCGTTTCAACAAAACGACGTTTAGTGGCAAGGCTGATGACAACTGCAACAGATATCTGAATATGGAGCATAGAGATTATGCCTATCATGCAAATCTGACATACAGCATAGTTCTGAAAGGATGGACTTGCAAACCCTCATTCTCATACCGTCAGAGTTATAGTAATTGTCTGAACTATAACTACCGTCTTGATTGGTTGCTGAATGGATGGGATGATATGGACGTTTATGACATAGAGGCGTTACCTCTTACGGAAGACTCACTGATGCTTTCTCGTGACCATGCCAATTCCCACGACTACAGCCTTATGAACAGAGCATATAATGGTAAGATTTCATTCTACAAATACGTGGAGAATGGCAATGTGTCAAACGAAAATGATTTGCAGCTTAGCGTTCACAACAAGCATGACAAGATGACTTATCGAGGATATCAGTTAGACACCATTGCCAAGCGTTCAAACTGGTTGTTCGATGCCAACTACAGGTATGAGCGAAAATGGGATGACTCAAACAAGACGTTTTCACTAAGTATGAGGTATGACATGAGGGAGCCTGATTTCACAAAACTTGTGGGAGAGACTGATGCGTCTAATCCAACTTACATTGAATACAAAAATGCAGGATTGAAGAAGACGGAATCCTGCAATCTCGACTTGAGGTTCGTCACACGCAAGAAATCCATCAACCAGAACATGTATGTGAGTGGACATGTTGACATGAAGAGGAACGACATAAGCACAAGGACTGTATATGATACGGGAAAAAGTGTTTACCATTATACTCCTATGAATGTCAATGGCAACTGGCAAGCAGATGTCTCGTACGGACTTAACAGGGATTTGGATAAAGCCAAACATTTCTATGCAAGTTCAAGGACAACACTTTCCTATATCCATAATGTAGGATATGCAATGGCATACGATTGGGATACAGACATGCTTTGCAAAATCAATACAGGCAAGTTAGACCAAAGACTTTCCTTAACCTACACGCTGGGACAGTTTTCTTCAACTCTTAATGGTGGGGTTGACTGGAGATATTCAGTCGGCAATCTGAGCAGTTTCAATACTCTCAACAGAATAAAAATCAATTATGGTGGACAAGTCGTCTATACAACGCCATTTGGCATGAGTGTATCTGCTGATGCCACTGTGATAAGTCGACGTGGTTATGAAGACCCTGCCATGAACAATAATGAGTTCATCTGCAATGTTTCTCTGTCTTATTCATTTACTCGCAAAAAGAATATTACAGTTATGTTTGATGCCTATGATATATTCCACGGTATAGATACAAGGTACGAATTGTTCAACGGAACTTCAAAGATGGAAGTTTGGCTGAATAATGTCCCAAGTTATTATATGGGACACCTTGTGGTAAAATTTTAATCTGAATCCGCCGAAAAGAAAAGGTTGAGATTGGAACTGCCACATAATCTTTCTTTGTTTCATCTCATAGCATTTTCATCCTAAGACCCTACTTTTTGTGTCGTTTTGCAAAAAAAAAATAAATATGTGAGACTTTTTTTGTATATTTGTACAGAGATTTGACAGAGAAAGATAAATTTGCTATCTTTGCAAAAAAAATAAAGCAATATGCCACAAATCAGTTTCTTCTATGGTATTTATATTTGGATGAATTTCTCAGATCACCATCCACCACATTTCCATGCATGGTATGGAGATTACAAGATTATTGTAAATATCAAAGACGGTATGGTAAAAGGAGAAATGCCAGGGAGAGCCTTACGTATGATTTTGGAATGGCTTGAAGACCACCGCAAAGAACTGATGATAAATTGGGAGAAGGCACAGAAAGGCGAACCTCTTGAAAAGATTGAACCTCTTAAATAGTTGTGTTATGTTTCTTGAAGTCGTAAAAGCAGAATACCTGAATGGCTACAAAGTGAAGTTGCTGTTCAACAATGGAGAAACAAAGATTGTCGATTTGAGTCAATCTTTGAATGGCAGTGTGTTTGCACCACTGAAAGACCTTGACTATTTTAAGAAATTCTCTATTAAGTTTAACACCATCGAGTGGGAGAACGGGGCTGATTTTGCCCCTGAGTATCTTTTTGAGATTGGAACCGCTGCGTAATCTTTGCTCTATCTCATGGCATTTTCATCCTAAAACCCTGCTTTTTGTGTCGTTTTGCAAAAAAGGTCTTGCATATTATAAAATATGTGAGACTTTTTTCGTATCTTTGCATCGTTTTTTAACGTAGAAAGATTAAGATTTACAGAATATGATTACAAATGACATTTATGGGGCTTTGCAGCTCCTCGTTGTCGGTATGGTCACGGTGTTCCTCGTGTTGCTCATCGTGATTTATCTCGGCAAACTCCTCATCTGGGCAGTGAACAAATGGGCTCCCGAAGAGACGGTGGCAAAGAAGGTGGCTCCTGCCGCTAAGGCTATTGACACGATTGATGCCAACACGAAAGCAATTATTGACGCTGCCATCAGCCAAATCACTGGCGGCAAGGGTCGTGCAAGCAAAATCACTAAATTGTAAGGTAAAATTTTAAGGATAAAAAGAATATGGCAAAAGAAGTAAAGTTCTCATTGGTCTTCCGCGACATGTGGCAGAGTGCTGGCAAGTATCAGCCTCGCGTTGACCAACTCGTAAAAGTGGCTCCTGCCATCATCAAGATGGGATGCTTCGACCGTGTGGAAACCAACGGTGGTGGCTTTGAGCAGGTAAACCTTCTCTACGGAGAAAACCCTAACAAGTCTGTGCGTGAGTGGACAAAGCCTTTCCATGAGGCTGGCATCCAGACGCACATGTTGGACCGTGCACTGAACGGTCTCCGCATGAGCCCAGTGCCAAAGGACGTGCGTAAACTCTTCTACAAGGTGAAGAAGGCACAGGGCACTGACATCACCCGTATTTTCTGTGGATTGAACGACCCACGCAACGTGATACCTTCCATCAAGTATGCCAAGGAGGCTGGCATGATTGCCCAAGCTTCTCTCTGCATCACTTACTCCCCTATCCACACCGTTGACTACTACGTGAACCTTGCCAAGCAGTTCATCGAGGCTGGTGCTGACGAAATCTGCCTGAAGGACATGGCAGGTATTGGTCGCCCTGTTTCGCTCGGCAAGATTGTGGAGGGCATCAAGAAACTGAAGAAGGACATCGTGATTCAGTATCACTCTCACGCAGGCCCTGGCTTCAACATGGCTTCTATTCTTGAGGTTTGTGAGGCAGGTTGTGACTATGTGGACACTGGTATGTCTCCACTCTCTTGGGGTACTGGTCATGCTGACATCATCGCCGTGCAGGAGATGCTGAAGGACGCTGGCTTCAAGGTGAAGGAAATCAATATGGCTGCCTACATGGAGGTGCGCACGCAGATTCAGGAGATGTGCGACGACTTCCTTGGCTACTACATTCCCGACCTCAACCACATCAACAACTCATTGCTTGTGAAGCCCGGTCTTCCTGGTGGTATGATGGGTTCGCTGATGACCGACTTGGAGGATAACCTCAAGTCGCTGAACAAGTGGAAGGTGAAGAACAATCAGCCAGAACTGACCACCGACGACCTGCTCATCAAACTCTTTGACGAGGTAGCATACGTTTGGCCAAAGGTCGGTTATCCTTGCCTCGTGACTCCATTCTCTCAGTATGTGAAGAACCTCGCCTTGATGAACGTGATTCAGATGGAGAAAGGCAAAGAGCGTTGGAGCATGATTGCCGACACCATTTGGGACATGATTCTTGGCAAGGCAGGTCAGTTGCCTGGCCCTGTGGCTCCAGAACTCATTGCGATGGCAAAAGAGCAGGGTCGTGAGTTCGAGACCGAAGACCCACAGTCTTACTATCCCGACAAACTCGATGAGTTTAAGAAGGAAATGCAGGAGAACGGTTGGGAACTCGGCGAGGACGACGAGGAACTCTTTGAACTCGCTATGCATCCAGAGCAGTATCGTGCTTACAAGAGCGGTAAGGCAAAGGCTGACTTCGAGGCAGACTTGGCAAAGCGTAAGGCTGCCAAGAACGCACCAGCCGCAGGTGCCGAAGGTCCTAAGAGCGTGACTGTTCAGGTGAACGGCGTGAACTACAAGGTGGAAATCGCTTATGGCGACGCTACTCCTGCTGCTCCAGCCGCAGGTGCTGCACCCGCTGCCGCCCCTGCTGGTGAAGGTGAGGACATCCTCGCTCCACTGGAGGGTAAGTTCTACCTCGTGAAAGACAACTCAGAGACTCCTAAGAAGGTTGGCGACGCTGTACAGGCTGGTGACACCCTTGGCTACATCGAGGCAATGAAAACTTTCAATGCCATCCGTGCCGACAAGGCAGGCACCATCACCGCCATCCTCGTCAACTCAGGTGACTCTGTAGAAGAAGATGACCCAATCATGAAAATGGCTTAAATATGGAAGAAATACTGAATAATGTGTACCAGATGACTGCGTTCAGCGACATCATCGCGTCAAACGGTACCTACCTCATCATGTATCTGCTTGCCTTCGTACTTCTGTACCTCGGCATCGTCAAGCACTTCGAGCCCCTGCTGCTCATCCCCATTGCCTTCGGCGTGTTGATTGCCAACTTCCCCGGCGGCGACATGGGCGTGTATCAGGCAGACGAAGCCGGACGCATTGTCGATGCTGCGGGCAATGTGCTGGCAGAGAACATCTGGGAGATGTCGCTTCCCCAGATTGCTCACGACCTCGGATTGATGAACTTCCTCTACTACATGCTCATCAAGACGGGTTTCCTCCCTCCAGTGATTTTCATGGGTGTGGGCGCATTGACCGACTTCGGTCCTATGCTTCGCAACCTTCGCCTTTCCATCTTCGGTGCTGCTGCACAGATGGGTATCTTCGCTGTGCTCATCATCGCTGTGGCTTCAGGGCAGTTCAACATCAAGGAGGCTGCTTCACTCGGCATCATCGGTGGTGCTGATGGTCCTACCGCCATCTTCACAACCATCAAGTTGGCTCCTCACCTCCTCGCACCAATCGCCATTGCTGCTTATAGTTACATGGCACTCGTACCAGTCATCATCCCACTCGTGGTGAAGTTGCTCTGCTCGGAGAAAGAACTGAAAATCAACATGAAGGAGCAGGACAAACTTTTCCCACCCAGCAATAAGATTAAGAACGAGAAGGTCATCAAGATTATCCTCCCGATTGCTGTGACTACGATTGTGGCTCTGCTCGTACCATCGGCAGTTTCTCTGATTGGTATGCTCATGTTCGGTAACCTCCTGAAAGAGATTGGTTCCGACACCAGCCGTCTGTTCGACACCGTCAGCAACTCCATCATGAACACCGCAACCGTCTTCCTCGGTCTTTGCGTGGGTGCCACCATGACTGTTCAGGCATTCCTCAACTGGACAACCATCGGCATCGTGGTCGGCGGCTTCTTCGCCTTCGGTCTTTCGATTGCCTCTGGTATCTGCATGGTGAAGATTACGAACCTCTTCTCCAAGAAGAAAATCAACCCGCTCATCGGTGCAACAGGTCTTTCTGCCGTACCTATGGCATCTCGTGTCTGCAACGAGATTTCCACCAAGTACGACCCCAAGAACCACGTGCTCAACTACTGCATGTCCTCCAACGTCTCTGGCGTGATTGGCTCTGCCGTAGCAGCCGGTGTACTCATTTCGTTCTTGCAGAACATGAGTTTGTAAAAGACTACACATTATTAATAATTATAAGGGGGCACTTCAAATGAAGTGCCCCCTTTTTTATTTATGAACGAAACATCAAAATCATTTCAGTTTCTTGCCATCAGCAAGAGCGTGGCTTAATAATTAAGACGTTACAAATATACACTTCTTTCAGATTACCGCAATCGGTTCTGAATGAAATGTTGACGGGCATACACGAAATAGAAGAGGACACCGAGGGTGTTGACAATGAAAGCGAGCCAAAAAGCAGAAGAGTAACCCGTGTGGTGAATCGCCATGCCGCCAAGGACAACCCCAAGTCCCATGCCGATGTCCCAACAAGTGAGTTGGGAAGAATTGGCTGTGCCACGCTTATTGTTCGGGGCGAGGTTGATAAACATGGTTTGCATGCCTGGCCAGATGTGACCATTGCCAAGACCAATGATGAGAGCAGCACCATAGTAAGCAAAAGGTGACTTGAACAAGGCAAAAAGAAGATAACCGAAAAGGCTGATAAGAATGCCATGATTGACATTCTCAACCACCTTTCCCTTCCGCAATGTCCGTGCACCAATGAGACGAGACAAGATAAGACCTGCGCTGAGAATGGCAAACCACGCTCCCGTTCCAGCCGTCATGCCGAGCACTTCCTTTCCATAGATGGCAAGATAATTGGAAAGCACCCCATAGGACATGCCAACACACACCATCACGACACCCTGGCTCCACCCCTTCACCAAAAAGAAACGGTCGAAAGACAGAGGGTCTTTGTTTGGAATGATTTCTTTGGCAGGGAATTGGACAGTGGCGTTAATCGCGCATCCAATGCCTGCTGCCACTAACGCAATCAGAAAGATGATATTATAGTTTCCGATGGAATCATAAATCAGCAAACCTACTGTGGGCGCAATGCTGGTGGCAAGGTTGTTAGACAAACCATAATAACCGATTCCTTCTGCACGACGGGAAGACGGCAGCACATCAATGGCACACGTACTGTTCGCCACTGTAACTGCCCCCATCGGTGCACCATGCATCGTGCGGATAATGGCAAAGAGCGTCATTGTGCCAGCAATGAGATAGCCAGCAAAGAAAGAGAAAAACAAGAAATAACTGGTGAGCAACACCACACGACGAGGAAAACTATCCACCAAATAACCAGCAACAGGACGTGCCAGCAATGCGGTCAGCGTATATCCCGACAACACAAAGCCAATCGTATCCTTATCAGCCTGATACGTCTCACTCAGATAGAGAGGAAGCAGTGGAGTGACAATCATGAAGGAAAAGAATATCATGAAGTTGGCACACCACACTTTCGTATAATTCGAGTTCCAAAGTTTATCCATCTTTTCCATGCTACTCATGTTCATTTGTCATTATGAATCTCAGTGTTCCACCCTTCATGATGTCTTGATGCGTAATGTATGGAAGCGTGTGTTTCAGTCCGTTCATTTTCACAGACTTAACATAAATATTCTCCGCAGATGCATTCTCTGTCATAATGGTGAAAATGCGCCCGTTCTCCAAATGAATATCCACCCGAGGAAACAACGGAGAACCCAGATAGTAGCGGTCAGTAGATGGGCACACAGGATAGAAGCCAAGGGCTGAAAAGATGTACCATGCCGACATTTGCCCTGCATCGTCATTGCCAGACAACCCACCGACAGCATTCATGTATTCCGTCTCCATGATGTGCCGCACTGCTCGTTGTGTTTTCCAAGGCTTCCCGATGAAATCGTATAGGTAAGCAATTTGGTGACAAGGCTCATTGCCATGCCAGTAATATCCTTTCTCAAACATACTGTCCAACTTCGCCTCAAAAGCCTTCTTCCCTCCCATCGCCTTGATGAGATTAGAAATATCGTGTGGCACATACCATGTGTAATGGCAAGGAGTGCCTTCGGTGATGAACGTGGCAAAAGTGGTTTCGGTCAAAGCATGGGCATCAGGATGCTTTTCAGGTTCTTTCAGATACTGCGTATCGGCAGGGACAAGAAAGGCACCATCAGCATGCCGACCATTCGCATACCCCGTTGCAGGGTCAATGATGTTCTTCCAATTCTGACTTCGTCTCATCAATGCACGATAATCCTTTTCCATCGCCGCACGGTCAATGCCCTTCAGAAGAGGATTATCTATCATTTTCCTTGCCAACTGTGCCAAGGCATAGTCATCGTAAGCATATTCCAATGTGCGCGACACCTGCTCCTGCTGATGAAATGCCTCTTTCACACTGTCTTCCAACGGGATATAGCCATACTGCACATACGATGCCAACGCCCTTCTTCCCATTCCATTCCTGTATTCCTCTTCCGTAGCAGGACTTTCAAACGCATTCTTCCGCAAGCCTTCGTAAGCCTTCACCACATCAAAATTGCGGATGCCCTTCACATAGGCATCGGCAATGGCAGCAGCACAATGGTCACCAATCATGGCAGCCGTATAAGAATTCCAACAAGGGAAAATAGGCATCCATCCTCCTTGCCAATACTTCATCACCAGCGACTGCATCATCTCCCCACTCTTCTGCGGTTCAAGGATGGTCAGCAACGGATGCAACGCACGATAGGTGTCCCACATCGAAAAGTCGTCATAATAATCAAACATGCTCAGTTGCAAACCAAAATCCACCAATGTATTGTCATTGCGAATCGTCTTGCCATCAGCAAACTGCGGATAAGAACCATCAGCATCATTGATGATATGGGGCAGGAAAGAAGCATGATACAGTGCTGTATAGAAATTCGCCAGAGCGTCCTTGTCATCTGCCTGAACCTCAACAGTGGTGAGTTTCTTCTCCCATATCTCTTCCAACTCCGTCCTTGTCTTCTCAAAGTCCCAGTGCGGCATTTCCGACTCCATGTTTATCAAGGCTCCATTCACCGATGTGAACGAACTGGCAGCCTTCACCAACACAGATTTCTCCACCCTCTTGAACTTCACCCAAATGCGTTGCTGGTCAATCCTACCACTCCGTTCAATCTCCGCATCACACTTCATCACAAACCATCCGCTGAAACCAGCCCTCTCTCCCCATCCTTGATAAATACGGTGTACAGGGTTCTTCCCCCAGATGAGTTTCCGCTCATAGTCAATGCCTATTTCGCCCTCTCCTTCATCGCTGTTCACCGTCACCACCCAATAAGCCGAATCAGGGTCAGCGTATGTCACACGGAACATGGCAGAACGGCTTCGACCCGTCATCTCCACTTTCGTCTGAGAATCGTCCAAATAAACAGAATAATAAGCAGGTGTGGCAATCTCCGAAGAATGTGAGAACCTGCTGCCACCCAAAAGGTTCCCATCTTTAGAAACCAAGCATTGCGGCATCACAGAAAACGAACCATAATCCTGCGTACAACCACCGACAATCCAATGCGAGCATCGGAATCCCGTCATCCGTTCCTGCTCATACCGATAAGGGCACACACCTTTTTTCTCCGTTGCACCCGCCGTTTCAGGTGTCCAAAAGTTCATTCCATTCGGTTCCAACACAGCAGGCAACGTATGCGCATACTCCTCCGTCCCCTTTCCGAACATCCCCGCTGTTTGAGTTGCACTCGCCGCCGTCCCCACACGCGTATCTATATATTGAAGACAAGTCTCCTGTTGTGCCCTCAACCCAAGAGCACACACCACCCCACCTATCCAACATAAAAATCTTCCGTACACCATTCTCATCTTAAATCATCTTGATAATAAATTAGGCACTTCGAATGATGATGTTCATTTGAAGTGCCCTGTTTTGTAGCGCCTACGGGAATCGAACCCGTGTTCCATGCGTGAGAGGCATGTGTCCTAGCCGCTAGACGAAAGCGCCGTGATTGTCTTTTTGTAGCGCCTACGGGAATCGAACCCGTGTTCCATGCGTGAGAGGCATGTGTCCTAGCCGCTAGACGAAAGCGCCAAAAAGAAAGGTGCGGAAGGAGGGGGATTCGAACCCCCGGTACGGTAACCCGTACGTCAGTTTAGCAAACTGGTGGTTTCAGCCACTCACCCATCCTTCCGGAACCATGCGTTCTGAATTGCAACGACATTGTGGTGTAAATCCCTCGCAAAAGGGTTCCCCTTGTCAATTGCGAGTGCAAAGGTAGCACAAATTTTAGATATGACAAAATAAATGAGAGAAAAAAATCGTAACTTTGCAGAAATTTTATCAATAACATCATCAGAAAAAAGATAAAGATGCATACGAAGCAAGAAAAGATGGAGGCTTTCGGACGTTTGCTCGACGTGATGGACGACCTCCGAGAGAAGTGTCCGTGGGACAGGAAACAGACGAACGAATCGCTTCGTCCCAACACGATTGAGGAAACTTACGAGTTGTGCGATGCCCTTCTGAAGAACGACGAACTGAACATCTGCAAGGAACTGGGCGACGTGCTCCTACACATCGTGTTCTACTCGAAGATTGGCGAGGAGAAAGGTGCCTTTGATGTGGCAGATGTGTGCAACAAACTTTGCGACAAACTCATCTTCCGCCATCCCCATGTATATGGCGATGCCAAGGCGAACACGGCTGGCGAGGTGGTGCAGACATGGGAACAAATCAAGACGAAGGAGAAGGACGGCAACAAGACCGTGCTGTCGGGTGTGCCCGATGCCCTACCCTCGCTCATCAAGGCATACCGCATTCAGGACCAGGCGCGCAATGTGGGTTTCGACTGGGACGACCGTCGCGATGTGTGGAAGAAGGTGAAAGAAGAGATTGGCGAGTTTGAGACAGAGGTGGAACAAGCCCAAGCGCTTGACGATTCTCTCCATGCGGATGAAACAGCATTCGAAGAAGCGAAAAAAGTCGCCAAGCAGCATGCCACCGAAGAGTTTGGCGACGTGATGTTCAGCCTTATCAACGCTGCCCGGCTCTACAAAATCAATCCCGACAACGCCCTCGAACTGACCAACCAGAAGTTCATCCACCGCTTCAACTATGTGGAGGCAAAGGCAAAAGAAAAAGGTCAAGCCCTGAAGGACATGACCCTGGAGGAGATGGACGCGTTATGGAACGAGGCAAAAACTGCGAATAAAACAACGAATTGATTCTTTTTAACTACGAATTGCACGAATGAAACGAATTTTACTATGCAGCAAGCATGGTCTACTTCCAAAAATTCGTTTCATTCGTGCAATTCGTAGTTAAAAAGAATCAATTCGTTGTTTTATCAATTATTCAAAGTATTTAGGTCTTCTTTGCCGTGCCTCTTCCAAACTGACCATGCCGGACTTCTCGTCAGCCTTGTCTGAACGGAGTTCGGCATATTTTTTGTCCAATTCATCCGTCAATTCAGCCCTCGTGTCGGGATTGAGCAGTTTGGCGCTGGCAATCACATTCTGCGAGGCATCTTTCATCCAGAGCACGGGACCATGATAGACAGGGGCAATCTTCAGGGCAGTGTGCAGTTCGCTGGTGGTGGCGCCGCCAATCATGATGGGGATATGGGCACCACGCTCCTCAAGGGCACGTGCCACATTCACCATCTCTTCCAGCGAGGGGGTGATGAGACCTGAAAGCCCGATGATATCGACGTTTTCTTCGATGGCTCGGTCAACAATCGTCTCCGTAGGCACCATCACGCCGAGGTCAATAATCTCATAGTTGTTGCAGGCGAGGATGACGCTCACGATGTTCTTGCCGATGTCGTGTACATCGCCTTTCACCGTTGCCAACAGCACCTTGCCCGCCTTCTGTGCCCCTTCCGAACGGCTTGCCTCGATGAGCGGCTGAAGAATGCCTACCGCCTTCTTCATCGTGCGAGCCGTCTTCACCACTTGCGGCAGGAACATTTTGCCTGCTCCGAACAGTTCGCCCACCGTGTTCATGGCATCCATCAGAGGTCCCTCAATAATCTTCACGGGATTGCCGTACAGTTGTACCGCTTCGTCAAGGTCGGGCTCCAGATAGTCGCCCACTCCCTTCACCAAGGCATGTTTCAGCCGTTCTTCCACAGAGCCGTTCCGCCAATTGTCAGCACTCGCCTTAGGTGCTACACCTCCATTTTTAATTGATTCTTTTTCAGCATCTTTCTCTGCTTTGATTTGAGCAGCAATTTCAATCAGCCTTTCCGTCGCCCCAGCATCACGATTCAGCAGCACATCGTCGATGGCAGTCAAAACGTTTTCGGGGATGTCGCTATACAGCACCTGCGTGGCAGGGTTCACGATGCCCATGTCCTGTCCCTTGCCGATAGTGTGATAGAGAAAGACGGCATGCATCGCCTCGCGGATGTAGTTGTTGCCCCGGAAGGAGAACGAAAGGTTGCTGATGCCGCCCGACACATGTGCCCCAGGCAGGTGCAGACGAATCCATTCTGTGGCACGGATAAAGTCCAAGCCATAACTGTTGTGCTCTTCCATGCCCGTTGCTACTGCCAGCACATTCGGGTCGAAAATGATGTCGAGAGGATTGAAGCCCACCTTGTCCACTAAGAGATGATATGCTCGTTCGCAGATTTCGATTTTCCGTTCGTAGGTCGTTGCCTGTCCCTGCTCGTCAAATGCCATCACCACCGTGGCAGCACCCAAGCGTTTGATTTCCCGTGCATGTGCCAAGAACTTCTCCTCGCCTTCCTTCAGCGAGATGCTGTTCACGATGCTCTTGCCCTGCACACACTTCAATCCTGCCACGATGACCTCCCAGTCGCTGGAGTCAATCATCACGGGCACCTTCGAGATGTCGGGGTCGCTCATCAGCAGATTCAGGAAGGTCACCATCTCGTGCTTGGCATCCAGCAGACCGTCGTCCATGTTGATGTCGATGACCAAAGCCCCATCCTCCACCTGCTTGCGGGCAATCGAGAGGGCTTCTTCGTAGTTCTTTTCGTTGATGAGTCGGAGGAATTTGCGCGAGCCAGCCACGTTACAACGTTCACCTACGTTCACGAAACGGCACTCGGGAGTCAGTTCCAGCAGTTCGAGACCACTCAGCCACATGTTTTTCGGCTTCTCCACGGGCACATGCGGCTTCTTTCCTTTCACCAAATCGGGATACAGCGCAATGAACTTTTCCGTCGTACCGCAGCAGCCGCCGATGATGTTGACCAATCCTTCGTCCACATACTCCTTCACCTGCTCCGCCATCATGTCGGGTGTCTGGTCGTACAAGCCCAGCGAATTGGGCAATCCTGCATTGGGGTGCGCCGAGATATAGTAAGGTGCTTTCTCTGCCAACACCTTCAGGAAGGGTTTCAGTTGACGTGCACCAAACGAGCAGTTCAATCCGATGGAGAAGATGTCGGCATGCTGCACACTGGCAAGGAACGCCTCCAAAGTCTGTCCCGACAAGGTTCTGCCAGCCGTGTCGCTCACCGTCACCGACAGCATCAGCGGCACACGCTTTTGGGTCGATTCCATCGCCATTTCAGCCGCATAGATGGCAGCCTTGGCGTTGAGCGAATCGAAGATGGTTTCTATCAGCAGGGCATCCACCCCACCCTCCAGCAAGGCTTCCATCTGCTCCACATATGCCGCCACCAACTCATCGTAGGTGAGGCTTCGCAAGGCAGGGTTATTCACGTCGGGCGAGATGCTCAACGTCTTGTTGGTAGGTCCCACGTCGCCCAGCACAAAACGTGGTTTCATCGGGTTTTTCTGTGTATATTCATCTGCCAACCGCCGTGCAATCTTCGCCCCAGCCAAGTTCATCTCCCTGCAATATTCCTGCACGTTGTAGTCTGCCATCGACACCCGCTGTGAAGAGAACGTACACGTGGTAATCATATCTGCTCCTGCCTCCAAATACTTCCGGTGAATATCCTCAATCACATCGGGACGGGTCAGGCAGAGGATGTCGTTGTTACCCTTCATCAGCCCCGGCACATCCTTGAACCGTTCGCCTCTGAAGTCCTCCTCTTTCAACCCATACCGCTGAATCATCGTGCCCATCGCACCGTCCAGAATCAGTATTCGCTCCTTGATGATGTCGTGTAGTGTCATTTGCTTGTGTTTTATACGTATTTCTTCTTCGCCCTGTCAATCTCCCTCCTGTCCTCCTTCTCCTTCATCGTCTGGCGTTTATCATATTCCTTCTTACCTTTCGCCAAAGCAATATCCAGTTTTGCCAATCCGTTCTCGTTGATATAGAGAAGGATGGGTACAATCGTGAAGCCTGGAGCCTTCGTGTCATTCTGCAAATTGCGGATTTCCTTCTTGTTCAGCAGCAACTTCCGTTCCCGACGCTCCACATGGTTATTGTACGAACCCTCCGAATAAAGAGCCACATACATGTTCTTCACCCAAATCTCACCATTATTGATGTAGCAGTACGTGTCCACCAGACTTGCCTTGCCCGCACGGATGCTCTTGATTTCCGTACCCGTCAAGACGATGCCCGCCGTGAAGGTGTCGATAAACTCATAGTCGAACGACGCCCTCTTGTTCTTGATGTTCACCTGCTGATTCTTTGCTATCTTATTCTTTGCCATAAATCACATATACTTCTCTAAGTTCTCTACTATCATCTTCGCCACCAACGGGGTCACTTCCTCTTGATGCTCGTCCAGAAAGTCATCGCCCAACTCGTTCAGTTCTTCCAACTGCTCATAGAGTGCCATAAACTCGTCGTCCGTCATGTCCTTCGACAACTCCTCTTGATGCTTATGGTACTCTTTCTTCACCTCATACAGCAATTTGGAAAAGTCCTTCATGCCCCACTCTTTTTTTGTTATCATCGGGAAGGGACCTTCCAGCACATACGGAGCATACCCGTTCAGAATCAACTGGATAAAACCGCCCTCCATCACCTCATCCAACACATAGCGATAACACAACACCGCATGCTGCTCCGCACTCAGCATCTCCATGTTCTCTGCTGTCAATCCACCTCCGACAGCCTCCAAATAGCCATCAGTCACCCACTGGATAAACCCGATGCTATCCAGTTCCTCATACTTTTCAACCGCCAATGTTCCGTCCAAATGTACCATAATCCTGCACGTTCTTCTCGTTTTAACTTGCAAAGTTACGACTAAGTGAACAAAATACCAAATTTCACACCCATTAAAAACAAAAACATCCCCAAAATCGGACTGCTCCAGTCCGACGTGCCGCACTGGAGCAGTCCGATGTGTCGGAGTGGAGCAGTCCGAAAGAGAGGTGCTGAAAGCGCGCTTTCCTGGACTTGTCCCCGGCAGGGCTGATGGAAGCCCCGCCTACCAGAATATCATGGTCAACTCTTCGCCCAGGTCAGGCCTCATCTTGGATTCTGGGTCAAGGATTCCGCCGGCTTCCACGCCGCCGTAGTCGGCATCCACCAGACTCATAAGCGCACACCCACAACCCTCGCAAGTCTTGTGAGTGTGCATCTTCTCTACTCCATACAGGGATTCGAACACGTACCACAACAGCGGTGGTTGATGATCAGAAAAGTACATTCGAACTTATTTCGGGAATGTCCCCAACCACTTCATTTGCCGCAAACACCAGGATTGGCGCCGGTACATGTAGTTGGTGGGTGAGGCTGAGTTCATCTTCAGCGGATTGGGCAAGGTAATGGCAATCATGGCACATTGGTTGCGTGTGAGGTCTTTGGCATCGCAACCGAAATGCTCTTGCGCCACGGCTTGAGCACCATAAATGCCATCGCCCATCTCGATGGTGTTGAGATAGACCTCCATGATGCGCTGCTTGTCCCACATGAACTCGATGAGGACCGTGAAGTAGGCTTCCACACCTTTGCGGAACCATGCCAACTTGCCTGTGGATGCCGTTGGGAAAAGGAACACATTTTTGGCAGTTTGCTGACTGATGGTGGAGCCACCACGGAAACGCTCCCCCTCCTCTCGTTCTTCCATGACTTTCTGAATGGCATCCCAGTCGAAACCATTGTGACTGAGAAAGTTCTGGTCTTCACATGACATGACGGCAAGCGGAAGGTCTGGCGAAATGCTATCCAATGGCATCCATTCATGATGCCAACGGATTTTCTCTCCTCGGCTCACCTGTTCATACGCACGGATGAACATGAGCGGGGAGGTATAGACAGGAATGTATCGGAACAATAAAACAAGTAGGATGCTCCCCGCCAAAAGGACGATGAGCACCCACTTGATGATGTTTCCTATTGTGGAAAAGAATTTACCCATTACTGCAATGTTCCTGCTTCGGCTGCGTTAATCATTGCCTCTGAAGCATAAAGATAAATTTCAACACGGCGGTTCTGAGCCTTACCTTCCTTGGTGTCATTGCTTGCCACTGGATTGTTCTCGCCGTAGCCTATGCTGCTCTTGATTTGAGAAGTTGCTGCTCCTTGTGCAAGGAGATAGGACTTCACAGCATCAGCACGATCCTGGCTGAGTTTGATGTTTTTCTGGAAACTCTCTTCAACGGTAGAGCCTTTGAAACCTGTGTTGTCAGTATAGCCCTGGATAGCGACATCGCAATCAGGATATACTTTCAGCACCTCGTTAGTGAGTTTGTTGAGATTCTGCATGGCATCTTTGCTGAGCATAGATTTGCCTGTAGCGAAAAGAATACCTGAGTCGAAGGTCATCTTCACTGCATCAAGACCGTTGCTGTCTTTCACGCTCTCCACTTGGGCATTCGCCACAGCAGCCTCAGCAGCAGCCTTCATCTTGTCCATCTTCTTGCCAATGAGCACACCTGCAGCCGTACCCACAGCAGCGCCAATACCTGCACCAGCCAATGTGCCACCTGCATTCTTGCCAATCAGGTTACCGACCATAGCACCGATTCCTGCACCTGCGCCACCACCAATGAGACCGCCTTTGGTAGTATTGTTCATACCACATCCCGCAAAGATAATGATCGCAGCCATGAGGAGCGCACCAAACTTAAATTTAGTCATAGATTCTTTCGTTTTTAATGTTAATAATATGGTTTGTTTTCTTCTTCCTTTGGTTTGTCTTCAAGTGCAAATATCGGGATTTTCATCGATATAAATGGCAATTGCGATAAATAAAATGAAAAAATGATGTTTTTTTCACAAAAAGGTCGTAATTTTGTGGCTTGAATTTGATTTATCAACAATTAAAAACAGAATATGGCAACAGAATTGAAAGACCTGACCAAGCGGTCAGAGGACTACTCGAAGTGGTATAACGAATTGGTGGTGAAGGCTGAATTGGCTGAACAAGCCGATGTGAGAGGATGTATGGTGATTCGTCCATACGGATATGCAATTTGGGAAAAGATGCAGCGAGTGCTCGACGATATGTTTAAGGAGACAGGGGTACAGAACGCTTATTTTCCCTTGCTCATTCCAAAGAGTTTCTTAAGCAAAGAGGCTGAGCACGTGGAGGGTTTTGCCAAGGAGTGTGCAGTGGTGACTCACTATCGACTGAAGACCAACGACACACATGACGGCGTGGTGGTTGACCCTGCCGCTAAATTGGAAGAAGAACTGATTATCCGTCCCACTTCGGAAACCATCATCTGGAACACTTATAAGAACTGGATTAAGTCTTACCGTGACCTCCCTATCCTGTGCAACCAATGGTGTAACGTGATGCGCTGGGAGATGCGTACCCGCCTGTTCCTGCGCACTTCTGAGTTCCTTTGGCAGGAGGGTCACACGGCTCACGCCACTCGCGAGGAGGCTGAAGAGCGCACCAAGCAGATGATTGGCATTTATGCCAAATTTGCAGAAGAATACATGGCAGTTCCGGTGATTCAGGGTGTGAAGAGTGAGACAGAGCGTTTTGCAGGAGCACTCGACACTTACACGATTGAAGCCATGATGCAAGACGGCAAGGCTCTGCAGAGCGGTACGAGCCACTTCCTCGGTCAGAACTTCGGTAAAGCATTCGACGTGCAGTTCCTCAACAAGGACAACAAACCTGAATATGCTTGGGCAACTTCATGGGGGGTATCGACCCGACTGATGGGTGCACTCATCATGACCCACTCCGACGACAACGGTCTCGTTTTGCCTCCACGGTTGGCTCCGCTGCAGGTGGTCATCATCCCCATCGGTAAGGGAGACCAGATGGCTATGCTCGACGAGAAGGCTGAGGCGATTGTAAAGAACCTCAAGGCAATGGGCATCAGCGTGAAGTACGACAATGCCGACAACAAGCGTCCGGGCTTCAAGTTCGCCGACTACGAGTTGAAGGGTGTGCCAGTACGTCTCGTGTTGGGTGCCCGCGACTTGGAGAAGGGACTTGTGGAGGTGATGCGCCGCGACACTTTGGAAAAAGAGAATGTGTCCATCGAGGGTATCGAGGAGTACATCAAGAATCTTCTCGACGACATTCAGAAGAACATCTACCAGAAGGCTGTCACCTACCGTGATGCCCATATCTACGAATGCGACAACTACGACGAGTTCAAGGAGCGCATCAAGGATGGCGGCTTCTTCCTCTGCCACTGGGACGGCACTGAGGAAACAGAGGCAAAGATTAAGGAAGACACTCAGGCAACTATCCGTTGTGTACCGTTCATGTTTGAACAGACAGAAGGCACCGACATGGTGAGCGGCAAACCAGCCAAGTGCAGAGTGTTGATTGCAAGGGCTTATTAAAAGTTTTTTCTTTCTTATAAAAACCGTACCCCTCGGGTACACCATGCCGTACCCCTCGGGTACGCCACATTGTACTCGAGGGGTACGATAAATAACGTCTCACTTCGGGGAATCTCCTTACCCCATCAATAAAGCAAAAAAAACGATATGAAACGACCTTTTTTCTGCATTCTCCTTGTCCTCACGGCTTTGAGCCTTGCAGCACAAACAGACACCACCCCATTCATGCAGCAACTTTGTGCGGTGGAGGGTGTGAGCGACGTGAAGCCATTAGAGACCACCAAGTTTAAGGAGAAGTATGTGCTGAAGATGGAACAGCAGGTGGATTGGAAGACCTTTAACAAAGGAACTTTCGGAGAACGTATCATCGTGGGAATGAAAGGTTTGGATAAGCCTACGGTGATTGTCACCGAGGGTTACTTTGCCGACTATGGTATGCGTCCAGACTACGAAGAGGAGTTGAGTGCCTTGTTCGATGCCAATGTGGTGTTGTGCGAGTATCGCTACTTTGCCGAAAGTGTGCCACAGCCTACTAATTGGGACTACATGACAGTCGATAATTCCTTGGCTGACTACCACCATGTGCGTCAGGCTTTGGGTACCCTTTTCAAGGGCAAGTGGATTAGCACCGGCATCAGCAAGGGAGGACAGACGACGATGTTCTACCGTGCCACCTACCCCGACGACGTGGATGTGAGTGTCAGTTATGTGGCACCGCTGAACCGTGCGGTGGAAGATGGCAGACACGAGAAGTTCTTGGCAAAGCAGGTGGGAACGAAAGAAGAACGTAAAGCCATCAAGGATGCCATGCAGGAACTGATGAAGCGGAAGCCTGAACTGATGGAACTATTCAAAAAGTACAATGCTGAACACGGCTATCATTTCTACCTCTCCGAAGAGGACATCTACGACTATTGTGTACTGGAATACCCCTTTGCCCTGTGGCAGTGGGGCACACCTGTCAGCACCATCCCGTCGCTCACGGCTGACAATCAGACATGGTTTAGCAACATGATGGAGGTGGCAGGTCCCGATTACTTCATCTACCCCAACCGCTTCATGCCTTTCGACGTGCAGGCAAGCCGCGAACTGGGCTATTACGGCTATTCGCTCAAGCCCATCAAAAAGTGGACGTCGCTGAAGAGCACGAAGGGGTATCTGAAAGAAATCATGCTACCTGATAGTTTGCGTGGCTACGACTTTGACCCAACACTCTATGACCGCACGGTCAAGTTCCTCAAGCAGGAAGACCCTACACATATATTTATATATGGAGAGATTGACCCATGGAGTGCCAGTGGTGTGTGTACATGGCTCAACTGCAAGAAGAAGGAGAACATGCGTGTGTATGTGCAGCCAAGAGGAAGTCACCGTGCCAGAATTAACAACATGCCAGCCGACATGAAGCAGGAAATCATGGAAAGACTGACAAAATGGCTACAATAGCAGCATCGGCACTTCTTTTGTCTGAGTGCAGGGGAAAATGATAATTCATTTCCTATCATACGTTAATTAAATTATAAAGAGAACAACATCGGCTCATGAATTATAAATATTCCGATAGAGTAACAAGGATTCTTGGCTACAGCAAAGAAGAGGCATTGAGACTTAACAATGACTACATCGGTCCTGAACACCTGATGCTGGGTTTGATACGCGACGGTGAGAGCCGTGCCATTGATGTGCTGAAGAAAAAATTCTACGTGAACATTCCATCTGTCAAGGATGTGCTGGAACGTTCCGTGAGAGACTTCGGTGCCAAACTTCTCTCGACCGACATTGCACTGAATCAGAAATCCAACACCATCATGCGCCTGACAGTGCTTGAAGCCCGCCTGATGAAAAGTGACGAAAGCGATGCTGAACACATGTTGCTTGCCATTCTCAAGCAGCACGACAATATCGTGGCAAGAATTCTTAGCGACTGCGATGTTACTTATAAAGACCTCTACGACTCTTTGAACACACAACCTGCGCCCACTCAGATAGAGAATAGTGTGGATTATGATGAAGAAGATGAGGAGGATGCCCCTCCCCCATCTGGCAACGGAACATCGTCTAACACCAATGGCAATACGACGGCAAAAACCACGAAAAAGGGAAATTCGGACACACCTGCCATTGACAAATTCGCTTTCGACCTAACCCGTGCTGCGAGTGAAGGGCGACTTGACCCTGTGGTGGGACGCGAAACGGAAATTGAGCGTTTGGCACAGATTCTCTCCAGAAGGAAGAAGAATAACCCAGTGCTGATTGGTGAACCAGGTGTTGGCAAGAGCGCGATTGTGGAAGGTTTGGCTGCACGTATCAATGAACGAAAAGTGGCACGTGTTCTGTTTGGCAAGCGCATTGTGAGCCTTGATATGTCAAGCGTGGTGGCTGGCACCAAATACCGTGGGCAGTTTGAGGAACGTATGCGCAGCATCATCAACGAATTACGTTCCAATCCTGATATCATCGTGTTCATCGACGAAATCCATACACTGGTGGGTGCTGGCAATCAGGCTGGTCAGATGGATGCTGCCAACATGATGAAGCCAGCCTTGGCACGAGGCGAATTGCAATGCATCGGTGCGACAACCCTCGATGAATACCGCAAGAGCATTGAGAAAGACGGTGCGTTGGAACGCCGTTTCCAGAAGGTGATTGTGGAACAAACCACACCAGAAGAGACGCTGACCATTCTGCACAATATCAAAGACCGTTATGAGGAACATCATAATGTCTGCTACACAGAAGAAGCACTGGTGGCATGTGTCAAATTGACAGAACGCTACATCACCGACCGCAGTTTCCCTGATAAAGCCATTGATGTGTTGGATGAAGTGGGCTCCCGTGTCCGCATTAAGAACATCTGTGTACCCAAGGAAATCGAAGACAAAGAGGCAATGCTTGCCGACCTCAACATACAGAAAGAAAACGCTGTCAGAGACGAGAATTATGCTTTGGCAAGCAACTTGCGTGACCAATCGAAACTTGTGAGCGACGAACTGGAACAGATGAAGAAACGGTGGGAAGCGTCGTTGGAAGACAAACGGCAAAAGGTCACAGAAGAGCATGTGGCTCAGACTGTTTCCATGATGACAGGCATACCCGTTAGCAAAATGGCAAGTGCTGAAGGCATCCGCATGAAGGGGATGCGTCAGGAGTTGAAAGGCACGGTCATTGCACAGGATGCGGCAGTGGACAAACTGGTCAGCGCCATCCAGCGTAGCCGAGTGGGGTTGAAAGACCCGAACCGCCCGATTGGCACGTTCATGTTCCTGGGTCCTACAGGTGTGGGCAAGACCTTCTTGGCAAAGAAGTTGGCTGAACACATGTTCGGTTCGGCTGACGCATTGATTCGTATCGACATGAGCGAATATATGGAGAAGTTCACCGTGAGCCGGTTGGTGGGTGCACCTCCTGGATATGTGGGATATGAAGAAGGAGGTATGCTCACCGAGAAGGTTCGCCGCAAGCCCTACTCTATCGTCCTCCTCGACGAAATCGAGAAGGCGCATCCCGATGTGTTCAATCTGCTCTTGCAGGTGATGGACGACGGACGACTGACCGACACGCAAGGCAGAACGATTGACTTCCGCAACACGGTCATCATCATGACCAGCAATGTGGGCACTCGTCAGTTGAAGGAGTTTGGTCGTGGGGTCGGATTCTCTGCCATGGTGGGCAAGGATGACAAGGAAGTGTCTCGCTCTGTGATTCAGAAGGCACTCAACAAGCAGTTTTCGCCTGAGTTTCTGAACCGTGTCGATGAAATCATCACGTTCGACCAACTGGAACTCGATGCCATCCTGCAAATCATCGGCATCGAACTCAGAGGACTCTACAAGCGCATCGAAGACCTTGGCATGCACCTCGAAATCACCGAGGAAGCCCAGAAGTTCATTGCCGAAAAGGGCTACGACAAGCAGTTTGGTGCCCGTCCATTGCGTCGTGCCATCCAACAGCACCTCGAAGATGGCATCAGCGAACTCATCGTGGAAGAACAAGTACACGAGGGCGACACCATCCTGGCAGAACTGAAAGATGACAAGATTGTCATTGGCAAGAAGTAAACAACGATAACACCGACAAAATGTCAGTCATGAAAGTGGCTGGCATTTTTTTTGCCCAAGTGGTTAACTCGGAACATAAAAACTAAAATTGAAAGAACAATATGGCTCAACAAGGTAACATCGGGGTTACGACTGAGAACATCTTCCCCGTCATCAAAAAGTTTCTCTATAGTGACCATGACATCTTTATCCGTGAAATCGTGAGCAACGCTGTCGATGCCACCCAAAAACTCAAGACTCTTGCCAGCAAGGGCGAGCTGAAAGAGGAGGCAGGCGACCTGACCGTACATGTGAGCATTGACAAGGACAAGGGCACGCTGACGGTGAGCGACCGTGGCATCGGCATGACTGAGGAGGAGATTGACAAGTACATCAACCAGATTGCCTTCTCGGGTGCCAACGACTTCCTCGACAAGTATAAGGAGGATGCCAACGCCATCATCGGCCACTTCGGTTTGGGCTTCTACTCAGCCTTTATGGTGAGCAAGAAGGTGGAAATCATCACGAAGAGTTGGCAGGAGGGCAGCAAGGCTGTGAAGTGGAGTTGCGACGGAAGCCCAGAGTTCACCATCGAGGACGCAGAGAAGGCTGACCGTGGTACGGACATCGTGATGTATATCGATGATGACTGCAAGGACTTCTTGGAGAAGTACAAAATCAGTGAACTCCTGAACAAATACTGCAAGTTCCTCCCCGTGCCTGTGGCATTCGGCAAGAAAACCAAGTGGGACGACAAGGAGAAGAAGAGCGTGGAGACGGACGAGGACGATGTCATCAACGACACCACCCCACTCTGGACACGCAAGCCATCGGAACTGAAGGATGAGGACTACAAGGAGTTCTACAAGAAACTCTACCCCATGAGCGACGAGCCTCTCTTCTGGATTCACCTTAACGTCGATTATCCCTTCAACCTCACGGGTATCCTCTACTTCCCCAAGGTGAAGACCAACCTCGACATTCAGAAGAACAAAATCAACCTCTACTGCAACCAGGTGTTTGTGACCGACAACGTGGAAGGCATCGTGCCCGACTTCATGACCCTGTTGCATGGTGTGATTGACTCGCCAGACATCCCGCTGAACGTGAGCCGCAGTTACTTGCAGAGCGATTCCAACGTGAAGAAGATTTCTACTTACATCTCCAAGAAAGTCTCTGACCGCCTGTCTTCCATCTTCAAGAGCGACCGCAAGCAGTTTGAGGAGAAGTGGGACGACATCAAGATTTTCATCAACTACGGAATGCTCTCCGAGACCGACTTCTACGACAAGGCCAAGGCTTTCGCCCTGCTGAAAGACACAGAAGGCAAGATGTACACCTTCGAAGAGTATCAAACCCTCATCAAGGGTGAGCAAACTGACAAGGACGGCAACCTCATCTACCTCTATGCCAACAACAAGGATGACCAGTACAGTTACATCGACGCTGCCAATGCCAAGGGTTACAACGTGCTCCTGATGGACGGTCAACTCGATCCTGCCATGTGCAACCTCTTTGAAGAGAAGTTCGAGAAGAGCCGCTTCACCCGTGTCGATTCAGACGTGGTGGATAAACTCATCGTGAAGAGCGACGAGAAGAAGGAGGAACTGCCAGAGGACGACAAGAAGGCGCTCACCGAGACCTTCAAGAACGCCCTGCCAAAACTCGACAAAATCGAGTTTAACGTGGAACCACAGGCATTGGGCGAGACGGCTGCCCCTGTCATCATGACCCAGAGCGAGTACATGCGTCGTATGAAGGACATGTCACGCTTGCAGCCAGGTATGGCATTCTATGGCGAAATGCCGACGATGCTCAATCTCGTGCTCAATACCGACCATCCGCTCATTAAGGCGAACATCAAGGATGCGAAACCAGAAGTGGTGAGCCAACTCATCGACTTGGCACTGCTCCAGAACGGTTTGCTGCGCGGCGAAGCACTCAACAACTTTGTGAAGAGGAGCATCGACCTCATCTAAGAGCATCGTTCAAATATGACCAGAAAACCGATAAGCCCTGCATCGCAATTACGTTGCAGGGCTTATCGTAATTACGGTGACGGGTGCAACGTAATTACGATGGTGGGTACAGCACAGGAAGGGAACTGCCTTGAGTGTCATTTCGTCACGGAAAGAGGTCTTTTTACTTTCAAATATAAAAATTTTCAGGCTTTCTTGTGATAAAAAGAAAATAAATCCGTACCTTTGCACCAACAAAATAAAAGAATACTATGTGTGGAATTGTTGGCTATTTAGGCAAACGTAATGCCTATCCCGTTTTGATTAAGGGACTTAAACGTTTGGAATACAGAGGCTATGACAGTGCTGGTGTGGCACTGCTGACAGAAAATGGAGATTTGAGGGTCTATAAGACCAAAGGAAAAGTGGCTGACCTTGAGGGCTATGCCTCAGACAAGGACACCAGCGGCACCGTCGGCATCGCTCACACACGTTGGGCAACCCACGGCGAACCCAACTCCACCAATGCTCACCCACACATTTCTTATACAGGCAATCTTGCCATCATTCACAACGGCATTATCGAGAACTATGCTGTGCTGAAGAAGCAGCTGCAGGAAAATGGCATCGAATTCAAGAGCAATACAGACACCGAGGTGCTGGTTCAACTGATTGAGTACATCCGCACCCAACGGAATCTCGACTTGCTCACCGCCGTGCGTATCGCCCTTCGTTCCGTCATTGGTGCCTATGCCATCGCCATTCTCGACAAAAATGACCCCGACCAAATCATTGCAGCCCGAAAGAGCAGCCCGTTAGTGGTGGGCATCGGTGAAGAGGAGTTCTTCTTAGGTTCGGATGCCAGCCCGATTATCGAATACACGGACAAGGTGATATACTTGGACGACAAGGACATCGCCGTCATCCGTCGTGGCAAGGAGGTGGAAGTGGTCGATTTCAACAACGAGAAGATGGAACATGAGGTGAAGAAGGTTGACCTCAATTTGGCTCAAATTGAGAAAGGTGGTTTCCCCCACTTCATGCTGAAGGAGATATTCGAGCAGCCCGAATGCCTGAAAGACTGTATGAGAGGTCGTGTGAATGTGGAGGCAAACAACGTCACCCTTTCTGCCATCATCGACTATCGCAAATACCTGATTAATCCCCGCCGCATCATTATCGTGGCTTGCGGAACCAGTTGGCATGCTGGCTTGATTGGCAAGCAGTTGATTGAGGATTTCTGCCAGATTCCTGTCGAAGTGGAATATGCCAGCGAGTTCCGCTACAGCAAGCCTGTCATCAACGAGCAGGACGTGGTGATTGCCATCAGTCAGTCGGGTGAGACGGCAGACACCTTGGCAGCCATCGAACTGGCAAAGTCGAAAGGGGCTTTCATCTATGGCATCTGTAACGCCATCGGCTCCAGCATTCCACGCGCCACCGACACAGGTTCCTACATTCACGTCGGTCCCGAAATCGGTGTGGCTTCCACGAAGGCATTCACCGGTCAAGTGACCGTGCTGACCATGTTGGCACTGGCACTTGGCAAGGAGCGTGGCACTATCGACAATGTGCGCTATGCTAAGGTGTTGGAAGAACTGAATGCCGTGCCTGACAAGATGCAGGAACTGCTCAAGCAGGGCGATGCCATCAAGGACATCAGCCGCATCTTCACCTATGCCCACAACTTCCTCTACCTCGGCCGTGGCTACAACTACCCCGTAGCGTTGGAAGGAGCCTTGAAACTGAAGGAAATCTCCTACATTCATGCCGAGGGTTATCCTGCCGCCGAGATGAAGCACGGCCCCATCGCGCTGATTGACGACGAGATGCCAGTGGTGGTCGTTGCCACGAAGAATGTGCTCTACGAGAAGGTGGTCAGCAACATTCAAGAAATCAAGGCACGAAAGGCACGTGTCATTGCCATTGTGAGCGAAGGCGACGAGACCATCCGCAAGATGGCAGATGCCGTCATCGAACTGCCCCACACGGAAGAATGCCTCGAACCACTCTTGGCTTCCATCCCGCTCCAAATGCTGGCTTACTACATTGCCGTAGCAAAGGGCAAGGATGTTGACCAACCTAGAAATTTGGCAAAATCGGTGACCGTAGAGTAACATTCACACAAACACACATAATAAAAAGAAATAAGGACTTATGGAACCTCTCAAGCACGAATGCGGCATCGTTATGCTCCGCCTTCGCAAACCACTGGAGTACTACCAGCAGAAGTACGGCACATGGCAGTACGGGCTGAACAAACTCTATCTGATGATGGAGAAGCAGCACAACCGTGGTCAGGAAGGTGCAGGCATCAGTTGCGTGAAGTTGGCTGCCAACCCTGGCGAGGAATACATGTTCCGCGAAAAGGCACTCGGTTCGGGTGCCATCACCGAGATTTTCGCCAATGTCCACCAATACTTCAACAACTATTCCCCTGAAAAAGTCGCTGACGCTGCTTACGCAAAGAAAAACCTCCCCTTCGCCGGGGAACTCTATATGGGCCACCTCCGGTATTCAACCACCGGCAAGAGTGGCTTATCTTTTGTGCATCCATTCCTGCGTCGCAACAACTGGCGCGCCAAAAACCTATGCTTGTGCGGAAACTTCAACATGACGAATGTGGATGAGTTCTTTGGAGAGTTGGCACGTACAGGGCAGCATCCACGCATCTATAGCGATACCTACATCATGCTGGAACAGGTAGGGCATCGCCTTGACCGAGAAAGTGAACGCCTTTTCGAAGAGGCTGAAAAGATGGGATTGGAGGGGTACGACATCACCGACTACATCGAAGAGCACATCAAGATGGAAAACGTGCTCAAGAGATCCGCTCCACTGTGGGATGGCGGCTATGTCGTGTGCGGGCAGAATGGTTCTGGCGAAATGTTTGCCATGCGTGACCCTTGGGGCATCCGACCCGCTTTTTGGTATATGGACGATGAGATTCTGGCAGTCGCCAGCGAACGCCCTGCCATCCAAACCACTCTCGACCTCGATGTGAACCAAGTGCATGAACTGGAACCAGGACAGGCAATCATCTGCAACAAATACGGTGATGTGCGCTTCTCGCAAATCATCGAACAGAAAGAGAACCAGCGGTGTTCATTCGAACGCATCTATTTCAGCCGAGGCAGCGACAAGGACATCTATCTGGAACGGAAAGCATTGGGCAGCCAGTTACTCGCCCCCATCCTGAAAGCCATTGACAACGATGTGGAACACACGGTGTTCTCGTTTATCCCCAACACTGCTGAAGTGGCATTCTACGGAATGTTGGAAGGATTCACCGCCTACATGCACGAGAAGAAGATTGAGCAGATTCTTTCGCTTGATCACACCCCTACAGCCGATGAATTGCGCGCCATTATCACTCCACAAGTACGTTCAGAGAAAGTGGTGCTGAAAGATATCAAACTGCGCACCTTTATCACCGAAAGCGACTCACGCAACGACCTTGCTGCCCATGTGTACGACATCACTTACGGAAGCCTCGTGCCACAGGTAGATAATCTGGTAGTGATTGACGACAGCATAGTGAGAGGCACCACTCTGCGAGAAAGCATCATCCGCATCCTTGACCGTCTTCACCCCAAGAAGATTGTCATTGTCTCTTCATCTCCACAAGTACGCTACCCCGACTACTACGGTATCGACATGTCGAAGATGGAAGAATTCATTGCCTTTCGTGCCGCCATCGAACTGCTGAAAGAGCGCAACAAGGAACAAATCATCTATCGTGTCTATCAGAAGTGTAAGGCACAGATACACCTTCCCAAGGAAAAGATGAAGAACTACGTGAAAGAGATTTATGCCCCCTTTACCGACGAGGACATCAGCCACAAGATGGCAGAGATGCTTCGTGCACCAGGTGTCACTTCCGACATCGAGATTGTCTATCAAAGCCTTGAAGGACTCCATCGGGCATGCCCCAACCATCCGGGCGACTGGTACTTCTCGGGCAACTACCCAACTCCTGGCGGTGTCCGCCTGGTCAATCAGGCGTTCATCAACTACGTGGAAAAGTACTATTTCACAGAGCCTGCAAGACTCAACTTCAAAGACTAAAAAACAAAACATAACCATAATGAGAAACGTAACACTTCTTTTAGAGGATGGCACAGCCTTTCACGGCAAGTCCTTCGGCTACGAAAAGCCCGTGGCTGGCGAAGTGGTCTTCAATACAGCCATGATGGGCTATCCTGAGAGTTTGACCGACCCCTCCTATGCTGGGCAGATGATGGTGCTCACCTACCCTCTTGTGGGCAACTATGGAGTACCTCCTTTCAGCATCGAAGAGAATGGCATTGCCACCTTCATGGAGAGCGACAAAATCCATGCCGAAGCCATCATCGTCAGCGACTACAGTACCGAATACTCCCATTGGAACGCCAAGGAAAGCCTTTCCGACTGGCTCAAACGAGAGCAGATACCCGGCATCACTGGCATCGACACTCGCCAACTCACCAAAGTGCTGCGCGAACATGGCGTGATGATGGGAAAAATCCTTTTCGACGATGAGCCAGACAACATCCCCACCGCTCAATACGAGGGAGTAAACTACATTGACAAGGTCTCTTGCAAGGAAGTCATTACTTATCAACCTCAAAACGCTGATTCAACCCATTCACCCCATAAGAAAGTCCTCCTCGTCGATTGCGGCGTGAAGAACAACATCATCCGTTGCCTGTTGAAACGTGGCGTTGAGGTCATCCGTGTTCCTTGGAACTATGACTTCAACACGCTCGACTTCGATGGGCTTTTCCTTGCCAATGGTCCTGGCGACCCCGACACAGCGGTGGATGCCGTCGCCCACATCAAGGAGTTCCTCAAGCATGAAAAGGCAAAGGCGGAGAAGGGCGAAAAGGTTCGTCCCTGCATGGGTATCTGCATGGGCAATCAACTGCTCTCCAAAGCCGCTGGAGCCACTATCTATAAACTGAAATACGGACACCGTTCCCACAACCAACCCGTTCGTCAAATAGGCACTAACCGTTGTTTCATTACTTCACAAAACCACGGTTATGCAGTTGACAGCCAAACACTTCCATCTGATTGGGAGCCTCTCTTCGTCAACATGAACGACGGCTCTAACGAAGGCATTCGCCACAAGAAATACCCTTGGTTCTCGGCACAGTTCCATCCCGAGGCAGCCAGCGGACCTGTCGATACAGAATTTATGTTTGACGAATTTGTAGAAATCCTTTAAGACTTCAAGACAATGATAGACAAAAGCATTCAAAAAGTTCTTCTCTTAGGCTCTGGAGCCTTAAAGATTGGTGAGGCTGGCGAGTTCGACTATTCGGGCAGTCAAGCCCTGAAAGCCCTGAAAGAAGAGGGCATCGAAACCGTCCTCATCAACCCCAACATTGCCACCGTGCAGACATCTGAAGGCGTTGCTGACAAGATTTACTTCTTGCCAGTCACGCCTTTTTTTGTTGAAAAAGTCATCCAGAAGGAAAAGCCACAAGGCATCCTCTTGGCTTTCGGAGGACAGACAGCCCTCAACTGCGGTGTACAATTGTATCAGCAGAAGATTCTCGAAAAATATAACGTTCAGGTGCTTGGCACTCCTGTTCAGGCAATCATTGACACCGAAGACCGTGAATTGTTCGTCAAGAAACTGGACGAAATCGATGTCAAGACCATCAAGAGCCACGCTTGCGAAACCATCGAAGCGGCAAGGCAGGCGGCTTCCGACCTTGGCTACCCCGTCATCATCCGCGCTGCCTATGCTTTGGGCGGTCTCGGTTCTGGCTTCTGCGACAACGAGGAAGAACTGAACAAATTGGCAGAGAAAGCCTTCTCATTCTCTCCACAGGTTTTGGTGGAGAAGTCGTTGAAGGGTTGGAAAGAGATTGAGTATGAAGTGGTTCGTGACCGTTTCGACAACTGCATCACCGTCTGCAACATGGAGAACTTCGACCCTCTCGGCATCCATACCGGAGAGAGCATCGTTATTGCTCCTTCGCAGACACTCACCAACAGCGAATACCACAAACTCCGTGCCCTCGCCATCAAGATTATCCGCCACATCGGCATCGTGGGCGAGTGCAACGTGCAGTATGCCTTCGACCCCGAAAGCGAGGACTATCGTGTCATCGAGGTGAATGCCCGCCTGTCCCGTTCCTCAGCCTTGGCATCGAAAGCAACAGGTTATCCCTTGGCATTCGTGGCAGCCAAACTCGGACTTGGTTACGGGCTTTTCGACCTGAAAAACTCTGTCACCAAAACCACTTCCGCTTTCTTCGAACCAGCCCTCGACTATGTGGTGTGCAAGATTCCTCGTTGGGACCTCGGCAAGTTCCGCGGTGTAGATAGAGAACTTGGCTCCAGCATGAAATCGGTGGGTGAGGTGATGGCGATTGGCAGAACCTTTGAAGAAGCCATCCAGAAGGGTCTTCGCATGATTGGGCAAGGGTTGCACGGTTTTGTCGGCAACCATGAACTGGAGATTGACGATGTGGATGCAGCCCTCAAGGCTCCGACGGACAAGCGTGTGCTCGTCGTGGAGAAAGCCCTGCACATGGGCTATACCGTTGACCAAATCCACGACCTCACCAAGATTGACAAGTGGTTCTTGCAGAAACTGCAGAACATCCTCAACACCTACACAGAACTGCAACAGCGAGGTGCCATCCAGCATGTTGATGCTGAACTGATGCGCCGCGCCAAGGTACAAGGCTTCACCGACTTCCAGATTGCTCGTGCCGTCGGCTTGGAAGCCCTCATCGACTCAGAAATCGCCACCAAACTGGTGCGCGAACTTCGCAAGCAGATGGGCATTCTCCCCTCCGTCAAGCAAATCGACACCCTTGCCGCCGAATACCCTGCACAGACGAACTACCTCTATTTGACCTACCAAGGCAGCGGTTCTGTTTGCAGTGATGGCACCGCTGCACAGGGAACAACCGCCCACGACATCACCTACGAAAATGACCGTCGCTCCATCATCGTCCTTGGTTCTGGTGCCTATCGAATTGGTTCAAGTGTCGAGTTTGACTGGTGTGGTGTTCAAGCACTTAACACTATCAGGAAGAACGGCTACCGTTCCGTGATGATTAACTATAACCCCGAGACAGTTTCCACCGACTACGACATGTGTGACCGCCTCTACTTCGACGAACTCACCTTCGAGCGTGTGATGGACATCATCGAACTGGAGAATCCCCACGGAGTCATCGTCTCCACCGGCGGACAAATCCCCAACAACCTCGCCATGCGTCTTGACAGCGAGCGTGTTCCCATCCTCGGTACCAGTGCCAAGAGCATCGACAATGCCGAAGACCGCGACAAGTTCTCTGCCATGCTCGATCGCATCGGGGTGGACCAACCGGCATGGGCAGCCCTCACCTCGATGGACGACATCAACGCCTTCATCGACAAAGTCGGCTTCCCTGTCCTCGTGCGTCCGTCCTACGTGCTCAGTGGTGCAGCCATGAATGTCTGCTCCAACCAAGAAGAGTTGGAACGTTTCCTTCAACTCGCTGCCAACATCAGCAAGAAACATCCTGTGGTGGTCAGCAAGTTCCATGAGCACAACAAGGAAATCGAGATGGACGCGGTGGCAAAAGATGGTGAAATCATTGCCTATGCCATCAGCGAACACATCGAGTTTGCGGGTGTCCACTCGGGCGATGCCACCATCCAGTTCCCACCACAAAAGATATATGTGGAGACCGTTCGCCAAATCAAGAAAGTCTCCAAGAAGATTGCCAAGGAACTGAACATCTCAGGACCTTTCAATATCCAGTTCCTCGCCGAGCAGAACCATCTGCGTGTCATCGAGTGTAACCTGCGAGCCTCGCGCTCCTTCCCCTTCGTATCGAAGGTGCTCAAACTCAACCTTATCGAACTGGCAACCAAAATCATGTTGGGGCTTCCTTTCGAGCGACCCGAAAAGAACCTCTTCGACCTCGACTATGTGGGCATCAAAGCCAGCCAGTTCTCTTTCAACCGCTTGCAGAAAGCCGACCCTGTATTGGGTGTCGATATGGCATCGACCGGCGAAGTGGGCTGCATCGGCGATGACACCTCCTCAGCCCTCCTCTGCGCCATGCTCTCAGTGGGGCATCGCATTCCGAAGAAAGGCGTCCTTCTCTCCACAGGCCCCGGCAAACAGAAAGCCGACATGCTTCGAGCCGCCCAGCAACTCATTCAGCACGGCTATCACCTTTATGCCACAGGTGGCACCTCTCGCTATCTGGAAGACAACGGCATCCCCAACACCCTCGTCCATTGGCCCAGCGAGGAAGGACAGCAACCACAAGCCCTCGACCTGCTCCACAGCCACGACATCGACATGGTGGTCAACGTGCCCAAGAACCTCTCCGTCGGCGAACTCACCAACGGCTACAAGATTCGCCGTGCCGCCATCGACCTCAACATCCCTCTCATCACAAACTCTCGCCTCGCTTCTGCCTTCATCGATGCCTTCTGCACGAAGAGCCTCGATGACATCGAAATCAAGGCATGGAGTGAGTTCTAAAGCATTATGAGAATAGATATTATCACGGTACTACCAGAACTCATTGAGCCTTTCACACAAGAAAGCATTCTCGGCAGGGCACAGAAAAAAGGCTTGGCAGAGATTCATGTGCATAACCTGCGCGACTACACAGCCGACAAGCATCGGAGAGTAGATGACTACCCCTTTGGTGGTGCAGCGGGCATGCTCATCCAATGCCAGCCTTTGGATGCCTGCATCTCGGCATTGAAGGCAGAGCGGCACTACGACGAAATCATCTTCACCGCTCCCGACGGCGAGAAGTTTGACCAGCCGATGGCGAACGAGTTGAGTCTCAAGGAGAACATCATCATCATCTGCGGGCACTACAAAGGTATCGACTACCGCATCCGCGAACATCTTATCACGAAGGAAGTTTCCATCGGTGACTACGTGCTGACAGGTGGTGAACTGGCTGCAGCAGTGATGGCAGACAGCATCGTGCGTGTCATCCCCGGTGTCATTGGTGACGTGGAAAGTGCGCTTTCCGACTCGTTCCAGGATAATCTGCTCGAGCCGCCTGTTTATACACGTCCTGCGGAGTATCACCCTGTGTCGAATCCCGACGAGACATGGAGTGTGCCCGAAATCCTCCTTTCAGGGCATGAGGCAAAGATTAAGGAGTGGGAATATGAACAGGCATTAAAACGCACAAAAGCATTACGTCCAGATTTACTGGAAGAATCATAGAAGAAAACAAACAGACCATTACAAGTGTACCCCTCGACTACGCTATCTTGTAGCCGAGGGGTACACTTGTTCGTATCCGAGGGGTATGGTCTATTACGCCACACGTAAACGTGTGCCCATACGTGCTTCAACTACATTCACTACATAGTCGCCGAGTTTCTCACACTCGTTGATGAGGTCCATGTAGATAGTGCCGACCGCATAGGTGTATTTGTGGTCGTTGATGTCGTTGATGTTCTGCGCCTTGAGTTGATTGCGATAGTTGTTGATTTCGTTCTCGATGTTGAAGGTCTTGTTCACATCGAAAGACTCCTTGCGACCACCCATGAGCGAATTCATCTGAGTGAGTGCAGATTCGGTGAGGTCCATCATCTGGTGGATGTGGTCATACTGCTGCTCGTCGAAATGGTCTTGCTTGCCATTAAACTTGCGGTTGATGGTACGTGCCAAATTGTAGCAAGAGTCGCCGATACTCTCAAGTTCTGAGATTTCGCGCAACATGGCACGAATCTTCGCTTTTGTCTCATCTGAAAGGTGAGCATCGCTGACTTGGTCGAGATATTTGGCAATCTCCAATTCCATATTATCGGAGATGTTTTCGTACTTCTCGATGCGTGAGAAAAGTTTGGCAAATGCCTTCTCGTCCTTCTCGGTGAGGAGTTCGCGCACCATGCCGAACATGCGCTGCATGCGGTCGGAGAAGGACTGGATTTCCTTGTGTGCCTCCAGCACGGAAAGTTCGGGAGTCTTCATGATACCCGAAGTGATGAAGTGCAGACGGAAATCCTCTTCCTCATCCACTTTCTTCGGTTTGATTGCCCAGCAAACGAACTTCTCGATGTAGGGGATGAACCAGATGAGCAGCAAGGTGTTGCTGACGTTGAAGGCGGAGTGGAAGGTTGCCAGAACGACTGACACTTTCTTGAGGTCGGGATTGGCTACGTCATAACCAGCGATGTGATAAACGCCATCCAAGAACCAAGGCAGCACAGCGAGCACCCATGCCACACCGAGCACGTTAATGCTCATGTGGGCGAATGCCGCGCGACGCGCCTGGGTGTTGGCACCCATTGCCACGATGTTGGAAGTGATGGTGGTGCCGATGTTCTCGCCGAGCACGAGCATGATGCCCTGGTCGAGATGGAGCACACCCGTAGAACAGAGCGTCATCGTGATTGCCATGATGGCGGCTGAAGACTGCACACAGAGGGTCAGCACCGTACCCATCAGCAGGAAGAAGAGCGAATTGAGGAAAGTCGGCTCGTTGAATCCGCCGAAGAAAGTCTTAATCACTTCGCTGGTCTCAGGGTCATCCACGAGGCTGAAGCCCGTCTCCTTCAGCGTGGTCAATCCGAGGAACAGAAATGAGATACCAAAGAGGAAGTCGCCGATGATGCGGCGTTTCTTCATGTAGATGAGGATGATGCCGACGAAGAAGGCGGGATAGATAACGTTTGCCACGTTGAACATATCGGTCAAGGACATCAGCCATGCGGTGACCGTCGTACCGATATGGGCACCCATAATAACAGAAATCGCCTGCACGAGCGTGAGCAAGCCTGCATTGACAAACGAAACGGTCATCAGCGTTGTGGCTGTAGAACTCTGCACGGCGGCGGTTACGAACATACCCGTCAGGGCACCTGTGAAACGGTTGGTGGTCATGGCTCCGAGCACATGTCGGAGTTGCGGACCTGCCATCTTCTGGAGGGCTTCACTCATGGCTTTCATACCAAACATGAGCAGCGCCAACGAACCCAGAAGTTTAAAAATAATCCAAATTGACATACGATTGAATATTGTGGGATAATAGTTAGTTGTTGCAAAGATACATCAATTTTTTAGTTTGATACAAAAATTCGCAAAGAAAGTTTGCTAAGAACTGAAAAAAACAGTACCTTTGCCACATAAAACCTATAACTTAATACCTATTTATACAATGAAAAAAATCTTTTGTTTGTTCTCATTGCTGGCAGCAATGATGGTGGTAACACCTACTTTTGCACAAAAAGCAAAGGGAACATTTGAGGCAGGCGAAGGAACATTCCTGCTCAATGGAAAGCCTTTCGTGGTGAAGGCTGCTGAGATTCATTATCCTCGTATTCCCAAGCCCTATTGGGACCACCGCATCAAGATGTGCAAGGCTCTGGGCATGAATACCGTGTGCATCTACATCTTCTGGAACATCCACGAACAGCAGGAAGGTCAGTTCGACTGGACAGGCAACAACGATGTGGCTGAGTTCTGCCATCTGGCACAGAAGAACGGGATGTACGTCATCGTGCGTCCAGGACCTTACGTATGTGCCGAGTGGGAAATGGGCGGTCTGCCTTGGTGGCTCCTGAAGAAGAAGGACATCCGTCTCCGCGAACAAGACCCCTATTTCATGGAGCGTGTGAAGATTTTCGAGGCTGAAGTGGGCAAGCAATTGGCTCCGCTGACCATCCAGAATGGCGGCCCCATCATCATGGTACAAGTGGAAAACGAGTATGGTTCATACGGCGAGAACAAGCCATACGTGAGCGAAATTCGTGACTGCCTGCGTGGCATCTATGGCGACAAGGTGGCGCTCTTCCAGTGCGACTGGTCTTCCAACTTCGAGAAGAACGGCTTGGACGACCTCGTTTGGACGATGAACTTCGGCACAGGTGCCAACATCGACGACCAGTTCCGCCGCCTGAAGCAGTTGCGTCCCAAGGCTCCGCTGATGTGCTCGGAGTTCTGGAGCGGATGGTTCGACAAATGGGGCGCTCGTCATGAGACCCGTCCGGCGAAGGACATGGTGGCTGGCATGGATGAGATGCTGTCGAAAGGCATTTCCTTCTCCCTCTACATGACGCATGGAGGCACTTCGTTCGGTCATTGGGCTGGTGCCAACTCTCCCGGCTTCGCTCCCGACGTGACCAGTTACGATTATGATGCCCCCATCAATGAGTACGGACAAACCACTCCTAAATATTTTGAACTGAGGGAAATGATGCAGAAGTACAGCGATACAAAACTCCCTGCTGTACCCAAACCTGTTGCACCAATCATCACCGTGCCAAAATTTGAACTGAAGGAATTTGCACCACTCATCTATGGCTGCGGTGGCTTACAAACAGAAGAGAATCCTAATGACCTTACATTTGAGTATGCCGGCATGGGATGGGGTTCTATGGTATTTACTCACAGCCGCCTTCCTGAAATTCCGGTGCCAAGCATACTCAGTTTCGATGCCCATGATTATGCTCAAGTGTTTATCAATGAGAAGTTCGTAGGCAAGATAGACCGTGTAAAGAACGAAAAGAGCATCACTATTCCTGCAATCAAAAAAGGCGATGCATTAACCATTCTGGTAGAAGCAATGGGACGCATCAACTTTGGACGTGCCATCAAGGATTTCAAGGGTATTCCCGGTGATGTGAAAATAGAAGCCACCATCGACGGCAACGATGTTTGCTATACTTTGAAAGATTGGGAGAAGGTTGGCATCAAGGATGACTATGAAGTGGCTATCAGTGCCTTGGATTGTTTTTCTGGCAAACGGGTAGATGAATATCATTCTGAAATGCAGCACGATGTCAGGGCTATGGGCTCTCGTGGCTACTACCGTGGCTACTTCAATCTCACCAAAGTGGGTGACACCTTCCTGAATTTCGAGACATGGGGCAAGGGACAGGTCTATGTGAATGGCCATGCGCTGGGTCGCATCTGGAGCATTGGTCCTCAGCAAACGCTTTACTGCCCGGGTTGCTGGCTGAAGAAAGGCAAGAACGAGATTATCGTCCTTGATGTCGTTGGTCCCAAGGAGACAATTGTTTGGGGACAGGACAAGCCTGAACTGAACAAACTCCAATTGGAGAAAAGCAACAAGCACAACAACATCGGCGACAAGCCCGACCTCAACAGTGCCACTCCTGCTGCCACAGGTACCTTCAATGCTGGCAATGGCTGGCAAACCATTAAGTTCAACGCTCCTGCCAAGGGTCGTTACCTCGCCATCGAATGTCTCTCCACTCAGAAGGAGAATGACCGTGTAGCCATTGCTGAACTCTACCTGCAAGGCACCGACGGCAAGCGCATCTCTCGCGAACCTTGGACAACCAAGTATGCCAACAGCGAGGAAGAAAACGGCAACCACACCGGTGACAAGGTCTATGACCTGCAAGAATCCACCTACTGGCAGACGGAGAAAAGTGCAACCCTCCCTCACTTGCTAGTCATCGACCTCGGCAGCGAACAGACCATCTCCGCCCTCGAATACCTGCCACGTGCTGAACAAGGTGCCCCAGGTAGCGTGAAAAACTACAAGATATATCTCTATTGATTGGTCTTTATCATCTAGAAAAACTATACCATATAGACCTTCTAGTATTTCTAGTCTTCTAGAAAATCTAAAAAACAAAAAAGGAACGCCTCGGTTGGAAATCCAACCGAGGCGTTCCTTTTTTATGTATATAATATTGAGTCAAGAATTAGTTGTTCTCAGGACGGAGTTGACGAACAACCTCGGCAGTACGCCACATCTCAGAATCGTGGAGAGCAGCGAGTTCCTTCTCCAGACCAACACGGTAGTCGGGCTTAGAGTTGGCATCAATAGAAATCTGAGCCTCGTGACCTGACTTCACAGAAGCGTAGAGCTTCTCAACCACAGGCTTGATGGCATCGTGGAAAGGACCCATCCAGTCAAGGGCACCACGCTGTGCGGTGGTTGAGCAGTTTGCATACATCCAGTCCATACCCTTCTGAGCGAAGAGAGGCATGAGTGACTGGGTAAGCTCCTCAACTGTCTCGTTGAATGCCTCAGATGGAGTGTGACCGTTCTCACGAAGCACTTCGTACTGAGCGAGGAGAAGACCCTGAATAGCACCCATAAGCGAACCACGCTCACCCGTAAGGTCAGAAGTAGCCTCGCGCTGGAAAGTGGTCTCGAACAGGTAGCCAGAACCAATACCGATACCAAGGGCAAGTGTACGGTCAAGAGCCTTGCCCGTAGCGTCCTGATATACAGCGTAAGAAGAGTTCAGACCGCGACCCTCGAGGAACATGGTGCGGAGTGATGTGCCAGAACCCTTAGGAGCCACCATAATCACGTCAATGTCCTTGGCAGGAACACAGCCTGTGCGGTCGTTCCAAGTGATAGCGAAACCATGAGAGAAGTAGAGTGCCTTACCAGGAGTGAGATACTTTTTCAGAGTTGGCCATACAGACATCACGGCTGCATCAGAAAGCAGACACATCACGATAGTACCCTTTTCAGCAGCCTCTTCGATAGAGAAGAGTGTTTCGCCTGGAACCCAACCGTCCTTAATTGCCTTCTCGAAAGTCTTGCCCTGACGCTGACCAACAATCACGTTGAAGCCATTGTCACGGAGGTTGCAAGCCTGACCAGGACCCTGAACACCATAACCAATCACTGCGATAGTCTCGTCTTTGAGAATCTCACGAGCCTTCTCAAGTGGGAATTCTTCACGTGTCATTACCTCTTCGATAACGCCACCAAAATTCATTTTTGCCATTTTCTTTTTGTTTTAATTGTGCAAGGCGTTGCCCTTGCTGGTTTATAATGGAATTTCTTTTAATTCTTCAACGAAGCGTTTCTTTTTGCCTCACGCACAGCCAGATACTCATCCAGATGTTCCACACGGCTCTTGGTGATGCAGATGCGACCTGAACGCACGAACTGCAACACGCAATCCATCGACTTCAAAGCACCAAAGAGCGACAGGATGTCGTTGGTGATTCCTGTGATTTCTGCCACTGCGTATGTGTTGTTCACCTCGATGATGCTACCATTGTGAAAACGGATGAGACGTCCAACTTCTGGATTCTTCAACATGACAGGTGTGCTCAACTTGAACAATGCTGTCTCGTTGATGAAAAGTTGGTCGTCTGTATAATAATGTGCTTGCAGCACCTCAATGCGCTTCTCAATCTGTGCGGTCAGGATGCGCGCCATACGCTCGTCGCAGTTGGCTGTGACGGTGTATTTGTGTGCTCCCGGTGTGCTGGACGCGCACACATTGAGCGACTCGATGTTGACCTGACGACGTGTGAAGACTGCCGTAATCTGCGAGAGCAGACCTGGCACATTCTCTGAATAAATCAGGAAGGTATAGAGTTTTGTACTTGTATCTTGTTCTTGTTCCATTGTTGGAGTTTTTGTTTTGGTTGTCAAAGGAGGAAGGTTGCGGTTTAACAGCCGCTCGCACTTTCCACATGAGGAACACTCCCCACACTGACCACCAAAAGTTTTTCGTTCCATTGATTTACACTTCAAGCAGCATTTCGTCCACGTTGGCACCAGGAGGTGTCATCGGAAGCACGTTGTCCTCCTCCTTGATGGCGCACTGCAACAGGTAGGGACCTGAAGTGGCAAACATCTCGGCAATGGCTGCATCGAGGTCACCACGTTCAATGACCGTCTTGGCAGGAATGCCATAACCCTTGGCAATCAGTTCGTAGTTGGGGTTCAACATCGGTGTGAACGAATAGCGGTGAGCGAAGAACATCTCCTGCCACTGGCGCACATTGCCCAGATAGTTGTTGTTCAGCAAGATGATCTTCACAGGCGCACCCTGTTCCATGATGGTGCCAAGTTCCTGAATGGTCATCTGCAAACCGCCGTCACCCACAAAGAGGCACACCGTGCGGTCGGGTGCTCCGAAGGTGGCACCGATGGCAGCAGGAAGACCGAAGCCCATCGTGCCAAGACCACCAGAAGTGACCACTGAACGCGGTTGGGTGAACTTGAAATAACGGCAAGCCATCAACTGGTTCTGCCCCACATCCGTCACCATGATTCCCTCGTTATGAGCAGCCTCGCTGACCTTACGAATCACCTCACCCATGAGAAGTGGTCCTTCCTTGGGGTGGAGAGCCTTATCAATCACCTTCTCGTATTCCTTCTCATTATATGGCTTGAAACCATCAATCCATGCCGTATGCTTCGACTCGCTCATCAACTTTGTCACCGCTGCCAATGTCTGCTTGCAGTTGCCCAACACTGTCAGGTCAACTGCCACATTCTTGTTAAACTCAGCAGGGTCAATGTCGAAGTGAATAATTTTTGCCTGTTTTGCATAGGTGGCAAGATTGCCCGTCACACGGTCGTCGAAACGCATGCCGACAGCAATGAGCAAGTCACATTGGTTGGTCATCACATTGGGACCGAGATTGCCGTGCATACCGAGAATACCCATGTTCAGACGATGATCGGAAGGAATGGCAGAAAGACCGAGGAAAGTTGTTCCACATGGCAGGTCTGCCTTCTCCAAGAACGTGCGCAATTCCTCTTGTGCATTACCCAACTCAACACCTTGACCGACAAGAACAAAGGGCTTTACGCTGTTGTTTATCAACTTGGCTGCACGTTCGATGTCCGTCATGTTCAAATCAGGCTCGGGGTCGTAACTGCGGATAAAATCCACCTTAGCAGGTTCAAAATCCACCATGCCCGTCTGTGCATTCTTGGCAAAGTCAAGCACCACAGGACCCGGACGACCACTTTTGGCAATGTAGAATGCACGGGCAACCGCCCAAGCCACATCCTCTGCACGACGAATCTGATAACTCCACTTGCTGATTGGTGATGTCACACCCACCACATCGACCTCTTGGAAGGCATCTGTACCCAGCATGGCAACACCCACCTGACCGCAGATGACCACCATCGGTGTGGAGTCAATCATCGCATCGGCGATACCTGTGACGGTGTTGGTGGCACCAGGACCCGAAGTCACAATGGCGCATCCCACCTTTCCGCTCACACGGGCATAGCCCTGAGCAGCATGCACCGCACCTTGCTCATGACGAACAAGGATATGGTTCAACGTCTTTTTATGGTCGTAAAGTGCATCGTATGTCGGCATGATGGAACCGCCCGGATAGCCGAAAAGGACATCTACCCCTTCATGCTCCAAGGCACGCATCATTGCTTCTGCACCTGTTATTTTTTCTGTCATTGTTTATTTTTGTTTTGCTAGCCTATCTAGACATGCTAGTCATACTAGTTTTTCTAGTTAATCTATAATTCTTACGCCTCCCTTGTCTGCCGATGCTACACTTTGAGCGTAGGCGCGGAGGGCTTTTGATACAACACGCTTGCGCTTCAATGGCTGCTGCGGACGCGCTGCCAATTCTTCATCTGAGAGGCGTACATTGATGGAACGGTTCGGGATGTCGATGTCGATGATGTCGCCATCCACAATCTTGCCAATGTTGCCGCCCGATGCAGCCTCTGGAGAAACGTGACCAATGGAAAGACCTGAAGTACCACCAGAGAAACGGCCGTCGGTGATGAGGGCACATTCCTTACCCATGTGCATGCTCTTGATGTAAGAGGTTGGGTACAGCATCTCCTGCATGCCAGGACCACCCTTAGGTCCTTCGTGTGTGATGACCACCACGTCACCCTTCTTCACCTTGCCGCCAAGGATGCCCTCGCAAGCGTCTTCCTGTGAATCGAACACCACAGCAGGACCCGAGAACTTCCAGATGCTCTCATCCACACCTGCCGTCTTCACCACGCAACCGTCCTGTGCAATGTTGCCAAAAAGGATTGCCATACCACCATCCTTGGTGTAAGCATGCTCGATGTCGCGGATGCAGCCGTTCTCACGGTCAGTGTCCAAGGTCTCGTAGTTCGCGTTCTGCACACCCAGTTGGTTACAGAACACACCAGCAGGTGCGCTCGAATAGATGCGCTTTGCCTCTGGGTCGATATGGTCTTTCAGAATTGAATACTTTTCAATGTCCTCAGCCAAAGTGGCGCCGTTCACACGCTTCACAGAAGTGTCAATCAAACCGCCCTTTGCCAATTCGCCCAGCAGATTCAGCATACCGCCTGCACGACCACACTCCTGCACACTGTACTTCTGAGAGTTTGGAGCCAGTTTGCAAAGGAAAGGAGTCTTGCGAGACAGCGCATCGATGTCAGCCATCGTGAAGTCCACTCCTGCTTCCTGAGCCACAGCCAAGAGATGCAGCACCGTGTTGGTAGATGCGCCCATCGCAATGTCGAGGGTCATTGCATTGAGAAATGCCGTGCGAGTGGCAATAGAACGAGGAAGCACAGACTCGTCGCCATCCTCATAGTAAGCCAACGCATTCTTCACAATCTGACGGGCAGCCGCCTTCATCAGTTCCTTGCGGTTCACATGCGTGGCAAGGATGGTTCCGTTGCCTGGCAATGAAAGACCGATGGCTTCCGTCAGGTTGTTCATTGAGTTTGCCGTGAACATACCTGAGCAGCATCCACAACCGGGACAAGCACGGTTCTCCACTTCAGCCAGTTCCTCGTCGTTCACCGTAGGGTCTGCACCCTTAATCATGGCAGCAATCAGGTCGAGGTTCTCGCCCTTATATTTACCAGCCTCCATTGGTCCACCGCTGACAAACACGGCAGGGATGTTCAGACGCATGGCAGCCATCAGCATGCCCGGTGTAATCTTGTCGCAGTTGGATATGCAAATCATCGCATCCGCCTTGTGCGCATTGCACATATACTCCACAGAGTCGGCGATGATGTCGCGTGAAGGCAACGAATAGAGCATGCCGTCATGTCCCATCGCAATACCGTCGTCGATGGCGATGGTATTAAATTCTGCCGCATAGCATCCCATCCTCTCAATCTCCGCCTTCACAATCTGTCCTGCCTCATGCAGATGGGTATGTCCGGGAACAAACTGAGTGAACGAATTGACGATGGCAATGATTGGCTTGCCAAACTGTTCACGCTTCATGCCGTTAGCCACCCACAACGCGCGGGCTCCTGCCATACGGCGACCTTCTGTGCAAACCGCACTACGTAACTGATGTTTCATCTTGTATGTTAGAGTTCTTATAATCTTTTTACACTTTCACATCCACTCCTTTTCGGCGCTCATCGACAACAAAACACCTCTCCCGAAACGGGGGAAAGGAGTAAAACGATTGCAAAATTACAAAAAAATGTCGAGATTCAGCACCTTTTTTCCAACAAAAAGAGCGAAGACCTCACATTTCGTCAGGTTTTCACCCTTTTCAGGTTGCTCCGATGCACAAATCCCCCAGAATTGAGAACCCAAGTTTGCACCTTTCTGCATCTGGGGAGGGTTACTTTTTCATCTTCTCCTGGAACCACAATAATGCCACTGGAAAGAACAAGTCATGACCTGCTGCATTCAGATGCGCCGTGTCGTCAGCACTCTGAAAATATATCTTTCGAAACAGCGCATCACGAACATTGATGATGCACTTCTTATCGTAATTCCATAGCACAGGGATGCCATGCCGCTTGCAGGTTTTCTTGATGACCTTGCACACCTGTGCAAAGCCCGGACGATCCACATACCACGGAGTGACATAGCCAATCTTAGCCTTGGGACAAAGTTTTTCGATGCCACTCAGCAGCACCTCCAATGAGTCGGCAAACATCTGCAGGGAATCAGCATTCTGTTTCACCTTGTCGGCATCGTTGTGACCGGCAATAATGAGCACATAGTCGGCATCAGGTGCCATGGCTGTATAACGCACCCACATGGCAGGACCGAAATTATATTTCCCATCGTGTGTGCGGTCGAAAGCCACACAGGAACCGTTGCGCCCATAATTGTTATAGACCATTCCTAACTCAGCCGCCAGTTTCGAGTGCCAAGCCTCCTCTTTGGGACGTTTGTGGTTTGCCACATAACTGTCGCCTATCACGTTCAGCACTTCCTGTGCCTGAACGCTGCCCGCTGTCGCAAAGGTCAGCAGGAGCACAAAAACAAGTTGCAGTTGCTTCATATCAGTTCTTCTTTTTATGTTGTTTCATCCCCCCCTTACCGACATCGTCGACATCGGTTCACCGACCTCGTCGACATCGGTCGACCGACGTCGACGAGGTCGGTAAAGAGGTAACGACAGAGGTGAAAAAGGACATTGAAAAAGCCGCCTCGGGGTTTCCAGCGTTGCCGCTTTCAAAGTTATGGTTAATTGAACGATTGGATTCTGGCGATATACTTTCCGATGATGTCGAACTCGAGGTTCACCCGTGTACCCACTTCAATCTGATGGAAGTTGGTGTTATCATAAGTGTAGGGAATGATGTTCACCTCGAACGAGTCGTCCTGCGAGTTACAGACGGTCAAACTGACACCGTTGACGGTCACGCTTCCCTTATCGACCGTCATGTAGCCCTTTTTCGCCATTTCCTTGTCGAAAGCATAATGGAAACGGAACGTATAACTGCCCTGCTGGTCAATCTTAGCCACACACTCAGCAGTTTGGTCAACGTGTCCCTGCACGATGTGACCATCCAACCTTCCATTCATCATCATCGAACGCTCCACATTCACCTTGTCGCCCACCTTGAGCAAGCCGAGATTGCTCCTGTCGAGGGTTTCCTTCATGGCTGTGACCACGTACTTGCCGTCAAAAATCTTCACCACCGTGAGGCACACACCATTGTGCGCCACACTCTGGTCAATCTTCAACTCATCTACAAACGAACAGGTCAACGTGAAATGCACATTCTCCTGCTCTTTCTCAATTGCCACGACGGTGGCAAATTCTTCTACAATTCCACTAAACATATCCAAAATACCATTAAATTTGTATGCAAAGATACTACAAATCAAACGTTAGGCAAACAAAAACTGCTCATTTTTGTTCCACTATGACGTTAATCTTCTTGAAAGACACGCTTATTTCCACAATTTTCGATAACTTTGCAACAAAAATAAACCTATCAAACAAAATCAACACATTGACAATGAAACGAAACATCTTTGCACTGGCAGCAATGGCACTCATTGCCAGCCCACTTTTCATGAGTTGCAGCAACGACCCTGAAATGGATTCTGTACCCCCATCTTTCAAGGAAGTGGTCATCGACCCCAGCAGTCCTGCAATGGGAGACACGGTGACAGCCACCGTCAAGTTCCTCTCGCAAGGTAAGAAGTGGTATAAACTGACCTACAATTGGATTCTCAGCCGTTCGGGGCAGGATTCTCAATACTTTGTCACCAATGAGGAAACCCTCATCGGCGAAAAAGAACCAAGTTTCCAGTTTGTAGTGCCCGACACCCTCGGTTCTTACACACTGACCGTCCACATGGGCATCGTTCAGGCATCCAGCCTTTTCCCGGGCGGAACCCTTTCTGCCACCACTACCATCAAAGACGGAACAACCTCCTTCAATGTGACCAAATAGACTTTACACACCGTACACATTATTACTTATGACCAAAACTATGAAACAAATCATCCTTTCGGCAGTGTTCGCCCTCGCATCGCTGCCCACGTTTGCCAATCATCCCGATTCGGTTTATGTGAAGCCTGATGTGAAAAACGGCACACGCGATTTCCAAATTGCTTATTCCATCGATGGAAAGCATTGGACACACGTCTATTGCAACCTCTTCGAAAGCGACTACGGACCTTGGGGCAGCGAAAAGAAACTGTACTACCCTATCCTGTCTTTCGACGGAAAGCAGTATCATGCCACCTTCATTCCCAATCCGAAGATTGCCCAGATTGCAGTCACCACATCCGACAATTTCTCTCTTTGGGAACCACAGGATTATCCTAAATGCCCGCAAGAGCAATTTGAAGCCCTATTGAAAAAGCAGCAAAAGGATTCGGAAGAGAACATCATCCGCATCCCATACGAAGGATTGCAGAACCTGCTGACCAAGAAGTTACGTGCCGACCAAAACGGTGCGTGGGAACGGGAAGACTTCATCAGAAACGGTGAAGGATTTAGACAAGTAACTAAGAGCATCAACGCACAACTGAAAGTGAATCTGAACGATACGAAGAACATATCGCCCGACCTCATGGGCATCTTCTTTGAAGACATCAGTTATGCAGCCGATGGTGGTCTCTATGCAGAACTGATTCAGAACCGCGACTTTGAATACACGGCAGACGACCATCGCGGATGGAATGCACAGACGGCATGGAAACTGGAAGGCGAAGGCACTACATGGAGCATCGAAACGCAAGTTCCTCTCCACAAGAACAACCCGCACTACGCCGTTCTCACCACCACCGCCAAAGGTACCCGACTCATCAACGAAGGCTGGGATGGCATTCTCCTCCAGAAAGGCAAAAAGTACAACCTCTCCCTTTTCACAAAAGGCACTGGTTCTCTGCGCCTTTCCCTCGTGAGCGACAATTCCGTTGTCGCTTCCACCACCCTCAAAGCCACCAAAGAATGGCAACAGCAGAAAGCCACCCTCACCCCCACCTCCTCTGCCGACAAAGCGACTCTCGTCATCGAACCGCTCACTCCTGGCACCCTCAACCTCGACTTCATCTCCCTCTTCCCCCAAGAAACCTTCAAGAATCGTCCCAACGGTCTTCGCAAAGACTTAGCAGAAGTGATTGCCGACCTCCATCCTCGCTTTGTCCGTTTCCCTGGCGGCTGCGCCACTCATGGTCAAGGCATCGACAACATCTACCACTGGCAAGCCACCGTAGGCGACCTGTGGGAACGCCAACCCGACATGAACATCTGGAGTTACCACCAGACACGCGGCATCGGCTTCTATGAGTATTTCCTGTTCTGCGAAGACATCGGTGCCGAACCACTCCCCGTGCTGGCAGCAGGTGTGCCTTGTCAGAACTCATGGAAAGGCGGCAACGGTCAGCAAGGCGGCATCCCCTTCGAGGCAGAACTGAACGGAAAACCCTCACCCTACACCTACAACGGCAAGCCCCTCACGATGGAGAGTTATCTGCAAGAACTGCTCGACCTCATCGAATGGGCAAACGGCGATGCAAAGACATCCGAACTTGCCAAAATCCGTGCGAAAGCAGGACATGTCAAACCTTTCAACCTCAAATATTTAGGTATCGGAAATGAAGACCTCATCAGCGAGACCTTCCTGAAGCGTTACCGTTTCCTCATCGAAGGCATTCAGAAGGTGCACCCCGAAATCACCATCGTCGGCACAGTCGGTCCTTTCTGGGAAGGCAGCGACTACGAATACGGTTGGAAAGAGGCAAAAGAAAAGAACATTCCTATCGTGGATGAGCACTACTATAACTCCATCGGTTGGTATTTCCACCATCGCGACTACTACGACAACTATGACCGTCAGGGTACGAAGGTCTATTTGGGCGAATGGGCATCGAAAGGCAACAATGTGGTCAACGCACTGGTCGAAGCCGCCTATCTCGCCAATGTGGAACGCAATGCTGACGTAGTGGTCATGTCATCCTATGCGCCACTGCTCGCCAAAGAAGGACACACCAACTGGAATCCCGACCTCATCTACTTCAACAACAAGGAGGTAAAGCCTACGGTCAACTACTTCGTGCAACGTGGATATGGTCAGAATGCTGGCGACAAATATGTGTACTCAGACCTTCAGGCATCCTACACTCCATCTGACGGTCAGCAGCCCTTCTCAAGTGCTCGCCTCATGGACTATTTAGACAAGTCGGTGGTCATCGACACCCAGACAGGCGACCTCATCATCAAACTGGTCAGCCTTCTGCCAATAGAAACAAATGTCAACATTGACCTTGGCGAAGATGCCATCAAGGGCTACAACACCGCAGCCGATTTCACGGTAATGGCAGGAGACAACGCTCCCGGGAAAGAGCGCAATTGGAAAACCAACGAAACCAAGACACTCACTGTGGACAGCAAGTTTGAGGTGACCATTCCTGCTTATTCTTTCTCCATCATCCGCATCAAAAAGAACAAGAAATGATGAAATACACTTCCACTCTATGGGCTTCACTGCTTGTCTGCCTCTCTCTGCATGGACAGACAAAAGAACCCACAGGAACACTCATTCAACCGACTGATAAAAACATTCAATACATAGGACGCATCGAGGAATCTCGCCCCGAGCGTCCTATGTTCACCTACCCTGGTGTACAGATTCGCTGCGGTTTCACGGGCACATCGTTGTCCATGATGGCAAAGCCTCAAAGTGGTTACTTCATGGCAGAGATTGATGGCGGAGAGGCTTTCAAAGTCTCTTTCTTCGACAACACCATCGTTACTCTTGCTTCCAATTTGCCTAATGGCACCCATCAAGCCATCGTCACCTACATCAGCGAAGGATATGAACGATTGCCTGAATTTCGCGGATTCTTCGTTGACAAGGGTGCCTCTTTGGCACCAGCCACACCTCTACCCTCCCGCAAGATAGAGTTTATCGGCAATTCCATCACCTGCGGCTATGGAATCGAAGCCAACGACCCTACCGCCCCCTATCTGGAGGAAACCGCCAATTACTACTACACCTACGCTGCCCGCACAGCACGAAACCTCAATGCACAAGCCGTCGTGGTAGCTCGCAGCGGCATCGGTGTCTATCGCAACTACAACGGTCCTCAGACAGGCGATGCAGTGAACATGAACACGGAGTACCCCCATACATTATTATATAATAATACTTACAAGTGGGACTTTTCCCGCTACACTCCCGATGTGGTTTGTGTCAACCTCGGCACCAACGACACCTCCACCCAAGGTGCCGACTCCACTCTCCTGCTCAATGCTTTCAAACAACTCTATCATCAAATCCGCACCCATTATCCCCACACTCGCATCGTTCTTCTTTCAGGCTCCATGATGACAGGCAAAGCACTCCAAACAGCCCGACAAGCCTTAGATGCCACTCTCGCCTATGCCCACCAACAGGACGACTCCAACATCTACCGCTTTGACTTTCCTCCCCACGACGGCACTCTCGGCTACGGTGCTTCCTACCATCCCTCCATGCGCCAACACGAAAAAATGGCAAACGAATTGACCACTTACCTGAAAGAACTGATGGGATGGTAAACTAACAATTACACAAAAAGCAATGGGACTCTTGAATCAAACGACTCAAGAGTCCCATTTTTAAGAGAGGGGTGGAGGGTGGGACTCGAACCCACGACATTCAGAACCACAATCTGACGCTCTAACCAACTGAACTACATCCACCATGTAGCAATCCTTTTCAGATTTGCGAGTGCAAAGGTAGTGCAAATTTTAGACACTACAAAATAAAAGAAGACTTTTTTTTATTTTTAGGGTTAAAATGCCGCCTATCTTATCCAACGGTAGGGAGTTTTGGAGGATTGACCAAATAAAAAAGCGAAGAAAATTCGGCAGATGCCTCTTTTTCTTCACTTTTAAGGGGATGAGGGTTTCTTTACCTCGTACTATCTATTATTTATAAAATTCTTTGCGACCAGCACTAAGTGTGTTCTTCATCAGCGAGCAGATGGTCATCGGTCCAACACCGCCGGGAACAGGAGTGATATAGGAGCATTGGGGAGCCACATTCTCAAAATCCACGTCACCATTGAGACGGAAGCCAGACTTGCGGGTGGCATCAGGAACACGCGTCGTACCCACATCGATGATGACAGCACCGGGCTTCACCATATCGGCTGTAACGAAATTGGGACTACCAATCGCTGCAATGATGATGTCGGCTTGCAGACATTCCTCCTTCAGCGTCTTCGAGCGACTGTGGCAAACGGTGACAGTGCTGTCGCCATACTGCTTCTGCATCATGAGTTGAGCCATCGGCTTACCTACGATATTGGAACGCCCAAGAATCACGCATTTCTTACCACTGGTCTGAATATTGTAACGCTTCAGCAATGTGATGATGCCCAGAGGGGTGGCTGACACATAGCAAGGAAGTCCGATTGCCATACGCCCCACATTGATGGGATGAAAACCATCCACATCTTTACGATAATCAATGGCTTCAATGATTTTCTGCTCAGAGATGTGCTTGGGCAGGGGAAGTTGCACGATGAAGCCATCGACATCGGCATCTTTGTTCAGTTTCTCCACCTGTTCGAGCAGGAACGCTTCGGTGATGTCATCTTCGAAGCGAAGGAGTGTGGAGGTGAAGCCACATGCCTCACAAGCAAGGACCTTGTTCTTCACATAGGTTTCGCTGCCTCCGTCATGACCAACGAGAATGGCAGCAAGATGAGGACGTTTGCCGCCTGATGCGACAATATTTTTCACTTCTTCTGCAATTTCAGCCTTGATGGCTGCTGCTGTTGCTTTTCCGTCTATCAGTTGCATGTTTTTGTTTGTCTGTTTAGTTAGAGGGGAATATCAGAAACGGGGAGAACCGCCTTTCCCTTTCATACGTTGCATTTGTGCCATTGCCTGTGCCATCTTGGGGCTGGTTATCTGACGCATCATCTTGCGCATCTGCTCAAACTGCTTCGTCACACGGTTCACCTCGTCAATCGAGTTACCAGAGCCTTTGGCAATGCGCTGTTTGCGAGACATGTTGATGCACTCGGGATGCTCTCGCTCGTAGGGAGTCATGGAACCAATCATCGCCTCCACCGACTTGAAGGCGTTGTCGTCGATATCGACATCCTTCAACGCCTTGCCCACACCCGGAATCATCGAGGCGAGGTCTTTGATGTTGCCCATCTTCTTGATTTGGTTGATTTGGCCAAGGAAGTCGTTATAGTCGAACTTGTTCTTCGCAATCTTCTTCTCCAGACGCTTTGCCTCCTCCTCGTCGAACTGCTGCTGGGCACGCTCCACGAAAGACACGATGTCGCCCATGCCGAGGATGCGGTCTGCCATGCGGTCGGGGTGGAACACGTCGAGTGCCTCCATCTTCTCGCCCGTACCGACAAACTTGATGGGCTTCGTCACCACCGTACGGATGGAGAGGGCAGCACCACCACGGGTGTCACCGTCCAGTTTGGTGAGAATCACGCCGTCAATCTCCAGCCTTTCGTTAAAGGTCTTTGCCGTGTTGACCGCGTCCTGTCCTGTCATGGCATCCACCACGAGCAGAGTCTCATGCGGGTTGACAGCCGCCTTGATTTGCTCAATCTGCTGCATCAGTTCCTCGTCAATGGACTGACGACCTGCCGTATCGACAATCACCACGTCGTAACCCTTCGACTTTGCCTCTTGAATGGCGTTCTGGGCAACAACAATCGGGTCGGTGGCTCCTTCCTCCAGATAGCAAGGCACCTGCACCTGCTCTGCCAGCACACGCAACTGCTCCATGGCGGCAGGACGGAAGGTGTCGCAGGCAGCCAGCAGGGGCTTCTTGTGGTTCTGAGTCTTCAGGCGAAGAGCGAGTTTGCCCGACATGGTGGTCTTACCAGCACCGTTGAGACCTGCCATCAGGATGACCGTGGGGCGACCCGTCAGGTTCAGTTCCGTCGCCTGACCGCCCATGAGTTCAGCCAGTTCGTCGTGCACAATCTTGACCATCATCTGACCAGGCTTCACGGCTGTAAGCACGTTCTGACCCAACGCCTTCTGCTTCACCGTGTCGGTGAAAGTCTTGGCAACCTTATAGTTCACGTCCGCCTCCAAGAGTGCCTTACGCACGTCCTTCAGCGTCTCCGCCACGTTGATTTCGGTGATTTTGCCTTCACCCTTCAGTATCTTGAAAGACCGTTCCAGTCTTTCGCTTAAGTTTTCAAACATATCTTATTATTTCTTGAGTCCTTTATAAATTAAATAGGCAACAATCGCCACCACGATGATGATGGCAGCAATGCCGATGATGTGGGAGTAGTGGGCAATGATGTCGATGAGTTCCTGCTTCGGCATGGTCGAGTGGAATGCCGCACCGATACCCACAAGGATGCTGTTCCAGAGTCCTGCACCCAGACAGGTGTAGAGACAGAACGAGAGAAGGTTCATCCGTGCCAATCCTGCGGGAATGCTGATGAGTTGGCGGATGGCAGGAATCATTCTGCCGATGAGCGTCGAGATGGCACCCCGCTTGTCGAAATACGCCTCTGCCTTCTCCACTTTCTCCGCATCAATCAGACACATGTGTCCGAAGCGGCTGTTGGCAAAGGCATACACGATAGGACGACCCAGCCAGTAGGAGAGCCCATAATTAACTAACGCACCAATCAAGGCACCAACCGTGCCACACAGGATAATCATCGGGAAGGTCATTTCACCCGTTTCCGAAGCCATATAAGCCGCAGGAATCATGACAACTTCCGAAGGGAAGGGTATAAATGAACTCTCGATAGCCATGAACAGAATCACCCAACCATAATTCAGATTGTCGAGTGCTCCGTTCGTCAAATTGAGGATGATTTCTTCCATAACGGCTGCAAAGGTACGGAAAAATTGGGAAACTGTTGGCAGGAAACAAGAATTTATTGAGGCAAACACTGAAATTTTTCTCAAAAAGTTTGGTCAGTTCATAAAAAAGACCTACCTTTGCACCCGCTTAACGGAAACATCCGCACGGGCAACGCTCTTCGTACATCAATAGATTGTACACACATACACGGGTAAGTCCTATACGGCCAGCTCCCTCGGAATTCCCCCAGGGCTTGACCGCAGCAAGGGTACTTGGTTGTAGCGGCGCGATGTAGTTCGCTTACCCACCCGCCTCTTTAGCTCAGTTGGCCAGAGCACGTGATTTGTAATCTCGGGGTCGTTGGTTCGAATCCGACAAGAGGCTCAAGAGTTCTTCTCCAGATGGCAGCGAGAACCTGCTTTCAGATGACAGATGGATATGAAATCTTGAAAGGCTGCCAGTGGCAGACTTTTCGGATATTCAATCCGACAAGAGACTCAAGAGTAAAGGGAGAAAGCAAAATTGCTTTCTCCCTTTTTGTTTTGCAAAAACATCCTCAAAATCGGACTGCTCCAGTGCGGCAAAGCGGACTGCTCCAGTCCGATGCGTCGCACTGGAGCAGTCCGAAAAAGAGGTTGTTGAAGAACGTATAGAAACATTCACTTTTTATCGAACCGTTCGCCCCACAACTGCTTCATCCGCTCATGAAGTTTGTTTTCTGCAGGATTCTCTTGCGGATGCCAAAAACGGGCATCAGTGGCTCCATCGGGCAGGAACTGTTGCTCCACAAAGTGCCCCTCGTAGGCATGGGCATACTTGTAGTCCTTTCCATAGCCGAGTTGCGACATGAGTTTGGTCGGAGCATTGCGCAGATGGAGCGGCACAGGCAGATTGCCCGTCTCCTTCACATAACCAAGGGCATCATTGATGGCTTCATACGCCGAATTGCTTTTGGGAGACGTGGCAAGATAGACAGTAGCCTCAGCCAAAGGGATGCGACCCTCGGGCATACCGATTTTCGACACTGTATCGAAAGCGGCATTGGCAAGCAGCAGGGCGTTGGGGTTGGCAAGCCCGATGTCTTCGCTGGCAGAAATGACCAATCGACGGGCAATGAAGATGGGGTCTTCACCTCCCTCAATCATTCGTGCCAGATAATAAACGGCGGCATCGGGGTCGCTGCCTCGGATGCTCTTGATGAAGGCAGAAATGATGTCATAGTGCATCTCCCCGTCCTTGTCGTATGCCAACGGATTCTGCTGAAGCGTCTCTGTAACGATGTCATCGTTAATAATTGAGGATGTTTCCGTTACGAGTTCCAAGATATTCAAGAACTTTCGAGCATCGCCACCGCTGTAGCGCATCATGGCAGTAGTCTTTTGCACATCAATATGCTTCTCCTTCAGAAAGACATCCGTCTTCAATGCATGGTCGAGCAAACCCAACAAATCATCCTTCTCAAGACTCTTCAGCACATACACCTGACAACGGCTCAGGAGCGGACGAATCACCTCGAAAGAAGGGTTCTCAGTGGTGGCACCAATCAGCGTCACCGTCCCCTGCTCCACCGCTCCCAAAAGACTGTCCTGCTGCGACTTGGAGAAGCGGTGAATTTCATCAATGAACAAGATGGGCGACACCCCACCCCTCACATTGCCAAAGAACGAGGAAGCCTTTGCCTTCTCAATCACTTCACGCACATCCTTCACACCCGATGTGACGGCACTCAGCGTGAAGAACGGCACATCAAGCGTCTTGGCAATGATGTTCGCCAGCGTGGTCTTCCCCACTCCTGGAGGTCCCCAAAGGATAAATGAGGAGATGCGCTTCTGCTCAATCATTCGGCGAATCACAGCCCCCTCACCCACCAGATGTTTCTGTCCTATGTACTCGTCCAAGGTCTGCGGACGCAATCTTTCTGCTAACGGTTGCATGATGTCCTAATTTTTTGCAAAATTAGTTCTTTTATGTGAGAAAAAGAAGGTTGGAGCGTGAAAACATAAAAATTCAAGGCAAAGATTCTCAATCTTCCTCCACCAGAACCTTCAATTTATCCACCCAGTTTCTAAAGATGCGACGTGGCTTAGAAGGCGTTTTCATCTCATCAGCATCCTCTTCATCTTCAAATGTATCGTCGTCTTCACATTCATCATCAGGCACATCCTCTTCAGGCAATTCTTCCTCCTTGGGCTTCTCTTCCACCACATTGGCATAATACTTGTCGCGCAAATGCTGCAACTGCATCCTTTCATCCGACTGTGCATCATTCTTGTTCTCGAGCGTTTCCGTCTGGTCAAAGCCCGTCGCCACAATTGCGACCTTGATTTCATCCTCCAGTGTATCATCCTGATAATGCCCCCAAAGCACCTCAATGTTCTCGTCGAAACTCTCCATGAACTCATTGATTTCACGCAGTTCCGCCATCTTCGCAGGGCTCTTCTTGCCGCTATACACAATGTAGAGCAACTTCTTCGTCTTCTGCTTGTCCATGTTGGCTATCAGCGGAGAATTGACCGCCTCCGACATCGCTTTCAGGATGCGCTTCTCGCCACTTGCCTTCGCAATCGACACAATCGCCGCACCGCCATCCTTCATCACCGTATTTACATCGTTAAAATCTCGGTTCACCTTTCCTCTCACCGTGATAATCTCGGCAATCGTCTTCGTCGCGATGGTCAACACCTCATCCGCCTTCTGCATACCCTCTTCCCAATCCATCTGCACATAACGTTCATCCTCCAGCAGTTTCTCATTGTTAATCACAATCAGCGAATCCACATTCTTCTTCATCGCTTCCAATCCTTTCAGTGCGATGTCGATACGTTTACGGCCCTCCATCAAGAAAGGTAGCGTCACCACACCCACCGTCAGGATGCCCATTTCCTTAGCAGCACGGGCAATCACAGGAGCCGCACCCGTTCCTGTGCCACCACCCATGCCTGCGGTGATGAACACCATTTTCGTGCCACCCTCCAACATCGCCTTCACATCGTCAAGACTCTCCTCCGCTTTCTTCCTGCCAATCTCAGGGTCACCACCAGCCCCCAAACCATCACCCAACTGAATCTTGTTAGGCACCTTGTTGGGCACCAAAGCCTGGCTGTCCGTATTGACCACCACGAAAGAGACGTTTTTCACGCCCTCTTCCCACATGTGTTGCACAGCGTTTCCACCACCGCCACCAACACCAATCACTTTGATAATCTTCTCCGACTTGTCCTCAATCGGGAAGTTGAAAGGAGCGAACTCCTCTTCATTCAATTCTCTTAAAGTCTTCATGTTAATAAAAAATTGATATTCTCTACTTTATCTTTCGATATGCATTTCATGCTTTCCCACCTTTATCATATCGGAGCACTATCCTTCAACGCCTTGAAGTTCCCTCTCCCCCATAACAAGGTTTCCATTTCTGACTGCAAATATAACAATAAATCTCCCAAACGTCCAAACTCCGCCCCCACTTTTTCTCTTTTCCCCACTACTTTTTTTCAAAAACAGAATCCTCAACAGCCAAACTTGTCCTCAAACTCCTTCACTATCTTCTGGAAATGGCCGGGAAGATATGAGAAGGCTTTGTCATAGATGGGTTGAGGAATGCCATAAAACGCCTCGGCTATACTGCCCGTGATGCAGCCAATGGTGTCAGAATCGCCACCAATGGAAATGGCGGTACGGATGCAATCTTCAAAATCCGCACCATCCAAGAAGGCACGGATGGCTTGCGGCACACTCGTCTGACAGGTCCCGCCCCACGTGTAAGTGTCCCTGATGCCGTCACACGTGAAATTCAAGTCGTACCCAATCTCTGCCTCCACCGCCTTCTTCATCTCCTCCTTCGTTGCCCCCTTACGAGCCATCAAGATGCACAATGCCGTCGCTTGAGCACCCTTAATACCCTCTGGATGGTTGTGCGTACATTCAGCCGACCTTTTCGCCCATGCCATCACCTCCTCCTTCGTCTCGAAAGCCCAACCGACAGGCCCCACACGCATAGCAGAACCATTGCCACAACTGTTGTAAGGCTTATGTTCACCAGTTGTCACAGCATGAGCAATCCACAACTGAAACATTCCTCCATATCCACCTTTTGGGCAAGGATTCTCCGCTCCATAACGACTATAATAATGTGCTACGTCCCCACCATGCAGCAACCAGTCAGCCGTTGCCACCGTCATGATGCTGTCATCTGTATAATTACATTTCTCCCCAAACAAAGGGAACTCCTTCGTTTTAATATTATTATGTGTAAACTCATACACACTTCCAACAATATCACCAACAATACTTCCTAACATATTACATTATTTCTTTTTTGCAAAGTTACATTTATTTTTGAACATTCAACGAATGAAAACCATTTTATTTATTCCGCCTTTCATTCCTTGAGTGATTTCCCAATATTATCTTATAACGATTTGACAATTTGTGTTTCGCATCAAGCAGATAGAAAGAGAACAGATATTCATTCAAGACATGAGCATAAGTACCAAAAGTACACCTAACACCAATGAAATCACTTTATAGCCCTTCAATTTTCTTTCTGTTGACATCTGCGTGCCAACCTTCTCTTCTTTTTCTTTCTTTTCCATAATTTCTCACTTTTTAATAAATTCATTTCATAAAATTCTTTACCTTTCCCCAGAATCCCAACCCCTTTTCTGGTGTGGGTGCTTCTTTTTGCGTGTTCGACGATGGCTTCGATGGTACATCTTTCTTTTTATCATCAACTTGTTGGTTTTTGACTTCCTCGTCACCTAAACGGAAATAATCGGCATCCTCGTTAAAAATATTTCGGTTCTCACAAGCCAGTTCATGATAAAAGAAACGACGACTTTTGAGTTCCTTCTCAAACATTTCAGATGTACCCCTCGATGAATAATCATAGTGCATCCTGCTACGGATGCCCAAATTATCAGCAACAGCATCCACATCTTGGTTCGTGCCAATATAAGCAAATACCCAGCCTTTCTTTCTCAACTCTGCAACAAGTCTTTTGATGACAGCCCCATTGTATTCTTTTGAAGCATTTTCCAGACCATCTGTAATAATTGTTACAAGAACAACATCTTGTTCATCTACATGTTCCTTAAGTTCCATGAGCGATTGCCCCATTGCATCAAACAATGGTGTAGCATTGCGAGGGCTATAATCATTCCATCCCAAATCCGTCATGGAATCTACAGGCATTCTGTCCATCGCCTTCCAGATTCTTTCGCTGTTAAAGGTGATAAGACTCACATAATGTTTTTGTTCAAGGTGTTCTTTAGAGGCCGACTTGATAGTTTGAAGCGTCTCATTCAATCCACTAACTGCTTTTCTCTTAATTACTTCCATTGACCCACTTTCGTCAAGGATGAGCAAATTGTAAACTTTCTGTTCCATACAATCTTATCTTTAAAATCCCATAATATCTTGCAATAAATCCCATGCTTGAGGATTATACTCTCCGTACATGCCATCAGTAAGAGCATCCCAAGAATCTTCTTCCGTCCATTCGTAGCCACCACATTCATAATCATTGTCATCATACTCTTCGTAAGAGTCGTCATAAAAATCTTGTGCCATAATCGTTTTTGTTTATTGGTTAATACTGTATTATTTAGTTGTCAAACTCTCTGCGGTCTTAGCCATCAAACTCTTCTTGAGACTTAACTGGTGCTCTACAATCAATTCGTAGTCACATTTGTTCTCTCCCATTTTGATTGTCAATACAAATAGTTCCAAGAATGTGAGGAAACAGAACAGAATGATGTAGAAAGCCAAAGATATCCAACTTTGTGAAACCACCTTCAACGTAGCCTCCAGTTCCTCAATAAAACCAGGTGCCCTTTGGCTGACTTCTTCCGTCGTGGTTTGAGCAATGTCCTTCTTATCTTGACGTAGTTGTTCCAGTTGATTGGAATAGATCTGTATCTGGTCATTATTCGCTTTCAATTGCTCAGCCAACGGATTTGCCATTGTTACAGTATTTACCGATTGTATTTTCACTTTTTTAGGTTTTCCGTCTTCATCTATCCCGACAACTTGCTCTTGTGTAGAAACATTAGTACCTTGAATGGTGGGGCGTTTCTGCAATTCTTCACCTAATACAATCGTTGCCTTGCTCAACGAATCCATTTCATGCGTGATACGCTGGATGTCATTGTCATAGATAGATAAGCGTTTTGTGATTGTCTCTTTAATGATGTCCTCTCGATGTTCTTGAATCGCTTGCTGAATATCATTGCGGAAGATGATTTGGTCAAAGATGCAGGAACCTAAAATTGCCATACACAATGCTAACAATACCCTCATGAAACTCATTAGCCGTGCTTTGCCCACCGTCAGAATGATGACACGTTCCACACATAGAACTATCAGCATGAACGCCAATGCCACACACATTTTCAACACACAAGATTCAATATTGATGTATCTGTCTGCAAAGCAATAACCAATCGTACCCCAGAGCACCATCATGATAAAGATGGCTGATAGCAATTTCCGATATTGGCGATGGCTTGCTTCTCCACATTCTTTCAGAATCTCCTTGTTCCATCCAATCAGGAAACATCCGATATTAGATAAAGCTTTCATAATCTCAATTGTTTAATCGTTATTGATAAATTTCAGCGTAATGGCAGCAATGCCTTTCAAGAAGCCCCTGCGATAAGATTCGATCATCGTTATCATCTTAGGGTCATCAACATCCAAAAGACGTTCCATTTCTGCAATCTCGGCAAGATGCTCTTCGTATGTCTCTTTGCGTGCTTGAAGCAACGATGCGCTTGACAGGGCGTATGCCTTTTGGGCATTCTCTATTTGTACACCTATCTCACGGACATCATTCTTATAACGGAGTGAAATCCTTTTGAAAAGCATCTTCAAATCGTTGCGGATAATGCCCTCTTTTGTCTCACGGTACTGCAAGTCCGAATTGACAAGAGCATCTTGATAACCTTCTTCCTCAAAATCCTTGTGGATGAAGTTGAAGATAACCCTTAATTCCGCAACACTATAATTTAACTTTATTTATAAGTTCCTGAGCAACAAAAAGTTGCCCAGGATTTTGCCATGTCAGAATTTTCACTTATCTTAGTGTTGCAAAAAGAAAACAAGCAAAACTCTAATATGA
>JAFUYM010000061.1 GCA_017470525.1 Bacteroidaceae bacterium
CCTCAAGTCGCATCGTGGGGTAAGGGGATGGTGGCTACATATTGATGTTGTGCTGTTGCTTTTTACTGAAAGCTGCTACTAACGACTCATAAATCTACCCTTAATCGTGTATTGGATGATAGTTGCGGATTTTAGGTATATAACGCTCTAAGATATATTTCTTACGTATCGAACAATTATTCATAGTTGTTTTGGCATCCTCAATGAGTGTATCCAAATTAGAAATCTCTTCTACAATTCTTTTTTGCTCTTCCATAGATGGAAGTGCAATAGCATACTTAATGATGCCATTCTTATTGCCTCGTGGCATCTTCAATCCTTTTGTTCCAGCTTCATTCATTATATAATCAAAGAAAGCATCACGACGCAAACTATAGTACAAGAATTGCTTATCTACCTTCTCTGTGTTAGGCCGTAGAACTAATACGTCTGGCGAACAACTTCCATTTCGGTCTGCCTGCCAAATCTTTTTAAGGTAGGGGCGGATGTTTGAAAGCAGAATGTCACCTTCTTGATATGCTATACCAGAAGAGATATTTTCTGTTCCATCGTATGTTCGTATGCCTTCACAATTCTGTAGCATATTGTCAGTTGTAATATATGAATCCATCTCTATTTCAGTTGTCCTGAGTGTAATGTATTTACACAATTCGCTGATTTTTACCCCCCCCCCATTTGCTTAGAGACAACTTCGACTCTGTCGAATATCTCTGCTATCTTTTGGCGATAGGTTTCAATGCTCATTCGACTATTATTATATTCTTTATCAATAGCTTCGCATTCTTTGACAATCCTCTTTTGTATTGTTAAAGGAGGCATTGGTATTTGAACAGCAGCAATTCTTTCTGTTGATGCTCTATAGGAACGCGAAAAGCCATAGTGATATCCTACCGATTCGAGAACTAAAGAAATGTAATAAGGTTCGATTTCTGAATCCAATACCCTAAGTACCCCACAATGGTCTGTCGGGAAAAATGGTGTGTCTTTTTCTATGTAACTTACCATCCAATCTCCATCAATCCCCCATAAGATAGAAGGTTTATCAAAATCATCAAACAACAGGCGATTGATATAACCGAACTTTTCCTTTACGTTTGCACTATACACGGGATATTTGTCTTCATCAGATATTTCGGTTGAAAGAACACGTCTTCCTATCCTTAGTTCAAACTTCTCTGGGTCGTTTAATCGAATAAGAGGATATTTACTTTGAATTCTTTCTTCGATCTTCGCATTCAATGCTATTGTCTTGGCAAAACTTGGCAATGCGAATTCCACCATATCCTTTAAGAAATATCCTTTTACAAACTTGTTGACACTTTCAGAAAGCCCCAGGATAGAAGCACCATGGAAGGAGTTTCTTACTGCACATGCCAATGTACCTCTTGCAAATCGGTCTTCAGCATTATATAGTTTTCCACCAGGCTGCTTTATCTTTATACCTTCTGCTCCCTTACGGTTGCTCCATTCATAGCCCAAGAAGTCTTTTTGTTCTTTATTCTCAGAAGGAGCAGTTATAACGAGTGTTTGCTGCTGATAAACCAATGAGAAATAATATAGTTTTTCTTTCTCAATAGCTAATGCCCATGCATAGAACTTGTCCTTACGTATCTGTGCCTTTTCTGCATCGCTACTGCGTTGGGGGTATTTAATAGATTCCCACGCAAATGTTTCTGCATAGCTTTTCAGATAAGCATTAGAAAGAATATCTTCTTTGGAAAGTTCTTTCTTTATAAAGTGCAAGTATGTGTCGAGGTTTATTTTTTGATGTGAAACATACGCTTCAAGCACTTGTTTGTCTTCCCATTCCGCATCACCACCATTTGCAAGAATACCATTGACGGTATCGTGTGCAAGTTCTGCAAGACGAGGCGGCTCGTTGAATCTTTCAAGGAATAGGGTAACGGTGTTTGTGCCTGTTGCCCCAAACGTCTGACTGCCAAATGCAACAATCGAATGAATAAAGAAATTCTGCAATAAACTTTCGCGGGCTGCTATTCCGCTTGACGATGTGTCATTAAGGATAGATGAGGGGAGAACAACAGCGGCAATACCTTTTGGTTTCAATAACTGAGAAATACGTTCTACAAACAACATCTCTATTTCATCACCATCAGTACTTACTTTATCAAGAATTGAAAAACCATTGTTCTTCAACTTTAGGTGCTGTTTGAAACCTTTTACTGCATACGGAGGATTTGCAACTAAAATGTCGAAAGATGCGGGTGTTATGTCTTTCTCTGGGTAATTCTCCAATCCATCACCAAAAATGATATTGCTACCACCTGCACCATTCATAAACATGGAGATTTTTGAAACGCGAGCCAGGCGATAGTCTTTTTCCACTCCATAAATATGCTTTTCCACCCAACTATTATCTCCGTCTGGTCGTACTGCATTAATGGCTTCCACTCCTTCTGTCAAGAAATGACCTGCGCCACAAGCATAATCAATTACTCGTGGCAAATCGTGTTCATTAATATAATTCTGCAGAGGAAGGGAGTCCCAAATGAAACGAGTTATTGGAGTTGGTGTGAAGAATTGTCCCTCGTTTTGCTTAAACCCCTTGTTCAACAATTGTTCAAATAGATCACCAAGGAACTGATGCTTACTTGGATATACAATGCGATATGGCTGAAACAATTGCACTACTTCCACAAGAATCTTTCCATTCTGATAGAAAAGCTCCTCATTGTGAACATCCTTAAACGCAAAATCATTGTTGCTGTAAAACTTTAGGATTCGTATGGTGCGATTAAGGTCTTCTATAGCAGCCTTACGCTGCCGACCTGTATATTGTTTAAATAACCTTTCTGCATAGTCGGCTTCCACATAGAAGATTTTTTCTTTCATAAACTCTTCCATGCCTTGCTGATGGAGATGCTGAAGACGGTCTTGTAGGATTTCGTAAGTATCTTGTCCCTGCTTGTATTGGAACTCAACCACGTCAAAGTCTTGCTTCTTTATTTCATCTACCAGTTTGCAGATGAAAAGAGCAACTAAACGGTTAAACGCATTCTCTTTATCACTCACGTTGTTATGACGCAGTATCTCCTCAAAACGATTCACGATACGGTCATCGGGTGTAAAGTCTTTCAGTTTCCTTTTTCTTAGTGGCGGTATTCCTATGTTATAAGCCTGGCTTTCTTCATTAAAGACAACATCATCAAGCCATTGCTTTTGGTAGGTCTCTTCCCAAACTTCAAAACGTTCTTTATCGTTACGGGCATTAGCATAGATTTTAACGTCTTTGTCTTTTTCTGCCATTTTTACGATGTTAGCATCGTCAGAGCAGTTAATAACCAGACAATTGTACGTAAGTGTGTCTTCTTTCCAATCAGAAGCGTATAGAGCCAACCAACGCGTTGATATTTCTTGTTGCCAATAACTGAAGAGCTGACCACCATCCTCTTCTGTGTTTTTCTTTTCCTTATTGAACTCTGTGCCCGCAGTCTTACATTCAATGATGAGCAAAGACTTTCCCTCATTATTTTTAACAAGGATATCAGCCTTACCGCCTTTTGCATCGTGCCCTAAAGTCCATCGTGGTTCCAATTCAATATGTTCGGGTCTGTATCCTTTTTCTAACAAACGGCAGACACATTCCAAAACAACAAAATTTTCAGGATGTTCAAAGTTGCTTGTTGTTTTGTCATTTACAATTAGTCCTTTATCTTCTGGGTATATGATTTTCTTGTTATCACAATCAACAGAAACCACACAGGCTCCATATTCTCGTTTATAGAATTCACCCATAGACTCACGGACAAAGCCTATCGCAGACAAAACTTCTTTAAGATTATCTAATTGTATCATGTTGCTTTATTTGACTTTCCCACTAACTTTTCCGAGTTACCCACTGAATGTATTAAGTTACTCATTAACTCACTTCTCGTCCTCTTGGATACGCTCTGTCAAGTTCTGCTCCAGAAAATCCTTTAGAGGCTTCAGATACTCTGCATCCAGATTCCAATGCTGGGTATTTTTGTAGTTACGATTGGCCTCCTTTATCAAGTTCTTTTGTGTTTTTGACTCGCCTAACAAGGCTTCAAGATAACCATATATCTTTGTTTTCTTGGCTGGAGTTGTCAGAGGTGGAGGCGTTCGCCCAGGAATGTCCAACTTGACAAGTTCCTTCTCATAGTTTTCCCAGCAATCCATGATGGGGCGATTGTTGGGATTGATGATATTTTCGAGCAAATCTTCCAAAGCGCCAGCATCTTGATTATTGGGGAGAAGAAACAGTACAAACTCCAATTCATGTTGCTGTTTCCATGATAGGATGTCTGCTTGTCTCGCTTCTATATCAGCATCTGCATCTATGATGACAATATTTGTACCTCCATTAGCAGTATTTGTCCTCATTCGCTGTTGCCAAGTCAAGCCTTTCAGATTTATCCATCCGTCTAACTTCTGAATTCGATTATCAGGAACGGTGATTCCGAAAAGATGATGTAAATACTGCCTGAAGAACACTTTGTCTGCAATGCCTTCAACAAAGATTGTAAATATGTCTTTCATCACACAATACTTCTTAGTTCGACATCATTATCACAAGCCTCAGCCAGTCCTTCGTATGTATACATATAAGCCTGCATACCTTTCTTGATAGTCCTCTCTAAAGTGAATAACCGCATATCTGGCTGATAGGCAGGGGTCTCTTGTAGCATTTCATTTAGATAATACAAGGTCTCCTTGCTATGGGTGGATACGAATATCTGCTTGTCTGTTGCATTAGCCAAAGCAAACAAAGATTGCCACAACTTCTTGTAGACAGAATAATGAAGCCCGTTGTCAATCTCATCAATAAGAAGGATATTCGTAAGAGGATTAGCGGCAGCAGCCACAATGTTCAAATAACGGCGCAGACCGTCACCCATCATGCTCTGAGACAGCATTTGGGCCATACCTTCGAATCCAACATAAATATCATCTGTAAGAATCTCTATCCCATTAATACGCGAATCAAACAATTTCAGCAATGCCAGAATTGCGTCCTTCCGATTGCGCTTGAACAACTCAGCCAAGTCATTAGCCAGATTGCTCGTCATTAAATCCGATGGGGTCAGCCATGCTCTCTTATTTTCCAGATACCCGTCTGCCACTTTTCGGTTGACTACCAAGCCTTGTGAGTTTACTCGCAGCCAACTCTGATAATTCTGCTTAAACGTTCCATTAGAAATATCGAAATTCATTTCCAACGTATTGACATACTTGACAGTCCCCATCTGCTGTTGCGGCTCATTCTGAGGATCTGCCAACTCATCAAACACATAAGATAATGCAAACTTCAAATGTCGGGAAAAACCATCCGTCTGTTCAGCCTTCACTTCCGGAGGTGTTGCAACATCCAGATTGTTGAAATAGTACTGAATATCTATAAATTTGCTAAACGGCTTGCGGGCACGTACAGCATTAATAGCCTGGGGTATGTCTGGATTTGACATACTCATCAACATCGCTATAGACTCAAGTACGGTTGTTTTGCCAGAATTATTCTGACCAAGGAACACATTCACGCGAGAGCAGTCTTCAATGAGCAAATGGTCTATGCCCCTGAATTTCTTTATCTCTATACTTTTAAATCCGTCCATTTGTATGCTTATAATTAGGCTACAAATTTACACAAAAATTCTCAAAGTCAGTGCTATTCGGATGAAAATCTACTGTTAATGAGTGGAAAAATTGCTTTTATATTCAATTCACTTGCCGTTTGTATATTCTTTATATTCATTTGTCAACTCCATTGCATTGACCATTACCAGCACGAACTGAATCATGTATTTTTTCAATTTGTAGCCCCAAGCCATTGTCCTATGCTCTGAAGAACGGTGTCACTCCATCACCTCTGTGCTCTGTCTTCCATTGCTTCTAATAACGACCACTCGTAACCTCTGCTCACAGCCTTACATGACTACTAAAACTTTTAGTTTGATTATAAAAATAGATTTGGCTTGATTATACAAAATAATTTGGCTTGAATACACTGAAGTGTAATCAAGCCAAATTGAAAGTTATATTCAAGCCAAATTTTGAGGTGTAATCAGGCTAAATGAATTTGGATAGTTAGGCTAAATGACTTAGAGGTTGTGGAAGGAAGAGATTATAGGCTATGGAAGGAAGATGCTGGGGATATGAAGGGGTTGGAGGTTGTAGGTGTGAACGTTCTATGAAAAAGGTATTGTGGGGTGCTCTTTTTACAGCGACACGTTGAGGTTCACATACACATTCCGTCCCTTTTGGGGAATGTTGCACCAGTCGGAGTAGGTGGAGTAGGCTTTGTCGAAGAGGTTTTCCACTCCTGCGCGGAGGGTCATGCGGGTCTTTAGGATGGAGAAAGTGTTGTCGGCATTGAGGTTGACGATGGCGTAGGCAGGTGTTTCTGTCTCGCCATATTTTTTGCCGTAGCGTACCTGTCGGGCATTGCCTCGCACGGTCAGTCGGCAGTTGATGGTTGACAGTTGGCAATGGAGGGAAGATGCGTAGGCTAAGGGTAAGATGAGCGGCAGGGGGTCACCTTCGGCATCCTTCCCGATGCTGTAGTTGAGGCTTGTGTGCCATGACAGCCAGGGCAGGGCTTGCCACTCTGTCTTCAGGGAGGTGTTGACGATGGTGGCATGGTCGATGTTGCCATACACTTTCACGCCTTCGGCGTCGACGGTCATGGGGGAGAGGCGGTCTTCAAACTCGCCGATGATGTAGTTGGAGAAGAAGAAGGCATTGGCATCCACACCGATGTTGAAGCGTGGATGGGGGTGCCACTTGGCAGCACCGTTCAGTTCTACGGCACTTTCGTTCTTCAGCCGAGGGTTGCCGATGTAGTCGTACTGGTCAAAAGTGTTGTTCAGATAGTAGCCATACGCCTCGGTCACGGTCGGCGCACGGCTTCCCCATCCTGTGCCCAAAGAGAAGTCCCAATGTGCAGGACTCCATGCGTAACTCGCTCCCACTCGTCCAGTGGTTTGCTGATAGGCATCCTTCATGCCCGGGAAGAACACTCGCAAGGCATGATAGCCCTCTTCGCTGTTCAGTTTCTGCCACTGCACAGCCACTTTGGCAGACAGGTGGAGGGATTGCTGATGGGGTAGGGAGATGGCATCGGTCAGTGCCACACCTGTGTTCAGTGTGCCCACATCGGGCCATGTAATCATGTACATGGGTGCCGCACCGCCAGGGTACATGGTCATGTCGGCAAAGAGGCGGTTGTAGTACAGGTCGTAGTTCAGTTGTGCCTCATGCACCCCCTTGCTGGCAGACAGGAGGCTGTAGAGTCCGCTTGTCCAACTCTTGCCGGGCATGTCCATGTGGATTTCTACGTCAGGACGTTTCGTGTCGTCCATCACGTGGGTGATGTGGTTGTAGTAGAGTTTCGTCTCCCATGTGTTCAGCACAGGATGGTCGAACAGCCTTTTGTAAGCGACAGAACCGATGAACGCCTCCGCCTTCTTCACATCCATGTTCAGGGCAGGATAGCCCACATTGTTGGCACGGTCGAAGATGAAAGTGCCCTCCACCACATCCTGTTTCGTCAACTTCACCCCCACATTGCCAAACACATTCACCTTCTGAAACTGCGAGAACCGCACCTCCTTACCGCCTCCCTCCTTGTAGTTGTCGGCATGTCGGTAGAAGACACCTCCGTTCATGTAGAACCTGTCAGACGAAGTCGATGCGTCTGCTCCATACACTTGCAGATGCCCATTTGTTTCGTAGCCGGCATCAGCATTCAGATGGAAACTTTCGCCACCGAACCCTGCCCTTCTCAACTTCAAATCCAGACTCCCTCCGATGTTGCCAGTCGATTGCGGATTGCCGTTCAGCCCTGAGTTGAGCAAGATGATCTGCAAGTTGCTGCTCTCCACATAACTCGTCACAGGGTCCATCTTGTCGGTGCAGGCATAGAAAATCTTCATGCCGTCGATGGTGGTCGAGACACGCTCCGTCTGCATGTTGTTCACCACAGGCTCCCAAGCATACGAACCACGGCGCACCAGATTCACGTGCGAGAGTTCCGACAAGTGCTCGTCGATGCTTGCCGCCACACCCTTTGCCGACCGCTTCCGTCCCTCCGATTGGGAGGACACCACCACGACCTCATCAATCGTATGACTCCCGTTGTCGATGCTATCTACGGGGAAGACACCTGAAGTGAATAACAATAACGCACCCAGCATAAGAAAATAATTCCTAAATCGTCACATCCCAGTACAGCGAACTCAGCCCGTCCTTCAAGTCATCGCCCCCAGCCACGATGTTACCCTCAGCATCCTTCACCGTCAGGTGGATGCGCCACAAGCCAGTCATGGTCAGGTTCACCCTGCCCACGTATGAACCATCCTCCTGCCGCGTCAGAGCCACATTGTCGGGCGAGGTGTGGTTGCCCATGTCGGGCATGCGGGGGTCAATCTCGATGGTGAACCTCTCTGTAGCCAAAGCGTATGGTGTGGTGATGGGTTGGCTCTTCTTCGAAACGTATGCCTGGATAGCGTTCGTGCCCGTCTGCCAATCCGTCGGATTCACCAACGAAAGCACATACACCTCGTCGCCCACCTTGAACGTCTTCAACCATTCCTGTCCATCAGGCAAGGCATCCACGGTGATGTTCACATTTCCTGTGCCTCCTGTGCTGCCCAACACATCCACGTCATACGAAATCGTCCATGAGCCGTTCTCGCTGCTGTTCATCAGGAAAGACACCCATCCGCGTTTCACTGCCAGATAGCCGTCGTTGAAACTCTCCACTCCAGCCGACACGGGTGTGCTGTGGCTCATGTTCATTTGGGTCATATACATCAGTGGCGTGATGTTCTTCACCTCGAAGTTCTTCACGTAATTGCCCGAAATCTTTTTCGTCGCCACAAAATAGAGTTCGTTATACCCCGTGTGGAGCGACCCCGTTTTCGAATAGGCATACACATTGTATTTGCCATCCACTTCTACCGAGAGTTCGGGAATGATGCTCACTCCTTGCAAGAACCGATACACCTGCAGAGCCTCCTCAGCCGAGCAGCAGTCCACATCGTCCGTAATCGTGATGCCATCAATTGTAATACCATTCTCATCGTCATTGCTGTTGCACGACACCAGTCCTGCCACGAGCACTAAAAACAGTCCTAATACCTTTTTCATATACATTGACCTTTCAAATTTTTTTGCAAAGGTACGGACATTTCCATACCCCCACAATCCCCATTGTGAGGTATGGATGTACCATAAAAGTGGTAGCAGGGGGGGACACCTCGTTTAGTTCTTCTTCACTTTTTCTCCTTCTTTCAGTTGACGAGCCTTATAGCCAAACTTGGAGAAGGCTTTAAGCAGTTGCTCTGCGGTGATTTTGTCCGCATCATACTCCACAGTGACCGTTTGTTTTTCGATGTTCGTTTCAATCTTCTTCACTCCCTTTTTGAATCGGAGGTTGTTTTTGATTTTCTTCTCGCAGTTCTCACAGTGCATCTGTGGAGTGGTGGTGAAGACGATTTTCTGGATGTCCTTGGCAAAGCAGGCGGCAGATACTGCCAATGCGATGAAAAGTGCTTTTGTACGTGTCATAATCATTCCTTTTTTATATGAATTGTTCATTGTGAATTATCAATGATGAATTATCTATTGTTCAAATTCCAACGGATGCCGATATAACCGAGTGCACCATGTACGGGTCCCCACACCAGTGTAGGGTCGAAGGTGGTGCCCCAAGGATTTGCGGCATCGATGATGGTCTGTTTCTGGCGGAATCCCGTTAGGTTCTCGCCGCCGATGTAGATGGAGAAATGGCGGAACCAACGGGTAATCTGCGCATTCAGTTGCTGGTAGGAGTGAAAAGATGTACGGCTGTCTGTTGTCCATTGTCCATTATCCAATGTTTCCAGATGATGAGGGATTCTTCCGCCTCCGTTCAGTTGCAGGGTTACGTCCATCTGCCACAATTCCAGTGGAGTCTTGTAACTCAAAGTGACAAGTCCTTTGTATCGGCTGGTCAGGGGCTTCTGCATCAGTCGTCCGTTGTAGGTCGTCTTCACGTCATTCAGACGGTAGGCAGCCGTGAGTTCCAGTCCTTCGATGAGGGGGTAGGTGGCATCCACCTGAAAAGTGTTGGAATAGGACCGCCCCTGCAGGTTGGTGATGCGCAGCAGGGTAGGGTCGCTGTCGTAGTCGATGATGGCTTGTTGGCTGAAGTGCGTATGGTAGTATTCGGCATTGAGTTTCAGGGTCTTGCCCCACAGCGGAATGTAGAAAGCCGAACTGATGCCGTAGTTCCAAGCCCGTTCCTGCTTCAGATCATCAATCAGGAGTGTGCGTCCGCTGGAGAGCAGGTAAGTGTTTTCTGCCAAGGCATGCACCGTGCGATACCCCTTGCCAGCAGAGAGACGGAGGGTGAGGAAGTCGGCAGGAGTGTATTTGAGGTGGAAACGTGGGGTGACGAATGTGCCATAGCGGCTGCTGTGGTCGGCACGGACTCCAGCCATGGCAACGAGTTTGCCCGCAAGGTTGTAGGTGTACTGAGTGTAGATGCCGGGAGTGGTTTCTTTGTCATCCTTGGTCAGATAGTCATGGTTGAAGGAGATTCCAGCGGAGAGGTTGTGTACTTCGGTGAAGTTGGTCTCGAACATCAGTTGTGCGTATGCTGTCTTCTCATCCACGTTGTAGGTCTTGTGTCCGTAGGTGGCATCCAACTTGTGCAGTGAGGCGTTAGCCATCAGGGCGATGTTGGTTCCATGTTCAGCATTGAGAATGAAGGCATGCTTCATGTAGCCTTCGTAGCGGTCAGTTTCCACCCCTATAGCATAGGGATGATGGCTATTGGGAGCCGTATGGTGATTCTGCCCCCCCTCTCGCTTCTCCTTCACCATGCTGAGTCCACCATGGAAGAGGTAGTGGTCACCCCTCCATTTCCAACGGTTCTGCAAGTTCCATTGCCGCACGTTGGGTTGGTCGAGAAAACCGTCGTCGTTCTCGTCATGGTGTCCCCAATCGTCCTGATAGTGCAGCAGCACCTCCGCACTCAGATGCTCGTCCAGATGGATGTTGCCATCGGCATTTGCCTCCATGCGGCTTAAGGTGTTGCCATATAGGTTCACCGTCATCCCTGGGTCGGCATCAGGCTTCAAATACTCGATGTCAATCTGTCCCGTGATGCTCTCATAGCCATACTTCACCGACGAGGCACCTTTCGGCACCTGAATGCTGTTCATCCAAGGTCCTGGCACATAGTCGAGCGCGTATGGAGCCGCTGCCCCACGGAAGTTGGGCAGATTCTCTGTCAGCATCTGCACATAGATGCCGCTCAGCCCCAGCAGTTTGATTTGCTTGGCACCCGTCGTGGCATCCGAATAGTTTACATCCACCGACGGATTCGTTGTGAAACTTTCTCCCAGATTGCAGCATGCTGCCTTGAACAGTTCCGCCTTTCCCATCTTTATCCCATTCTCGGCACCGCCCATCCGTAGCATGCCTGAAGGACGTGCCGTCACCGTCACATCGTCCAAACCTCTCGATTGGAGCGAATCCGTTTGGGCGGTGATGTTCATTCCCACCATCCAAATGATAGTTGCAAGAAAATATTTTGTGTTCATTGTTGTTGGTCTTGGAGTTGCAAAGTTACGACTTTTTTCTGAAACATGTAAACTTTTTGACTTACGTCTTATTCCTCCTTGCAAGGCATAGCCCAAACGAGTTTGGCTCTGCTCTTGCTGCGTTCGTCATTTTCCTGTTCATCAGGTGTACAATGACCTCTTCCGTCCCCTCCATGCCAGGAGATGCAATCAACCCCATGTGACGCATGGTGGCTTCGGGGGTGGAGCCATTGATGCCGTGCATGGGCTCGATGGTGATGCCGTGAAGGGCAAAATCCACGGAACGATAGGCTGCATCCACAGCCACGACACCCTTCATCGTGCATCCATGATTGCCACCATCGCAAATCATGCCGGTGATGGAGGATGCCATGTTCTGAATGGTGAGCGTGAGGTTTTTGAGTGTGCCACCTTTCAGATATGCCAGTCCGCATGCCATGCCTGTACCAGCAGCAATGGCGCATCCGCAGAAGGCGGAGAGTTTGCCCGAGTGCTCCTTGATGTACATGCAGACCAGATAACTCAGGGCTGTGGCGCGCAGGAGTTGCTCCTCCGTGTAGCCATTCACTTGCTGGGAGGCATAGAGGGGCAGGGTGGCGATGATGCCGTGAGCGCCACTGCCCGTGATGCTCATGGCAGGTCGGGACAGACCCAGCACCCGTGCCTCGATGGCGGCGTTGCAGAGCAGAGAGGCTGACTGCTGTTCGTCGTCGGAAATGATACGTTCTCCGTTCTTCTTATATAAATAATGTGTAAAAGTCGTTCGTCGGCTTTTGATGGCTTGCTCGAAGAGGGCAAGGTTGAGGTCGTATGCCCGATGGATGAAACGGATTTCCTCGATGGGAACCGATTGAGCATAGTGGAGCAGTTGGCGAAGGGTATAGCGGTGGATAGGGACAGGAACAGTCTCAGACCTCATTCCCTGTAAGGAGGGTGAGGAGAAAGACAGCCTTCCGTTCTCCTTGATTTCCACGATATTTGTATGGGCATCCTCGATGGTCACGCTGGCACTACCCTCATCGGTCGTCACTTCGGCATAGATGTGGATGCGGCTGCTGATTTCTCCTAACTCCACCTTCACCTTGCCTGTTTCTACCAATGCACGGGCTTCTCGGTTATGGTGAGGCTTCACACCTTCCAGACACTCCAGACCCTTGCTGGCATCGGCAGCCACATAACCAAGGGCGGCTGCATGTTCGTTGCCCACCTCGCGGCTGTTGGGAATGCCGCATGTGAAAGCATTTTTGTACATGCCGCTGTTGAGCACCAGCCGAACTTCTTGCAGGGTGCCGCTCACATGCTCCTTGGCAGTAGCCACCGCAAAGGCAATGGCACCAGGCTCTGTCACCCCAAGGGCAGGATGCATGTCGTCGAGAATCAGTTTTGTCAATTCTTTCATGGGATGTTTCTTTGATAGCCCGTGAGGCATCCCACCAGCATCATTGCCAGCAATGCCCACGGATAGAATGCCGTGAAAAACACGTCGGTTGCCTGGATGTTGACACCGCATGCAGATGCTTCCACTCCTTTTTGCAGCAGGAGCACACAGCCCCCGTATGGCAGGACGAAGGGAAAGGTGCAGATGACAGTGGCAAGCAGGGTGGCGCGTCGGTAAGGATGCAGCCCGTGCTGCTTGCCGATGCTATTGACGAAAGGCGCAATACAGATGCTTGCAATTGTGTTGACCGCTGCTATCAGAATGCCAGCCACCGACACGAGCGAGAAGATGGTGAGTTCCGCACTTCGTGGTGAGCGGATGACATGCGCATTGAGTGTGCCCGTGATGCTTTCCATGCAGCCACTGCGGATGATAAGCCCCGACAATGACACCACCACCATCAGGAGGATGCAGATGTTAGCCATGCCTCCGATGCCTTCCACCACAGCACCGCTCACCTTGCCGTCAGCGATGCAGACGAGGCTATCCAGTGTAAACAGATGGAGAGGCAGCCCGATGCCTATGGCTACAGCCATGCCTGTGGCAAGAGAAACGAAGATGTTGACTTTTCGGAACGAAAGCCCAATGACCACCAGTGTGGGGATGAGCAATGCCAAGCCCTGCGGATGTTCGGCTGTGCTGTTCTGTACTGGATGCAGGGATGCCGTATGTAATCCTCCTGCCATGCTGTAAGTGATGAAAGTCACCACCAAGGCTGCCAGCACGAAGGGCAGACGCTTCTTCACGCTTCCTCCGATGTCGGCAACTCTTTTCCCGTCAGCGTACTCCTGTGTGGTGGCTGCAATGACAGCCGTGTCAGACACGGGGGCGATGCTGTCGCCTAATGCTGCTCCCGAAAGAATGGCACCACCCAATAATGCAGGGCTTGCCCCCAACATGATGCCCGCAGGAAAGAGCGTGAGGCTCATCGCGCTGATGGTGCCGAACCCCGACCCCGTGCTGATGGCGAACAAGCCCGAAAAGAGGAACACCACCAGCGTACACCCTGTGGCATTGATGTCGAACAGATGGGCAGCCCACACCAGCCCTTCCACCATGTGCCCTTCTTTCAGGATGTTGCCATACACACCCACCATGAGCCACAACAGCGTGGCAGTCATGGCGGTCTTGCTGCCCATGTAGTCGAAGATGGTTTCCCAATAGGTGTCATTCTCCTGGGTGAGGAAAGAACCGAAGAGAATTGCCACGATGCCGACACCCACCAGCAGGTTGATGTCAACAGCCCCCACAAAGGAGAGTCCGATGGCTGTTCCCACAAAGAGGGCGAAAGGCACCAAGGATATGATTGCTTTTCTTGTCATAAACGCAGGTGTTCGCAATTTGGCTGCAAAGGTACACACTTTTAAGTAGTGACGAAATACCCTTTTTATGGTAGGCGAAAATGTTGATGCAAAAAGCAAGGACGCTTCGTCGCGAAGCATCCTTGCCCATGATGTGTAAAGTCTCTTGAGTTCCGTCTTTTTTTAGTTATGGCATTTTCAATTCTATCTAATATATTATGATGTTCTTACTGCATGTTTTGTTTGAGAACCTGTCGATAGGATCGAGGTTTTTTGATGATGCAAAGTTACGGACTTTTCGTCGGGTGAGAAATACCACAGGCATGGTAAAATGAATACCATGAATGTGTGGACTTCACTTTAAGTGTGAATGAAAGTGCTGGTTTACAGCAGAATCTCCATCAGAATGTCGCAACGCTCATAGACTGCACCTTCTAAGGGAATCTCCTTGAATCCGAGTTTACGATACAGATGGATGGAGGCTTCCAAGTGGGTGTTCCCCTCTAAATAGATGCGTTTGGCACCTAACTGACGAGCATACGCAAGAAGGGCATTGCCCAACGCATAGCCAATGTGTTTGCCTTGTGCATGGGGCGACACAGCCATCTTCGCCAGTTCGTAGCAGTCTTTTTCGGGATGGAAGATGAGGGCACAGCAACCCGCTACCTCATGAGACTCATCATCTACAGCAAGAAAGATTTGTCCACCACCCCCGATGATGTAGTTATCAATCTGGGCAAAAGTCTTCAGGTCGGAATCTTCCAATCGGAAATAAGTCCCTATCCACTCACGATTCAGGCGAATGAAATCCTCCTTGTATCGCTCCTCGTATGTAGTCACATGAATCATGCTTGATGCGTTTTTACTGCAAAGGTACGATTCTTTCTGTTCTGATGAAATACCATATTGATGTTAGTTTGTGATGACGATGGACTTGGAAAACAAGGGGGGGCGTTTCAAAAAAACAGCCCCCCCCTCTTTTGTTGTGTTATTTTCTTTTCACGCCGCGCACAGAACCGCCTTGGTAACTGTAGTAGCCCGCTTGTCCTGCGCCACCAGCATTGATTTCTGTCCTGACACCCAACCCAACGTACCCCGGGTCGGCTGTGCTGGACACGTAGGCGCCGAGGAAACCCACACGCTGGAAACCTTCTTCGATGGCGTAACCTGCTGCAGGAAAAAAGATGCTGTTGCCGTTAGGACCGATGAACTTTAGCCCCTTCACATCGTTTACTGTTGTCCATTCCTTTGTGGTATTGAGAATTAACTCGTTGTAATCGGAATAACTGGGAGTGCGCCAGTTTCCGCCATACGTGAGGGTCGCAATGTCGAAGAGTGGATTGCCACCCCAATCGGCACCAGCCGCATCGGTGTCAACTACATAGGTGTCGGTGCTGTAAGATGTATAGGTGACAATGGCACCCCATGCGTAGTAGCCACCAAATTCTTCAGGCGCATTGGCTCCCACGTTTTGGTCTGCCCACAGGTTGCCACTGGGAAGTCCGAGGTCTATGGCATGGGAATCGAACGCTACACTGGATGATGAGGATGAATTACTGGAATCGTTGTCATCATCGTTGCTGCATGATATGAATGCCACGCTTAATAGTGCAGTGGCTGCATAAAGGAAATGTTTGTTGATAGTCATAGTCGTGTGTTTATTTTGTGTTTGTGTTGTTGCTTTTTTGTGTATAAGAAGGGCTGGCACACTTTCGTGCTTAGGTGTACCAGCCCTTTCACTAAATAAATCTAACCTATATGAAACCGTTTCGTTTTAATATCCGGGGTTCTGTGGTGTGATGCCAAGGTCTTCGCCTGAGAGTCCTGTGGGGATAGGTTGGCGGTAGTGCTTGCCACGGATGTTGTCATACTTGGCATGGAGGTGCTTATAGACTTTGGCGAAGAAGGAACTGACGGTGTTGCCGTCCTTGCCCGTACCGCCTGCTGTGGCATAAGATGAGTCGAAGTGCTTGTAGTTGCTGACTTCTTTGACGGAGGCGATGTAGTCCTTCCAGCGGTAGTGGTTGATGAGGTCGAACTGCTCGTAGGTGAACTCATAGTCCCATTCACGCTTGATTTGGTCGAAGGTGGGTGCTGTCACGGTGGCTATGCCGGCACGGGTGCGCAGTTGGTTGAAGGGTGCGGCTGCCTCGCTGTTGCGACCGAGTTGCACGAGGGCTTCTGCCTTGGTGAGCAGCACTTCGGCGTAGCGAATCTCGATGCGGTCGATGGAGTTGAAGGTGATTTCGAGGTTTTCAGCATCTTCGTAACTCTGGTCAACTCCCTTGCCGTTGATGGGCGTGTAGATGGGTGAGTAGTAGGTGTAGGTGAAGCCGTCCTCGGGATTCTTTACCTTGGTGAAATAAGTCTTTGCCAAACGCTTGTCGGTTGGGAACTCTGCGTACCAGTTGTCATAGAGGTCGTCATCTGCCACTTCGGTGTGGTTCTCGGTGAGGGTGCTTCCGTTCTCTCCGTTCTGGAATGGGAAGGTCCATGAGCAGTGTGTCTGGTGATTGCCTTGTGCATCGGTGGCATCGCCGTCGTGGGCGATGGTGAGCAGATGCTCATTGGTGCCACGCTTGTTGCTCTCATAGTCACGACCGAAGAGTTTTGAGAAGTCGGGGTCGAGGGCGAGTTTGCCGCTGTTGATGACTTTGTCGGCATACTCCACAGCCTTCTCCAGACGGCTTGGAGTAGTGGTGAAAGCAGGGTCGTTCTGACCATTGGCAATCGCTGCCACTTCGCTCTGAGAGAGTGGGTTGTCGCCCCAGAAGAGGTAGGCGCGTGCAAGGAGTCCCTGTGCTGCCTGCTTGGATGGGGTGCGTGGGTCGCCGTCGTAGTCTTTCAGGAGTGATTCTGCATCTGTCAGGTCACTGACCACTTGACTGAGCACTTCGTCGATGGACTTACGGGTGGTGCTGCTGCCACCTGCTTCGGTGAAGACGGGTACTTCGCCCCACAATTGTGCCAGTTTCAGATAGGCGAGACCGCGAAGGAGTTTTGCCTTTCCGACGGCGGCATTGTATCCTGTCTGTGAAATCTTACCTTCATTCAACGAGTTCTGCACGGTGGAGATTGCTTCGTTTGCCTGGGCGATGCCGAGGAAGAGGTGGTTGAAGATTTTCACCTGATACCAAGTGGTGGGTTGCTGTTCGAGTCGGCTCACCACAGGACCTGGCTCGTCTTCTTCACCTTCGAAGGAAATGAGTTTGTTGGTGGCACTCTCAATGATGAACGTGAACGAAGAACTGAGTGGCTGCCAGTGGCTGTAAATACCATTGACCAGCGAGAGGGCTTCGGCATCGTTTCCTGCCACGTTGCCAGTGTTCACTTGGTTGTTGCTGTCATCATCATCGTCTGAGCATGATGTGAACCCTGCCAAGAGGGTTGTTGCTGCAACCGCAGCAAGGAGTAAATTCTTTTTCATGTGTTTGTCTCCTTTCTTTTACCTTAAATATTAATAATAATGTGTCGTGTTTTATTTGTTTTGAAATCTGGTGCAAAGTTACGGACATTTCCCCATGTGGGAAATCCCCAGTGTGAGGTATTTGTGTACCACGAAGAGGGTAGAAGTGAAAAAATGAAAAGTGAAAAATTGGCTACCGCAACAGTTAGCAAATCGTTGTAGTACAAGTGCGGTAGCCAATTTTTCACTTTTCACTTTACAGCGTCAGATTCACCCCAAACACGAAACTTCGTGCTGATGGATAGGCTCCGCTGTCGGTACCGCTGCTCACTTCGGGGTCATATCCCTTGTAGGGGGTGAGGGTGAAGAGGTTGGAGGCAGTGGCATAGATGCGGATGCCGACGGGGAAGGTCTTGGGGAGTCGGGGACGGTAGCCGACGGTGAGGTTGCGAAGTTTCAGGTAGGAGGCACTCTGCACGTAGCGGCTGTCGATGTAGGAGAAGGGACGGTCGTTGCTGGCATAGGGTAGGGTGTTGCCACCGTTCTCGGCTGTCCAAGAGTGAAGTACAGTGGAGAGCACATTGTAGGAGTCACCTGTCTGCTCTAACCGTCTGCCCAAGGCATTGTAGAGTTTGGCACCATGGCTGCCTGCAAAAGTGAGGGAGAAGTCAAATTCCCGAACCTGCAATTGCGTGGAGAAGCCATAGGTGAAGTCGGGTTGGATGCTGCCGAGGATTTGACGATCGTTGCCATCTATTTTGCCGTCATGGTTAGTGTCCTCAAACTTCAGGTCGCCAGCCTTAGGGATGGAACCATTTACGGTGGGTAACTGGCTTGCATCCTCACCACTCTGCACAATGCCGAGGAATTTCAGTCCGTAGAACGAACCCAAAGCCTCTCCTTTGCGGAGGATTTGCTGATTGTCTGCTCCTTGCAGTACGTTGTTGGTGGTGCCCATATCGGTGATTTCGTTATGGTTGTGGGCGATGTTGGCAGATGCGGTCCAAAGCAGGTGGCGGCGCTTGAGCAGTGTACCGTTCACTGCCAGTTCAATACCTTTGTTCTCCACGTTGCCGACGTTCTGGATTTGACTGCTCACTCCGTTGGCAAAGCCCATGGGCACGTCGAGCAGCAGGTCGGAAGTCTTCTTATAGTAGAGGTCAAGCACCACACCGAACCGTCCCCTCCAGAGTCCAAGGTCAGCACCGAGGTTGTAGGAGGCGGTCGTTTCCCATTTCAGATTCTCGTTGGCTGTGTTCTGCTTGGCATAACTGGACGAACCTGCATACGACCCCGTGGCATAGGAGGTGGTGAATGCGTAGTCGCTGATTTCCTGATTGCCTACTACACCACCTGTGAGTCTCAACTTCAGATAGTCCACCTGAGTGGCATGGGCAAGAAAAGCCTCCTTGTCCACATTCCACGACAATCCCAACGATGGGAAATATCCCCAACGGTGCTTCTTTGAGAATCGGCTCGAATGGTCAGCACGGAATGTGGCAGTGGCGTTGTAGCGGTCTAACAGCGTGTAGTTCACACGTGCGAGGATGCTGTTTAAGGTGGATTCTACAATACCTGTCTGTGGAGTATAGACATTGGCTCCGTCGCCCAGATTGTACTGCTTCAGGGTCTCGTTGGTGAAGTGGTTGGTGCGGATGCTGCTGTAGGTCGAGGTGGTGTTCTGCTTTGTATAGCCAGCCAATGCATCCACATGATGGTTGTCGTTGATGTCTTTATTATAAGTGATGGTATATTCCTGCTGCCATGTGTCGGTCTGACGGTTGCCCACTCCGCCGATACCTTCGTTGGCAAGTCCCAGGGAGGTGTAAGCCCCCGAGAAGTAGTTCTGTGTGAGTTTCTCGCTGTTCAGACCTACTGCTGCTTTCAGGGTGAAGTCGCCCAGTTTGTAGGTTGCCCACACGTTGGAGAGCAGGTAGTTGTTGATGTTCTCTGCCACACTCTCCTTCAGGTCATACAGGGGGTTGGAGGCATGGTCGCCAATGGCAAAGTAGGCATACTCGTAAGGGTTGTGGAAGTTGTACGACCCATCAGCCTGATAGACTGGCACCACGGGTGGCATGAGCAGGGCATACACAAAACTGTTGGTGATGCCTGCTGAGTAGGGTGAGGAGTTGTATACCTGTTCCTCTGTGGTGGTCAGTCCTGATTGTTTGCTCCGTCCGTAGGTGGCATTGATGCCGAACTTGAGGTTCTTCTGCAACTCCCACTCCACGTTGGTGTGGAAGTTGTAACGCTGAAAGCCCGAATTGACAATGATGCCATCTTGGTCGGCATAGTTGGCAGAGAAGGCATAGCGTCCCTTCTCTGTGCCTCCGTTGATGCTCACTTCATGTGTCTGTTGCAAGGCTGTCCTGAGCACGGCATCCTGCCAGTCGGTGCCTTTTCCTAACGTGGCAATCTGCTCGTCGGTGTAGCCTCCTTTATTATTGTAATAGGTCTTTTGGAACTGTGCCCATTCCGTGGCGCTGAGCAAGTCGAGTTTCTTTGCCGCTGTGCTGAATCCAAGGCTGTAGCCATAGTTCACATTCGCCTTCTTCTCGCCCTGTTTGCCTTTCTTGGTGGTGATGAGGATGACTCCGTTGGCTCCTCTCGACCCATAAATGGCTGTGGCACTCACATCTTTCAATACCTCGATGCTCTCGATATCGTTAGGATTGATGGTTGCTAAGGGATTCAGACTGCTCTCAATCGAACCTAACCCAGTGCTGCTTGTACTGGCATCCTTGAAGTAGATGAAGCCGTCCACTACATACAGCGGTTCATTGCTTGCATTCACCGAGTTGCCACCACGGATACGGATACTGCTCTCTGCTCCTGGCTGTCCGCTCGATGCCGTCACATTCAGTCCAGCCACCTGTCCGCTTAGAGCACCGTCCAATGTTGAGGCGGTACTGTTTTCAAACACATCAGCCTTCACTGTCACTACCGAACCAGTCAGTTGGGTGCGGCTCTGTGTGCCATACCCCACCACGACGACATCATTCAGCAGACTACGTTTCTCTGTCAGTTTCACCTCAATTTCCTCCTCGTCGTCATACACCGTGATGTCCTGCTTCCTGTAGCCTGTATAGGTGATACTCAGTTTTACTGGAAGTTTGTTCACTGGGATGGAAAACTCTCCGTCGTAGTTCGTCACCACACCCTTTGCATCGCCATACTTGACTGTTGCACCGATAATGCTTTCTCCTGTTGTAGCATCTTTCACGTTACCCGTGATGGTCTGACTCGCTGCGGTCAGCACCGTTGCGGCTGTCAATGCCGCCAAAAACAACCTTTTCTTTACCATAAACCTTTTTGTTTAATATATAAATTTATAATGTATAATAGGGTTAACGCGATGCCAACAAACCGCATGGCTATTATAAATTACACATTATAAATGTATATTATTTTGACTTACGTCTTATTCCTCCTTGCAAGGCATAGTCCAAACAAGTTTGGCTCTGCTCTTGCTGCGTTCGTCATTTCGGCTGCAAAGGTACGTACTTTTCCCCATCTGCCAAATACCCTTTGTGGGCGATGTCTGTACCGCAAATGTGGTAGTGATACTTGAATAAGTCACTTGTTTAGAAAAAAAATGAAGTGAAGGAGTTTGGGGTGGAAAATTTTTCTAAAGAGAACTATTCTTGTTGTTCACTTTTTCTATAATCCCTACCTTTGCAACAAAAATAATTAATGAAGCAAGGGCAGAGCAAACCTTTTGTTCGTCGTTAGGTAACCGAACTAAAGGACGATGCCTTGCAAAGAGAAATAAGACGTTAGTCAAAACAAACTTCATCTATGGTTATGGCAGAGGTAAGACAGATTATATTGGCGGACAATCAGGATGTGACGCGGTTGGGCTTGAAGACCATCATCCGTGGGGCACTCTCGGGTGTGGAGAACCTTGTGGTGAAGGAATTGAGCCGACGGGCAGAACTGATTGCGGAACTGAAGGAGAATCCTTCATCGGTTGTGGTGATTGACTATACCCTGTTTGACTTGGGCAGTGCGGACGAGTTGCTGAACCTGAGTGAACGGTTTCCCTTTGCATTGTGGGTGCTCTTCTCGGAGGATTTGACGGAAGGGCTCATCAGGCGGTTGAGTGTGGAGCAGCAGTTCAGCATGGTGCTGAAGACGGACTCGGCGCAGGAAATCATCACAGCATTGAAGTGTGCGGTGACGGGTGTACGTTTTCTCTGCCATCAAGTGACAAACTTACTGCTCACACCGCACACACCGATTGAACGGGAAGACCAACTGACTGCTACAGAACGTGAGGTGTTGCGTCTGATTGCGTTGGGCAAGTCGGTGAAGGAGATTGCGGCTGAACGCAATTCGAGCATCCACACGATTACGACGCACAAGAAGAACATCTTCCGCAAAATCAGGGTGAACACGGTGTATGAGGCTACGAAGTATGCCCTCCGTGCAGGACTGGTGGAAATGGTGGAGTATTATATATAATTCAAATTTCGGGTGTTTTTTACGCTTCGCGTGACGAAAGAAAAACAGAAAAAAACAAGTAAAAACAAATAAAAACAGGTCTTTCTTGTTTCATTTCTGTTAGAAAAACGAAGAACATGTTTTTATTTGTTTTTACTTGTTTTTATTTGTTTTTTCTTCGTCCGCCGAAGGCGAAAACGGCTAAACTTTTATATTGAATATGAGAAAGAACACAATAGCAATTGATACGAAACTGCCTCGCACGGATGCATACGGGGCGATTGCCATGCCAGTGTATCACACGGCAGCGTATGAGTTCGGGACGGCGAAGGAGATGGCGGATGCTTTCTGCGGCAGGGTGCTGGCTCCCGACTATTCGAGGGTGATGAACCCGACGGTGATGCACTTGGAGGACACGGTGAAGGCTCTGACGGGGGCAGCGAATGTGTTTGCCTTCTGTTCGGGCATGGCGGCGATTACGAATGCGCTGCTGGCTGTGGTGGAGCAGGGCAAGAAGGTGGTCACGTCGAAGCATCTGTTTGGGAACACGGTGGCGTTGCTCAACAAGACGTTGGCACGGCTGGGCGTGGAGACCCAAATGGTGGACTTGCTGGACTTGGAGGCTGTGCGCAATGCGGTGGATGAGAACACGGCTTGTCTGTTCATGGAGATTGTGACGAATCCGCAGATGGAGGTGGCTGACATCAAGGCGTTGGCAGCAATTGCCCATGAGAAGGGTGTGCCGCTGATTGCCGACACGACGGTGATTCCGTTCACACAGTTCAGCGCGAAGGCATTGGGCGTGGATATTGAGGTGGTTTCGTCCACGAAGTATATCTCGGGCGGCGCGACGTCGTTGGGCGGTTTGGTGATTGACTATGGTTCGTTCCCGGTGGTGAACCAGCGCATACGGTTCGAGTTGCTGTTCAATGTGGGCAGTTATATGGCGCCTCATGCAGCGTATATGCAGTCGTTGGGCTTGGAGACGCTGGACGCACGTTACAGGGTGCAGGCAGGGAATGCATTGGCATTGGCAAGGAAGTTGAGGGAGGTGCCCGAAATCAAGCGGGTGAACTATATCGGCTTGGAGGACAATCCGTTCTATGCGTTGGCAAGGGAGCAGTTTGGAGAGACCAGCGGAGCCATGCTGACGATTGACTTGGCAGACAAGCGGACGTGCTTCCGGTTCATCGACAGCCTGAAGTTGGTGCGCAGGGCGACGAACCTGTTTGACAACAAGACCCTTGCCATTCATCCTTACAGCACGATTTTCGGTCCTTTCAGCGGTTCGCAGAAGAGGGAGATGGATGTGCTGGACACGACGATTCGCCTCTCAGTGGGCTTAGAAGATGTGGAGGATGTGTTTGAGGATATCGTGCAAGCGGTGGGGAGTTGACAATTGACAGTTGATGGTTGAGGGAATACCATAAATGTGGTAGTAAAATGCCGTAAAGAAGGTATATGGCAATTGGGTGAAAACCACGAACTTTGCACCAGAAATTATTTATAGACAAAAAACTTTAATCACTATGGCAAGAAGAGTAGCAAACAGTTTGACTGAACTGATTGGCAGGACGCCGCTTCTGGAACTGTCGAAAACAAAGAAGCAGCAGAAGTTGAAGGCGCGCATCTTGGCGAAACTGGAGTATCTGAACCCGGGCAGAAGCGTGAAAGACCGCGTGGGTTTGGCACTGATTGAGAGGGCTGAAAAACAGGGTCTTCTCAACAAGAACACCGTCATCATCGAGCCGACAAGCGGCAACACGGGTGTGGGATTGGCATTGGTGGCTGCACAGCGCGGCTACAAACTGATTCTGACCATGCCTGACAGCATGAGCATCGAACGCAGGACGCTCCTGAGAAGTCTGGGCGCCAAGTTGGTGCTGACTCCTGCTTACGAGGGCATGCCGGGCGCCATCCGCAAGGCGAAGGAACTGGCTGCTGAGACGAATGCTTTCATTCCGCAGCAGTTTGACAATGAGGCAAATCCGCAGATTCACCGCACGACCACGGCGAAGGAGATTTGGGAAGACACGGCAGGACGTGTGGACATCTTCGTGGCTGGCGTGGGCACGGGCGGCACCATCACGGGTGTGGGCGAGGTGCTGAAGAGCCTGAACCCCAAGGTGAAGGTGGTGGCTGTGGAGCCTTACGACTCGCCGGTGCTGTCGGGCGGCAAGCCGGGTCCGCATAAGTTGCAGGGCATCGGTGCGGGTTTCAAGCCGGGTGTGCTGAACGAGGCGGTGTATGACGAAATCTTCAAGGTGAAGAATGAGGATGCGTTTGCCGCGAGCCGCGAGTTGGCAAAGTCGGAGGGTGTGCTGGTGGGCATCAGCAGTGGTGCAGCCGCTCATGCCGCTATCCAGATTGCCAAGCGCCCTGAGAATGCGGACAAGACCATCGTGGTGCTGTTGCCCGACACTGGCGAACGCTACTTGAGCACTGCTTTGTTTTCAGAAGAATAACACAAAAACAAAATTAATTAGAAAAACAACGAATATATCTAATATTCCGAATAAGAAATGGGCAAGCCCGACGAATGAAATCATTCTGATTTTTCGAATGGAAATGCCATACATTTGTTTTCATTCGGTAGATTTGGAAAATTCGTTGTACAAAAAACTTCAATCAAAATGGCAAAAATTATCGTAAACGGTGAGGAGCAGGAGGTGCTGCTCCCTGCCACCGTGGCAGACATCATCAAGCAGAACAATGTGGCACAGCCTGAAATGGTGAGTGTGCAGGTGAACGAGGAGTTCGTTGACCGTGAAGAGTTCTCGACGCTTCAGTTGAAGGAGGGCGACGAGGTGGATTTCTTGTACTTCATGGGAGGGGGAACAGCGAATGTTTCGAATCTTGCGAATGAATGATGTGAGATGGTGAATATGTCGAATTTAACAGAAGACGGATATGTTTGATTTCACAGAAGAAGAGTTGAACCGTTACTCGCGGCACATTCTGTTGCAGGATGTGGGCGTGGAAGGTCAGGAGAAGATACGTGAGGGCAAGGTGCTCGTGGTCGGCGCTGGCGGACTGGGCGCACCGGTTGCCATGTACTTGGCTGCGGCTGGTGTGGGCACCATCGGCATCGTGGATGGCGACGTGGTGGACCTGAGCAACTTGCAGCGCCAGATTATCCACACCACACCCGATGTGGACAAGTGGAAGGTGGAATCCGCCAAGGAGACCATCAACGCGATTAACCCCCACGTGAAGGTGGAGACGCACAGAGAGTTTCTGATGGCTGACAACGCGCTGGACCTGGTCAGGGAGTATGACTTCATCGTCGATGGCACCGACAATTTCCCCGTGAAGTTTCTGATTAACGATGCCTGCGTGATGGCTGGCAAGCCGTTCAGTCATGGCGGCATCCTCAGGTTTGAGGGTCAGACGTTCACGCATGTGCCGGGTACGGCTTGCTACCGTTGCATGTTCAAGACTCCGCCACCACCGGGAGCGGTGCCGACGTGCAGTCAGGCAGGTGTGCTGGGTGCCATTGCTGGCATGCTGGGCACGATTCAGGCTGCGGAGACGCTGAAGTGGCTGACAGGGGTGGGGGAACTGCTCACGAACAAGTTGCTCACGTTCAACGCGAAGACGATGGACTTCCGCAAAATCAACGTGAAGAAGACTGACCGGTGCCCCATCTGCGGCGCGAACCCCACGATTACGGAACTGATTGACTACGAACAGGCTGCTTGCGACCTGAAAGGACATTGAACAGAACAGGAATGATAGATAAGTAACGCTATTTTTTGGAACAACGAATTTTGCGAATATGACGAATTTGTTTTCTTGCAATGCCGCAAGCGGCAACGAATGGAAACGAATATCGCCACAAGCAATGAGCCTGCCGCATGGCAGAGCCGTCCGAGGCTCCCGTTCGTTTTCATTCGTCGTCGCCCTGCGACATGAAAAAGCGATTCGTTCCATTCGTGAAATTCGTTGTCCCAAGAACTTGACAGGCGTGATGACTATTCATAAATATATATATGTGATATGGAGACAAAGAAGAAACTGTCATTGATTGCCTTCTCGGGCGACTTCGACAAACTGACCGCGGTGTTCACCCTGGCGACGGGGGCTGCGGCTGTGGGATATGAGGTGAACATCTTCTTCACCTTCTGGGGCTTGGATGCCATCAAGCAGAAGCGGGGACGGAGTTTCACGGGCGGCTCGTGGCTCACCCGAATCTTCGGGTTCATGATGGGTGGACTGAGTGTGGCACCGAACAGCAAGTTCAACTTCTGCGGCATCGGGCCCAAAGTGTTCCGCCACTTGATGAAGAAGCAGAATGTGGCGACACTGGAGGAGTTGGTGGATGCCGCCAACGCGCTGGGCGTGAACCTCTATGCGTGTGAGATGGCGATGCACGTGCTCGGACTGGAGAAGAAGGACTTCATCCACGAGGTGAAGGACGTGCTGGGCGTGGCGACATTCCTCAACATCAGCGAGGGGGGCAGGACGATGTTCATCTGAGCAAGGCAGTCACGGACGAGCCGATGCGGAGGGGAGAAAATAAAAAGGTGTGCCGTCTGCATCACCTCCGAAAAGATGCCTCCAGCACATCATGATGAATATCATCACTGGCAAAGATAAGAATAATTTTCCGAACCTCCAAATTTTCTTAACGTTATTTAACTAAAAAAACTGCATTTTTTCTTGCAAAAACGGAACGTCGTAGCCGATAAATTGATAACGACGTTATCGATTAATTGATTACGACGTTGTCGATAAATTGATTGCGACGCTGCAGTTTTTGCTAACTCGACATTGCACCGGAACGGATTTCGCCGCAAGCCCATTTCAGGCACCGCCGGAACCCGAAAACCGGACCCGACAGAAACATAAAAACCAAAAAGAAAGGAGACAAAGACATGGCAACTCACACACTCGACATCACCCGGGAGCATTGCCCGATGACCTTCGTGAAGACAAAACTCAAACTGGCGCAAATCGCTCCCGGCGACACGCTCGAAGTGCTCCTCACCGAGGGGGAGCCGCTGGAGAATGTGCCGCGCTCGGCAAGGGAACAGGGCTACAACGTGCTCTCGGTGGAGCACGTGGAGGGTAATGTGCACAAAGTAACTATACAGAAGTAACATGATTTCGGTATCAGACAATGTGAAGCCAAATGCTTTTATCGCCTTCGGCGGACGAAAGAAAAACAGATAAAAACAAGTAGAAACAAATAAAAATAGGTCTTACTTGTTTTTTAAATCTGTACAAATGATGACGAAGAACCTGTTTTTATCTATTTTTATTTGTTTTTATCTATTTTTTCTTCGTCCGCCGAAAGCGAATAACTGTTAACAAACTCAAGTAGAAGCAATGAACATCATTATTACCGAAAGCGCCTACCAGTCCATCCTGGCACAGGCACAGAAGGACGCGCCCGTGGAGTCGTGCGGCTACCTGCTCGGCACCGACCGCGACATCGTCACGGAGAACTATCCCATGACGAACATCGACCACTCCGAGGAGCACTTCACCTTCGACCCCAAGGAGCAGTTCGCCATGCTGAAATATGCCCGGCAGAAGGGGCTCAGCATCGTGGGCAACTGGCACAGCCACCCCGCCTCCCCCTCCCGTCCCTCGGAAGAGGACAAGCGGCTCGCCCTCGACCCCAACATCCTCTACTTCATCCTCTCCCTGGCAGAGGAGAAGCCTGTACTGAACGCCTTCCGCATTGTGGATGGCGAAGTGAAAGAGAAAATTCCACTGAGATAGACAACACTATACATTATTAATTAATAACTGAATTTTCGGATGTGATTTTACCGCAAGCGGTCTTTCAAAAACAAGAAAAAACCTAAAAAGACCCAAAATAACAAATGGCTCATTTGAAGAAGATGATGGTTTTATGAGGTTTTCTTTGGTTTTTTCTGGTTTTTCTGAAGACGCGAAGCGTTAAAAACAACTTTCGATGATTAAAAAACAAACCAACAACATGGCAGACAACAACATTCAGCGCAGCATCACGACTGCAACGGCTCGCAAACTTGCGAACACCACCAAGACGCCCCCCCAGATGGGCAGTATCACACCGAGACTCCTTCTCAAACTCCTCCCCTGGACACAGGTGGAGAGCGGCACCTACCGCGTCAACCGCACCAAGGTGGAACTGAAGAAGGCAGAGCGCATCGAGATTCAGTACTTCGACGGCGTGCCCAGTTTCACGGCAAAGAACCTACGCGCCATCCCGCTCTTCCAGAACATCGACCAGGAAATCGTCGCCCGCCTCGCACGCAACTTCGTGCCCGTGGAAGTGGCACGCGGCAAGAACCTCGTCACCCAGGGCACGGACAAGCAGCGCTTCTTCATCGTGGCAAGCGGTCAGGCTGAAGTCATCAGCACGGGCACACACGGCGAGGAGTTGCGCATCGCCCTTCTCGGCAATGGCGAATACTTCGGCGAGGCAGACCTGCTGAGCGCAGCCGACTCCACCGTCAGCGTCCGTTCCGTCACCGACTCAGTCTTCCTGGTGCTCGACACACCCGTGCTCGAATCCCTCATCGAGGAAATCCCCGACTTCCGCAACCAGTTCAACAATGCCGTGGATAAGCAACTGCGCCTCAAAGCCACCGTCAACGAGCACGGCGAGAAGCACATTGACCTGGTGAGCGGACATGAAGAGGACAACGTCATCCCCGAAACCTACATCGACTACGAGGAGAACCCAACGGAATACTCCCTCAACACCCTGCAGACAGTCGTCCGCGTACACACCCGTGTGAGCGACCTCTACAATGCGCCATACAACCAACTCGAACAGCAACTCCGCCTCTCCATCGAGAGCATCAAGGAGCGCCAAGAGTGGGAACTCATCAACAACAAGAAGTTCGGTCTCCTCGCCCAAACCGCCCCGGGCTACAAGATCAGTGCGCGCTACGGGACTCCGACCCCAGACGACCTCGACGAACTCCTCTCGCTCGTCTGGAAAGAGCCAGCCTTCTTCATCGCCAATCCACGCGCCATCGCCGCCTTCGAGCGTGAATGCACTTGGCGTGGTGTGCCACCTGTGGCAATCGACCTCTTCGGCACTAAGGTCATCACCTGGCGCGGAGTGCCCATCATCCCGTCCGACAAAGTGGAAGTGAAGGGACAATACCTGACCAACCGTGGCGTCGGCACCACCGAAATCATCCTTGTGCGTGTAGGCGAGAAAGAGCAAGGAGTCGTAGGTCTGCATCAGGCAGGCATCCCCGGCGAAATCGCTCCAAGCCTCTCGGCACGTCTGATGGGACTCGACCAGTACGGCGTGGCAAGTTACTTGCTCACGAAGTACTTCAGCCTTGCCTCCCTCACCGACGATGCCATTGCAGTCCTCGAGAACGTAGAGGTAGGCTATTACCACGATTATCAGCACCGCAATAAAATAGAAAAGTAATGTATCTGAACGAGTTAGATAACTTTCACTTTGACTTGCCGAACTTGGGAACAGCACCGCAAGTGGCAGTGCCGAACGAGGCACCCGACGAGTTGGACTTGTCGGCATTGCCATTGCCCACAGGCTTTCCATCGGGAGGAAGTGTCTTGCCAACAGGGGGAGCCGCCGTGCCATCGGCAGGAGCAGGCGACCTTCCATTGACGGGCAGCGTGGAGGATGCCCCTCAAATAGGCAGCCTCAGCCCTGCTGGCACCGAACTCTTCAAGGGAGTCATTGCCAAATACTTTGCAGAGGACCTCTCCTCCTACGAGGCTCCTTCCCGTGTTGTTCCTTCAGAGGGTGACGACGTGGAGCCACAGGAGAAGCGATGTCTGCTGAAAGACAACGGCTTTGGCATCGGCATTCCCGAGACGGAGATAGTCAAGAACCTCCAGTACGAGGAGGCGGACACGGTGAACACCACCGAAATCCGCAAGCAGTTCCCCATCCTGCATCAGAAGGTGAACGGGCACGACCTCGTGTGGTTCGACAACGGCGCGACGACACAGAAGCCCCTGCGTGTGATTGACGGATTGAGCGAGTTCTACAAAACCGACTACTCCAATATTCACCGTGGGGCACACACGTTGGCGGCTCGAAGCACCGACCAGTACGAAGGTGCGCGCGAGAAGGTGGCGCGCTTCATCAATGCCCCGTCGAAGGACAACATCCTCTTTGTGCGTGGCACCACCGAGGGCATCAACCTCATCGCACAGACGTTTGGCAGGAAGTACTTGGAGGAAGGCGATAACGTCATCGTCTCTACGCTCGACCACCATGCCAACATCGTGCCTTGGCAGCAAATCTGCAAGGAACGGAAAGCGGAACTCCGTGCCATCCCCATCGACAAGAATGGTGACCTCATCCTGAGTGAATTGGAACGTCTCATCACGCCTCGCACTAAGTTCGTCAGTGTGGGTCATGTGAACAATACCTTCGGCACTATCAACGACGTGGAAAGCATCATCCGCACAGCACATTCGCACAATATCCCCGTGCTCATCGACGGTGCCCAAAGCATTGCCCACACCCAAGTGGATGTGCAGCGCCTCGACTGCGACTTCTTCGTGTTCTCCGGACACAAGATTTACGGTCCTTCAGGCATCGGAGCCGTCTATGGCAAGAAGGAACTCTTGGAGCAACTTCCACCATGGCAAGGCGGTGGCAACATGATTAAAGACGTCACCATCGAACGCACCGAGTTCAACGGTCCTCCAGCACGTTTCGAGGCAGGCACACCCAACATCGCCGATGCCATTGGCTTGGGTTATGCCCTCGACTTTGTGCAAAGCGTAGGAATCCACAACATCGAACACCACGAACACGAACTGACCGAGTATGCCCGTCAGCAAATCAGTCGCATACCGGGCATCACCATCATGGGTAATCCCAAGAAGCGGGTCAGCGTCATCTCACTCGACATCCCGGGCATCCCCGCACCACAGGTAGGGCAATTGCTTGACAAGGAAGGCATTGCTGTCCGTGCTGGTCACCACTGTGCACAGCCAGCCCTGCGAGCCCTTGGCTATGAGATGTCGGTACGTCCTACATTTGCCGTCTATAACACGAAGGAAGAGGTTGACCGTCTGGTCATTGCTCTTCAGAAAATAGTGGCAGACGTGCAGCAGAAATAGTTTTTCTACTTCAAAAACGATGGCTTAATGCCATAACAGATGAAGTTTTTTGTCAGCCCCATGCTATCTGTGAAGACGGCGTGGGGCTTTTTCCGTGTGATACTCTTTGTATGTCAGATTTTTTGTGTACTTTTGCAGCAGGAAATAAAGTGAAAATATATGATGTATGATTTTGACAAACCTGTTGACCGTAAGGGAACAGGTGATTTGAAGCATGAGGTGTTGGCAGAGCGGTATGGCAGAGCGGATTTGTTGCCGCTCTGGGTGGCAGATATGGATTGGGAAACGCCTGCCTTCATCACGGATGCGCTGAAGGCACGGATGGAGCACTCGCTGTTTGGCTACACGGTGGAGCCGAAGGAGTATTGGCAGACTGTGCAACAGTGGATTGAGGAGCATCACCAATGGAAGGTGGAGCGGGAGTGGATGACTTACATCCCTGGCATTGTAAAAGGCATCGGCATGGTCATCAATTTCTTCCTGAAACCAGACGAGAAGGTGATTGTGCAGCCGCCTATTTATCATCCGTTCTATCTGACACCACAAGGAAATAAGCGAGAAGTGGTGTGGAATCCGCTGAAAGCAGACGGGAACTCTTATTCTATGGATTTTGACAATCTTGAACAGGTGTGTGATGAGAAGTGTCGATTGCTCATCCTTGCCAATCCGCATAACCCTGCTGGCATTGTGTGGGACAGGGATACACTACAGCGATTGGCACATTTTGCGAAGGAGCACAACCTGATTGTGATTAGTGATGAGATTCACTGCGACATGGCATTGTATGGCAACAAGCACATCCCGTTCGCCTCGGTGAGTGACGAGGCGGCTGAGGTGAGCATCACGTTCTGTGCACCCAGCAAGACGTTCAACATTGCTGGCATTGTCAGTTCATGGTGTATCATTCCGAACGAACAACTGCGGAAGCCTTTCTATGATTGGCTATCGGCAAATGAACTGAACGACCCCAACATATTTGCACCGATTGCAACGATTGCTGCCTTCAAGCATGGAGAAGAGTGGCGACAGCAGATGGTGAAGTATGTGGAAGGAAATATTGAGTTTTTGATTGATTATTGTCAAAAGCATATTCCACAAATCAAGCCGTTGCGTCCTCAAGCATCTTATCTGGTGTGGCTCGATTGTCGAGCGTTGGGCTTGAATCAACAGAACCTTGTAGATTTCTTTGTCAATAAGGCTCATCTTGCACTGAATGACGGGGCTATGTTTGGTCCTGGTGGTGAAGGTTTCATGCGACTGAATGTGGGAACGCAAAGGAGTGTGTTGGAAATGGCATTGAAACAGTTGGAAGAGGCTGTAAAAGGTCTATGAGAAAGTGATTTGATAAAACTGGCTTGACGGGCGATTTGATAAAAAAGACCATTTTATTTTGTATTGTGCTCATTTAATTGTATCTTTGCAACGGAAAAGAACATATATGCTTAGATTTGTCATTCTCATCGTCGTGTTTGTGTGTACTTTAGCAGGTCATGCACAAGACACGAGCAAGGCGTATCGCAACACCGTGGCTGGCAGTTACAACTTCTGGTTTTATCGTCCCGAAGAGGACGAGAGCGATGGCACCCACCGTCCCTTGCTTATATTCTTGCACGGGGCGAGTCTCTGTGGCAGCGACTTGGCGAAGGTGAAGCGCTACGGTCCCATGGAGGCACTGAAACGCGGACGTGCCATTGACTGTTACATCCTTGCACCTCAGAATCCGGGCGGCGCATGGAATCCCGACAAAATCATGAAACTTGTGGAATGGGCTGAGGAACACTACAATGTCGATTCCGACCGCATCTACTGCTACGGCATGAGCCTTGGGGGGTACGGAACGCTTGATTTGTGTGCCACCTACCCCGACCGCATCGCGGCAGGCATGGCAATGTGTGGAGGAGCCACGGTGAAAGACCTGAGTGGGCTGTCGCGCATCCCCATGTGGATTGTGCATGGAACAGCAGACACGGCAGTGCCTGTTTCCGCATCAGACCGAGTGGTGGAAGCCATCAAGAAGACGGGTGATGATTCGCGTCTGATTTATACTCGAATGCCTGGTGTCAACCATGGTCGCCCTGCTCGCATCTTCTACTGCTATCAAACCTACGATTGGATGTTCTCTCACTCGCTGAAAGATGAGGGAAGACCCGTCAACCGGGACTTTGAAATTACGCCACAACTCTTACAGAATGCGTACCATGACCTTGGACGTAATGCTAACTTTGCCTCGTACGATTAACACTTACTAAAACCTATATTAAAAGCCAATGAAAAAAATTCTTTTATTTGTGTCATTCTTTCTGGCACTTGCTTCGACTCAGGCACAAACCGCTAAAGAGGAAATCTATGCCGACATCTTGAAATCAGGTTCAAACTATATGGCATATCAAGCTCCGACGAAGCCGCTGACCAAGACTCCCAAAGGTTACGAGCCATTCTACATGTCTCACTATGGTCGTCACGGTTCGCGCTGGCTGCTTGGTGACGGTGACTACCTCAACGTGCTCCGTCCGCTTCGCCGTGCCAAGGATCAGGGAAAGTTGACGGTGCTTGGACTCGAGGCGCTCGAAAAGATGGAACGCTTTTATCCAACTACGCAAGGACGACTTGGCGACCTCTCCGATATCGGTGAAAAGCAACACCACGGCATTGGAAAGCGCATGACGGAACACTTCCCTGAAATCTTCAGCGGACGCGATGCTGAAGTAGATGCCCGTAGCACCGTAGTTATCCGCTGCATCCTCAGCATGGTGGCAGAGTGCGAGGAAATCACAGCATTCAACAAAGACCTCAAGATGCACAATGACGTGAGCGAGTCGCTGCAATGGTACCTCAACGCAGGATGGAGCCGACGATTGAGAGATGCAAGCGCTAACCGTGGCAGTATCGTGGATCACTACAAACGGGAATACACGCACCCTGACCGCTTCTGTCGCGCCCTGTTTACGGATGAAAGTTTTTGGAACGATGAGGACTTCCGCCCACGCTCCTTCATGCGCGCAGTCTTCAATGTCATCACCAATATGCAGAGTCACGGATTTGGTGAAGATATGTGGAACCTCTTCACCAAGGAAGAACTCTTCGACCTCTGGAAAATCGTTAACATCGACTGGTACTTGGGATATGGTCCTGCACCTCAGAGCAAGGGTATCATGCCTTTCTCGCAGGCGAACCTGCTGCGCAACATGATTGAAACGACTGACACCATCCTGACGAGTAAAACCTTCAAGAACGGTGCTACGCTTCGTTTCGGACATGAAGTGTGTGTGATGCCGCTTGCCTGTCTGATGGAACTGGATAGTTGTGGTCGTCAAGTGGAAGACCTCGACCATCTGGAAGACCAATGGGTGAACTACCGCATCTATCCGATGGCATGCAACATTCAGTGGGTGTTCTACCGCCCGAAGAAGGGCAACGGCGACATCCTCGTGAAAGCGCTCCTCAACGAGAAGGAGGCGACCATGCCTGTGAAGACTGACCAGTTCCCTTACTACAAGTGGTCAGACATCCGTGCTTACTACCAGAAGAAACTGGATGATTTTGAAGCAGGAAACTAAGAAGAAAAATTGTCGCCCCAAGAGTTCCGTACACTCTTGGGGCGACAATTTTGTTTATCATTGAATATCTGTTATCTTACGGTTGTGAAGTTCTCCGTCAAGGTGAAGGTCTTTTCGTAGTCCTTTGTCTTGACGGTGTAGTTTTCACCCACCTTGAAGGATGGGCTGGTGAGGAGGCTCGAACTGCGTCGCAGGGAGAATGGTGCGGTGATGGTGTCGATGAGTCTCCCCTTGCTGTCGTAGATTTGGATGGGTTCGTCTTTCACGATGTTGATGCCAATGAGCAGTGCTGTGGCTTGTTTGGCTGTCTCGTTGGTGGGCACTGATGGCATATCGCCCATGCCGGCACCGATGGAGAAGACTTTTCCGCCAGAAATCTCGATGGGGGAGAAGTCGCAATCAAGCCCTTCTTCTGGGGCTCCCATCTGGCTCCAAGCATAGACGATGCCGCCTCGGATGATGATGGCAGGGTCGTTCTTCTGCTCACCTTCTCCACCTCCGAAGTATGGCATGAAACCGCCTTGCAGGTTGGCATCCACAGCATCGTTGGTGGTGCTTCGGGCAATGACGTTGGCACCGTTGAACTCGATGACCGCATTGGCATTGATGGCATCGTCGGTCGCCAGCACATCCACGTTGCCGCCATTCAGGATGACACCCTCTTTCCCTTCGATGCCCTCTGCACCAGGGGTGTTGGTCCTAACGGTCACATTACCGCTGTTGATGATGACTTGACCTTTCGAAGCGATGCCCTTGGTGGGAGAGACGTATTTGTGCTTGCCTCCCCAAGCCATGCCTCCACCTTCACCCTCATCATCGTTTCCACCTCCGAATGGTGGGAAACCGCCTTGCCGAGTGCTGTCGTTTCTCTCAGGGCGCATGCCACCCATGGGACCCCCGAAGCCACCTTGTCGGGTGCTGTCGTTTCTCTCAGGACGCATGCCCCCCATAGGACCACCGAAGCCTCCCATCGGGAAGTCACCGTTCTTCATCCGCTCTTCAAATTCCTTGCGCATCTCTTCAAACTGCTGCTTCATTTCCTCGGGCATGTTCTCAAAGTCAAATGGAGGTGCACCTCCCATAGGACCACCGCCAAAACCACCCATGCCAAATGGCTTCTCACCCAGGTTGTTGCCCGATGTGGTGACGTTGAGGGTGATGTCCTCGATGGTGATGTCGTCCTTACTTTTGATGCCTCGGCAACCATCGCCTGTGGCAATGACATCCAGTGTGCCCTTCCCAGAAAAGAGAATCTTGTTCGCCCAGATTGTGGCGGACTTGTGGTTGGCTGTGTCGTTGCATGCCATGATGGTCAGCGTGTTCTTCGTTCTTTCCGTCGCTACAATCTCCACTTTCTTCTTGTTCTTCAACCACAGGGGCGCTCCTTCCTGACTGGTCAGATTCAGGTTGTCGAGTTTCACTTTTGCTTTGCCTGCTGTCTTCAAGATGAGTTGCCCGTCATCGCTTTTTCCAGTCAGGCGGATGCTGAGTTTGTGTACCTGATAGAAACTTTCAATGCTTACGTGTGAACCTTCAATGGTCACGTTCACACTGTCTTTTGTCTGTTGTTCCACCTTGGCTGTGGAACCGTTGTAGCGGATGGTGATGTCCTCTGCTTGACAAATGCCACCCATCAAAAAGGGAAGTACCCATAAAAAGAATCGTCTCATATATAAATCGAACTTGTTTTATTGATTGGATGCACAAAGTTACGAAAAAGATTAAAGTCGTGCTGCTGATTTCACATTTTTTCGTATCTTTGGCTGTGCCGAAGATACTCACGTTCGGAAAAACTCAAATAAATTTGGTCATCCTCTCACTTAATCGTATCTTTGCCCCAAATATAAGAGCAATGGATTATTTGGATTTGATACCTGAGGAGGAAACCTACTCGTCGATAGTAGGGGAGGATGCTGGCGAACATAACCGCGAGATGAATTTGGCGTGGCAGTTTGTGACCAGTACGAACGTGTCGGTGTTCCTGACAGGAAAGGCAGGAACGGGGAAGACAACGTTCTTGCGCACCCTGAAAGAGCGGACACCCAAACGGATGGTGGTGCTGGCACCGACGGGTGTGGCTGCCATCAATGCACAGGGGCAGACGATTCATTCGTTCTTCCAATTGCCGTTTGGTCCTGTGGTGCCGGGGATGAAGATGGGGGAGAAACAGTCGCATTACAGAATGAGCAAGGAGAAGAAGAACCTCATCAAGACGCTGGATTTGCTGGTGATTGATGAGATTTCGATGGTGCGGTGTGATGTGCTGGATGCGGTGGATCAGGAGTTGCGGAAGTATCGGGATAGGAGCAAGCCGTTTGGTGGGGTACAGTTGCTCTTGATTGGCGACTTGCAGCAGTTGGCTCCTGTGGCACAAGAGCGCGAGTGGGCGTTGCTGTCGCCTTATTATCAGACACCCTATTTCTTTGGCAGCAAGGCATTGCAACAGATTCAATATGTGACGATTGAGTTGAAGCACATCTATCGTCAGCAGGATGAGGCGTTCATTGAGATTCTGGGAAAGATTCGGAACAATCGGATTGACGATGGGGTGTTGCGGTCGCTGAATGCTCGCTACGTGGAAAACTTTCAGCCGTCTGCCGATGAGGATTGGATTCGATTGACCACGCATAACCGCATGGCACAGCAATATAACGAGCAGATGCTTGGGGCATTGAAAGGGAAGGAAATGCGTTTTGTGGCGGAGATACACAAAAACTTCCCTGAGAGCAGTTATCCTGCCGATGAAACGCTCATCTTGAAGGAGGGAGCGCAGGTGATGTTCATCAAGAACGACCCGAACCTGGGGAAGGAGTATTATAATGGCAAGATTGGTGTGGTGAAGGGTTTTGTGTGGGATGATGAAACGGACGAACGGCAGATTGTGGTGTATTGTAAAGAGGACAGGCGGACGGTGTATGTGCCGCAGTTGGTGTGGGAAAATACGAAGTATGTGATTGATGAGGAGACAAAGGAGATTCGGGAGGAAGTGGATGGCACGTTCAAGCAATATCCCTTGCGGTTGGCATGGGCAATCACGGTGCATAAGAGCCAAGGCTTGACGTTCGACCATGCCGTGCTTGACATCAACGACTCGTTCACCCACGGACAGGTGTATGTGGCATTGAGCCGTTGCCGCACGTTGGAAGGCATGGTGCTGGCACGTCCCTTGGCGATGCGTTCGGTCATTACGGATGCCTCTGTCAATGCCTACATCGACCGCGAACTGGCTGAAGCCCAGCAGACGGAAGGGAAGTTGCCGCAGATGAAGTACGACTATTTCTTGACCTTGCTGAACGAAATGTTTGATTTCCAGCCTTTGAAACTGGATACACAATACCTCTATCGGGTGGTGAATGAACATCTGTATGCAGCCTATCCCGACTATCTTTCTACGCTTCAGAAGGTGCTGCCAGAACTGGATGCCCAAGTGCTGACCGTTGCCATCAAGTTCCGTCAGCAATACATGCAACTGATGCAGCAGAGCGGCACATCCTTTGCTCGCAACGAACACCTGCAAGAGCGTCTGAAAGCGGCAATGGGCTACTTCACACAGAAACTCCACGAACTGCTTGACCCCGTGGTGGCTGCCTCGAAAGTGACCATCAACAACAAGCAGGTGATTTCCCAATACAACAACGCCCTCGATGCCTTCCTCCTCTCGCTGAAACTGAAACTCGGCGTGTTCACCCGTCTGCAACCCACAGGCTTTAATGTGCGGGATTTCTTGAATGCGAAGGCAAAGGCTGTGCTGGATGAAGTGAAGGTGGAAGATGGTAAGGTGAAGACTTTCGGCAACGCTCCCAAGAACTCTTCCAACGGAAAAACGGTGAAAGCAAAGAAGGAAAAGGAGGAGAAGCCTAAGAAAGAAAAGGTGGATACGAAAGCGACCACCCTCAAACTCTATCGTGAAGGCAAGTCTCTCCAAGACATTGCCAAAGAGCGTTCCCTCACCGTCGGCACCATTGAGAACCACCTTGCCCATTTCGTTACAGAAGGCGAACTAAAGGTGGGTGACGTGGTCAGCACTCAGCACCAGACAATCATCCGTGGCATCGTCAACTCATTCACCAAAGCCTACTCGCTCAGCGAAGTGAAGAATCTCCTGCCCAATGACTACACCTATGCCGAAATCAAATTGGTGATTGCCGACATGAACAAGAAGTGACCCCTCTTTTCTGAAGTTTCACCAACAAAAATCCCACCTCTCCCGCATTTTCTCCAAGAATAATTGTCTAATTGGAAAAAAGGGTGTACCTTTGTGGGGCAATGTTTTGTAAAAGATAATGAAAATTTGTAATTTATGGAAACTTTAAGATATAGTATCATTTATGCTGTAATTCGCTCGGAAATAGCGGAACGGTTGAGTTTGGGACTTATCACGGTTGCCGATGGTCAAGTGGATGTGCGCTATTCAGACAAAAAACTGCGAGTGCTTGAAAGTCTGTATTCTCCCAAGGACTATCAATTTATCTCTAAGACAATTCGTTCATTATATAGTAACAAAAACGTCAACTCGGTGGATACCATCAACTACCTTGCCCGATACTCCAACAATCTGATGACCGTTTCTCAACTTCAAGGTATTGACCTTGCTCCTACAAAGCAGTCGAAAGATTGGCTTTTCCGCAGATATGTGTATGCCGGGAAATAACAGGTCTGTTATCGCAATACACGTCTTCAATTGTAAGAAAGAAACAAGGCGGGTGATTAGGGTGCGGTCTTTGAATGCTTGAAATCATGCTTTCAATGTGAAATGATACAGGAGTCTTTTGGAACTCTCCCAAAATAAGAGTTAAGTTTTCATTGGGTGCTGACTGATTCAAATTGGTGATTGCCGACATGAACAAGAAGTGACCCCTCTTTTCTGAAGTTTCACCAACAAAAATTCCGCCTCTCACGCATTTTCTCCAAGAATAATTGTTTAATTGGGAAAAAGGGTGTACCTTTGGGGCAAGAAAAAATGGAAAGTGTATGACAGAGATTCATAAAAAATATCGCCTGACTTCGACGGAGGAACCTACCGACGAGATGCTGCATGCATTGATGGAAGATGTGGCTGCTGCTGCCAGAGAGTCAAGTGCGAGGGCGGAAGCAGAAAAGCAAAGAATGCTTCGCAATGCAGCAGACATAATTGCTATCAGACGGTCTCAACGTAATGCTGTGCCACATGATTGAAAGAAAACCCACTCTTTGTGTAGTTGCGGGTCCTAATGGGTCAGGCAAAACTACAACAACCATTCAACTGCTTCAAGATGAATGGGCTGCTAATAGTTTGTACATCAATCCCGACAACATTGCCCAAGAGACCTTCGGCGATTGGAACTCGCCAGAAGCAATCTTGAAAGCGGCAGAACAGGCAACGAAACTGCGTTATGAGTGTTTGGAAAAAGGTCGTGATTTCGTGTTTGAAACCGTCTTTTCATCACCAGAAAAACTGGAGTTTTTGAGAAAAGCCAAGGATGCAGGCTTTTTTATTCGTTTTTTCTATGTTTGTACTTCTGACCCAGCCATCAATGTTGCCCGCATCACGCAGCGTTACTTGAATGGGGGTCACGAAGTTCCCATCTCCAAAGTTATTTCTCGTTATTACAAGTCGTTGGTCAATGCCGAAGAAGCCATCTCTTTTGTTGACCGTGCTTACATCTACGACAACTCCATCAACAACCAACTCCCTCGTTTACTTTATCGTACAGCAGATGGAACTCTTTTCAAGCAATATACAGACGATATCCCCGAATGGGCAAATATGTTGTTGAAGGGATAAGAAAGAAACAGGACGGTGATTAGGGGTGGCAGTTCTTGGATGCTTGAGATGGTGTGTTTGATGTGGAATGATGCAGGATTCCTTTGGAACTTCCTCAATAATAGTTGAGTTTTCATTGGATGCTGACCAAATTCAAAATGGTCAGCACCAACCTTGTACTTGATACTGACCAATTCTTCAATGATTCTCTTACAAAGTGTATCGGCTCATCACCCCATTTGAATTGAGACGTTCTTCCATTTAAATTGGTTCAGTTTTTCGGATGGCTCAAAGAGTTGTCTCATACCATCGTGGTCGGCATTCGACATTTTCACCAAATAACTTGTTGTTAATGTCTTCATTGCCATATTTTAGGTCTCCTTTCTATTCTTATTGTTAATACTCGTGATAATAGGTCACTAAATTTGACCTCCAAGTTAGTCACTTTTCAGTCGATTCATGCATCATAACCCAGAAACTTCTGTTTCTTGCCATCATTTTATTGTTTTTTAGTTAAAAACAGGCAGCGAAGTGCTTTTTTTTATGTAATTTTGCAACCGCATTCTGCAAAGAGTGCAAGACATACGGCTCAATTTCCTCTTGAATTGCGACCTCAGACAGAAAACGAGCAACCCTATATTCGGAGTTTGTGCATATAGCGCAGACTACGACCATAGAATATAGGGGCTGTCGCAAGCCTAAGAGGAATATGGAGCGAGGCTGCGCTATTCTTTTGTTCTAAAGTTAGTGCTGGCTTCACACAAGAGAGATTGATAACATAATATAAAACGTAAGATTATGAGAAGTCTAATGAACATTTTGGCGCGATGTGCCATGCCCATCGTAACCTCTGCAATCCTTATGTCTGCTTGCAGCAGCGACGAAAGCAACAATGAAACACCTAAATCGGTGGAGAAGTCCAATGTGCAGGGAACCATCGAGAAGGGTCCTTTTGTACAAGGCTCAAAAGTGATGCTGTATGAACTTGATGCTAACTTTGGACAGACGGGAAAGAGTTTCAGGACTCAAACTGTCAGCGACCTTGGTGCTTTCTCCTTTGACTCACCCATCCAGTTGAGCAGTCAATATGTGGAATTGGAAACCAGTGGCTATTTCTATAATGAGGTTAAAGGCAAGTTGTCTGCATCCCAGATTACGCTCAATGCCATCTCTGATGTGTCTAATCGCAACACTGTGAACGTGAATCTTATCACACATCTGGAATTCGAGCGTGTGAAGCGTTTGATTCGCGAAGGCAAGAATTTCAGTACAGCAAAAAGTCAAGCAGAGCAGGAACTGCTGAAGTCTTTTGCAATAACCGATAGGATTTCTTCGCCTGAAGATGTTTCCATCACGGACAATAGCAAAAACTCTGCTATACTATTGGCCATCTCAACAATACTGCTTTATGACAAGAGCGAAGCAGAGTTTTCGGAGTTTATCGCCAGACTTTCCACAGACTTTGCAGACAATGGACAGGTTGACAACGAATTGCTTCTCTCCACGATTGCCGAGGGCAAAAAGTATGCGCATCCAGATGATGTAATAGAAAAGATGAAGGATTTCTATGAGCAGAAGGGTGTGACGCTGCAATGTGATGACTTCTCGCGTTTTATCGACTTCAATGGAGATGGAGTGATAGACGATAATGACGATGAGGAAGACGATGAACCAGTACCTTATATTGACCCCACAACAGAATCCTTCAGAACTGAGGCTGGTGTACGCGAATATCTTGCTGCCATATATACACAGATAGCAAAGTTCGAGGCTTACCAACTGATACTGGAAGCAGTGCGTTTAGGTAGAATCGATGGCACAGAATATGACATAGACCTGAGCGACCCTTCGGACAAGACCATCTTGCAGGCATGGACAACTGCATATACGGCAGCAAGACAAATCAATGCCTTGAATTTAGGCCTTAGGTACTCGACACAAAGTTTTAATATCAACCCCTATATGGCAGAAGCACAATGTTTGCATGCATTCATCTACTACAACCTGGCAGTGCTGTGGGGGAATGTTCCTTTCATTCCTTTTCATTATATGCAGAATAACGACACGCAGATACCTCAGTCTGACCAACGCACAATATTGGAATCCATTTCTCCAGAAGTGGAAGAATGCCTGAATAGTAGCAGGATGTCGTTCCCCACCTATTCCGACAGTGAAGCCCCTTTCCACCTTGCCAGCGTCAAAAAGGCCTGTATGCTGATGGCAGAGATACAGTTGACACTTTACTACCCCTACGGAGCCGACCAGTGGATAGACAGAATAGGTTCTTTCGAAAATGAAGACCGTTTTCTGGTTGCCAATGACATAGCAGGGGTGCCATCCTATTACACCACGAATGCCACGTTTTATCGACAAGGCGGGCAACCTATCTATGATAGTGACTATTTCCAACGCCTGAGTGACGAGACTATTGCCTTTAGGGAGCATGTAAATGAACCCGTCGTTGCCGACCATTGGTACTATGCATTCAATCAGTATGGTATATGGGCAGCCTTGAAACGAATGGGGTGGATTCAAGAGTTCATGGAGTGCCAAAGCCATGAACTATTACTGCCTATCCCAACACAGGAACTGCAAACCAATCCAATCTTGAGACAAAACCCAGGATATTGAATCCTTACTTTATATTATTATAGCCGTCCATTGTGGCGGCTATTTTTTTGTCAAAGAAATCATATCATTCATTGACAATGAACACATAACAACGGCAGCGGAGGGCTTCGGTCTTCTCATGCATACAGTCATTGTAATCCTTTTCGTTTTTCCATAACTCACTCCATATCGGAACGTAACAGGACGTTAAGACATCAATCTACTTCGCTTACGTTTCGGAGGTATTGGGGATGACCTATGTTTCTTAAACGAGTAAAAGCCCATGCCGAACGGCGTGAACTATCTACTTCAGTTCTTGAATGCTTCTTCTAATTCCCCAATTATCGAACAACAAGAATCAAAAGTGGACGTTCAGTCTTATGTCCTTATGTTTATTTTACGTTACCATACGTAGTTATTGTTGTTACTTTTGTTATGGATATAACATAATTGCCTTGAAGTCGGCAAGTTTGATAATCTTGGTTTGCTGATACTGCCCGATGTCGGTTAGGTCGGCATCGCCGCTGACAATGTAATCTGCACCAATGGTTTCTGCCAGCGCAAGGAGATAAAGGTCTTTTGGGTCTCGAACTGCTGATGGAGAAACTTTTGTATGAATGGTTGCAAATTGACAGAAGGCATGAATGATGGATAACAAGTCTTCCACGTCGGTAGGAGTGACGCGTTTGCGAATCTTGTCACGACTTGCGACATCTCGGATTTCTTCTAAAAGACGGTCGCATACGTAAACGTCAAAACGCAAGTCGGTCAACATCCAACGCACCAACTGCGTCTGATGACCAATCAGGAACGATATCCAAAGATTTGTGTCTATGATAACCTTCATACGTTAGTTGGCGTATCTGACGGCTCTCACCTCGTCCATGATTTCCTCTTCGCTGAGGGTCGGAGTGGTGGGGCGGGCACTGATGAAGCGGTCAAGCATCTGTTCGCGGGTCTCAGCCTGCCAGCCGAACTTGCGTATTAGTTCGCGGAACAGCGCCCAATCTACGGTCGGCACATTCACGTAAACGCCTTGCATTATTGCACTGTTTGTCATATTGCTGTTCTTTAAAAACTTCAATTGAATACTATTTCATTGCCATTATGTCTCGGACTCCACAGCTTAAATGGAAATCCAAGTGCAAAGGTAATAAAAAGATTGTAAAGTAGAGAGGGTGTTGCCGTAAAAAATGCAGATAGAGGTTAAAAACATGTGGGGAAGGGGAAAGAAATCTCTCCAAGCCGTACCCCTCGGGTACGAGGTGGCATACCCGAGGGGTACACTGCTTCGTACCCGAGGGGTACGGCTTTATTTTACGTAGAAGATGGGGGCGTCCGTTTGGGGGTCTTCGGGGTAGAAGTGGATGGCGGAGTCGTTGAGTTTGATGTGGTGGGTCTTGACGAGTTGGTAGATTTCGGCACCTGCCCAGAGGGTGGGGCCGTAGCCGTGGGCGGCGAAGTTATTGACGGGGCGGTAGGCGTAGAAGGCAGGGTCGAAGGCGAGGCCTGTGCCGACGCAGGTGCCTTCCACTTGACCTTGTTGGTTGACGTGGGCATTGACGTAGTTCCATGCGAGGATGGCTTGCGCTCCGTAGGTCTCGGCATCGAGCCACCCTTGGTTGATGGCATGGGCAAGGCAGTAGCAGTAGATGGCGGTGCAGGAGGTTTCGAGGTAGGTGTCGGGACGGTCGAGGAGTTGGTGCCATGCGCCGTCGTGGTGCTGGAGGGGTAGGAGTCCTGCGAGGTGCTCCTTGAAGTAGGTCATGATGATGGCGGATTCTTTCACGTCGAGGAGTTCACAGGCGGTCAGGAGTGCCCAACCGTTGGCTCTTCCCCAGAAGAAGGAGGGGTGATGTTCGCTTGGCACCCATCCATGCCGATACAGATGTTTGTCTTCCACCCACATCTTGTCGTGGAAGAGTTTGAACTGGCGTTGGGCTTCGTCGATGTCGCCGTGGAGGGCGAGGGCAGGGATGCCCATGAACATGTCGTCGAGCCACACGGTGTTCTTCACCGGGCGGAGACGGGCAAACATGCCGTCGGTGTAGCGGTATTGCTGATGGGCGATGAAGTCGTAGTAGGTCTCAATCTGCTTGGTGAGTTTCTTGTCTTTTGCCTTCAGCATGGCGGCACAGATGGCTCCTGCATCGTCGAGGGCTTCGGGCTTCACCACTTGGTGCATGAGGGGGTCGATGTCTTCGCCCTTGTCGAGCCGTGCCTTGAAGTCGGGGGCAAGTCGGGCAAGGTATTCCATGCGGTCGATGGCGTATCGGGTGTAGGATGGGTCGCCTGTCACTTCGCCAGCACGGAGCATGGCGGAATAGGTGACACCCCACTCATAGGAGGTGAGGCGGAAGGTGCCCCGTTTGAGCATCTTGCCCGATTCGTCCAGTTCCATGAAGGTGGTGGCATCGAGGTAGTTCTTGATTCTGTCCATCGTGGCTTTCACCTCTTCTGCCTTGGGTATTCCGTAGGGGATTTTGTAGGCAGGACGCATGAGGTGGAGAGGCGCGGTGGCATCGTTCTGTACTTCTTGGGCAGACACGGATGAGGCGATGAAAGACAGCGCAAGGAGCGCTGATAACATTTTGTTTTTTGTAGGAAACATACTCGGATAAGGTTTTTTAACAACGAATTGCACGAATGAGTCGAATAGGAGGAAATGCCGCAAGCGGCAACGAAGACAAGCGAATGCCATTCGTTTTTATTGGTCACCGCTTGCGGTATTTCTCGTTCATTCGTTCTATTTGTGTCATTCGTTGTTGAAAGTTATTGATTGATGGTTTCTTTCAAGAATATGGCATCGAGTGTCCATGTGGCACAGTCGTTTGTCCAGATGGTTTGTCGGTTGGTGAGGGGTATGTGATGCAGCAGGTCATCCCATGCTTGTTGCTTCAGGTGTTCGTCGCCGAGTCGCCAACCAGCGTAGGCGGAGAGACGGGGGATGAGGAACTTGTTTTTCTTGAGGTTCCACGCGTTTTCTTTGTAGAGGCGGTTGTGTTCGAGCCACTTCTGGTAGAAGGCGGGACACTCAATCATGGGTTCCATCTCGTTGATGAGTTCGAAGCCGCCCATGATTGCCATGAGGTGATTGGTGGAGGCGAAGGGCGGATCCACTTCGGAGGTGAGGATGCCCGTGGCAGGGTCGTAGCCGAGGGCGAGGGGACCTTGGTAGAAGCCGAAGGGGAAGGAGGCGATGGAGGACATGCCTGCCAATAAGACCCTCTCTGCCCTTTGGGCATCTCCCCCATAATGGGGAGACCCATTCGGGGTGTTGGTCATTGAGAAATTTGCCGCAAGGTCTCCCTCCCCATCATGGGGGAGGGTTGGGGAGAGGGTCTCTCTCCTTTCCCATTCGGTGAGCCAGTTGCTGGCATAGGCAAGCCAGTCGGGGCCGATGCGGAGGCGGGCAGGGGCGGTGCAGGGGTAGAGTTCGCGAGGTTGGGCGAGCCGCATGGGGTCTAATATATATAATAATGTATCGGCATCAGCCACCTCATGCATGATGTCGCCTGTGCGTTCGTCGGCAGTCAGGTAATAGTAGAAGCGGTTCCACCAGGCTTCGCTGATGCGGGCTTCCTTGGCTCCGCAACCCCAATGGGTGACGTTGTGGCGAGAGCCGAGACCTGCGTGGGGGCCTGTGTGGTAGGTATCGACCTCGCTGCAATGGCGGGTCATGGCTTCTGCCATTCGCCACACGTCGGGGTCGCCTGTGCGCAGGAACTGATACCAGAGCATGGCAGGGGTGCCCAGTTCGGTGTTGTCCCATGCGTAGCCGCCCACGTCGTATCGCCATTCGTCGCGGAAGGCATCGTAGGCATGCATCACGTCGCCGTAGTTGAAGAAGCCGTACCAGTGGTTGCGTTCGATTTCTTTTTCATAGAACTGCATGATGCCGCTGAGGGTGCTTTCGATGAGGCTGTCGCGTGGGGTGTCGAGGGTGGGGAGGCTCCAGATGCCGAAGGCACGCTTGCGGTGCAGATATTCGGGTGTGCAGACGAGTTGTGAACTGTAGCGGTGTAGCGGTGTAGCGGCAGAACTGATGTAGATGGTGCTGGTGCGTCCGATTCCCCATGCGGTGCTCATGCCTGGCTGCACGTCTTCGTAGGCGGCTTCGAGGGTGTGGGCGATGGTGTCGTAGTGCTCGAAGGAGTAGGGTTCGGCTTCGGGCGAATAGAGGCTGATGGTGACGATGGCGGTGTCGCTTCTCATGCCGTCCACTTGGAGGGTGGAGGGGTAGGATTGCCAGAAGTCTTGGAGGTGGAAGGAAAAGACCCTCTCTGTCCTTCGGACATCTCCCCCATAATGGGGAGAGCCATCCGGCTTGTTCGGAGCGAGGGTCCCTATCGTTACTGTTCCGTCATGCCTTCTCCCTTCCATCGTGCCAATCCACGGGGAGGCATGGGTGGCTCGTTTGCGGATGCTGTAGCCGTTGGGGGAGAGTTGGGAGAGTCGGAATCCGTCCCATTGGGCGATGTTTTGGAGCATGGAGAGAGTGGTGGCATCCATCCTTTCGAGGTCGATGTTCCTGCGGGCAATGAGGGGTTGTACACTCATGGGTTTGCCTTCAAAATCAGCGAAGCGTTCGTAGGGCTTTCCGTGCATGGGCACCTTGAAGTGGATGGAAAGTTCTTTCAGGCCTTCTTTGTTCAGGGCACTATCCACGAGGAGGGTATGTACCAGTTTCATCTCTTTTCTGCCTGCATATTGGTAGGTGCGGATGATGAAGTTCTTGCCCATGTATTTGTGTACCTCGCGAATGTCACCTTTCGACTCGATTTCGTGGGTGAGGATGGGGCATTTCTCTCTGTTCAGCGTGACATAGAACGGTGGGAATGTTTCTTCTAGCGGATAGGGTGGCACCATCTTCAATTTTGCGGATGGCTTTTTGATGAGGAGGACGGAGTCCGTTCCTTCGGGTACGATGGTGGTGAAGGCTTGCCACTTCGCACTTTCGTCTTGCCATGAGGCGAGTCGCCAGGTGTCGAAGGGGAGAGGGATGCCTTTGTCTGTCTGCAATGTGAAAGCCTCTTCTGTCACTTCGCCTTTGGAGAACGGTACACCGAAGGTGGTCACACCACTTCCTATGCCCCCAATCCACTTCAAGACAATGGGTTCTTCATCGAGTTTTCGGCATTCGTATTTGAAGTTTCTCAGTTCCGCTTTTGCCAAGGTGGTTCTGAATCCGAAGTAGCCTTCTGTGAGTGGGGTGGGGTCAACGTAATCGACCAGCAGTTCTCCATCGATGAAATATCGTGCATGCCCATCCACTTGCTCCAAGCGAATCTTGTACCACTTGTCTTTGACCAGCAGGTGCTCCTTGTCGGTGTACTCCTTCAGGATGATGGGGCGATATGCTGCGCTGTCAATGCCTCGTGCGTCGCCTGTATAGCGGCGGAATCGGGTGGTCGTGTTCCAGTTTCCTCCATATCCCACATAGTAGGTTCTCAGGGCATAATTGTCCACAAACTTCCCTCCGTATCCACCGCACTTATCTGCCATCCAGAAGCAGTTTAGGTCGCTCACTCGCACGTTTCCCTGCTCATCCTTGAAACGCCTGTCCCCCACAATCCGTGCCTCATATTCAATCACCACGTTCCCCTCCATCTTCTCTTCGCACCACAGGGTCAGCCCCTTCGGAGCCACGATGGTTGCCGTGCCGTTCTTCCATGTCACGGTCGATGTGGGGTCTTCCGCCTCCACATGCCATGTTTGAGCCTTCGTGCCGAGCGAAACGAATAGGAACAGGATGCTCAGCAAAGTGATGATTTTCTTCATAGGTTTGTCTCTCTGGTGCGATTTTTACTTTTCGTTTGCAAAGATACGACATTTCCATTGCGGTTTACAAATTTTTCACCATTTTTTTCATCCATCCCCGTCTCGCTGCTACGCTGCTACACCGCTACAGTTCTCCAAAAGGTCATTTGTGACCCCAAAAAACTATTTATATTTATATATATAAATATAAAATTTCTTTTTAACCTTTCTGTCTCTTGTTTTTTGAACTGTAGCACTGTAGCACTGCAACACTGCGTGGTTCTGACGCACTCGTTACCGTCATTGCGTCGCACCAGTTGCCGTAATTACGTCGCACCTGTTGCCGTAATTACGTTGCGCCCGTTACCGTAATTACGCTGCACCTTGCAGGTCTTTTGTGGCGCGACTTGCAGAGGCATGGTGAAGAAAATGGAAAAAAATGCACGTTTCTTTTGTTATTGTGCGAGGGAAATCGTACCGTTGGCTCCGCCCAAGGTACTCTCGTTCGACAAAAAAAATGAAAATTTTATGTTTTCATTTTGTTTTGTGCTCACTTAATCGTACCTTTGCAATCGAAAATAATGATTAAACACAGAGATATGGAAAATTTGGATTGGTCGAGTCTTGGTTTTGGCTACCACAAGACTGATTACAATGTGCGCTGTTACTTCCGTGACGGCAAATGGGGCGAGATTGAGGTTTGCTCAGAGGAAACCATCCCACTCCACATGGCAGCCACCTGTCTGCACTATGGGCAGGAAGCATTTGAAGGTTTGAAGGCTTATCGTTGCCCGGATGACAAGGTGCGTGTGTTCCGTTCTGACGAGAACGCTGCCCGTCTGCAAAGCACTTGCCGCGGCATCTTGATGCCTGAGTTGCCCACAGAGAAATTCAACGAAATGGTGGACAAGGTGGTGCGTCTCAACGAGCGTTTCATCCCTCCCTACGAAACAGGCGCCACACTCTACATCCGTCCGCTCCTCATCGGTACGAGTGCTCAGGTGGGTGTGCATCCAGCCACAGAGTATCTGTTCATGATTTTCGTCACTCCCGTGGGTCCTTACTTCAAGGGTGGATTCTCTTGCAACGACTACGTGATTATCCGCGAGTATGACCGTTCGGCTCCGCTCGGCACAGGCATCTATAAGGTGGGTGGCAACTACGCTGCATCCCTCCGTGCCAACAAGATGGCTCACGACCTGGGTTACGCTTGCGAGTTCTATCTCGATGCCAAGGAGAAGAAATACATGGACGAGTGTGGTGCTGCCAACTTCTTCGGCATTAAGGACAACACCTACGTGACTCCAAAATCCACTTCCATCCTTCCCTCCATCACCAACAAGTCGCTCATGCAGTTGGCTGAGGACCTTGGCTTGAAGGTGGAGCGTCGCCAGATTCCCGAAGAGGAACTTGCCACCTTCGAAGAGGCAGGTGCATGTGGCACGGCAGCCGTGATTTCTCCTATCGGCAAGATTGACGACTTGGAGGAGAAGAAGACCTTCCAAATCTCCAAGGATGGCAAACCAGGTCCAATTTCCGAGAAACTTTACAACAAACTGCGTGGCATCCAGTATGGTACAGAACCAGATGTGCACGGCTGGACACGCGTGGTGATTGAATAAAAAGACGGACTTTGAACTTTGATTTTTAGAAACAACGAATTTGTCGAATTAAACGAATAATCGGGAATGCTGCAAATGCAGCGACGAATAAAAACTAATGTCATTGGTTTCTGCCAAGTTGAAAAATTCGTTTTCATTCGTTGCCGTTCACGGCATTGAAAAATCATTCGTCCAATTCGTGTCATTCGTTGTTGAAAAAGAAAGAATAGATGTATAACAATTAGTTTATTTTCCTGTTTATGAAACCAACATTATTCCTCCTTGCTGCGGGAATGGGCAGCCGCTACGGTGGCTTGAAGCAGTTAGACGGTCTTGGACCAAACGGTGAAACCATCATGGATTACTCCATCTACGATGCTGTGAAGGCAGGCTTCGGCAAAATCGTGTGGGTGATTCGTAAGGATTTTGAAGAGCAGTTCCGCACACAGATTCTCTCCAAGTATGAGGGTGTGGTGCCATGCGAACTCTGCTTCCAGAGCATCGATAGCCTTCCAGAAGGCTTCAAGTGCCCAGAAGGTCGTGTGAAGCCATGGGGTACGAACCATGCTGTCTTGATGGGTAAGGATGTGATTAAGGAGCCATTCGCTGTGATCAACTGCGACGACTTCTACGGCCGCGATGCCTTCATGTCCATTGGCAAGTTCCTCTCTAACCTGCCCGAAGGCTCCAAGAACAAGTATGCGATGGTCGGCTTCCGTTGCTGCAATACCCTCTCCGAGAATGGTTCTGTGGCTCGCGGTGTGTGCGTCTATGACAACAACCGTCACCTCACCGACGTGGTGGAGCGTACCGAAATCATGCGTCAGGCAGACAAGGGCAACGCTATCTGCTACAAGGACGAGCAGGGCGAGTGGCAGCCACTGGAAGAGAACGTGCCTGTCAGCATGAACATGTGGGGCTTCACGCCTGACTACTTCCAGTACAGCGAGGAGTACTTTAAGGAGTTCCTGTCCGACCCCAAGAACATGGAGAACCTCAAGGCCGAGTTCTTCATCCCATTGATGGTCAACAAACTCATCAACGAAGGCACGGCTACTGTTGAAGTGCTCGACACCACTTCCGTTTGGTTCGGCGTGACTTATGCAGCCGACCGTGAGGCAACCGTAGAGCGCATTGCCAAACTCGTTGCCGACGGTGTTTATCCTAACAAACTGTTCTAAGGATGCATTGTCTTAACAAGATGCAATATTTTAACAAACTGTTCTAAAGACATAGTTTCTCTGCTTTAAGAAACACATGGTGGGCACGACGTATTCAAAGACTCTCTTTGAGTGCATCGTGCCCTCTTTTTTGTCACTTTCTGTCCTTTATTCGCTGATTTTTTGTTACAAAAGAGCATAAAATCAAAGAAATCTTAATTATTTAATCAAAAAGTAAGCAAAATATTTGTTTTATATAACAAAAAGTAATTAACTTTGCACTGTTAAATAACAAAATGATTTTGTTTGAGACAAAAAAGAAACACAATACAAACACAAAACAAAGCACGACAAACACATGTCGGAAAAGAAGAGAGAAGTAAAAAAAGTATTCATGATTAAAAAAAGGTAAAGGTTATGAAAAGATTGCTTAAGGTAGTGGCTGCGTATGCAGCAATGGCGTTCCCTCTGATGGCGAATGCACAAGACAAGGTGGAGGCGAGCGTGGGTGCCGACCTCGTTTCTAATTACATCTGGAGAGGTCAAGACCTCGGTTCGGCAGCCATTCAGCCCTCGGTGGGTGTGGCATGGAAAGGTTTGAGCCTGACAGGGTGGGGCTCTTACGGTTTGGTTGACCGTGACGACACGAAAGAGTTTGACCTCACATTGGCTTACACGACAGGCGGATTCACCATCGGCATCACCGACTATTTCTGTGTGAATGGCATCGACAACTGTCCTCATAAGTATTTCCTCTACGATGCCCACAAGACTGCCCACACGTTTGAGGCAAACATCGGCTACGATTTCGATGTCCTCTCCCTCAACTGGTACACCAACTTTGCAGGGGCAGACGGTGTGAACAAGTCGGGCGACCGTGCTTACTCCTCTTACGTGGAACTGGGCGTTCCTTTCAAACTCGGCGGTCTTGATTGGGATTTCACCCTCGGGGCAGTGCCATACGCCACCGACTTCTATGAAGATGCCCACAAGTTCGCGGTCACGAACATCAGCCTCGCGACCAGCAAGGACATCAAGATTACGCCCACCTTCACGGTGCCCCTCTTCGGCAGCGTTTCTGCCAATCCGAGCACCCAGAAACTGTACTTCACGACAGGCATTTCGTTCTGACATGCTATATCGGCAACTATATGATACAGGCACTATAGACGCAACTATATACACAAACACAAAATACAACACATTATGAAAAAGATTGAAGCGATTATCCGCAAGACAAAGTTCGAGGAGGTGAAGGACGCATTGCTCCACTCCGACATCGACTGGTTTGAGTATCACGACGTGCATGGCATCGGTCAGAGCCGCCAAGAGCGCATCTACCGTGGTGTGCAGTACAGCACCGACGTGATTGAACGGGTGGCACTCACCATCGTGTGTCGCGACATGTTCGTAGAGCCCACCATCAAGGTGATTCTGCAAGTGGCGCACACTGGGGAAATCGGTGACGGACGCATCTTCGTCAGCGACATGATTGACACCTACTCCATCCGCACGGGTGAGCATGGCGACACCGTTTTGAGAGACAAAAAGTAAAAGTAGGACAACACACAAACACAGACACATGAAAAAGATTGATTATAAGAAGCTCACGATGGCTTCTCTCATGGCTATTACCCCCATGTTTGCACATGCCGAGGAAGCGGCGACAGCGATTGCCGACCCTGTGGCAGAAACTTCGCTCAACACCGTATGGATGCTGTTGGCAGCCATGCTTGTGTTCTTCATGCAGCCAGGCTTTGCCCTCTGCGAGGCTGGTTTCACGCGCTCGAAAAACACTGCCAACATCCTCATGAAGAACTTCTGCGACTTCATGCTCGGCTCCGTCTGCTTCTGGCTCATCGGCTTCGGCATCATGTTCGGATGCGACGGTGCAGGCTTCATGGGCATCCCCTCATGGGGCGACCTCAGTTTCATGACCCGTGAGGACGGGCTTCCGGTCGAAGGCTTCCTCATGTTCCAAACCGTCTTCTGTGCCACCTCGGCAACCATCGTGTCGGGTGCCATGGCAGAGCGCACCAAGTTCTCCATGTACCTCGTCTATTCGCTCCTCATCTCCTTGGTCATCTATCCCATCGAGGCACACTGGTCGTGGGGTGGCGGATGGCTCAACGATGGCGGCGAAGGCACCTTCATGCACGACCTCTTCGGCACAGGCTTCCACGATTTTGCAGGTTCCACGGTCGTTCACTCCGTGGGTGGTTGGCTCGCCTTGATTGGTGCCCTCGTGTTGGGTCCCCGTCGCGGCAAGTATGGCAAAGATGGCAAGTCACGCGCCATCCCCGGTCACTCTCTGAGCCTTGCCGCTCTGGGTGTCTTCGTCCTCTGGTTCGGATGGTTCGGCTTCAACCCCGGCTCACAGTTGGCTGCTTACGGTGATGTGAACAGCCTTGCCATCTCCCACACCTTCATCACCACCAACATGGCGGCTTGCACGGCAGGTGCGGCAACCCTCATCGTCTCTTGGCTCCGCTACGGCAAACCCTCCCTTTCGCTCACCCTCAACGGCATCTTGGCAGGTCTTGTCGCCATCACCGACGGTTGCGACCTCGTCAGCATTGGCGGTGCAGCCATCATTGGTGTCATTGCAGGAGTCGTGATGCCGTTCTCCGTGGAATTTATCGACCATGTGCTCCACATCGACGACCCCGTCGGAGCCAGTTCCGTGCATGGTGTGTGCGGTGTGCTCGGCACCATCCTCACAGGCTTCTTCGCCACAGGCGAGGTGGATGACACGATGGTGGGTGTCTTCTATGGCGACCACACATGGGGCTTCCTGGGCGCACAGGTGTTTGGCGCATTGGTGGTAGGCGCATGGGCAGTCGCCGTCGGCTTCCTCGTGTTCAAAGCCATCGACAAGATTCACGGCCTCCGTGTTCCTGCCCGCATTGAGGACGAAGGTCTCGACATCTACGAGCATGGTGAGACTGCATACGGCGACGCGTAATAAACCCTGATAATACATTTTGAATCCATTTGCAACGCATTAAAGTTGTTGACGGGGCGGCTCATCGTGAGATGGACCGCCTTTTGTCGCATTCCCCCCCTGTTCCGCTTTTGCAGTTATCAACTGAAGTTTGACTTCGTCGAGCAAAAGGTTCGGATGTATTTTTACCGCAAGCGGCCTTTAGAAAAACAAGAAAAAACAAAAGAAAACAAGAAAAAATATGTTCTTCTGGTTTTAGGAAAGAAATTAGAGTAATTGGAATAATTAAGTTCAGAACCTTTAGCTCGGCGTAGCCAAATATCAAGAAATAAAAAGTATTTATTATTCTCATTTCTGGATAAAATTA
>JAFUYM010000062.1 GCA_017470525.1 Bacteroidaceae bacterium
GTGAGACGTGCGGCAGAAGTGGCCGCGGGCGGTCTGACCGTCCGTCAACTTCGTCATGAAGTCGGGGGACAGCGTCGTGCAGTCAAGGCGGATGCACACGTTGAAGACCACCTCCTGCGTGTTCTTGTCGTAGGCGGCGATATCATCAATGTAGTGATAGATACCGTTGATGGAAGTCTGGTCAACTGTCACATCCTTTGGATTTGCTACCTTGGCACCACGCACAAACACACCGCGCTCATCAGCACGTGACTGAACGCCACGGCGATTGATGTAGAGACCCGACTGCGAACCCGATGGGAAGGAGAATTTCATTGTAGAGTGAGGCATCAGCGTTGGATACCAGTCACACATATCATACTTACGACGATTGAAGTTATACTGCAATCTGTCGTTGTCGAATGGTGTCAATGTGTAGTATGAACCATAACGGTCAAGGATATGATAAGAGATGAAGCGGTTGAGGTAGTTGCGACGGTCTGTCTCGTCGGTCACATTTGCATCCTCAGGATAAACTGGCTCATAGAGTTCACGAGCCTTCTCACGCAAATCGTCAAGTGTCTGAATGCCATACTTTTCATACAGGATGGAGTCTGGACACATGAAGACGGTGAAGTTGAAGTAGCGCTTCTCTGGATATGCCACGTTGTCGTATTCCACAGCCGTGTGGATACACAACTTGTCATTGGTCCAAGTACAGGAGTCAATACGGTCTTGGTCTGTTGCCCAGCCATAGGTGTCATCCAAATAGTACTGGAGGGAGTCAATCATGCCCGTCACCTGCAAAGCGGCACCATAGAGCAGACAGGTGCTGTCCTTCAGGAGGACGGTACCGATGAGGTCATTGCTTGAATTGACAATCGTGTTCATCGTGTGAACCACACCGTTGCTGACAGAGTCGTCGGCATGTACGATGAGAGCAGACTGGTTAACATACATGGCCAGTACAGAGTCTTGCTTTTCCTCGCTCCACTCCTGCAATGATTTCACACTGACGATGTGCTCCAGCATGTTCGACACAGGATACTGGCCGTTGCTGTAATCGGTAGTGAAGAATGCCTTCTCGATGATGGAGTTGAGGGCGATGGTGTCGCAGTCCTCCTTTGACAGGTCATCGACGGAACTCAGGCCGCGCGAGCGGAGATACTTGTCAACGGCGTCGTTCGTCGGGGCGAACACTGTATAGGAGCCATACGTGCCCAGCATGTCAACCAGGCGGAGGTCGCCGCGTTCGCCGGTCGCCTTCTGGAGAATTTGAATGTATTCCGAGAACTGGTCACGGTTCTGAAGATAGTCAGAGGCGTACTCCCTGACTGCTGTATAGTAGTTCTCCACACCTGGGTCGTCAGAACAGCCTACCACGCCAACCTGAACCACCGAGAGGATGAAAAGGACTACAGCCCAAAAATTAAATTTCATTTGTCTCATAATGCTTTAGTTTTTAAGATTTTCCTCTTCATCCAAGTAGCAAGAGTTCTGGACAAGAGCGGGGTTAACCTTCATTTCATTTTAAGAACTTTTCATTAAAAATATCTGCTCCATCCGAATATACCTTCACAATATAATAACCTTTGTTCAAATATGATACATCAATAGTTATTTCTGATTGTTCCATATCAAAGGTCTGTTGATGTACAATTCTTTTATCCATTGAATATACCACAACTGTTGCTTGTTTGTTTTTCTGAGGTGTCCCATTTTTTAGAATGATTCGACCTGATTTCACGCTGCCAGTCATTGCAAAAGAGTTATTAGAACCGACTAATGATGTGTTAAAATGATAGAGACCTCCCATTTCACATATGATGTTGTCATCCAAATCTTTAATTGTACCTATCAAATAGAAATAAGGGGACACCTGTGCATAGGTATTTATTTCAAAATGGCATGCAAACCAATCTCCATAGTCATCAATCCAATAGTCATAGAATCCAGACGAATTGAGAGGATAAAAATCCCATGAATAAGTATATTCCGCATCAGGAAAATCTTCTAACCATGGTTCATGACAAATGTTATCAGGGCAATTACCGATATCAAAATACATATCATAATAATCGATCCCGCTATCAGTCTCATAAAAATTGATATAAGGCAGTTTTCTCTTAGCCGCCTCTATGGCTTCATTGGGTCGAATTGTTCCAAATCCTGTTTGTGCACAATATGGCTTAGTGTCACCATTCGGATTTCCCCACTCATAAGATTGCTGATAGGTGCTGTATATCGGATTTATAAGTGCTGTTGTATCAATGATGCACCTTACATCGTCAGCCGAAATGAAAGGATTCTGTGCCATGATATATGCCGCAAGAGTCGATACCATGGGAGCGGCGAATGATGTGCCATCGTCGTAGCCATAGGTGTATGTTCCATAGTTTTTAGTTGGCGTATAGATATGCTCACCTGGTGCTGCAACATCCAATGCTCCGCAATCGGAAAAGGACGACAATACATTGGATGAGTTGACAGAACTTACTCCCATGACCTTGGTGTCGTAGGCGGGATATTGTGTGTTTGATGCGTTGTTTCCCGCACTTGCCACCATTAGCACTCCATTAGACTTCGCGTATGATATGGCATCTCTTACTTGCGTACTCCAACTGGCAGTAAAACTCATGTTTATAATACTTGCGCCATGGTCGGCTGCATATATGATAGCATCTGCTATACAGTCAGCAGGCATAAGAAGTGGACCGGCACACAAAGGCATAATCTTAATGTCATTTCTTTCACCAATCAAACCAACTGTTCCAATGCTGTTGTTTGCTTTTGCCCCAATCAACCCAAACACCTTTGTGCCATGTGTGGGCGTTGGGTCTATCGTGCCAGAGTTTGTATAGAAATTCCAACCTAAATAGTTGTCAACATAGCCATCGCCATCATCATCTATGTTATTGTTGGGAGTTTCATTGGTGTTCACATACAGAGCGCCATATTGTGGATTGGAGCCGTTCAGGGTTATACCAAAGTCGGGATGACTGAAATCAACACCGCCTTCAATGATGGCAATTATAATATCCTTATGGCTTGTAGGAACTGCTGTCGACAAACTATCAAAATGGTATGCTGTATGATACCACTGATTTTCATAATAAGGGTCGTTGTAAGTGGTTGCAGATTTTGCAAAAGTGTTATATTCAACGCTCTGTACATAAGGAAGATTGCAGAGGGAGTCTTTGACATTTTCTATCGGGGTTGTCGGTGGAACAAAGATTTTGGCATGTCCCAACTTGTTCACTTTCCATCCTATATCTGTAGGCATCTTCAAAGTGTCCACATGCACTATCAGTTTGGTAGTGTCCACCTGCCAACTTTCTCCTCCTTCATCCTCAATATATACATTCCCATTTTGCCTTATCAAGGGCTGGGCATGGCAGAGATTTAGATTGCCCCATGAAAGTAGCAACATTAGCATGATTTGATAAAGAGTTTTCATAATTGTTTGTTTTTAAGAGGTTTATAATTCAAATTCTCCCATATACACTTCACCATTGCCCAGCATAATGATGACTTGATAGGTGGCACCTTCGACATAGCCTGTGAGTGAGAAATCAAACTGAGTCTCAAAGACAACGGTTTCTTCGGCACTATCCACAAGTTGATGGAGAGGTGACGACAAAATGAAGACTTCCGCATCACCCCAATAGTCGCTGATGGCGATGGAAAGAGTGTCGGCATCGTACTCTGCTGACAAAGTCGGAGAAGGATTGCCTGACAAGTCTGTAGGTCTGGACACCGTACCAGGAGCAGGTGTTAATACCACTTTCTTTTTGGCTTCTACACCTAAAATTCCACATCCGAACAAGACCACGAAAATCAGAATAAACTTTTTCATAAATGCTGTTTTTAATAGAGTTAAACAATATGCCATTGATGGCTTTTTGGATTTCTTCGGGGCAAAGATATGGAATTTTGATAAGGTGACAACGGGTGAAGTGTGGAAAAGTTTTTGAGCATAAAAATAGACGATAAAATGAAGAGAATCAACATTTTATCGTCTAAATTTTGTAAAAAAAGCAACAAACAGGTGTGGAAAAGTTATAGTTTCATTCTTCCCTTTTTGCATTTGTTAACATTGATGAAAAGGCATTTTCTTCACAACCTCTCAATGACTTCCTCTAAATGAATGGCTGGGTCTGTGACATGGAAGCCGTTCTTTTTTAAGTTGAGTTTTCTTTTCTTCACGGCAGACACACTGATATGGTATATGTTTGAAACGACGGCGTTATCCATCCGCAAGCGGATGAGCATGCAGAGTTGAATGTCTTCTTCCTTGAAATCTTTATATTGCTGACGAAGATTCTGCACAAAATGATTGTCGGTATCATCAAGAAGATATTCCAATTCTTTCCATGCCTCTTCGGTCATCTTTATCCTTTCCGTGTCGGAAATGATTTGAGAGACGTGCTCCAACTTCTCCAACAAATGCTTCTGGATGACAGTGAGTGTCAGAGTCTTCTGGCGAATGATCTCATTTTGATGTTTGATTTCCTTCTGATGTTCGGCTTGCATGTGCTTCTTGCGGCTATACACATTATATATAATGGAGGAGGAGACAAACACCACGCAAAGGATGATGACCCCCAATACCCATTTGTGCCGTTCCGCTTCATGCCGTATCTGTTCTTTCTCCAATTCTTTGACGATGTTGGATTGATAATATTCGTCTTTCACTTGTTGGGACTGCAAGAACCTGTCTTCCATGCTTTCATGTGTGGAATCTATGTATGACACAAGAGATTCCAAATCTTTTTGCTGTATGGCGATTTCAGACAAGCCCTTGAAGACAAAGTATTTGTTCATCGGATTGGAACCTTCACAATTGATGGAATTATAGATTTCTTTTGCCTGTTCCATAGAATCGCATGCTTGATAGCATTGTGCCAAGGTCAGTTGCGAGAAAATGAGAACTGTATCGTTTGCCGTGCTGATGCCATCTTTTGCATATTGAAGTGCTTTCTCATATTCTTCCTTATATAGAAATGTGTTTGCAAGTCCCATGCACATTTCATTGTGTGACTTGATGAGATGGTTCTTCTTCGCTACTTTAAGCCCCCAGTTATAATATTTCAAAGCACTGTCAGGCTCTGCCGCAGTGAGAAAGCAGCCTGCAATGTGCCCCAATATCAGCACTTCATTATTGACATCATCATTGATTTTGTGGTAAGTCTCCAGTGCCTTCCGCACTTGTCGAGCAGCATATTCAGGGTTGCTCCAGTTTGTGGTGATGCCGAGCATGGTGTAAGCCAGATAGCAGGTGTGCCAATCTTCACACTTTTCGCTCGACTTGATGGCTTGGTGGAGCAAGTCCTCGCATTGCTTGGTGCTGTCACAGGAGGAATAGAAGAGGCTCATGTAGTAGCAACTCTGGGCATAGCGGCGAAGCAATGCAGGGTCATCGGTTTGCCCTGCATGGGAGGCTTTACGGTAGTATTCATGGCTGTCTCGGATGAGGGTGTCGCTGCCGACTCCCTTTCCCTGTCGGTCATCCGTCATGGAGCGCAACAGTGCATAACGTGCCCCGTTGGCTTCGCTCAACCGCACCGGGTTCGGGATGCGGTTCAGGCAGACCTCCGCACTGTCGGGCTGTGCGGGCAGCAAAGCCTCGGCGCGGTCAAGCAGGGGCAAGGCTCTTCTATCGTTCGTGCAGGACGACAACAGCATGATCGCAAAAAGCATGATATACCAATTTCTTTTCATCTTCACGGATTTATCAAAGCACAAAGTTACGCATTTTCCATGAACAAAGCAAGAATACACACGGTCTTTTGACAGAAACATGGTATTACGTCTTTCAGAAGTATCTTTTAACTAAAGTTTCGGAAGGTTCTTTTCGCAAATAAAAACAAGTAAAAACAGAGAAAAACATGTTCTTCGTTTTAGTGGGAAACAAGAAAGACCTGTTTTTATTTGTTTTTACTTGTTTTTTTCTGTTTTTCTTTCGTCACGCAAAGCGTAATAAACACATCCGAAAGTTAAATCTTATAAGTCATCTGTGACATGATTGGCAGAAGGCAACAACAATTAATAGCCCGACAGGGGTGAGGGATTGCCTGAGGAGATGACGAGTGACAGAACGGGGAGACGACGAGTGACAGAACAGGGAGACGACGAGTGACAGAACAGGGAGACGACGAGTGAGCGGTCGAGGAAGATACAGGTGAACGACCGAGGAAGATACAGGTGAGCGACTGAGGAAGATGCAGGTGAGCGACTGAGGTGAATACAGGCGAGCGTTCCATGAGATAATGAGAATCTTTCCAATCCTTCCAATCCAGCGCGAAGCGCGATGTTTTTTAATAAAGACAAGTTCCTGCAAAACGATTATACGGATTAAACTATTTTCACGACCGATCCTCTACAAAAAAAAATTATCGGAACTCCGTTCGCCTGAGCACCTCGAAAAAAGAAAAATATGAGCGAAGAATTGATGTTTTTTATGGAAGTGGACTTATAAATCAAGATTTTTATGTACATTTGTGGCTGGATTGGAGGGAAGACGGAAGGGTTTAATGCATTCAAAAGGAAAAATGGCGAAAGAAGGACATCCACGGGGACTTTACCTGCTGTTTGCCACGGAGATGGCGGAGCGGTTTTCTTATTACGGCATGAGGGCGGTGTTCACGCTCTACATGGTGGCTGCACTTTTCACGATGGAGAGTGCAAGCGAAATTTATGGCTACTACACGGGACTGGTGTATCTGACTCCACTGCTGGGCGGCTACATTGCTGACCGCTACTGGGGCAACCGACGGAGCATCGAGGTGGGTGGCTTGCTGATGGCACTGGGGCAGTTGCTCTTGTTTCTGAGTGCCAGCGTGGTTCATCCTGCCATCTATGAGGCGGAGGGAGCGATTGACCCTGCCGTGGACAACCGATGGGCTGTGGCATTGATGATGGGTGGTCTGTTTTTTCTGGTGCTGGGCAACGGTTTTTTCAAGCCGAACATCGCGACGATGGTGGGGAGTCTGTATCGGCCAGACGACAGGCGGAAGGACAGGGCTTTCACGATTTTCTACATGGGCGTGAATGTGGGTGCGACGTTGGGGCCCTTGGTGTGTGGTGTGTTTGAGGGCGACTGGATGAACCCGACTCGGTTCAAGTGGGCGTTTCTGTGTGCCAGCATCGCCATACTGGTTTCCACGCTCACGTTCCATCTGCTGAAGAACCGATTTTTGAGGGACTATGAGGGAAATGCCATCGGCACGGAACCGACGCACCACGAGAAGGTGGCGAAGCATCAACTTTCCAAGAAGGAGAAGCAGCACATTGCGGTCATCTTCATCATCGCGGCATTTGTCATCTTCTTCTGGGCGGCATACGAGCAGGCGGGGGTGTCGCTCACGTATTTTGCTGACCAGCAGACGGACAGGCACATCTTCGGATGGGAGATGCCGACGAGTTATTTCCAGTCGTTCCCTGCCATCTTTGTGGTGCTGCTAGCTCCTGTGATGAATCTGGTGTGGGAAATGTTGGGACGATGGGGGCATGAACCTTCGTCGGTGATGAAACAGGCGATTGGCTTGGGGTTCCTCTCGTTGGGATATGCGCTGATTGCGTGGGGTGTGAAGGATTTGGACCCGACGGTGAAGGTGAGCATGTGGTGGCTCACGGGATTGTATTTCATCCACACGCTGGGTGAACTGAGCCTCTCCCCCATCGGGCTTTCGCTGGTGAGCAAATTGTCGCCGAAACATCTGGCAAGCCTGATGATGGGCATCTGGTTTATGTCAACAGCGGTGAGCAACATGTTGGCAGGACAATTGGCGACGCTCTATCCCGACGGTAGTTCGAAGAGTCTGCTCGGCATCGTGGACATCACGTCGCTCCACGACTTCTTCATGGTCTTCGTGGTGATGTCGGGTGTGGCTGCTGTGGCGCTGGCTTGCATGGTGCCTGTGCTGAAGAGGATGATGAGAGATGACAATTCATAATTCATAATTTGCTATCCAGCATGCTTCTTTCCTGAAAAAAACACTCCGAATGGTTAATTATGAATTATGAA
>JAFUYM010000063.1 GCA_017470525.1 Bacteroidaceae bacterium
TACCTCAAGTCGCATCGTGGGGTAAGGGGATGGTGGCTACATATTGATGTTGTGCTGTTGCTTTTTACTGAAAGCTGCTACTAACGACTCATAAATCTACCCTTAATCGTGTATTGGATGATAGTTGCGGATTTTAGGGCTAAATAAATTTTCGCAAACATATAGTTATGTGAATCACAAAATATTCTCAACCGCCCGCACAAGTGTCTCGTTCTGGAATACGGCACTCCGTTGCCGTATCTTTGCCGAATAGTCTGCCCGTAAATCGGGATGAGTCAAGACCCGCTTCATGGCTTGATAAAGAGGCTCTTCGGAATTCTCGGTCATCAACCCATACTCGCTGTTCTCGCCCAAGAGTTCAGCAGTACCCAAGCATCGAGTGGAGATGATGGGAGTACCAATGATACATGCCTCTGTCAACACCGTGCTAAATCCTTCGGCATGGGAACTGCTAACAAACCAATCCGCCGCTTTCATATAAGGATATGGATTATCTTGATTCCCAAACAGACACACCTCTTTTTCTAACTCATTTTGCAAAATTTGCTGTTGCAAAGCCTCATGCTCACTCCCCTCCCCAATCAGCCACAAACGGAAGTCATGCCCTTCCTGTTTCAATCGAGCACAAGCACTAATGAGGCGGTCATAACCTTTCACGGGTATCAATCTACCCACCGAGACAAAAGTCAATAGTTCCTCACGTTCCACGGCAAAAGCGTCCGCCTTGCGAAGAATCTCCTTGTCATCCAGAATGTTATAGCAGGTTGTCAAAGGAAAGTCTTTGGCAAGTCTCTCTTGAAAATTACGGCAAACGCCATCCGAAACTCCGACAATGGCGTCATACTGACGATATTCACGCAGATAAGTGTCCCGCTGAACCGCGGAAAGATTGGCAAAGCCATCTCCATAATGCAACCAAGCCAATTTGCGTGAATGCCGATTGGAAGAATGCGCCAAGAAAGTGGTAGGCAAACCTTCATACCATGCAATCTCTACGTCATACCCCCCACCAATCAGCAACTGATGAAGCAACCATTTGCTTCCATGACAGAACGCCAGATTGAATGCCTTATATTTCAGAGGATTGGAATTATCAATCAAGTATTTATATTTCACATGAGGAGCCAACGAATCAGCGAAGGTGCAACGGTAGTTCTCATAAATACTCTGCTTGAACACCGACATCACGGTCACATCATACTTTGCGGCATCCAAACTATTCACCAAGTTGATGAGCACACGCTCGGCACCACCCACCACCATTGACTCTATCAAAAACAGCAATCGCTTCTTTGTCGGCATCTCCGTTCAGAAAAATCTTAAATGATTCAACTTTTCCACATTTAGTGTACCCGAGGGGTACGACGTACCGTACTCGAGGGGTACGCCCTGGTGTACCCCTCGGGTACACTTTCTTTTAAAAAGAAAAACGCTGCATCACAAAAAAGTCCAACCTTGTCCATCTCCATCTGTTCATCCTACATTCTCTTTGAGTTGCTTTTTCCGCCGAAGCGACAACAACCATCCCAATGGGAACAAACAATAGACCAACTTACTATTGCACTGCTTCAGATAGGAGTATTCGCCAGCCAAACAGCAGCAGGAGATGAATTGCAGCACAGTGTTCACCCGACCCTCTTTCTGATATTTCAATTGGGTGTTGAACAGCATGGCATATCCCATCGGGTTGCGTTTCAACAATGACCATGTAGATTTTGTAAGTCCACCTTCCTGGTACTCACAATAATAAATTGGGGTGTCGAACCAACGAAGGCGATAGCCATCCAATGCCATTTGGTCCCAAACAACTGCTTCAGGAGTGAAGATTTCACCTTCCCACACGGGGAACTTATAATGCTTCAATTTCTCCGTATAGAAGACCTCCGCCATGTCTGACACCAAGTTGTACCGAGAACGTTCCAAATTGTTACAATCAACATGTCCTACGGCAGGGTCGATTTGAGGTTTCCCCTGTATGAAACTGCCATCAAAGCAAACCCGCAATCCCGAAATGCCGATAAAGGATTCATCCCCCTTTGGCAAAGTCTCAAACGCCTGCTTGATAAAAGAGATGGCATGGGGAACTAAAGCATCATCTGAATCAACAATAAAGAAGTATTCCCCCCGAGCCATGTCCACCGCCCGATTTATCGCCCGTTGTTTGCCCCCATTCTTAACCTTCTGATAGATAAGCGAGAACGGATGCTCCCGTGTTGTCCATTCATCAAACAGCACTTGCGTATCGTCAGTGGAACCATCATCTATCACCAGCCACTCAAAGTCCATGCAATCCTGCTTGCAAATGGACTCGTACAACCTCGGCAACAAATGAGCACGATTATAGGTGGGGGTAAAGATGGTTATCATGCCATTAACAAATCTTCTATCGGCCGCATCAAGCACTCTATCGAGAACTCTTTTCCACGCTCCACAGCCTTTTGCCGATAATGCTTCAGCAAAGCCTCATCAGACAACAACTGCTTCAGCCCTGCATACAATGCCTCATCATCATTTTCGGTAATCATGCCACACTCACCATCTTTCAGCAACTCTGCCATGCCACTGCAATCGGTGGTAATGACAGGAAGCCCAAGGATGAGGGCTTCGGTGACTGCGGTGCTGTAACCTTCCGATAAAGAAGAACAAATAAACAAATCGCCCATGCGCAAATATTTATATGGATTGGCATGGAAACCAAGAAGTCTCACATGTTCCTGCAAATGATGTTCTTCTATGTAGTTTTCCAGCATTCCTCTTTCTGTGCCATCGCCCAGTATCCACAAATTCACGTCAATTCTCTCGTCCGTCAATTTCTTCATGATTTTTAGCAAACGCATGTATGCTTTTTGTGGTTCCAATCGACCAACCGTCACCAGAAGCATCGACTCTGGGTGTTTCTGGATGACAGGCTCTTGGGAACTTGCCAGGATTGCGTCTGAGTGAATCGAATTATAGATGGTGGCTGCTGGCACATCTACTTTGGGGAACTCCTGATGGAATGCTGCAACAACGGTATCTGACACGCCAATAATCTGAGCGTACCGAGCATAAGCCTCTGACTCTTCTTCTAAATCTCGATACACTCTTCTTGTCCAATGATTCTGATGCAAGTCAATATGCACCCACGCTATCTTTTTTGCCTCCCGATTCGTGGAATGGCTCAGCAATTTCGTTGTAAATCCTTCCACAAAAGCCACTTCCACATCATTTCCCTGCGGAACAAACAGGCGATAAACCCACGAGAGGGGTAACCAACGATAAACAAGATGATGCTTCAACTTGTAAATCAAATTTTGAAAGCCACTTTTTCCCGCAGGGTCACTCAATATGGCTCGATATGTCACCTGCTCCTTCACCACCTCCTCATACTTTCCTCCTCCGCTGATGGCACAAACTGTCACGTCAAACCGCTCCTTGTCAATGTGCTGCACCAACGTCGTGAGCACCTTCTCCGCCCCACCACCTGCCAGCGACTCTATGAGAAACAGCACCTTACGCTTTTGCATTTTCATCAACAAAAGAATCCAATTGTTTTGACAGCATTAGCACAAGTCCTTGCACAAAAGGCATGACAGAGAAAATCTGCGAATAATAGCCGATGCCGTATGTGTCACCTTGGCAATTGTCTACAGCACCATTACGTCGGGTGGCTTTCATCAAGGCTTTTTCTGCTTGACGGGCTGCATGCAAGAATGTTTGCTCACCCGAGATGCGGTAGGCGGAAAGAAACAACAAACCGATTAAAACCGTGGCAGAAGACTCCATGCGAGCCTGTAGGTCGAACACAAAACAACCGAAACTTCCATCGCCTTTCTGATGAGGCAGCAATGCCTTTGCCAAATTCATGATACGCTCACCTTGTCCCTCCATATCTGCCGTTTCTATCAATGCCAGGATATACCAGCCGATTCCACGCCCCCAATCAAAAACACCGCGTGGCAGATTCCGCTCCACATTGTATGCATGGGCAGGAAACACGCCATTCAACAAGGCTTTGTCATACTCCTCCAATTGTCGTTTTGCCAAATCGTCCCATCTACAAGCATGCAGGAAAGGAAGCACCATGCCCAAAGTGTCCACAAAACGGATGTTTTTCACCCATGGGCGGTAGTGAATGGTTCCTTGTTCCTTCACTGCCTGATATTGGGCTAATATCCCATTTTCTGCATTGGGAGGTAAAACACCACTTTTTTTCAGGGCATACGCCAAGAGCAAATCTTCGGGCATGCCATTTTCTGCTTTCAGTCGATTCGAATGAATCCGCACATACTCAACTGCGGCTTCTTGTCCCAATCCCATCAGCAGCCCTGCATCTTGCCACGTCTGTATGGTTGCATTGCGATACCGTCCTCTGATGATGTCCCACAATATCAATCGGTCTTGCGCCGTCTGCCGCACCGTCGGAGCATGCTTCAGCCAAGCCTTTGCCTTCCGCTCCACGGCTTGCTGCCACTCCTGCCGATTATTCCATCTGCCAATATGAATGCGTGCTTGCCACTCGCCAAGGTTCACGACAGCATCCACCACGACAAATAGCAAACAAACAAACGCTACACCACCCAACACAAAAGCAAGCACCATCTATCAGAAATAACGCTTCAAAACAGGCATGAAACAACACTTCATGCACAAATAGACAAAATACTCTTTCCAGTTATCAAAGATGTTCCGAAAGCCGACCACTTTCATGGCATCTTGTATCATCGGAAGCAGAAGGACTTCACGAATATACTTCTCTTTCGGCTCACCATTTGCCTTGCGATTGAGCATCAGCATGCGACTATAACTCTTCACCGCCCGCTCTGCAACATCAAGACTAAAGGGGGTAAGATTATCCCAAGAGTTGTCTGCAATTAGTTTTCTCTTAACAGCGTACCCCATTGACAACGACTCCTCCATATAAGGGTTGTACCGCCTTTCACGCATAATGCTATGAGGATTATCAATACGATAATGATAAGGGGCATCATCCGACAAGTAAACCCGTTGAGCATGGGCAAACACTTCCATCATAAATATCATATCCTCCGCAAAGCGAACATTCGTATTGAAACAAATATTGTACTTTTGAAGGAAATCGCGTCGAATCATGTATCTCCAAACAAAACATAAGTCATCTGAAGATTGAGGTTGGGTTGTGGAAGCCAATAACTGAGATGGGGACAAAACCGTTCCCGTTTGCATAGTGTAGTGTGAGGATTGTCCCTGAGGATAAGTTTTATAGGAAAAGCCTAACACTTCAACCTGCTGATTTTCGGAAATTTGATAAAGATGTTCCAAAGCGTCTTCATCTAAAAAGTCATCAGCATCCACAAACACTATATATGTTCCACGTGCCTGCGCCATCGCAACAGAACGAGCAGAAGCAAGCCCTTGATTATCTTGTGCAATAACCCTTATACGGTCATCTTGTTCTACATACTGTTGCAATATTGCTGCTGACCCATCCGTACTTCCATCATTCACACAAATGCACTCCCAATCACTAAAAGACTGCGAAACAATACTATTCAAACAAACATCCAAGTATTGTTCAGCATTGTAAACAGGAAGAATAACAGAAATTTTAGGCATCACTCAAAAACCTTCACTATCTGTGACTGATATTCTTCATTCACACTACTCTCATCACCAGAATACCCTCCAGCCTCATGAACATATTTGTTAGGAATTGGAACTTTGGTCAATGTCCCCATCTTATACCATTCATATTCAGTATCTACATTCCCGATGTCAATGGCCTGATAGTCTCTTTTTGCCAAATCGTAAGCAAGCACAGTCGCCGTCGGTCCCAACGCAAGTATCACCTGCCATTCATCTGCTGGATATCGTAACACCTCTTTCATGATGTCATCATACTTAGAGAATGCGCTCACCTGGGGTCCAAGGACTCGCTTGATTTGTTTGCACCCTGCAAACAAATCATTCCCTACTCCCAAACAACTTTTCTGTCCTTCCACCAACAAAATATTCTTTCCCTCCCAAATCTTCTTTAACATATCAAAATACTCCCCAGCATGACTTTTGTCCTTATACATCAGATAACATCTTGACATATGGGTGTTATAATATTGTCGATCTTTCAACAAATACTTGTACCACGTACTACGATAATAAGACAAATGCCACTTCCAAAACTTTTTGTGATGGGCATCATACTTTTCCACGCCTTCAAAAGCATCAATCAAACAGGTGATATGTTGAGGAATGGGCTTATTCAAGACATCTATCAGTTTTTCACACAATTCAGCAGAATTTGCCTGATAACCTATATGGTCTCCATGAAGTATCTTCATCTCCGCATCACCAAACCGACTTATAGAACAGCCTGTATCCAGAATATATTGTATGGTCTCGCGAATGGATGCCACTTTCGGTGCCCGATGAGTTTTCCTGTAACAAAAATCATACAACAGTTGCAGTTTGTCCCGCAACTCAACACTTCTATCATAAGTCCAATTCCAAATGTTAACAAGAAATTTTTTCATATATCAGTTTTTTAACGACAACATCTTTCCCAAATGCCATATTCCCTAAATACAGCCTTTAACGTTTCCACTAACATCTAATAACATAAACCTTGCCTGTCCTCTCCACATTAACAATCACTATACAAATTCGTCAAACTCTAACTTTTTAAAATAGTTACAATTTCCTAAAATTGGGACCTATCTTTCGTTCTTTACAAAATAGATCTTGCCAAGAAACAGACATACGATACAACACTGAATACAATTTATCAAAAATCCAAACTCGCTTTAGTTCCAACAAAGAGTTCAACATACGATAGTCCTCCTGAACTAACGGTAGAAATATCTTATCAAGCACCTGTTTTCTTTCTTTGTGGCTTTGTTCTATCATCTGATCCGAAATTCCCCCACCCTCAAAAACACTAATGGTCACTGGTATCTTCTTCAACGTTGCCTGCCCTATCAGTATTGCTTCCACAAAAAACTTCCAATCGGAGCAAATTTTCATCTCCTCATCATATAGTCCGAATTGTTCAAACATCGTTCGCTTGATAAATGTACCTGGATGCGGCAGTGTGCCATAAAAAAATTGACGTGCTGTCAGAGCCTCTTCTTTTATATCCCAAATATAATCATCACCACCTTCATGCACAATCATGTTTCCTAAGATAAAATCTGATTGTACGCCACATTTAATCACTTCTGCAAGCACATTTGAACCCGCAAGACAATCCCCCGAATTCAGCAGCAGCACATACTCTCCTTTTGCCCTCTGTATTCCTTTATTCTGCGCATTGTAGACTCCATTGTCTTTTTCTGAACACCAATACGAGAAGTGATGCTTATTTTCCTCTATCAGTTCCCTACTCCCATCTGTCGAACCTCCATCAATAAGAAGCCACTCAAAATCACGAAAAGTCTGAGCCACAACAGAATCGATTGTCCGTTTTAGCCCTTCTTTATTATTGTAGTTGATTGTTATAATGGAAAACTTCATTTCGCTTTTATCTATTTGCGATTTCACGATATATATTAGCCAACTGTTCTGCACTCTTTTTCCAGGAATACCGTGTAAGCCTCTTACGTTGTTTGGAAAGCAGGGCTTGGCGTTCCTTTTCGCTATAAGAGAAAATTGTCTCCAGTTTTTCAGACAAGTCTGAATCCTTATCATCCATGTGAAAATAGACGGCAGCATCACCGGCTACCTCTGGAAAGCAACTGGCATGATTCAACAACACAGGGCAATCTGCCTGATAGGCTTCCAAAATAGGAATGCCAAAACCTTCATATTCACTCGTATAAATAAAACACAGTGCATGATGATATAAAGAAAAAAAATCATCGTCTGTCGAAACCCAATAATGCTTGAATTGACTTTGAACATGGCATTCAGCAAAAAGCATTCTCTCCTGTTCGTCAAAATCCTTCCCTGTACATATTACGACTACATCTGGATGGGCGTTCAAAAAAGGAGTGGCATGTTGGACAAACATATCAAATCTTTTATACCCTTTCCGTTGCCCCACATACAAGATATAAGGATTTTGACCATTCACAGAAATGCGGGAAACATTTGTTTGCGAGAAAGAACACCCATGATAAATGACATGTATTTTTTCCTCTGGTACGTGCAAAATGTCTATGACATCCTTTTTCGTATTTTCGCTAACAGCAACAATCACACTTGCCAATGGGGCAAGTTCCTTTTTCATTTGAATTTGAAATTTGTCATTGAGGGACTGTTTTGGATATAATTCTGGAATCATATCATGGATGGTCAACACGAAAGGCTTTTTCCCCAGATATGGCAGAAAATAGTTACTAAAAAATGTTGGATGAAAGATATCAAACTCTTGTCCTTCTAACAACTTAATAGAATAATTTAATTCACCATTGGGATAATACCCCCCATGCGTAAGTTTATCATACCAAACGTGTAACATTCCCTTGCCAGGGAAATAGTTCCTGCAAATAAAATTCTCATAGGCATAACCAATTGGATGCACCCCATCAAGTTCTTGAACATAAATATTATCAGACTCACGCACCGCAAATTGGGCACGAATATCTTTTGGCAGGTGCTTATACAATTCTACAAAACATCGAGACACTCCTCCAAACTTTTGCATTTGGAAAGCCTGATAATCATAAAGAACCCTTACGTCGCCCACTTTATTCATTGACGCACTACTTCAGGCTTGAAATCAATAAAGCCATTGTCTGTGCCGTTATATTTGAGGAATTCTGTACCATTGTCAAAAATGGTAAACATACAAGCATCTTGACGGTCATAAAAGCGAACATTCGGGATATGCGTGACCACTTGAATCATATACTTATTGGGCATAAGCACCTTTTTCATGTATTTAAGTGACCAGGTTGTTTTCCCCTCACGAACGTCGCCTATCGGAATCTCTAAATTACATATTTTCGTTCGATTCAACGTCATGATTATAATGCTCATGACAGTCTTCTTGTCCATATCAAAACCCTTATTACGCTGTAGAGTCACATTCAAAGTAATATCATCGCCAAACGAAAACAATCCCCTCTTCTGTTCATCCGAACCCGTAAACTCCACAGATGAAATGAACAATGGAAATTTCGATTCTTCCTGTGTAAAACGGCTTTCGGTGTTGCCGCCATTCACGTACTCAGCCACCGTTGAACGAATATCTCCTGTATATTTCACCATACCATTCTCCAACAGCAACCCATTATCGCACAAATTAAGCATTGAGTCCATATTGTGGCTAACAAATAACACAGTGCGTCCACCGCCCTGACTCACATCCTTCATCTTCCCAATCGCTTTCTTTTGGAATTCAGCATCGCCAACAGTCAGAACCTCATCTACGACAAGAATTTCGGGTTCGAGGAAGGCAGCGACGGCAAAGCCAAGGCGGACGGTCATGCCTGAGGAATAACGTTTAACAGGGGTGTCCAAATAACGTTCCACACCAGCGAAGTCAACTATTTCATCTAATTTACGGGTTATTTCCTTTTTGGTCATTCCCATGATGGAACCATTCATATATATATTCTCACGCCCTGTCATCTCAGGATGAAAACCTGTACCGACTTCCAGAAGAGAAGCAATGCGACCTTGGTAACGAATGGAACCCATAGTTGGTGAAGTTATGCGGGAAAGTAATTTAAGAAGTGTTGATTTACCCGCTCCATTCTTGCCTATAATACCTACAACATCACCTTGCTTTACTTGAAAAGAGATATCACGCAAAGCCCAGACATAATCAGAAGAGCCCTTTTTACTACGGTCATTTGTTTCTCCAATTTTAAGGTAAGGGTCTTCCTTTCGGAGGATATTCATTGTCCACCAACGATTCAAGTCATGCGACAATGTTCCTGTTCCGACACGACCTAATCGATACATCTTACCTACATTCTCAAATTCTATAGCGATATTAGACATTTTTAGAATCTCATTAGATTTAACCATCAAACAGTATCCATAAAGTTACGCTCTGTCCGAGAGAAAATAATTACAGCAAAGAATAATGTTACAAACATAAAAAGGGTGCTATATAAAAGCCCATTCCAATCTAAAGAGCCACACCCTAAACATCCATATTTGAACGCTTCAAATATAGGAGTAAGCGGATTTAATGCTATAAATTCTCTATATTTTTCAGGAGCAGCAGAAAGGGGATAAATAACAGGGGTTACATACATAAACAACTGAATACCAAACTGTACCAAGAACTTCATATCACGGTATTTCGTCGTCATAGATGAAATAATTAATCCCCATGACATTCCATGCATAGCAATTAGGAAAATCAAAAATGGGAAAAGAAGTATCGAGGCATTGACCTGCAAAGTTCCAGCAGGTAGTGTTACAAAATAATAGATGTATATAACTACAAATATGACCAGTTGAATAAGCATCTTTAACAAATTACTGGTTATGCCTGACAATGGAACAACCAAACGTGGGAAATACACTTTTCCAAAAACATTTGCATTCGTTCCAAAAACATCACTACTCACGGAAAAACACTGTGAAAAATATCCCCACAAAACTATACCCGCCATATAGAATAAGGGCTGCGGTGCTCCATCAGTTGAAATGCCTGCCAAACCACCAAAAACAAACATATACATGATGGTTGTGAAAAGAGGCTGAATAACATACCAAAGCGGACCTAATATAGTTTGCTTATATTGAGTCACGATATCTCGACGAATATACATATAATATAGGTCCCGATATCTCCACAAACCTTTCAAGTCAATGTCCAACCATTTTCTATGTGGCTTTATCTCTGTCATTTGCATCATTTATTAATGCTATTTTCCTATTTATTTACTCATACCTATCCCATCATCAGATTTTCATAGGGCACCATTAACGCTTCAATATCAAAGTCCCATCCTCGAGCCTCGCCTTTTTGTCTGTATTGTGCCAACAATTGTGGGTCATCAAGAAGTTTTTTAATACCTTCATAAAGAGCCGTTTCATTATTGGGGACGATATAACCACATTCTCCATTTTTCAACAATTCTTGTAGTTCTGGAGAATCCGTAGCAATAACAGGAAGTCCAAGAATCAACGCTTTTATGACTGAAGAACTAAAAGATGAGCATATAAAGAGGTTGCCTTGGATAGTGTAACGATAAGGATTCGGATGAGCACCAAAAAGTTTCACACGGTCTTGCAAGTTGTTCTCTTTGACATAATGGTCCAAGATGCCTCGTTCTGAGCCATCTCCAAAAATCCACAATCCAATATCATAACTTTCCTTTACGAGTCTGTTGACAATTCTTAGCAATCGACCATATTCATTACGAGATTCCAATCTTCCCTGAGCAACTAAACGGTATTTCACAGGGGCTTCATTGTCATTACTTGCATTCAAAGATTTCAAGCGGACTGAAAGAGAATCTATCGGGTCATAAACGGTTTCTACAGGCTTTTTTACATTAGGAAATTCTTTCTTAAATGCTTCACAAAGCAGGTTCGTCGGTCCCAATACTTTATCAAACCGATTATATACGTCTGTTTCTTCTTTAATGTCAGAAAACACCTCCCTTGTCCAATGATTCTTATGCAAATCTGTATGTATCCATGCATACTTCTTGGCTTTCTTATTGGAAGAACAACTCAATAATTTTGTGGCGAACCCTTCAGAATAAGCAATCTCTACATCACTTCCTTGTGGAACATAAAATTTATACACCATTGACATCGGAAGGTTCTTATACACCATCTTGTGTTTCATTCCACCTTCACCCGTCAAAATCGCTTTGTAATTCACATTTTCTCTAATGATAGACTCATACTGTCCACCAGCATTTATCGAACAGACCGTGACATCATATGTTGTCTTATCTATATACTGTACAAGCGTGGATAGAGCCTTTCCTGCATCTCCACTATCCAGAGACTCAATCAGAAAAAGAATTTTACGTTTAGAATTACTCATAGTCAATATGTTATTAGAATTAAATTCAATCTATTTTTCATTTTCAATCATCATCTTTGGTATATCCACCATAAGCAGAACCACCATAATAGCCGTAGCGTGAGCCATAACGGTGATAGCCATAATATGAAAACGAATCAGTTGTTCCATTCAAAATAATGGACATCTTTGGCAATCGATTTTCATCATAATATTTCTGAATATCAGGAAGAAGGCTACGTTCCTGCATTTCTGCACGCATAATGAAAAGCGTAGCATCTGCACACCGTCCTACAATCGTGGCATCTGCGACAATCTCAATAGGAGGACAGTCAAGGATAATATATGCATACTGATTCCGCAACTCATCAAGCAGTTTGCCAAGACGGTCATCAAAAAGAAGTTCCGTTGGGTTGGGTGGTATAGTTCCCACTGGCACAACATCAAGATATTCATGTGTTGCATCACGTATTACAATATCATCAAAACTGTCTGTCACACCAGACAAATAATCTGCAATACCAATTTTAGGCTTATCAACCATTGCTGATAGTGAAGCCTTACGGAGGTCAAGGTCTATCGCCAACACCCTCTGCTTTTTAATTGCAAAAGAAGTGATAAGGTTTGTCACAACGAATGTCTTACCCGAGTTTGGATTGAAAGATGTAAGCATAATCACCTTACCGCGCGTTCCTTTAGCCATCATAAATTCAATATTGGTACGAATCACACGGAATGCTTCATTAATAACATTACGTGAATGGTCCTTAACCAAAATATGCAATGTCTTATCCTCCTCAACTTCACCTAACCTAAGCATCACCTTTATATTATTGCGAAGTTTTTTCCATGGACCAAACAATTTCTCCTTAAATGTACGATGATGACGATGAATCGGAATCTCACCAATGAAGGGAATCGAAAGTTCATTCAAATCTTTTCGTCCACGTACCTTATCATTAATAGCCTCCAATAAGAAGATGATTAAACCTGGCACTAAAAATCCAATGATTGCTCCGATTGCCCATATCATACTGGGTACTGGAGATGTTGGGATATTAGAACCTGTTGCCGAATTGATAACACGATTATTATATGCCGTAAATGCTTGTGAAAGTTCATTTTCCTCACGCTTCTGTAAGAGATACAAATACAAGTTCTCTTTAACCTTTTGTTGGCGTTCTACTGAAAGTAAATACTTTGATTGGTCTGGAGAGGATGCAATCTTGCTATTTGCTTGACCACGTATAGCCTGCGCCGACTGAAGTTCAACATTCAACGATGCAATATGATTATCCACCGATGCAATCAGTGCATTGCGAAGTTCTTCCAGTTGTAGATCCTTTTCTTGAATAATCGGATTCTGCAAGGAACTTGCACTTAACAAATTGTTACGAGACAAAAGCAATGCGTTATATTCAGAAATCTGACCACTGATGTTAGGACTGTTCACACCTTGATTGGCTGGAATCAATGTATATTTATTGGCATCATTCGTCAAATAATTACGTACATAACGAGCCATGTGTAATTGATTGCTGATTTCTGTTGTTTGTGCCGTAGCAGATGTTGCTTGTCCCACATAAATACTAGACACATCACTGCTACCAGCAGGTATGAGATTGGCTGATTTGAAAGAAGATATGTCATTTTCCACATTTCCCAATTCTTTCTCTATCACCTCTAATCGCTCACTAATAAATTCTGATGTGGAAACAGACCTACGATTACAATCTTTTACCCATCTTTCATTATATACTGCAATTAGAGTTGACAAAACTGCCTCTGCACGCTGTGGATTTTCATCATTATACGAGAGTTTTATGATGGTGGACATTGCACTAACAGCACTAACCGACAACTTACTGGAGAGTGAACCAACTGCTGACGGAATTGGAATGTGCTCAACCCGAAGCGTTATCTCCTGTGGTGAATAATTTACTGATTTATTCACATCCACCTTACCAATCGGAGTCTTCACCGTTCGACCTACTTTTCCCATGATAGAACCTGCCACCTTTTTCCCTCCACGAACAAAATTACTCATCACATAGGTTCCATCATTTTTGAGGTCAAACATAAACTCTGCATATTCTTGGTCATTAATTTCCACAGGAAGAATCTCCACACACAAGGCTGTACCATAAATCACTTCTTCATGAAAACGTCCTTGAGCATAACATGTAACCTCAAGATGCAAGTTGCGTACTGTTGCTTCTGCAATGTCTGGAGATTGAAGCGTAAACAATTCATTATTCACATCTACATTACCACCAAAGTTTATGCTCGCACCCCCAGCAGAACTTGACCCTGACTGTAGTTCATTTTTAATAAGGATTGATGCTTCACGTGTATAAATAGGTGGCGTGATTTGAAGATACAGATACGAGCCACCAAGACCCATTCCAAGGCAAATGATGAACCAATACCATTTGGATGCAAATACTGTAAGCATATCAAGTATCTTTGCATACGGAGAAGCGCCCTTCTTGGCAGAAGAGGATGCACCTACGCTTATTGGTTGAGAAACAACATTCGCGGGTTGATTATTATTATTAAGAGGTAACATATTCTATTATTCGTTAATAATTAAAAACAAAGATTTATTTGAACCACGCAAGTGCACCTACAATAAATGTGGCAAGTCCCATCCAGAAAGATGGTTGAACCGTAGAGTTCCCCATAACGGTCGCATTGCGTTTCTCTTTCTTGTTCATCTCTACATAGATAACATCATTTTGCTGTAAATAATAGACCGGCGATGAATACAGATCTTCGGCTGAACAAAGGTTAACTTCATAAACAGTTTTCTTACCATAACTCTCGCGAATCACCTTTACATTTGTACGCAGTCCATTAATGTTCAAATCTCCTCCTGAACCAATCGCATCAAGAATGGTGAATTTATCTCTATCTATCTGAATACGCCCAGCACCCGCTGCTCCAAGAACTATTACATATAAGTTTGAATAATCAACCGTTACAATTGGATCCCGAATCAAACCGCTCTCCATAATTTGTTCACGAATCATCTCTTGAAGTTCCTGGCGATTCAACCCTGCCACATGTATTTTACCAAGCAATGGAAAGCGGATACACCCTTCTGTATCTATTGTATAGCGAGAGCCACCTCCACCACTGCCACCAGAAGACAAACTAAACTGCGCATCCAATTCTTGTTTACCACTACTAACCTGTATTAAAATTTCATCATCTGCCCGAAATTTAATCTCCACCGGATTTTGGACAATAATAGATTTACCAGGGTTAAAATCTTGGAAATAGGCAATATCTTTAGGTGTTGAACAAGAGGTCAACAATGCAATAATGGTCACCATGACCATGCCAAAAGATAAAATGGACTTTTTCATATTTAACATTTTTTAAGTCTTTGATTTGACCTTATTTTTCAAAAAACATCCTATAAAAGGCAGTTGAAGTATTTTTGTAACAAGGCATACTTTTACCTCGTCCTATTTATTCCAACAGGATGTTTTTCAATTTGTTAGAAACAATCTCAGGATAAATTAGCCTTGCTAAAGTCACTGATTTAGGTCGTTTTTTTTCAAATCAAGTTCAAAAGTACAAAATTCTTAAATAATAAAAAAGAATTTTTGAAAAAAAATTATTTCTATTTTTTCATTAAACATCCCTCTGGGTATAATATTGTAAGCACTCAGCGCATGATATGACGTACCAAGTGCTTACAATATTATACCCAGAGGGACGTTATATTTCTGTTTTCTTTGTATATTTCAAGAACGGAACAATTTATCCAAATAACATCCATCCCAAACAAAAGATGAGTCAATTCCCATCCGGTTTAATAATATCAATGAAAGGACCATCGTTCCAATGGAAAGACTTCCAATCATCAGGCTGAGAGGGGTTAAAAGGAACATAATCGCTACGAAGATGTTGAATAATGGGAAGGTTCAAAGATTTCAAACCTTCTACAATCATCTTAGAAATCTCGTATGCACCATAAGGATTAAAATGTGTATTGTCCTCAAAAGCCTTGGATTGTCCTGGATACGTACCTACGGGATAGTGAACTAACGCGTGTTTACTCTCTTCCATCCCTAATGTTTCATAGAACTCACGAGTCATATCATGCAATTCTATTAGTTGTACCTCCAGATCTTTAGCAACCCAACGCATCGCTTCAGGATAATTAGCATGAGTCTCTTGGATTTTGCCATTCTTGTCAAAAGAACGTCGTTGAGTAGGAGTAACGAAGATTGGAGTTACACCTTTTGCACGTGCCTCATCCACAAACTGTTTAAGAGCGTATGCATAATTATAGAAAGCACCACTGCCCGGACGTTTTTCCTTTTGGTCATTATGTCCAAATTCCATAAGAATGTAATCACCCTTTTTCATCAAAGACACGATTTTTTTCAAACGACCTGCTCCAATAAAAGAAGTTGCAGTTTCACCACTTTCAGCATAGTTTGCAACAGCCACCTCATCAGTAAACCAACGAGTTATCATCTGCCCCCATGATGCCCACGGTTCATAGTCTTGGTCAACTACTGTAGAATTGCCACATAGCCAAAGAGTCGGCACATCTGTAGCAGGTTCTATCTTGATGGAAGAGATTGCTGGAGCATCGCCATTCACTTCAATTGTCAGTTTATCATCCCAATTCATTTTCGTTTCTTCACGTTTTTTAATACGCACATGGTCAGTCTTTCCATCAGGCAAATTGATGGTTGTGTTACGCTTATTGACGATGAAAGAACAGGTTTTGAATTCACCTTTCTTTGTCTCCACATTCTGAACAAAAAGGCGGCGAGACTCAGCACGAACAGTCGTATTTGCCCTCTTTATCTTAGAGCCAAGAGTCACTGTCACTTTATAATTGCCATCTGGCACGGCTACAGAAAAATAAAAGATGCCTTCTGAGAGTTGATAGGTATCGTTCTGTGCCTTCCGCGCTTCAGTTATGACCTCTTGGAAGTCGTAACCATACCCACGTTCTTGCGTGAATGTATCGGTAGGTTTCACCTGAATGGCGGACTTATCCCATCCATCAAAAGAGAAAGTTTGAGCCTCAGAAACTAAAAATGAGACACTAATAATAATTAAAAGTAAGAAAATCTTCTTCATAGACCGCATGCTCCTATTCTTTTAGTTTGATGGATTTGTGGATGAGGATTTAATAGAATTGTCAAGCGCAGGTTTTAATTCATCGGGAGAGTCATTAGTAAACATATTCACTTCACCTGCCACTTTTGTGAAAAGGTCTTTCACTAATTGGACATCAATCGTCCACTGAGGATGGAACTTGTCTGACTGCATATAAGTCAAAATGGATTCCCGCATCTGACGAGCCACAATACGAGTGTCAAGATGGTGAACAATATCCATCGTGGTCATGACCAGTTTTCCTTTACCTACATTTGCCTCAAAGAGCATACCGATTTTGCGAGACACAAACCACGTATCAATGCTCTGCACTATTGGTTGGAAATCAGCAGGGAAGTCTGTAAACTGCATCACTTGGGCGCGGTTCACCAATTCCCACCATTGCAGGTCGGAATGATAATCGGTCGGGAAGATGTCAAAAATAGGATGCGTGTTCTCCACGAAAATGCCTGTTGTGTGAGGTGGTCGCATCTTGAACCATGAGGTATTCCAGAAAACAGGGGTGAACTGCTGCACCACTTCCCTACCATAAGTCACCTTACCCGCTGCACAGACAAGGACGTTACCACCCTTCTTCAAGGTCTTCAAGGCAGTCTCATCCAAAGAGTCTGTCACATAAACACCCTTAGGATACAATTTCTTATCATATTGCACCCTTCCTGTTACAGGAGTTGGATATACCCAAAAGTCCCAACGGTTCCTCGCTTCTGTTCCTGGTATAGAAACCACGAGTGTCATCTTGGTCGGCTCTTTGACACCTGAAAGCGGTACGGAAATCTTGCCCAAATCTATATTTCCACCTATCTGTATGTCACGTGTTGGCAAAGTCCCTTCCGCATAGACTTCTTCCGAAGGGACAGAAGGAACAGACTCTGTCAGGGAAACTTTTCCCTCCTTGAAAATCGTCCATTGAGGGGTGACACCCTTCAACTCCTTGTCAGAGAATTGACTTAATTCCACATCCGCCTCAAAAGATTCCCCTGCCTGATAAGTGAACTTACGAATCTTGGCAAGCGGCACAATGGGTGAACAGAATTCACGGAACTGATTTTCAAAAATGTATCCTTTATTGTCAAAGAACACATCTGTCACACCCACCAGTGCAGTGCCCTGTCCCGAATAGTCATTCAACGACAGCAACTGGAAACCTGCATATTTAGGAGTCCTCAGCGTCCTTTCTATTTCAGCCTTATAACACAAAGCCTGCAACTTGCCAGATGCCATCATGAACTTATGTCCCATAGCCTCCATGCCATTGTCACGGAGCAAGTCACGGAATATCTCAAAATTCTTCGCCTTGTTCACCCCCGTATATTTGCCGATTTCCTCAAAATTCGGGAAAACGCACCATTGTCCTGTCTCATGACTCACAAACGGCATGGTAATGGGTGTATTCGGCATGTCCTTACCGTTATACTTCGATATGTTCCTCTCAAAATTCACCACCGACTCTGGAGCCCGATTCGTCCATTCGTTCAATCCTCGAGCACCCGCCTTCACCGCATACTCGCTACCAGGCTGCCAAGCCCATCCACCACCTACACTAAATCCGCAATACAAATGTCGGGGATCATAGTTCTTCATTTGTGCCACATGCTCCGTTGCCCAAGGCACCCAATTCCCCGCTGGCTCATTGCCAAAAGCATAAAAAGTGAACGACGGATGATTACCATATTCATTCACAATGGCAATGCTCTCATCCATCAAATAAGTATCAATCGGTTCTCCACGTCCTAATCTCACACCATGATTCGGCCACGATGGTCCTTCAGGCTGAATGTAGAAACCCGTCATGTCTGCAGCCAAAAATGCAACCTCAGGAGGACAATAACTATGGAAACGCATGTGATTCAATCCGTATGACTTGCAGGTTCTGAAGAGTTTCAGCCATGACTCCAAATCCATCGGGGGATAGCCTGTATTGGGGAAGTCGCAGTTTTCCACCGTACCTCGCAAGATGGTCTCCCGACCATTCACATAGAACATCTTATCCTTGATTTCCATCTTACGCATACCAAACACCGTCTCCTTGCGATAGGTTTTTCCAGCCTTCGTCATCACTTCCACCTCCAATCTATACAACTGTGGATGGAACTCATCCCACAGCAACATACCTTCTCCCATCTGCAAATCCACATCACAAACCACAACCTTTGAGTCATCCAATACTACTTCTACAGGTTTCGCCTCCACGGCATGCTGATGTTCTGTATTAAAGGCTGTCGCCTTCAATTTAACCGTCGCCTTCTGTTTCTGACCAGCATCCATCAGTTCAAGATGCACCCGTGCCGTTTTTGAATCAATGTCTGGATAGACCGCCACAAAATCAACTGCATTGAAAGGACACAATTCCAGTTTGCCCACCACACCATTCCAGTCGCCTTGGGTTTGGTCAGTCACGGAGTGTGAGTCCTGTCCCACCTTCACGGTTTCAGGGTCATTATCCACACAGATGGCAATCGTATTTTCCCCAGGTTTCAGCAATCCATACAGGTGATACACATGGGGTACCGAGAGTGATTTCTTTCCTTCCCCCACCTTTTCACCGTTCACCCAGACCTCTGTCGTGATGTGCGGGCGTTCCAGATAGAGCGTGTACAACGGCATCCCCTCGTCTTCAGGCAATATCACAGTCCGCTTGTACCATGCTTTTCCCACATAATGCTTATCGGGAGTGAGGAAGAACTGCAACTTCATGTCCTTACCCGGATTGCGGTACTTCTTCATATACGGATTGTAGAAATAACTGGAGTCATAAAGCGAGCCTACCCATTTGGTATCAACACTAATATCATCGCCCTTCAATTGTTGAGGCATTGAGGCGGGAAGCGCCATCTGATCGTTGAAAGGAACACCCTTCTCGTACCACTTTTCCGCAACACCCCGATTTTCCCTATCTATTTGAAACTGCCAAACGCCACTCAAATCAATCTTCTGAGCAATGGAAGATTCGGACACACACACACAAAGGGCTATCGCCCATAAAAATCGCAAGTTTATAAGAAAGGTTTTCATATTAGTTAGTAATTTAGGGGCAAAGGTAAGAAAAAAATGACAATTGACAATTGACAATTGACAATTATTCAGAAAAACCATTAAAAAAATTGCCACCGCATCGGTCCGTCAATCGTTGACGTGCCAGTGCGGTAGCAAATCTTCACTTTTTCAGTTGTTCACTTTCCTTATTCGCCTGGAGCAATTGCACCAGCAGGACAAGCATCAGCGCAAGTGCCACAATCCACACATGCGTCTGCATCAATTACATACTTGCCATCACCTTCGCTGATAGCACCAGATGGACACTCACCTGCGCAAGTTCCACACATTACACAATCGTCACTAATTACGTAAGCCATAATTTTTACTTTTCTTTATTTTAGAATTACTTTGCTATACTCTTTTCGGTTGCAAATGTAGGAAAACTTTTCCACATCTACCAAATTTTAGGTAGAGAAAATGCTTCTTCTGATACAAAATAATACCTATTTTTGAGTATCATCCTCAAAAGTGAGCGTTTGGAGCGCTGCTTCCAGTCCTCGAACCAAAGCCCGCTTTTTCTCTTCTGGAGCAAAAATGAAACCCTCTGCCACCAACAAACACCCCTTTTCTTCATCCGGATAAAAATAACAGACAAAAGGACCGCCCATCGCATCGTTCCTCATATCCCAAAGACCGCGAATGGCCATACAGGACTTCCCGTCGAAAGACACCCATCCACCCGTCACCGTGCGACCGTCCGTCTCCATCCATTGGTCATCCCGTCCCCCAGGAATATTTATCTTCATCACCGAATCGCGCATCTCCACAAACCTTTCGAGAGCCAAGTCTTGCATGGGTAATGTGTAAAGGCATACATTGGTGCGGAAATCCTGCTTGCTGGCAGAAGCCCACAAGAAATGCTCACCCACCTTGATATCGTCAATGTCTTGAGGCACTTGAAAGTTCACTCCAAACTGCTTCTTAGCCTGTTTCATCACCACTCCGCTATGGTGTTTCTTCAAGAGCCGTTTTTCTCGTCCGAACTCATTCTCGTTCAGCAGCATCAACATCAGTTCCCGATTCTCCTTCACGTATTGCTCGAAAGTCACATTATCTGGAGCAGACAGATAGAGCACCACTTGCGGCTGGGCATACACATTCTTCCGTATTGACAACGACGGTTCTTGATGCTTCTTGGCTACCTCCGCCACCACAATGTTGGCATAGCCCTTAAAGGTGCCGTTGAAAGCATACGGATTGATGTAGGTGACACGAAAGTTTGGTTCCACCTGTGGCAGTCCCTCAATCGGAGCCTCCACCGTACCGACAAGACTCTGTCCCGCCTCCGTACTCAACCAATCTTTGTCAGCCACAACCAACAACTCATACGGAGCACTCTGCACCTTCCCCTTCTTCGTGTGCCCTTTCTTTTCCGATGAGCAGCCCAGCACGAAGCACATACACATTATTATATATATATAACGTCTCATATCAATTCATAATTCACAAAAAATTTATTTCAATTTTATTTTTTTAACAACGAATTACACGAATGAAACGAATTTTTTTAATCGAATCATTCGTTATTCACAAATCAAGTTCCGTCAGTTCCATTATTTGTTCAGAAGTCTCACAATCTCACTTCCACACAACAAGAAACACCCCAATCCATAATCATCAAAGTCCGGTTCCTTATCATAAGTGACAGGTTGGGAATCCTTCGGCTCCTTACCCGTTCCCTGCACATAACCTAAGAAACCATTCTCGTGCAGACACGTCTTTACCATAGTCTCCCATGTTCCATACACAATGGGCAGATAAGTTTTCTTCGGCAAATAGCCATGTCTCACACCCCATGCCATGCCATAGATGAACAGTGCCGTACCCGACAATTCCACACCCCCATAATTCCCCTCATCATGTAGCGACACATTCCAGAACCCATCCTTCCTCTGGCACTTCACCAACGCCTTCGTCATCATCAGATAATCGTCCAGTTCATCCTCAAAATGCCTGTCTTCGCCGATATTCTTCCACTTTTTCTCACCCAGCGGTTCCAAATAGTCAGGAGCCTTAGCTCTCTTACCCACCAGCATCGCATCCATCGCCCTCACCAATGCCGCATACACCCATCCGTTTCCACGACTCCAATAGCAATCCTCACCATTCGGTTCCGTGTAAGGCGGCACAAAATCCTTGTCACGCCACCACAGCCCATCCTCCAGATTCATCAGACCGCCACCCGTCCTGTTGCGCGAAGTCTCATACATCGCCCATCCCTGCGCCACATAGCGTGACGCATCCTTGTCACCTGCAAAATGACAGATGCGCGTCAACTTTGCCAACACAGGCAGTCCCATCTGAATCGCATCAATCCAAGTCCAATCGCCATCGCTGCCCTCCGACTTCGTCAGTCCGCCAGCCACCCAAGGCACACCATGCGCCGCAATCACATTATCCATACACTCCACCGTCGGAGCAATCATCCCTTCCTCACGCTTTCTCACATACATGTCCAGATACGTTTGGCAACAGCAATAGTCATCCGCATCGCGAGTCGTCACCCCATTGCGAGGCATCCACCGATGCGCTGTACCCCAATCCATGATGTACTGTTCATATCTGCCAAATCTCTCGCCCCCCATCAAACGCTCCAATTCCGTCAGAGCAGCCAGCCCCTCAAAATAGACGCCCCTCGTCCAAAGATTCGACGGACGCTCCCTCTTCACAAACGTGGGCTTGCCCGGGTCAGGATATTTGTTGATGAAATAATCGTTAGCACACTCCATAGCCGCCATCACCTCCTGCTGACGGGGCTGTGCCACAACCCTCATATCCAGCAGCAGAGCCAGACATAACAAAAGAAAATACCTCGTATTCATTGTTCAATTATCAATTAATCATCGGCAAAGATACGACAAAAAAGTGAAAAGTGAAGAGTGAAAAGTGAAAAAAGGTAATCACTCTTCATTTTCTGTTGAAAACCCATCAAAAAACGTGCACATCAGACCCGAATCGTCCCACACATAACCCTTCCGCAACGTAACAAACACCGTGATGGGCTTCTTCTTCTCCAACACAGAGCAGCGCACGTACGGATAGAAAGCCGCAGGGTCGTTCGTAAAATAAACGTTTCTCACCTCATCCAAATACTGCGGCAACGATTTTTTCGTAGGGCGCAACACCTCAAAGTCTGTAATCCGCTTGCTCAGTCCTGTCACCATACGATAAGCCCCATCTACAATCCAAACAATCGGTCTCCCCTCAAAACTCACTCCATCCACACACACCGTGCGTGGGTCATTAGAATCCTTCCCTGGCAAATTCAAATCCACCGCTCTGCTGCACACCGTGTCGGGCGTCACATTCTGCACAATCGGCGAGGCGTATCCCGTTGCACGTTCAAACCGTCCATCAGAGTTCGACAAAAAAGCATAGAAACTGGAAGAAATGCTCCCACTATTATTCATATTCAACGATGCCACATCGCCATCCAAAAAACACCGCTCATATTTCCGTCCCGACACATCATCCTTCCACTTTCTTTTCCCGAAATTCATTGGTTCAAACGCCTCAGCAGGAAACACGCGTGGCACAGGAGCGAATAATCCATCCACCGCCACCACATGCTGCTTCGTCACCACCCGTTCGCCCATTGCCACCTCTGCCACCTTCGGAGTCAGCATCTTCATGTTCCACTCCCCCTTCACATCGGGAAAATACAATGCATAACACCCCATCGAATCCGTCACCGCATCCCCCATCAGCACCTTTTTCCCCTGATAAATAGCGACTTTCATCCGTCTGTTTCCCCTGTCGTTCCATTCCTTCACAGTAGGGTGTTTTTTTCTTGGTTCGATATGCCCAAACACCATCAGATGCCTCTCTATGGGTTGTTCCACACCATAGATTGTATCCTTTTCCACCGTCACCATGCGTTTCCACAACGAATTACTCACCATGCGCGGTGCCTCCAGATTCAGCCGCCTCACATCTCCACTTTCTCCTTCTTTCAACTTCAAATAGACAGGCAGCAACCGACTCCAATAACCATAACTTTTCCAATTTGTCATGTAGCGGGTGTATGCCCTCAGTTCATAAAAACCCGACCCGTAGAGGCTATCCACCCACACCTTTCCCTCAGCACGTCCTCCCTCCAACGGCAATTTCCGCCTCTGAATGACATTCCCTGCCGCATTCAACAGTTCCACATAGAGCACACGGCTGAAATCCGTCGCCCCCTCATGCCCTTCTCGCTCCACAAAAGCAGAGAAGTGAATGGTGTCACCGAGGTCACATCCATTCACTCTATCATACTCCACTGTCACCTTTTCACGTGGCAGAGGTTCCTGTGCATACGATACACCAAACGATACAGTCAACATCCATACAAATAACTTCCAACGCTGTCTCATGTCATTCATTGATTAGAAATACACCATCCTTCGTCATCCCTTCAGCCGAAATGTATAACCGACGTGCCGACGAGTTGTTCCAAAACTCCACCGTCGCATGCCCGTTGGCATCCGTCTTCACGTCGGGTGCCCAAAAAATGGTGCGTCGAAAATCTTCCATAGGCGGCAGTTTGCTATAGTCATCCATCTCAAACGTGTCGGGTTTATCGAATGCCTGAAAATAGGTTTTGCGCAACCCGTTCTTCTTCCATGGCACATGATGGTGCGTATAGACGAAAACCGTCACAGGGCTCCTTGCCTTCAAATCATCACAAAACACATAGCGGTCTGGGGCTGACTCATTTTCAGTAATATAAATGGATTTCACTTCATCCAAAAACACAGGGAAACTCTCCAATGTGTTATCGAATGTGGCAATATTATGAATTGTCAGGTTTGTCGTACTTGTCACCCCTGCATAGCAATTGTTCAAAATCCAAATGACAGGGCGACCTTTATAACTCAATCCATCTCGATAAATGTGAGCATCTGCAGGGTCAGTGGAGTTGTAACTCGTTTTAAAATGGGTCAAGGAGTACCAATCATCCAACAATGGAAATGCATTAGATGGTGCAACGCTCCCTGGAAAGGCTTCCAACGAAACTCGTGTCCACTCCCCCTTATTATATCTAAACTTCTTTTTCAAAATATTATCATTGGGTTCCGTCGGTAAAAACCTGTCTGAACCTGATGCCTCAAAGAGTGGGTTCCGCACGTACAGCCACTCCATCAATCCTGGAATCGTGCCTCCTTCATCATAAATATTGTCCACCTCCTTGTCAATATCATAATAGATGTTTGCCCAGTGCCTGCCATGCTCTTCACTTTCCCACGCGGCACGTGCACCATCAAAGATTCTTCGACGGGCTTTCACTTTCACCTCTTTCAGCACATTTTCACGCTTCAAGATAAGCATATTTTCCAATTCGAATTCCAGAGAATCAGATACATTAGTAAACAGATTCGGGGTCAAATGCGCCAAGGTGTCGGTTTCGTATGGAGAAAGCCAGCGAGCCATAGGTGAAAAGTGTCTATCAAGTGTCACCCGATAGTCTTGGCGATGGTCACTCACACCTATCTTTCCTGGTTTTCCAAATCCTAAATTATAGGCGTTTTTCACCACAATCTGCATATTCCATTCGTTCCATGCATCCGGCATTTCAAAGGCAAATTGTCCAAGGCTATCCGTCACACAATCACCAGCCACCCATTCGCCATGTCCTGCCTTGCGGTCCACCCAAATGAGATAAGCGCGCAACGGTTCGTCCGTCACAGGTATGTCTTTTTTTCTTTGCAACAAGGTGCCATTGATGTAGAGTTTATCCTCTATATTATATGTGCGCGCAAACTCTTCTTTTCCAGCCATCAAGTTCCAGCGATAACGTCTCCATCCTTGCACCATCATCAACAAATCGGCAGCAACACGGTGTTCGTGGTCATCGCTTTCAAAATAGTACTCTGGATTCCGAATGTAACCCTTCACATCGCTCGACAGGAGCATCCACGTCAGCGCATTGCCCTCTTTTCCATTCGTCATGGTTGCCACGTCGATTGCTGAGAATGAGAGACTTGCATTGGGTGCCGACTGAATATCCACCTTCACCTTTCCACACGGAACGAGGTGATCATCAGGAGTTGACACCATCACCTTGTTGGTGGCATCCAACTTAGGGCAGATGAAGAACAAGCGTTCAGCCATCACACGCCCATCCGAATCGAACACTGTCAATTGATTCACTCCAGCCGGCAGACTTTCCCTCGCAAACTTCAACGTCATCTGCGGTCGGCAACTCAGCGTGTCACAGGCAATCAGGATGCCATCGTGCATTAAGGTATAACCCAACAGGCGATAGTGCATCGCCACCGTTGTCGTCATCGAAGCCACCACATTTGAGTCGCCAAGCGTGTTGAGGGTCAAACTGAGACCCTGTGGCATGGCTTCAGGCAACTGAAACTCCCGTTTCTTTCCGTCGGCAGTGGTCAACTGGAGGTATTTCGGCTCATCATCAGGCGTGATGTTGAAATAGCCACGTCCGTCCTTATAGGTGACTGCCCCTCCCAACAACTGCTTCTGTTCGTCCAAGATGACAGCATCCACATCGAAATACCGTCCCTCATCATCATTCACAGCAAAAGCCACCCTCGACGGTAAACCCTCCACCAGATCACCCCCTTCGGGATAGAAATTCACATGCACCTCTCCATGTGGCAGCCGCTTCATGGTCAGTTGGTTCTGATTCTTATTCCCGGCATCTTCACGAAGAATCTCCATTGGCACTTCACGGTAATCGGGTTGTCTTTTACGATAGGAAAACTTGTCAATTTCCATACGCGAATAATCGCCCACTTCTTTGGGTTGCTTGAAAATCGGGAGCACCCGCGAGTAAATCCCCGTACCGCCCCAATTCATCATGTATTTTGTGTATGCCCTTAACTCATAGAACCCGGTCACATAGAGCGTGTCGAGCGTAAAGTCACCCACTGCTTCCCCCTCTTCAATATGGACTTTGCGACTCTGCACAACTTCCCCACTTGGATTCACCAACTCCACATACAACACGCTGCTCATGTCGGTCGGCTTGCCCGTATCAGTGCGGATGACATAGCCTTTGAACCAAAGTTTCTCTCCCTTGAAGTAACCCGTGTTGTCCAAATGCAGATACACCTTCTCCTGTGGCACTTCATGCCCAAACGACCACACGTGCTGCATCAGCCGTACCAGATTGACATACTCTGGCGAACCTGTCAAAACCGAGTCGGACAGGTTGATGTTTTGCCCTAATGCCACCAGCCAACAACTCAGCAGCAAGGCTCCAATCATAGTGAATCGTCTCATAGGTTTAGGTTTTGTAATTCAGGAAGTTCTACATTTTTCAATTTCTTTCTCAATCGGCTTTTTGCAGTTCGGTAAGCCGAATAGGAGGGGATTTCGAGCACCTCCATCACCTGTTCGTCAGTCATGCTTTCCGAATAGGAAATCATGCATATCACCTGTTCTCTTGGGGTCAACGAAGGGCACAACTTCTCCAGTTTGGCAAGCAATGCCGCATTCTTGGGTTTCTTTGCCGACCATGCTGCTACCAAACTGTCCCAGAAGTTTTCGGCACCCGCTTTTTCGTCCTCCAGCGCCCCTTCGTCGGCATCGTCGCCCCATTTTCTGCCGAAGTCTGACTGCCGTCTCCTCTTTCGGTATCGATAAATCGCGAAGGCCACCGTCCCCGCCATCGCCAAAATGCCCAAAAGCCACCACGTTGCATGCAGTAAACGGTGTTCGGCTTGTGCCTGTGGTTGAGGAATCAGTTCATAGCCCGCCCCGAACGTGTGTTCACGGTCATAAATCAACGAAAGAGAGTCGGGCACTTCTATCATGGTGTCAATCATCACCTGTTCCTCTTTGGTCAGCGCATCCGACTCGGTGTGCAGAATCAGACGGAAACGCCTACGGAACTCAAACTCGTCGTTGTAGTTGAGTGGTGTGACCAGCGGGAAGCCTTCCCGATTCAGTGTGCCAACCACCGAAGGCTCTCTTGCAAGCAGGAACTCACGCACGGCGGCAAACTCATCGGCAGTGAGCAGATGAGTGTCCTCATCCTCCAAATAACGCTCCACAAACTTCTCGTAATAGTTGTTGGGAACGCTGCGACCATCGAAGAGATAAACCAATTGAATATCAGGATTTTCAGCAAAATCAAAACGGATGTTGGAGAGTTGGTTGAGGGTCGGAATCATGGTTTTCGCACTCATGCCCACAAACTCCACATATTTGCCACGATGCCGCTTCGCCAAAGCCTCAATGACCGCCTTACCTCGTTGGGCAGGAGATTCGTAAGTGGCTGTGAGTGAGTTGGCTATGGGCATAGGTTTCAGCAATAAAAAGTCGTTGCCCAACACAGCCGCATCCTGCATGGCAAGCAAATGGTCAACCGAGCACTTCGACTGATAGTTCACCACCCTGCCTTCGGTGAGACTAATTGTAAGTGTCACATCGTCAGCAGGATGCACATAAACAGGTATCAACCACTCATCATCTTCCATTGCCGATGCCAACACCAACAGGGATGCCCGCTTCACTTCAGCCGACAACATGAAGGAACCGTCGTTTTGCAAGTGGCAGGAGGCAAGGGGACGGCGGGGTTCATCGCCCAATGCCGACTCGTCGCACAAAAATAACGACAGGTGTTCCTCTTTCGGTCGATAGCCTTTCAACTTCCCATGAATCAATGCCTTGCCATCACCAAATGAATGATTGCAATCGAACATCTGACGAGTGGTTCGCTGTTGGAAACGCACGTTTTCAGCCGTGTTGCCCTCGGTCATGCCCAGCAACAAGGCGCGGTTCCGATGAATCTGCGATTCCACAAAATCGACCGACCGCACATCGTCAGCCAAAGGAGCGAATGACAGCACAAAAGCCCACTCACCACGTTCGTCCAGCCACATGCTTTTGCCCAATTCCAACCCTTGAGCACTCTGCACCGCATAGGTGCGTCCACGTTCATCGCGCAAATGGCAACACCTCCGAATGAAAAATGACGTGTCGGGTTTGCCGCGAGCCACAAGCGAAAGCAAGGTGGCGGTGTCGTTCACCGTGATGCCTGTCACCGCATACTTCTGTTGGTTGGAAAAATACACGTTCACCTGCTGCCACACTTTCTGCTTTGCCACCACCCCAAGAGGCAGCAGCCAAAGCATCATATAAATAAATAATGTACAGCCATTTTTTCTCATGTTGAACGCCTTTTTTGTCATTGCAGTTGCAAAGTTACAAAATATTCTTCAACACCACAATAGTTTGTTACAGGGTCTCTATGCCAAGTCACTGTATATCAGTTAATAAAAATTTTCACAATAGGTAAATTGTAACAAAATTGACCCTGTAACAAAGTTGTAACAAACGGTTTTCACCCTATTTTTCACCCGATTGACACCAGCAGTCACCCTACCCTTTCTGCACATACTTCACCAACCTCTGTAAAAAAGCCCCTTTTCTGGCTGTTTCAGGACCTCTCAACCGACGTCGTCGACATCGGTCAACCGACATCGTCGACATCGGCGAACCGACATCGACGACGTCGCTGAAGGGGTTGTGGAAGCCCCCCAATCGTTCCCCTTCCCACCCCCAACTTGTGCCTCACCGTCCTCTCCTCTCCCCCTTTTTCTTCTCTCCGTTCCAATTCCCACTTTCTTTTTCACATTTTTTCAAAGAACTCTTCCGCCGAAAGAAAAAAAGTTTTATCTTTGCAGCAAATATCTTGAGTGATTGTTTATTTCGATAAAAATTCTGTTGCGTATGCTGAAAAAATTGTTTGGCTTCGACCCTGCGAAGCATTCGGTCAAGACGGAAGTGATGGCTGGCTTGACCTCATTCTTGACGATGGCGTATATCCTTGCCGTCAATCCGAACATCTTCTCTGCTTTGGCTGACCAAGGGATGGACACGAATGCGGTGTTCACGGCTACGGTCATTGCCTCGGTGGTGGGCACGCTGGTGATGGCTGTGTATGCGAAGATGCCGTTTGGACTTGCCCCGGGCATGGGTCTGAACGCTTTTTTTGTCTATACGGTGTGCCTCACGATGGGCTATTCGTGGCAGTTTGCGCTGACGGCAATTCTGCTGGAGGGCATCATCTTCATCATCATGAGTGTGACGAAGGTGAGGGAACTGATTGTGAACGCCATCCCGATGCAGTTGAAGGCTGCCATCTCGGTGGGCATCGGTCTGTTCATCGCATCGCTGGGCTTGAAGAATGCGGGCATCATCGTGGACAGTGAGGCTACGCTGGTCACGCTGGGCACGGTGAACAGCGGCACGGCGCTGCTGTGCATCATCGGCATCCTGCTGACGGCGGCACTGCTCATCTACAAGGTGAAGGGTGCGCTGCTGGTGGGCATTCTGGCGACAACTTTGATTGGTATTCCGATGGGCATCACGGAACTGAACGGCATTGTGGGCATGCCGCCCGATGTGTCGCCGCTGTGCCTGCAGTTTGAGTGGCACAACATCTTCACGCTTGACATGCTGCTGGTGGTGGTCACGTTCCTGTTCATCGACATGTTTGACACGATTGGCACACTGATTGGTGTGATGGGCTCGGCAAACCTGATTGAGAAGGACGGCAAGATTCCTGGGGTGAACAGGGCTTTGCTGGCTGATGCGATTGCCACGACGGCTGGTGCCTGTGTGGGCGCTTCGACCACGACGACTTACGTGGAGTCGGCTGCAGGTGTGGGTGAAGGAGGCAGAACGGGCTTAACGGCTGCATCGATTGCTTTCTTCTTCATCATTGCGCTGTTCTTCTCGCCGCTGTTCCTGTCGATTCCTTCGGCTGCCACGGCTCCTGCACTGATTGTGGTGGGTCTGATGATGTTCATGCAGGTGGTGCATATCGACTTCAACTCTTATGAGGAGGGGCTGCCTTGTTTCATCACTTTGTTTGCCATGACGATGGCAAGCAGCATCAGCGACGGCATCCTGCTGGGCATCATCTCGTGGGTGGTGCTGAACGCGGTGGCACGGAAATGGGAGAACCTGAACTGGACGCTGGTGGTGCTGGCTGTGATTTTTGCGCTGAGATACATTTTGCTGTAATATGGAAACTACTCAACAACTGGGCATTTACGATGCCCGCCAACTGGGTCCTGTGAAGTTCGGCATTCTGGGTGTGCAGCACTTGTTTGCCATGTTTGGTGCCACGATTCTGGTGCCTGCCATCACGGGGCTGGACGTGTCTGCCACGCTGCTGTTTGCTGGTATCGGCACTCTGATTTTCCACTTTATTTCGAAGATGAAGGTGCCTGCCTTCTTGGGCAGTTCATTTGCGTTCATCGGGGGTTACATGTCCATCAAGCAGATAGGCATGGACAAGGGTTTGCCCGAGTATCTGTCTCTGGATTATGCCTGCATCGGCGTGTGCTGTGCGGGGCTCTGCTATTTCCTGATGGCTGGTCTCATCAAGGGGTTCGGTTCGGAGCGTGTACTGAAATATTTCCCGCCAGTGGTGACGGGTCCCATGGTGGTGTCCATCGGTTTGTGTCTGTCGGGCTCTGCCATCTCGAGTGTGACGAGCGACTGGCTCATCTCGCTGGTGGCTATTGTGGTGGTGATTGTGAGCAACATGTGGGGCAGGGGCATCGTGAGGATTGTGCCAATCCTGCTGGGTGTCATTGCTTCGTATGGCTTGGCGGCTTGTCTGGGCAGAGTGGATTTCACCGCTTTCAACGAGGCTGCATGGATTGGGTTGCCTGTGGCTCGCGAGAACACGGTGCTGGCGGTGTTGGACAATCCTGATAAATCTCTCATCCTTTCCAGCATCATCGCCATCATGCCGATTGCCTTTGCCACCATCATGGAGCATATCGGTGACATGTGTGCCATCTCGGGCACCGTGGGCAAGAATTTCCTGGCTGACCCTGGATTGCACCGCACCCTGACGGGCGACGGTATTGCCACTGCGCTGGCTTCGCTGTTTGGCGCTCCTGCCAACACGACCTACGGCGAGAACACGGGTGTGCTGAACATCACGAAGGTGTATGACCCGCGTGTGATTCGCCTGGCTGCGATGCTGGCAATCCTGCTGAGTTTCTGTCCGAAGTTTGCCTGTCTGGTGGGCATGATGCCAGCGGCTACCATCGGCGGCGTGTCGCTGATTCTCTACGGTATGATTTCAGCAGTGGGCATCCGCAACATGGTGGAGGCTCACATCGACTTCGCCTCGATGCGCAATGTCATCATTGCCGCGCTCATTTTGGTGATTGCCATCGGTGTGAAGTATGGAGCAAACGATTCCATCCCTATCGGTCCCGTCAACATTTCAGGCTTGGCTTTGGCTGCCATCGTGGGCATCCTGCTCAACGCCATTCTCCCGAACCGTGTGGATATCGACATCGAACAATATACTAATTAATTCATAATTGATAATTCATTTAACTTTCGGATTTCCTTTTTTTACCGCAAAGCGTAATAAACACATCCGAAACTAAAATTAATAATAAGACAATGAAAAAAGTGATTTTTATGGCGATGGCACTTATCGCTGCCATCAGTGCAGACGCACAGGACATTCAGTTCCACTATGACTTTGGTCGCAACCTCTATCCCGATGAGGAAGCAGGTCGTCAGAAAGCGACCGTGACCGTTGAGCAGTTCAAGGCTGACAACTGGGGTTCTTGGTACTACTTTGTGGATATCGACCTGAGCCGCAAGTTCACAGAGGGTGCTTACACCGAGATTTCCCGTGAGTTCAACCTGGGCAAGCAGTCACCTTTTGCTGCCCACATCGAGTATGATGGCGGTTTGAACCGTTTCGGAAGTTTCCAGCAGTCTGCCCTCATCGGTCCTGCTTGGAACGGACACTCTGCCGACTTCTCGAAGACTTACTCTGTGCAGTTGATGTACAAGCACTACTTCAAGAGTTACAACTACACCCGTTCATACGCGAGTGTGCAGTTGACTGGTGTGTGGAGCACGACTTTTGCTCACAAGGCATGCACCTTCTCTGGCTTCATTGACCTTTGGAGAGGTGAACAGGCAAATGGTCATGGTCAACTCGTGCTCCTCACCGAGCCTCAGTTTTGGTACAACTTCAACAGCATCAAAGGTTTGGAGAACACCAACCTTAGCATCGGTACGGAGGTGGAAATCAGCAATAATTTCATCTACAACACCTACAACGACAAGAGTTTCTTCATCAATCCGACACTGGCATTGAAGTGGACGTTCTGAACAACGAATTTATCGAATGAGACGAAACCGACGCGGGAAACGAACGAACATCGGTGGACATCAGAACAACGAATTTATCGAATGGAACGAAGAGGATGAAAGGACTTCTATCATACACCATCAATGTCCGAGGCAGGTTGATTGACTTGTCGGAGCCACAAGTGATGGGCATTCTCAACGTCACACCCGACTCGTTCTATGCAGCGAGTCGGGTGCAGACGGAAGAGGATATCCGTCAGCGTGTTCGCCAAATCATTGCCGAAGGCGGACAGATGATAGATGTGGGAGCCTACTCCAGCCGCCCCGGTGCCAACGACGTGTCGGCTGAAGAGGAGATAGAACGACTGAGACGAGGCATGAAGGTGGTGAGGGAAGAAGCCCCCGACATCCCTGTGAGCATTGACACCTTTCGTTCCGAGGTAGCAAGAGCCGCCATTGAAGAAATGGGAGCAGACATCATCAACGATATTTCGGGTGGTGAACTGGACAAAGAGATGTTCCCAACGGTGGCAAAACTCGGCGTTCCTTACGTGCTGATGCACATGAAAGGTACTCCGCAAACGATGCAGCAAGCACCCCACTACGATGACCTGATGAAGGAGATCTTGCTCTACTTTGCCGAAAGAATCCAAAAACTGAGGGACTTAGGGCAGAAAGACATTATCCTCGACCCAGGTTACGGCTTTGCCAAGACCCTCGACCACAACTACGAACTCTTGCAACACCAAGAGATGCTGAAAGTCTTCGAGTTGCCCATTCTGGTAGGTGTTTCTCGCAAGAGCATGATATATAAACTCTTAGAATGCACTCCCCAAGAGGCTTTGAACGGCACTACCGTGCTGAACACCATCGCTTTACAGAAAGGGGCAAGCATCCTCCGAGTGCATGACGTGAAAGCCGCCGCCGAAGTGGTGAAACTCTGCAACAGAATGAAGAATTGATAATTGATAACTCCTAACTCCCAATACCTGTGTTTGAATTTGGCATAAAAGATGCAATAGACATCCTGCTGGTAGCACTGATGCAGTTTTATGTATGGCGACTGATGAAATCATCGGGGTCACTCAACATATTTTATGGCATACTGGTGTTTGTGGTCATGTGGATTGTGGTGTCACAAGTACTGGAAATGAAACTGCTGGGCAGCATTTTCGACAAGTTGGTCAGTGTGGGTGCGCTCGCCCTCATCATCTTGTTCCAGGAAGAAATCAGGCGTTTCTTCCTCACACTTGGTTCGCAGCGACAGATGAAATTCATTACCAAATACTTTGTCAAACGAAAAAGTGACGAAGAAGAAGAGCATGTGGATCAGCAACTGATGCGCATTGTGCTGGCATGCGACCACATGAGCAAGAACATGGTGGGTGCCCTTATTGTGATAGAACGAGACATGTCGCTCAACGACATCATCAAATCGGGTGAAACTATTGATGCCAACATCAGCACGGAACTGCTGAAGAATATCTTTTTCAAGAACTCGCCTCTCCACGACGGAGCGGTCATCATCAGCCACAACCGCATCATGGCAGCAGGTTGTATTCTGCCTGTCAGCCACAACCTCAACATTCCCAAGGAATTAGGGCTCCGACACCGTGCAGCCCTCGGCATCACCTCGCAGAGCGATGCCATCGCCGTGATTGTGAGCGAAGAGACGGGAGCCATCAGTGTGGCACAAGGTGGTGAGTTCCACCTCCGACTGGCGAGCAATGAATTGGAGAGTTATCTGATTAATGCATTAAAGTAACCAGCCCACGCGCTGGGCGATTTTTTAAGGGTCACTATTATGGAAATGAAAAACCTCTATGAGTTGTTCCTGCAACATCCTGTCATCACGACCGACAGCCGCGATGTGCCCGAAGGCTCTATTTTCTTTGCCCTGAAGGGTGAAACTTTTGATGGAAACGCATACGCCAAATCCGCCCTGGAAAAAGGGGCAGCATACGCCATCGTGGACGAAAAGGAGTATGCAGAAGAAAGTGAGCCACGCATTCTGTTAGTGGATGACGTGCTGACCACCCTGCAACAACTGGCTAAATATCACCGTGTTCACATCGGCACCACCATCATCGGCATCACAGGCACGAATGGCAAAACCACCACGAAAGAACTTATTGCCACTGTGCTGAAAAAGAAATACAACGTACTCTATACACAAGGTAACTTCAACAACCACATCGGAGTGCCCAAGACCCTGTTGCAACTGACGAAGGAACACAACATCGCTGTCATCGAGATGGGAGCGAACCACCCTGGCGAAATCAAGACCCTCGTTAACATTGTCTTGCCCGACTATGGCATCATCACCAATGTGGGCAAGGCACACCTACTGGGTTTTGGCTCTTTCGAAGGCGTGATTCGAACCAAAGGAGAACTCTACGATTTCCTCCGAGAGATTCAAGGCACGGCTTTCATCAACAACGACAATCCACATCTGTTGGACATCAGCCAACATCTCAAACTCATCAAATACGGACAAAAAGAGGCAGAAGGGCTGTTGGTGCAAGGCAGGTTGGTGGAGTGCAATCCGTTCCTGAAATTTGAATGGCAGACACTCGCAACTCCCGATTCTCAACTCTCAACTCTCAACACCCTGCCCTCAATCGTCCAAACCCAACTCATTGGCAGTTACAACCTCGACAATGCACTGGCTGCCGCATGCATCGGCACATACTTCCAAGTGCCTGCCAATGACATCTGCAAGGCATTGGAAGAATACACGCCTTCCAACAACCGCAGTCAGTTGACGGTGACGAAAGACAACAAACTGGTGGTCGATGCCTACAATGCCAACCCCACCAGCATGAAGGCTGCCCTCGACAACTTCCGACTCATCCCTGCCGACCACAAGATGTGCATTCTCGGACAGATGGGTGAACTGGGCGATGCAAGCAGTGAAGAGCATCAACGGGTCATTGACCAACTGAAAGAGAGCGATATGGAAACCGTTTGGCTTGTTGGTGAAGAGTTTGCCAAAACCCAACACCCCTCCAACTACCGACTCTTTGCCAATGTGGATGCAGTGAAAGCAGCCCTTGTCGAAAGCAGACCTCAGGGATGCCTCATTCTCATCAAAGGCTCCAACAGCAACAAACTCGTACAAACAATAGAACTACTCTAATTATTAACTGATAACCTATCACAACATGAACATCAAATCCATTCTTACCACCACGTTGCTGACCTCCACCATGGCAGCATCAGCACAGGTGAACATTACCATTGATGCCAACCAACGCGGTCCGAAGATTTCGCCCACCCACTACGGCATCTTCTTCGAGGACATCAACCACGCTGCCGACGGTGGTCTGTATGCTGAACTCATTCAGAACCGCTCGTTTGAAAACGACCAGCAACGCCCTGCTAACTGGCAAGCCATCCACAACAAGCAGAGCAATGCCACCATCGAACTGACAGCCGAAGACCCGATGAACAAGGCACAGAGAAAATCTCTGCGTGTCATCGTCAGCAAAGCCGATGCACAGAATCTGGCAGGTGTGACCAACGAAGGCTTCTGGGGCATCAATGCCGTCAGTGGCCGTACATACACACTCACATTCTGGGCAAAGAGTGACAAGAAATACAAAGGAACCCTGAAGGCTCAATTGCGTTCCAACGATGCCATCAAGACCAGTTTGGGTTCAGTGGAGATTCCCGTGAAACTCACTCCTAAGTGGCAAAAATACACTGCCACCCTCACCGCTACAGGCAACGACCCCAAGGCTGCCTTCGACCTCCTCGCTTCCACTCCTGGTGTGTTCCAACTGGATGTGGTGAGTCTGATGCCACCCACCTTCAAGAATCACGGCATGCGTTCTGACCTCGCCCAACTTCTTGCCGACATGAAGCCCGCATTCATGCGCTTCCCTGGCGGCTGCTTTGTCGAAGGACAGCGTTCACCAGAGAATGCTTTCCGTTGGGAACGCACCATCGGTCCCATCGAAGAACGTCCCGGTCACATGAATGCCAACTGGGGGTATTACACGACGGATGGTCTCGGATTCCACGAGTATCTCCAACTGGCAGAAGACATCGGTGCCAAGCCCCTTTATGTGGTGAATGTCGGCATCTGGCATGGTGGCTACACACCGCTTGATTCGCTGAAAGACACATGGCTCAAGGAGTGCATGGATGCTCTTGAATACGCTAATGGTGACGTATCAACCAAGTACGGTGCCCTGCGCGCCAAGAACGGACATCCAGAACCTTTCAACATCGAATTTGTCGAGATTGGTAACGAAAACTACAACTTCTTCATGGACAGCAACCGTGACCAATCCATCGAATACCCCGAACGCTACAAAATCTTTTACGATGCCATCAAAGCAAAGTACCCGAACATCAAGGCAATCGGCAATGTGGAATCATGGGGAACAGACAACCCATCATGGCGTAACAATTATCCTGTTGACATCGTCGATGAACACTACTACCGCAACCCGAAATGGTTTGCCGACCGTTTCCACAAGTATGACACATACGCTCGCAACAGTTACAAGATTTATACAGGCGAGTATGCCGTCACCTCACAGTTTGGCACCATTGGCAATCTCAATGCAGCCTTGGGTGAGGCAGTCTATATGATGGGTATGGAAAACAACTCCGACGTGGTGGTGATGAACTCATACGCTCCGATTTTCGTCAACGAGAACAATGCAGCATGGAAACCCGACATGATTCGTTTCAACAGCGCGAAGGTGATGTGTACTCCTTCTTACTATGTACAGAAACTCTTCCCCAACAACATCGGCACTCAGGTGGTGAAGACCTCATGGACAGCCAATCTGCCTGAAAAACCTGTAGAGAACGCGAAGGAAGAACCTGTCCACATCGGACTCGGTTCATGGGCAACAACTGCCACATATAAAGATGTGGAATACATCGTAGATGGCAAGAATGTGGAACTCACCGACCTCTCCAAATGGGAAAGCAAGAAGGGACAGTGGCGCGCCAGAGGAGGCGAAGTGACCCAAACCTCTTCGGAAGAAGCAGCCATGTTCATTTGCCCCGACGGCTTCACCCACAAGAAATACACCATCAAGGCAAAAGCACAGAAGCGTCGTGGCAACGAAGGCTTCCTCCTGATTTTTGGTTATAAGAACAACGACAACTACAACTGGTTCAACGTAGGCGGTTGGAGCAACTCACAGAACAACATCGAACAAGGCAACGGCGGCGGACGCATCCAGATTGCCAAAGACACACCTTTCAAGGTGGAGGACAATCGTTGGTACGACCTGCAGGTGGATGTGGATGGCGACAGCATCACCGCTTACATCGACGGCAAGGTGAATGCCACAGGTAAACTCCAGCACAGCCTGATGAAGGGTGTCTATGCTTCCACCACCATCGACGATGCCACCAAGACCCTTTACATCAAAGTGGTCAACACAGGCTATGGTCCCACTACAGGCACCATCGACCTGAAGAATGCCCAATGCGCTTCTGCCACTCTTGAACGCATGACCTCTGCCAGTGGCGACGACGAGAACACGATTGACAGCCCGACTTACGTAATACCTCGTCCTGCCACCGTCAACGTACAAAACAACGGTAACCAACTCACGTTCGACGTGCCTTCTTATTCGCTCAATATCATTAAGGCACAACTGAAATAATAATCACACACTCTCAGTGCATCGAATCGGGTGCAGTGAGTGCAATAGGAAAAGCAGAAGGGGAACGCCTCGCGAGGCGTTCCCCTTCTGCTTTTTATGCTTAGCAAGTTCAACTTGCCTGCTTTTATGCTGCGGGCTTATTTCGTGAATACAACTTTGTACTCTCTTTCTGCACGAACAGTTCCGTTAGGTGAGAGGATTGTAATCTTCACTGTGTGCTCCTGACCATCGAAAAGATTCTCCACGTTTGTTACACGGATGTAGTAAGAGTTCTGCAATGCACCTGTGATTGGCAGGTCATCCAGAGATACACCCTTGAAATCAGATGGGGCGAAGATGGTAGTACCACCTGTATAGTCAGAAAGCAGCCATGGACGCTCATCATAGAGGTCTTCCCAATAATATGAATAATAAGTGGAATCCTCACTGAAGACCGTGTGAACTGTTCCGTTTGTCGTTGGCCAGTTTGCAGGGTCTTTCACCCAGTTCACACTCCATTGCTCTTCACCATCCGGCTGATTAGGCTCATCTGTGAAATTCACATAAACACGGTTGGCACCTGTACGGAAACTGAATTTGTCGTTAGCAAAACGGAGTGCCATCACACCGCACTCGTCCCATACGCGACCGTAATTAGCGGCAGCAGTCTCAAGAGTCTCGTCCAAGAAGCCCACAGTGCGTTCTGTGCCCCAATAGGTGTAACCTTCCCTGTTCAGATAAGAACTCAAACTATCAGCGGTGTTGAAATCAAATGCGCCATTCACATAACCGCTCACGTCATAACCAACGCAACCGAACCGAATGTCAAGAGTCTTTGCCAAATTAGCAGACCAATCAATAATGTCCTTCGCAATCGTGTCAGCCTCCTCGTCCATAGAGCCAGAATTGTCAACCAGGAATACGAGGTCAACAGCAGCCTGAGTGTTGTTGCTGGCATCATCGATTGTGTTGTGAACAGTGATACCCTTTTTCTGTCCGTCAATAGACAACCATACATTCTGCTGTGACTGGCTTGTACCATAGAGACGGAGCCAACTCTTCAGTTCCGGGTCTTGAATACCTGTCAGGTCAAAGCGAATCACGGTCTGTCCGTTTTCGGTCTGAATGGTGTAGTTCAAGTTCGGAATGACAGTATTTGCACTGTCTGGGAGAGTTGGGTTAGCGCTGGCATTGCCATCTGCCGGAATCGATGGAACAAGAGAGCCACTGCCCGAATCGTCATCGTCGTCACCGCATGAGACTAACGCAAATGGCATGATTCCCATTGCAAGGAACAACATGCTGTAAAGAAAACCTTTTTTCATAAGACTAAAATTAAATGTTTAACAAAAAACTATAATTATAACGGCACAAAGGTACAACTATTTTTCAACAATACGCAAAATTTAATAAAAATATTTGGATTTATTCTCAAAAAAGACAAAGTTTAAACCAAAAAATTCAAATATCGTCATTATAGAGCAGTATAAAAAAAGGAAAAATGGCAGAAAAAGCAAGTAAGAACAAAAACAGTTCTTCTCATTTTTGTCTTTGCAACAAGCACTAAAAGGATTGAAAAAGATTTCATGAATCCTCCATATCAATTTCATCCTATGTCTGCACCCTGCGCTACTGATTTCACGCACCCAGCGCATAAAATGACGAGCACCCAGCGCCTATTATTTCACGCTGAGTGCCCACTTTTCCACAACCCTCTATCATTAAAATATTTACATCCTTTCCCGAAAAAATACAACAATATATGCTTTCCATCCATTTTTATGGAGTTCTTGGACAAGGAAGGATAATTTTGTCCTATTAACTTTATATACACACAAACATAAAGACAGAAAAAAATAGAGAAAGATAGGTTCTTCCTCTGTTTTTTTTCGTACCTTTGCCGCCGAAAACAATCAATCAAGACGAACATGAAACGTATCATCTTCCTATTCGCATGCATGACCTTTGCCATTCAACTCTGCACAATGGCACAGACACAGAACCGTATAATGACTCCCACAGATTCGCTCCAACAGGAACTGAAGGCACAAATCAAGGTGGCAAAAGACAAGGTGCGCGCCAGCCGCACCCAACTGAGAGCCGACGAACGAGAAGTGACCAAACTGACCCGCGACCTGGAACGTGCCCGCCGACAGGCAATGAAAGAAAAACTTGCCATGCGCAAGGCGAAAGCCAAGGGAAAGACATACACACCAAAAACTGTTAGCGTCAGAAAGGAACGCCCGCAGACAAAGAAACCTGTGGCAGAAAAGACTAAAGCAACTCAAAAAGAGGTAGAGTCTGCTCAAACACAGGTAGAAGAAGTAACCCCGAAAGAGACGAAAGCCAAGGAAACTAAAATTAAAGAAACGAAAGCCAAGGTAGCCAAGGAAACTAAGGTGAAAGAAGCCAAGGTAAAGGAGCCTAAAGAAACCGAGGCAGAAGAAGCCACAGTGAAGGAAGCAAAAGAGACGAAGGTAAAGGAACCCAAAGAAACCAAGGTGAAAGAACCCAAAGAAGCCAAGGTAAAAGAACCTAAGGCTAAAAAAGAAAAGGCATCGGCTGCCAAGAAAAGCAAGGATGTGAAAGTCAGTGTCAGACGCAAGCGAGACATGAAGGACGACGCTGAAGAAAATGAGGAAGAAGAGGAGGAATAACAAAACAAAAAGTCCTTATATTGTAAGGATTTCAAGAACATGTAACCTCCTTACAAACCCCTGAAACATGACGGGAAAGGGTCTTTTAGGTTTTTGTTGTACCTTTGCAACGAAAACCTAAATTTTTTTTCAATATGATACAAAAAATCTTTACCCGTATGATGATGGTGATGCTGCTAATGGTGGCATCGCAAAGTGTGTCGGCTCAAGAACGCCGACCCATTGATTCCCAACACCCTCTTTGGCTCGTCCACATCGATGTGTGGAATAGTGCCGACCCTCAGAAAATCATCGACTTGATTCCCGACGACATCAAGCCGTATGTATGTATGAACCTGTCGCTCTCCTGCCAGTACGACACCGACACGGAGATGTACCGCATGCCCCGCTACGCTGTGCGCACCTACAAATCGTGGGCAACGGTTTGTCAGGCGAATGGCATGTGGTTCACCTGCCAGCCAGCCAGTGGCGGTCACACCCACATTCAGGATGACGACCTTGCCACCTTCGAGTATTTCTTCAAGACCTACCCCAACTTCCTCGGCTGGAACTATGCCGAGCAGTTCTGGGGCTTTGACGTGGCTGGCAACAAGAGTTCAAGCACCCCTGCCAATCGTTGGGCTTTGTTTGCCAAACTGGTGGAGATGTCGCACCAATACGGTGGCTTCCTGACCGTCAGTTGGTGTGGTGGCACCTACCACATGAACACGAACCCCATTGCCGAACTGAAGCGCGACAAGAACTTCTTGGCGGCTTGCCAGAAATATCCCGAAGCCATCCTATTCCTTTATAAATACACCCATGCCGGCTGCTTCTACAACAACGAGAGTGTCTGCTGGGGACCTTTCATCTCAGGTCTGACCAAGAACTACGGCGTTCGCTACGACAACTGCGGATGGAACGACACGATGAACAAACTGCTGGGCGAGAAGCACGGCAAGAAATACCCTGGCAGTGCGGGCATCGGCACCGTGATGGAGCAGACCTGTGTGAATGGTGGTGCCGTGTGGGACGGTCCCGAATTGATTTGGAGCGGCGAGTGCTTCCAAAATCAGAATGACTCCCAGGTGGATGGTTACACACGACGCAACTGGGCGACCTTCCCCAACTTCAGAGGCATCTGGCTCGACATGTGGCGTAAGATTATCGACGGAACCATGTACATCCCCACTCGCGAAGAGGTGGTGGAGAAGACGAAGATTGTGGTCATCAACGACAAGGCTGACGACTACACGGCGTGGGACGACCTCTACAACGGGCTTTACCTGCAAACCGACCCCTTCAATCAGAAAAAGGAGTGGCAATGGAACTACGGACAGTGGTACAACAATCTGTGCTACTTCAAATCGACCGGCCGCTACGGGGCAGTGCCCATCGTGACAGGGCTCTATGAGGACTTGGCAAAAAAGATTCCTGTGCAAGTGAAAAAATCCAACTACACTTCACGCTGGAACACACAAGCGAAAAAACAAGCTGATTTCAACGCACAATATCCCGAAGTGAGCACGGGCGACCTGTATGTGAACCGCTACAAGAACCAATTGGTCACTTACACTCCTTACACCTACATGAACGAAAAGAAGACCGCCACAGCAAAGATTCCGCTCCAGTACAACACCTGCGAAAGCCTCGAACTGACTTGGGGAAAACTGAGCGGTGGCATCATCCGCGAATACAGCGACCACATCGACTTCTATCTGAACAACTACCGCAACGACACCACCACACAGGTGCTCGACAAGATTGTGGTGGTTGGTGCAACGGAAGAACCCACCTATACAGTGACCAAACGTACGCTTGCCACTCATTCGACCACAAAGGAATGGGATGCTGAGACTGGAACTTTCACCCTCAACGTGAAGCACTTAGGCGCACTCGACGTGACCATCAACTGTGCCGGAACCGCCACCGAACGGAGCACCGACATGGCAAGTAGCACACCACTCACAGCCGATCTGCCTAAGCAGCCTGAGGACTATGCAGGTGAAATCATCATCGAGGCAGAAAATCTGGACCGCAAGGATGTGGGAAGTGTTGCCCTGACCAATTCTGGCTGGTGGGCACAGAACGTGAAGGACTTTGCCGGCATGGGCTACATCGATTTAGGCACCAAGAGCACAGCAGCCCTTCGTCATCAACTCAAACTGAAGAAGGCTGGAGATTATGACATCTATGTGCGCTATTGCAACTCCACAAAGGCAGGAAAAGTGAGAATCGCCGTCAATGGCACATCTTCCCTCGTGGATTTTGAGAAGACTCCTCTCAACGACTGGCGTTTGGCAAAAGTGAGTGCCACCCTGAAAGAGGGCAACAACACCTTCATTCTGACCAACACTGGCAGCGTGGGCATGTACATCGACCAAATCATCTACATGCCTGTGGACGCCGCTCCACAGAAATTTGCAGTCGCCGTGCGGGATGCCGAGAACGGAAAAGTGGAAGCCGATGTGACCGAAGCGATGGAGGGAGAAACTGTCACCCTGACCATCACCCCCAACCCTGGCTGTCAGTTGAAAGAACTGCGAGTGGTCAATTCCGTCTATTTCACAGAAGGAAAGACCATTCCAATAGAAGACCCAACGGCAGATGAAATCAAGTTTGCCATGTTCGATGACAACGTAACCATACAGCCAGTCTTTGTTGACATGAGTACAGTTTATAAACTTGATTTCGGCAACAGTCTCAATGGCACCATTCCAGAGGGTTGGCGCGCCACACAAGAGAACAACGACGTGCATCAGTACCCTAACACCTACGGCTCCGGGGCTCGCGTCTTCACCGGATTCAAAGGTTACCAAGGCTCTGCCCTCTACTGGCGCAACAACAATGCCGAATTTGGCAAACAGAGTGCCTATCCGCTCAAACTGAGCGTTGGCTCTTACAAACTCACCTTCGCTCAGGCAGCATGGAAGGAGTCACCCCGCTACAAAGTGCAGATTCTCAATGCCAGCGGAAGAGTCATTGCTGAGTCCAGCATCTACACGGCTACTCCGAACGCCAATGGCAGCACTGTTGCCAATGTCAGCAGCGCCAAGACTTACGAACTGCCATTTGATATTACGACAGCAGGCAACTATACCATCCGCTTTGTCAACATGACGACAGGCGGTACCTTCCAAGAGTTCCTCCTGTTGGAATGCCGTATCAACACCGTTGTGAAAGAGGAACCTGACGGCATTGCCGGCATCTCCACCGACAGCAGAAATGCCATCTCCATCTATAGTCCAGCAGGTGTGAAACTCAATGCCTTGCAGCCAGGTGTGAACATCATCCGAGAGGCAAATGGCAAGACACGGAAAGTGTTTGTGAAGTGAAAAATGAAAATAAGGTAAAAGTGAAAAGTGAAAAATTTGCTACCGCACTTGTTGGTCATTCTGTTGGCTTACTGCTGCGGTAGCAAATTTTTCACTTTTCATTTTTCACTTTTACCTTATTTTCACTTTAATGCAAGAAACTGGAACACACCCATTTGGTCGAGAAGCACCAGCCCGATGGCGAGTGGTGCGATGTAACGCAAAGAGAAGACCAGCAGTTTGAAATAAGGAGCCTTCAAGTCGCCTCCGTTGCTGAGTTCATCATGATAGAGTTTGCGGTCTAACACCCAACCTGCAAAGATGCTGATGAGCATACCGCCAATCGGTAGCAGGATTCTGCCCGAAAGGTCATCGAAGATGGAGAAGATGTTACGGTCAAACAACTTCACATCGCTCAAAGGCCCGAAAGACAAAGAGCACAATGTGCCCAACACCAGAATCGACACAGTGACCAACGTAGCACCCCTCTTGCGCGACATGCCGAACTCCTCGGTCACGTATGCCGTTGCCACTTCATGCAGTGAAATTGCACTGGTCAGCGCAGCCACAAACAGCAGGAAATAAAATAACGTGGAGAACACCACAGCCAGCACAGAACCGTCACCCAACGCCTGTTGGAACACGTTCGGCAGCGACACAAATGTCAGGCTCGCCCCCACCCCGACTTCGTTCGGGTCCATACCGATGTTGAACACCGACGGAAAAATGATAAAACCTGCCATGATGGCTATCAAGGTATCAATCACCGCCACATTCACGGCAGACTTGGCAAGCGGTGTCTTCTTGTCAAAATAACTGGCATACGTACACAGACAGCCCATCGCCAGACTCAACGAATAGAACGCCTGTCCCATCGCCTCCAGAACAACGGTGCTGTTCACCTTGCTCCAATCGGGTCTGAGCAGGAACTCGATGCCTTGCGAAGCCCCAGGGAGAGAAACGGAACAGATTGCCAAAAAGACCGTGATGACAAACAAGGTCGGCATCATCAACTTAGCGGACTTCTCAATGCCCGACTGCACACCACGAGTAATCACATAATGAATCACACCAATGAACACTAACAGCCAAAGCGTCGGCATCCACGGATTGGAAACGAAACCATTGAAAATCGTCTCGTACTCCCTTGCTGGCACCTCATAGAAAGCGTTGGTGACGGAGAGGAACGTGTAGTGCATCGTCCATGCTCCCACCACCACATAATAACACAGGATGAACCAGCCCGTGAACACACCCATACGACCGACCCACTTCCACGGCGAACCGTTCGACACAATGCGGAACGCGCCTGCCGTGTTAGCATGCGTGTAACGACCTATCAGAAATTCACTAATCATGATAGGCAACCCTAACGCCAAGATGCACAGCACATAAATGATGATGAACGCGGCACCACCATTCTGCCCTGTTTCAATCGGGAAACGCCACACATTGCCCAACCCCACAGCCGAACCAGCCGCCGCGAGGATGGCACCTACCTTTGACCCGAAATTTTCTCGTTCCATAATTTATTAAATAAGAAAGAAATGAGGAGACCCAATGCTGCGCCTATTGCATCAGCCTCAAAATCAATCCAATCTCCCGAACGGCAAGTAGTCCAGTATGCCTGCACCAATTCCATCAGTCCACCCAACAGCATCGGATAAACAAACATCAGAATCCAGAACACACGTGACATATCCCCTTTGTTCCTCGCCACGCGGTCAAACCACATCACAAAAGCCAAGCCTCCATACATCACCATGTGTACCCACTTGTCAATCAGCGGGAAATCACTCAGTGGCGCATGTTCAGGTATCGGAATGATGCTGAGCACCACAATCGCCACGGTCACAAGAATTGTCAATACATAATCTTTCATCTTTCACAATGAGTTTTTCTAATTAGACGAATCTGCACAATACCGCAAGCAGTTACGAATGAAAACGAAATTCGTTCAGTTCGGTTCATTCGTTGTTGGCCCTTCAAACTCCACTTCGTCCTTCCACAACTTGTAAGGTCGGCGAAGCATGTATTTATTATAATAATGATAATCGCCCGTCACCTCCTTGCCCAAGAAATCAGGCTTCTCATACGACTCATCCTCACTTTCCAACTCAATCTCCGCCATCACCAGCCCCTCGTTGTCGCCAAAAAACTCATCCACCTCAATGATATGCTTCCCATTCTTCACCAAATACCGGTCCTTGTTCACACGCCCCGGCATGCACAACCCCATCATTTCACGCGCATCCTCCAACGAAATCTCCGTTTCGAATTCATACCGTCCGAACTCTCCCTTCCTCGGAGCACCCTTGATAGTCAGATACCCTTTGTCATCACGGATTCTGACCCTCACCGTGCGTCCAGGCTCCGTAGCAAAATACCCCTGCTCAATGTGAGTCTTGCTATAAGCCAACGACTTAAATGAGTCGTCCTTGACTAAGAACTTTCTTTCTATCTCCCGATGTCCCATATTTCTGCTCTTTTACGCTTCGCGCCTTTAGAAAAATAAGAACCTTAGCTCGGCGTAGCCAAAAAACAAAATAATATAAAATATTTTTTCTTGTTTTCTTTTGCCTTTTTTTGTTTTTCTAAAGGCGCGAAGCGTAATTCTTATTCCTCCGTTGCAAACTCCATCAGGTAAGCCTTGATGAAACCATCCAGTTTTCCGTCCATCACACCACCCACATCACTCGTCTGATAGTTCGTGCGGTGATCCTTCACACGGCGGTCGTCAAACACATACGAACGGATCTGGCTGCCCCACTCAATCTTCTTCTTTCCAGCCTCCACCTTTGCCTGTTCAGCCATGCGGTGCTGCAACTCCTTGTCATACAACATCGAGCGGAGCAGACGCAACGCATTCTCCTTGTTTTTCGGCTGGTCACGCGTCTCCGTGTTCTCAATGAGGATTTCCTCTTCCTCACCCGTGTAAGGGTCTTTATACTGATATCTCAGACGCACACCCGACTCCACCTTATTCACATTCTGACCACCGGCACCGCTGCTTCGGAAGGTGTCCCACGAAATGCGCGCCTGCTCAATCTCCACATTGATGGTGTCATCGACCAGCGGTGTGACAAACACGCTGGCAAACGAAGTCATGCGCTTGCCCTGTGCATTGTAGGGGCTGACGCGCACCAGCCGGTGCACACCGCTCTCACCCTTCAGGTAGCCATACGCCATGTCACCCGCAATCTCCATCGTCACCGTCTTGATGCCCGCATCTTCACCGTCTTGGAAGTTACTGATGGTCACCTTGTAGCCATGCTGCTCCGCATACCGCTGATACATTCTCATCAGCATCTGCGCCCAGTCCTGCGCCTCCGTGCCGCCAGCACCCGCATTAATCTTCAGCACCGCATCCATATTGTCCGCCTCGCCTTGCAGCATATTCTTCAGTTCCAAATCCTCAATCAGTTTCAGAGCCGTGGCATAATACCCATCCACCTCCGCCTCCGTCGTCATCTCCTCCCTGTAGAAGTCAAAAGCCACCTCCGTATCGTCCGTAGCCGCCTTCACCTCATTGTAGCCGTCAATCCAGCGTTTCAGAGTCTTCACCTTCTTCATCTGCGCCTCAGCCGCTTTCTGGTCATCCCAGAACCCCGGAGCCTGAGTCCTCAGTTCCTCTTCCTCCACCTCTATCAGTTTCTGGTCAATCTGCAAATAACGGTGGAGCGCCGCCGTTCTGTCCTTAATGTCCTTCAGTTGTTCTGCTGTAATCATAACTTTTTGATTTTGGGTGCAAAGGTAGTGAAAATTTTGATTAAGTGAGAGAAAAAATAAATTTATTTGTGCTTTTCCGAACGTGAGCACTTCCGACAGATGCCAAAGGTACAGAAAAAAGAAGTGCTAAAAAACAGCCCAAATGTTTCAAAATTGAAAGTATGTTTCAAAATCAAAAGTGTGTTACAGGCACGATTTTGTTACAATTTGCCCTGTTACGGACTTTTTTCATGCTGACTATCAAAGGTTTGCATTTTCACCCTGTAACACACTCTTGCAGGATACACAGAAAATGCATAACTTTGCCGTCGATTTCAAAATCACCATCAACAAACAAACCTGAATCGCATGATGAACAAGTTCTTCCGCATCCTATTACTTTTCCTCGCGACTGTCCTGCCGCTCCATGCCCAGC
>JAFUYM010000064.1 GCA_017470525.1 Bacteroidaceae bacterium
CTCAAAGCCCACCTTCTTCGGTTCGGGCAACTTCACCGCCACAGGCTCATTCACTTTGTCCTCCTTCCAATCGTTCGTCACCGTTACCTGCATGGTCAAGTTTTGTGCCAATGCCGCTCCACAAGTAAGCAGCATCAAAAACACTGTCACTTTTGTTTTCATTCTGTTCGTTGTTGTTTTTGATGCTGCAAAGGTAAGAATAAAAAAAGTAAAAGAGAAATGTGAAATGCGAAAAGTTCTATTTCGTCATCCTCAGCACATCGTCAAGTGTGAACTTGCCAGAGAATACAATCACATTCACTTCGTCATCTTCCTCCACCAGCATGACCACTATTCCATGCCGCTTATCCACACTATAATAGATGTCCACCTTCTCGTCATCTTCATTCACCTGCAGCAGCAAACCGTATTTACCCCGTTTGACGATGTCGCGGGTATCCGCTTTCAACTTCAAGGCTGCAAGTTTTTCCTCTGCCGAGATAATCTGAATGGCATCGAGTTTGTCCATCAGACTTTTCGTGTTCACTCCTGGCAAGGATGGCGAGGCTTTTGCACCAGCCAGTTTAAGCATGAACTTGGAGATGTACACGTAGGTCACGTTCTTCGTGTCGGAGTACTTTTCAAACTCCTTCACTTGGGCATTGGCAGTGAGGCAGACAAATGCCATGACTGCACAAAGAATGATTTTGGTTATGATGGGTTTCATATTATTCTAATGCTTTTAGTTGTTTGTTCAAAGTCATTTCCGTATGGTCGCTGATCGCTTTCGCCTTCTTCATTTGACCCATTCCCTTGTTCAAGTTATACGCCAAGAGATTCAGCGCCTTCTCAGCTTCCTGTTGGGCAACAACAGGGTCTTGGTAGGTGTCCTGCTCGGCAAGGTTGACTTTTTCCTCATTATTATTGAGGAAGTAATACCCCACTCCGAAGACAAGCACGATAGAGGCGGCAATGGCAAGCCAAGGGAAGACCCTCTCTGTCCTGCGGACATCTCCCCCGTTATGGGGAGAGCCATTCGGCTTGCTTCTCAATGACAAAGACTCAGGATGGTCTCCCTCCCCATTACGAGGGAGGGTTGGGGAGAGGGTATCCTTCTCCCACTCATCTATCTTCGCCGAAAGCCTTTCCTCCAGCCCTTCGGGGATGGGGATTTGTTCGAGTTCTTTCCAATTCAGTCCTTCCATGTCTTTGTGAGTTTTTGGAATTGTTCTTTCAGTTTCTGTTTCGTTCGCATCATGATGATTCGGATGTTTCCTTGCGAGAGTCCTGTGTCACGTTCGATTTCTTCGTAGGACTTTTCTTCCACCAGATGCATTCGGAGGATGCTGTTGTCCCGTTCAGGCAATCCGTCCATCAGGACTTCCATCTGCTGAGCCTCATCTTTCGCCTCATAGGTTTCAGAGAGGCTGCGTTCATCAGGCGGGTCAGCGTGGTCTTCGATGTCCTCCGAGGTGTCGATGCGTTTCAGTCGCCGTTGGTCTTTGTAGAGGTTTTGCATCAGCGTCACGAGATAGGCTTCCGTGATTGCCTCATGCCGCAGGTCATCACGCTTCTGCCAGAGCTTCAGGTACGTGTCCTGAAGCAGGTCTTCGGCATCCTGCGCATTGCCCGTCAGATGGTACCCCACCCGATAGAGCCGCCTGTGGAAAGGCATGAACCGTTGCTTAAACTCTCGTGCGTCCATTCAGTTCAATCACTTTTCGTCTTCAACCTCTGTGAAAGTGATGTCAGCCACCACCTTCTTTGTCTTGTCATATTTCGATGCCTTTTCTTGATTGAAATAATAACGGATGCCATATTCGCCATTCAGCACGCCATCCTCATCGCTCAAGTATTTAATAACTTCATCTTCATTGTGGAATTCAGGACGATACTTTCCATTCAAGAGGATGACACAATTCATGATTTCTTTTTTCATTTCTTCTGCAGACATTTTAGAGAAATCACTTCGATCCCACCACTCAATCACCACCTTCTTGTCCGTATGAGGGTACTTCTCTTTCACACCTCCACCAACCACCCATGTTTCATGGTTGTGGTGAAAGTTGATGCTATCCATATATGCTTTCGCCTCATCCAAGGAATGCAGTTCCGGATGCTCCTCACCCTCAATAACAAACAGCACATTGCCAGCCTCCACCTCTTTCACCATTTCCTTCATATCTATCACATCGTCCTTCTCTCGCTCAAAACTAACAATATCGCCATCCATTTGAATGAGTTTTCCTAAAATGTCCTTCTTGATTTTACATTCAATATGACTCAGCGCCACCTTGTCCCAGGCGTCGATGTCGCATCGCACCAGCACATCGTCCACCATCTTCTTCTTCACCCTTCCATAGACAGCCACTTTAATTTGAGGGTTCATTACCTGATTCATCAGTTGCTGAAAGAGATTGCCTTCCTCATCAGGAGCATTGTTCTCGTTCACCACCATGAGCAATTCATATCCTTTCAATGCTTGGATGTCCCTGTTCAACACCTCTTGCTGAATAGAATCCACCTTCAGTGTCACCTGTTCACTCCGCTTGAAATTCTTCTTGATGAATGCAATATCTTCCTCGCTCAGTCCATTTGCAGCCATCTCTTCATCGCTCGCCATTTCGATAGAATCCCCAGCACTCACTTCATACTGAGCACCCGGCATCGCCTTCCACTTGGCAATCAGCTTCTCCGCCGTCTGCCCCATTGCACTGCCCATACTGAGCAGCAGTGCCATTGATAATAATAACTTCTTCATATTATTTTTGACCTTTAGATGTTGTATATTCAAATGCCATTTTCTTTTTTGAACTTGGGTGCTTCTTTTTCACATCCTTTCCCTCCAGCACCTTCTTGTCTGTTTGGGACTTCCACTCCAATCCATATTGTGGTCGAACATATACTGTACAGCCTCATCCTGCGTATGGAGGTCGGGATATATCTTTCCATCAATCACAATCAGGCAATCCTTGTACTTGCGGGGTTCCTTCTCGTCCTCGTCATCATCCTCCCAATTATGCGTCTTCACAGAGAGCGACATCTTCTGGGCTTCCTCCTCGTCATTCATCGCCTTAGCTACCAGTTCTGACAAGTCAAACTTACCCATGAGAACAATCAACTTGATTCCTTCCTCGTCTTCTCCCAAGAAGACAATTTGTGTCTTCTCGTCCACTTGACACATGTACATGTTCACGAAAGCACCATCATCCCCATCGTCCTTCACATTCATCAATGTCTGATACTTGTTGTCCTTCAAAAGTTTCCGAACCTCCTTTTTCAATTGGGCAGATGCCTTCTTTTTCTCACAACTGAATATCTGCAAATCCTCCACCTTGCCAGGCATCATTTCACCAAAATTCATGTCAACATCTCCTGCTCCCACATCCATCTGGAAGCTTCCCATGTCCACACTCATTCCTTTGTCAAACAGTTCCTTGTCAAAATGGAGTCTCTTCACTCCCTTGATTTCAGCCAACTTTGCGAAGGTGTCGTTTTGTCCGAACATGCAACAGGCGCAGAGTGCCAATGCGACAGATAAAATAGTTCTTTTCATATTTCTGTTTAGTTTTGTTTTTAATGTTTTTGTTTCAAGAGCCCTTCTATCTGTACAAACGGGACTTTTGAAATGTTTGTTACAAAAAATCGCCACTTTTTTTCAAAAAATGAAGAAAACACAGAAACGACTCTTCCTCCACATTTTATATAGATGCCACACAAAGAGGCTTCCCCATAACCTCTAAACCGACGTCGGGGACATCGGCTTGCCGACATCGGGGAGGTCGGTTCACCGATGTCCCCGACGTCGGTTTAGAGGCTGTGGAAGGCAGTCTTTTGCCCTTCTTCCGCCCTCCATGTTGCAAAGATAGGCAAATCACCCTATCTCACAAAGGTTTTCCTACAAATAATAGCGTTTTCCCTACCATTATTCCGATTTTATGTCGTACCTTTGCCTCCATAATCAATCTAAAAACTATCTCCAAAACCCAAATAAAGATGAAAAAAACTGCATTTATGGCGGGAATCATTGCCACGCTCTGCATCGCTTTGTTCACCTCGTGCAGCAAAGACGAGAAACTCTCCAACCGCATCTCTGGCACATGGGAAGGTGACTGGGGCATGTCGTATGTGAATCGCGACGGTCACCAATATGATTCTCACTATACGGTCATCGAGTTTCACTCCGACAAAATCTTCGAAACGCAAGGTTATGGCTATCAGGAAGACTACTACACGGATGGACCTTTCGAGAAGATTGGCCTATACTTTGATTGGAACATTGACAATCAGGTCATTTACCTCATTTATCCAGGGTATTCTCAATACAACTGCCGCATCCACGACTACGTGATGAAGAAGAAACTTTTCACGGGCTACATCGGCAACACACCCTTTGAACTCCATAACCTAACGAAAGATTACAAGTGGTATAACTATGCCGGTTTCTACACCTCTGCCGCTGTAGGCACGACGATTGTGCTGCTTTGGGAATGGGGCGCCACGGCTCCCATCTACTACGATGACTACTACGCCAAGACACGAGGTGCCGATGCACCCGCTCCAAGTGCCATCACCATGCCTGACGGAACGACGGTGCAACCAGCGGGCAAAGATTGCCCCATACGCATTTTCAACCGCTTTGAAGAAGATTAATCATTAAAAATATGACAGACATGAAGAAGAAATTTACACTTTTCAACCTTATTGCAGTGCTCGGGCTCTGTACGATGTTTACATCATGTACCGACGACGACACGGAAGAAGCCATGGTTCTTTCAGGACAATGGCGAGGCGACTGGGGCATGTATTACGAGATTGAGCATCTCGGCCTCATCTACACGTTCGACTCGTATGACACCGACATCGTGTTCTATCCCGACCATGACTATGCCACACACGGCTATGGCTACCAAGTGGATTGGTATCGCGAAGGGCCTTACGAGCGGATGAGTTATCGCTTCAACTGGAGCATCAACAACGGTGTGGTGTATCTGACCTATCCGGGATATCCTGAGTACAACACCAGCATCCGCGACTATCGCATGAACAACGACCGATTCACGGGTTATTTCAGCAATGGCACACAGCCGTTCTACCTGTACAAGATTGCGGATTATTACAACTGGAGTTATTATTATGATTACGATTACCACTACTGGTACTATGACGACTGGAGTTGGGATTATTACGCCAAGACTCGTGGTGCTGCAGCAGAAGGCGATTCTGTGAAAGGATCGACGAAGGAAGACAGAATCGTGAAGATTGGCAGTCGTTTGGCTGAGTAAACATCAAGTTTTCAACAACGAATTTCACGAATTAAACGAATTCTTTTCTTTTGAATGCCGCAAGCGGCGACGAATGGAAACAAATGTGAAGCGTTTGACATTCGCCGAATCCGAAGGATTCATTCGAGGGGTTTACTCTTTCAGAAGAAAAGAATTCGTTTAATTCGTGAAATTTGTTGTTTAAAAAATTAGTTGTCCAGTCGTTTCAGGTGGCAAAGGAGCAAGTTGCCGTCTTCGTCTCTGAGGTGCATTCCCCCACCCTCGCAGTATCTGAACATCTTGCAGTCGGCACAATCACCCTTTTTCATCCAGTTGCGGTTGCGATACTGCTCGAAGCGGTTTTCCCACACATCCCAGAAGTTTTCCTTGTAGATGTTGCCTTGGTAGTATTTGCCTCGGATGCTGGTACACGCCGAGATGCTGCCATCGATGAGGATGGATGCCACGCTGATGCCAGCGGCACAGTGATACAAGTGGTCACGCACCTTGCCCTCATATTCGCCAAGGAAGCCTTCGCAGGCAAAACTCGCATGCACCTTACCCTCCTTGCGGCAAGCGATGATGAACTCCATCACCTCACGAAACTTCTCGTCGGAGATTTGCAAGTCGGGATGCTGCTTGGCACGTCCAGCAGGAAAAATCGTGAAAAGTCGCCAATCGCGCACCCCTGCCTCGTAGAGCATGTCCTTCAGTTGCGGCAAATAGTTGACATTGCGGTTGTTCACACACGTCACCACATCCCACACCACCTGCCGCTGACCAGCCAACAGACGGATGGCTCGCATGGCATTCTTGAAACTCTGTTCGCTGCCACGCATCCAGTTGTGGTCATCTTCCATGCCATCCAGGCTCACCGCCATGCTTCGCAAGCCCGACTGACACAGCCGCTTGAAACGCTCCTCGGTCAGTGCCATGCCGTTGGTCACCATGCCCCAAGGGTACTCACGCTTGTAGAGTGCCAGCCCCACTTCCTCAATGTCTTTCCTCACCAGCGGCTCACCGCCCGAGATGATAATCATCACCTCATGCGGGTTGACGTGCGGCGTGATTTGTTCGTCAATCACACGGAGGAAGTCCTCCTTCGGCATGTCGGGGGTCAGTTCCTCAAACTTGCAGTCGCTGCCGCAATGCTTACACTTCAGGTTGCACCGCAGGGTACACTCCCAGAACAGTTGCCGCAAGGGGTGCAGTTGTTTCTTGTTGTTACGCAGTTGGCGTTCCAGTTCCAAGCCAACCTTTTGTTTGATGGATAGTTTTGACATGTCCGCCTGTCACTGCTTGATTTGAATTTTCACTCCATCCTTTTCTATCTGCTCATAACGGACAGGAGCCACACCATACATCGCCCTAAATTCTCGAGGATTGTTCGGATTAGGCTTGACTGTATCAACAGGAATGAAGTTTGAATCGGGTATGCCATACATCACAGGATGCACCGTCTTTCTGGACAGAGAGCATGAGGAGACAAGCCCCAACAGGGCTATCGCTGCCGACAGCACCTTACCATAAAACAAAAACCACTTTTTCTTAATCACCTTCATAGGATTCCTCCTCGCTATTTTCCTCTTCCACAGCACGGAACTTAGTATAAATGATACCATACATGGCACGCATATTCGTGTCGATGGCAGCCGTATCCACACCGACAGAATCTGCTGGTAAGGATCCATACATGACAGGCACACCATACATGTCCTCGGTCTCCTTCGTGCATGTCACGAAACCCAGCATCGCCATTGCAGCCGCCAAGACCTTACTGTACCAGAAAATGAACTTCATTCTTATCTTCGTCATCTGCCCGCCCGTTTTTTTACTGAACAATTCATCATTCTTTCACTTCACCTCGCCGAAATACTTCGTGTCAGCCAGTTTCAGCAGATACTGCCCATACTGGTTCTTCAGCATCGGCTGAGCCAACTCACGCAGTTTCTCCGTCGTAATCCAGCCGTTGCGGTAAGCGATACCCTCCAGACAGGCAATCTTCAAGCCCGTACGCTTCTCCAGCACCTCAATGAATGTCGAAGCCTCGGAAAGCGAATCGTGCGTACCCGTATCAAGCCATGCAAAGCCACGACCGAGCAACTGCACCTTCAAGTTCTTCTCCTTCAGGAATTCTTGATTCACCGTCGTGATTTCCAGTTCACCGCGAGCCGACGGCTTGATGTGCTTCGCCACTTCCACCACCTTGTTCGGGTAGAAATAAAGACCCACCACCGCATAATTGCTCTTCGGCTCCTTCGGTTTCTCCTCGATGGAGAGACAATTGCCCTCCTTATCAAACTCCGCCACGCCATATCGTTCAGGGTCTTGCACCCAATAGCCAAACACACTCGCCTTGCCCTGAGCCGCATTCTCCACACACTCTTTCAGCATGCCCGAGAAGCCACGCCCATGGAAGATGTTATCGCCCAACACCAGACACACATCATCATCACCCACAAACTTCTCGCCGATGATGAACGCCTGTGCCAAGCCATCGGGTGAAGGCTGCTCCGCATACTCGAAATGCACTCCATAGTCAGAACCGTCACCCAGCAGACGCTTGAACCCAGGCAAATCATACGGAGTCGAGATAATCAGGATATCCCTGATGCCCGCTAGCATCAACACCGAAATGGGGTAATACACCATCGGCTTGTCAAAAATCGGGATGAGTTGCTTGCTCACACCCTTGGTGATGGGATAAAGCCGTGTACCCGAACCACCAGCCAACACTATTCCTTTCATTTGCTTTTTCTTAGTTTACAATATACGGTCACAAAGGTCGCATTTTATTTTGTATTGACCAAGAAAAATCGGAAAAATATTCATTCCTCCACCCTTTCCGCCGCCTTACTGAAATCATTCTCGCCTGTGGAGCAATCGTAATGCACGACGGCATGCGTCTCCTCGGAGCGAAAACTCCACGACACGCCGAAATACTTATGGAAGAACGCAGTCAACTTTTCAAGCACCGTGTTCTTCTTCTCCTCCCTGTTCACTTTACCGCCAAAGAGCGGCATCGGTGGCAGCACCTTTGTGATGGCAATGCCCGTGGCGGTCACATAACCATCGGCAAACGACTGTTCCACAAATTTTCTCGTCTCTTCAGGACGCAGTTTTTCTTCCTCGATAAGACCATTCAGTTCCCGTTCCATTTCCTCCTTCACGTATGCAGCCCATTCGTCGCCAACGTCCTTCTGCTCGTCCAGCATCTCTCCAGACGTTGGAGTCATCCGCTCGACGAACTGCATGATAAGTTCCTTCTTGTCTCTGAGGTCAGGACTCGAATTGACCGCCTTCTGAATCTTCACGACAATTGTCTTGTCCTCTCCATGCTTGTCACGATACTGCTGAATGAGTTGGAGAATATAGGGAATGTCGATTTGAATCTGCTTCACCAGTTCCGTCTCAAATACCAAGTCATCCACGATGTCGTCCTTCGGTCCATCTCCGCCTGTAGGGCGCAGTTCTCCACGCAAGTCAATATACCACGACAAATAATCCTGCGTGTCAAAATCTGAAATAATCCTCTCCTCCGTGGTGAACTCGTCGAACACCGAAAGCAGGTTCTGCATTTTCAGGAAGGCACTGAACAACCTGACAAAGTCCTTCTTCTCCTCCAGCGTGAACAGCATCGGGTTCAGCGGCAGGTGATACTTCGCCAGCAGAGCCGCCAGAATCTCCACATACCCCTCATGGTGCTTACCCTTTTCGTCGTCATAGCCTTCGTAGTAGTCCTTGAAAGGTCGCATGATGGCAATCCCTTTCGCTCCCGTGTTGCCGAAGAGTGCCAGCGAGGCATTCGTTTCCTCCTCCAGATTGCGGAAACAGACGATGTTGCCGCAGTCCTTGATGCTGTTCAGGATTCGGTTCGTGCGGCTGTACGCCTGCAAGAGTCCGTGCATCCGCAGGTTCTTATCGACCCACAACGTGTTCAGCGTCTTCGCGTCGAAACCCGTCAAGAACATGCTCACCACAATCAGCAAATCCACCTCTCGGTTCTTCATTCTGAGCGACAAGTCCTTGTAGTAGTTCTGAAACTTTTCGCTGTCCGTCGAGTATTTCGTGCCGAACGTCTCGTTATACTCCCCGATGGCACGTTCCAGAAAGTCCCTCGATGTGGCATCCATTCCCTCCGTTGCGGCAGGGTCTTCATCCTCCATCAGACCCATCTCGTCCTCCGCCTCGTTGGCAGAGAAGGTGAAGATGGTGGCGATGCGTAGTTTGTCCGCCCTGTCGGCTTGCTGCTTCTGAAACTCCTTGTAATACTGCATCGCCATCGGAATGCTCTCCACACACAGGATGGAGTTGAATCCGCCCAGCAGGTTCTTCCGTTTCTCCACCTCCGCCTTATTGCTCTTTGCCACATCCACCACATTCGTGATGATGCTGTACGCATACCTCTCCCGCTGCTTCGTCTTCTGGGCATAATGCTCCAAGATGTAGCCCACATTGTTGGCGATGCGTTTCTCGTCCATCAGCGCCTCTTTGGTTTCGATGCCCCACACCTTCTTGCTCTCCACGTCGCCCTTCATCCGCATCGTCTGGATGTAATCCACCTTGAAGGGCAGCACATTCTTGTCTCGGATGGCATCGATGATGGTGTAGGTGTGCAGCGGCAGGGTGTAGTTTCCATGCTCGTCCAGTTCGCCGCCAAACGCCTGAGCCGTCGTGCGTAGGTTGGCATATTTGCCAGCGGCGATGTTGACCGTGCTGATAGGTGTGCCCGTGAATCCGAACAGGTAATACTTCTTGAACGCTTTCGTCACCAGCACGTGCATGTCGCCAAACTGACTTCTGTGGCATTCGTCGAAGATGAACACCACATTCTTGTCCGTACACGCCACCTCCTTCTTGCTCTTCTGCAGCGAGGTGAGTTTTTGAATCGTCGTGATGATGATTTTCTTCGAGTCGTGCGGGTCGTTCAGTTGCTTTTGCAGGATGCTCGACGAGGTGTTGGAGTTGGCACACCCTTTCTCAAAGTTGTCATACTCCTTCATCGTCTGATAATCCAAGTCCTTCCTGTCCACCACAAACAGCACCTTGTCCACGTAGGGCAACTGACTCGCCAACTGTGCCGTCTTGAACGAGGTGAGCGTCTTGCCGCTTCCCGTCGTGTGCCAGATGTAGCCGCCAGCCCTGATGCTGCCCTGCCACTTGTTCATCGTCGCCTGTTTGATGCGTAGCAATATCCGCTCCGTGGCGGCAATCTGATAGGGACGCATCACCATCAGGTTCTTATCTACGGTGAACACACAATACTTCGTCAGCACGTTCAGCAGGGTGCTCTTCGTCAAGAACGTGCGAGTGAAATCCCGCAAGTCCAGAATCGGGTTGTTCTCCGCATCGCTCCAGTAACTGGTGAACTCAAACGACTGCGATTGTGTCTTCACCCGTTGCCGCTGACCGCCCATCGCTGTCACATGGGCAAAACGGGTCGTGTTGGAGTAGTATTTTGTTTGGGTGCCGTTCGAGATGACAAACACCTGCACGTAGTCGTACAATCCGCATCCTGCCCAGAAGGAATCCCGCTCGTAGCGGTTGATTTGGTTGAAAGCCTCCTTCAGCGGCACCCCTCGCTTCTTCAGTTCCAGATGCACCAGAGGGAGCCCGTTCACCAAGATGGTCACATCGTAGCGGTTCTGCCGCCTGCCCCCTTCGGGCACGTACTGGTTCAGCACTTGCAGGTGGTTGTTATGGATGTCCCGTTTGTCAATCAGTTTGATGTTTTGTGTGTCGCCGTTGTCGCGAGTGATGTTCACGATTTCCGAGCGTTGCATCCGTTCCGTCTTATCCTCAATGGTCATCTGGGGCGAAGCGATGTGCCCCTCCAGCAGTTGCCGCCACTCCTTGTCCGAGAGGGTCAAACCGTTCAGCCGCTCCATCTGCTTGCGGAGGTTCGTCAATAGTTGTGCCTCACTGGTGATGTGTACACGTTCATATCCTTGCCCCACCAACTGCCGGATGAAAGCCGCTTCCAGTTCCGCCTCGCTCTGATAGCCCCAATCTTCCCGTTCCAACGCCTCATAATGTGCCATCACGGTGGTGTGTTCCTGCTCTGCTATGATGTTGTAGTCTTGCATAAAAAATTTATTTTTGTTTTATTTTTGTTATTCAGAAATTTATATCTACCATTCCTCTCTAAAACAAAAAATTATCGGAACAAATTATCGGTAATTATTGGTAATTATCGTTTTTCCAAGCCGCCTTGACGGCGAAGGAGCAAAAAATCTTTATGGGTGGCTCTTGCGCTACAGCGCAAGACAAACAATAAATACCGATAATTACCGATAATTTGTTCCGATAATTGATGTTTTTTATGGAGGTGGGCTTATAAATCAAGATTTTTATGTAAATTTGCAGCCAATAAAACCATAGAATCGATATGACAGCCATACAACTCAATTCCATGAACATCGAACTTTGGCAGAGCATCGGAGCCATTGCCGACAGCGAACCCCTGATGAAGCGTTTGACCCGATATGCCAAGAAACTCGTAGCGGAGCGGAAAGCCGACCCTACGGAAATGACCCGTGAGGAATTCTTTGCCCGTGTGGACAAATCGTTGGAACAGGCTCGACAAGGGCACGTACACAGGATTGAATCAAAAGAGGAGTTGAACCAATTTTTGAACAGCCTTTGAATCCTATGTACAAACATACCATCAACGATACAGAGGTCGTGGTGTTGGTGCTTACCACTTACGGCCATTATGGTGACAAGTGATCTCATCTTTATTCAAACGTCAATAACTGATTTCTGTAATATTTTGTATTTAACAAGTTCATCCCGTTTACCATACGTTTAGGGTGAGCCGTTTTTATAACAACATGGATTATGACATTTCTCAACCAATTCCACAAGGAAGTGACCGAGCGCAAGAAGCGGAAAATAGCCGCATTGCAGCAATTGCCAATCTCCTCGATCGAATTTGCACAGTACATGAAACGCAATCTGGAGATAGCCAACAACATGTAAGCCGCCTTGAAGCAGAACAGCGAGCCGCCGAAGCGATGGCAAAAGCGGATGGCTATTGGCTTCCGATGGCAGATGTTTTCAGTTTGGGCGTTCCTGGTCCCAGTGGAAACGAGAACGACACCTATGTGGCTGACCATGTCGTTTATAAAGTGAACAATCTTCTGAACAGCGGCAGCATTGTTAAACTGCTCAGAAAAGTGTTGATGCACAACCTTATTTTCCCCGACACAGCCTATTCTTTTCATGCGTTTGCAGGTTTTGATGGTCGCACCGTACAACCCGTCATTGTGCAACCACGCATAGCCAATGCTCGTCCTGCCACTCAGATTATGATTGACACCTATATGGCAGCATTGGGGTTCCAGAAGACAACTTCTGTGGGTCGCTTCACCAATAGCCAGTATGAAGTGTGGGACATCGTTCCTCGCAATGTTCTTGTTGACGATGAGGGCGACATCTTTGTGGTAGATGCGGAAATCAAGCAAATCAGCAAATAACTCCATCTTCATTCAAACGTCAATAACTGATTTCTGTAACATTTTGTATTCAACAAGTTCATCCCGTTTGCCATACGCATAGGGTGTGGTGTGTTCCTGCTCTGCTATGATGTTGTGGTCTTGCATAAAAAATTTATTTTTGTTTTATTTTTGTTATTCAGAAATTATACCTATCTTTGCAGCCAATATATAACGTGCTATTATGAATGCAACCATTGACATCAGTTACAATCAGATTCTGACCCTTATTCAGCAGATGCCGGTTCGTTCGCAGTTGCGGCTTGGCAAAGCATTGACTCGCCAGAATATCCGTGCAGAACTGACTCATTTCCTCGAAACTTTCCGCACAGACGAAATCTCTGAGGAAGACATTCTTGCCGAAGTAAAAGCGGTGAGACAAACTCGCTATGCCAAGAAAAATTAAACTTCGTGTCATTGTTGATACCAATTGCTGGATTAGTTTCCTGATAGGCAGACGACTCGGAAAACTCGTTGACCTGTTGAGTGATGAGCACATCCAACTCATCATTTGCGATGAACTGCTTGACGAGATTCGCGAAGTTGCCAGCCGTCCTAAGTTTGTTCACTATTTTCCACAGCCAGAAGTGGAATCCCTGCTCGAGTTTATGCAACTGATTGGTGAGAAATTTGTTCCCACTCAGCAGGTTGCTATATGTCGTGACAAGGCCGACGACTATCTTTTGGCACTTGCCATCGACTCCCATGCCCATTATCTGGTTACAGGCGACCAAGACCTTCTTGTGCTCCTCGAAGTGTCCACCTGCCGCATTGTCGATGCTCCGACTTTTGAAAGAGAGATTCTTTTTCATTTGAAACTTAAGAGTTGATTTCTGTAATATTCGTATTGCTTCTCACGCTCTTTCTGTTGAGCCTCCAAGTTGGAGATGGATGCTTCGAAGGTGTCGAGAAGGGAAACAATGCGGGATTGTTCTTGAAGAGGGTAAATGGGGATTGTAAATAACAAAGCCCTCGCCTTTTCTCCTCGTGGCATCTTACCTCCTTTTGCTGTCTGATTATAATATTCAAAGAACCGTTCTGAAGCAAGGACAAAATATAAATATTGAGGTAATAATTGTTCGTTTGGTCTTATAACAAGCACATCTCCATTTGTTCCTCCATCTCTATCTGCAAGCCATATTTTTCGAAGGTATGGGCGGATATTGCCAATTAAAACGTCACCGTTTCTGTAATACGCCCAATTCCCTGTTAAAGGGACATTCTCTGAATCCACTCTTCCTGCTTTGCTTTTTAGGAGATTTTCGACACTAACATAATTAAACGAATTAAGAAGAGTTGCCGATATTCTTTCTTTAGGAAAACTAGCGACCTCTCCCAACGTCTTCATTTCCACCCCTTCTTTTCCTTCCAAGTCCAGCAGTTGGTCGCGGTAGTGTTCGTATTGTTTGCGACGCTCTGCGATTTGTTGTTTGAGGTTGGTGATGGAGGAGGTAAAGGTGTCAAGAATGGAAACAATACGAGTTTGTTCGGAAAGGGATGGAATTGGAATGGATAGTTCTTGAATTTGCTTTTTGGATATTGCGGCAAGTCCACCTCCTTTTTGTTGCATCGACATAATGTTATACTGCTCATTTTTAAGATAGTAATAAACAAAATGCCATATTGTTTTTGAATCATTCACATCAATAGAGTATGAACTGTTTCCAGCCCAATAATTATCAAACACTCTATTTACAAAACCAGCATACCCTCTTGCACTAATAACAATCTTTTTTCCTGTATTATTATAATGGTCATAAAAACCTGTGTATGTGGTGCCTCCATTATAAACAGGATATTTGGCTTTGGGATTCTGTTTGTCTCTATGAACAAATTCACCAATTGTTATATTTGCAATTTCTCCTAATTTTTTCCATTCCACCATACTACTTCCCCTTTCTCACATTATCGATTCCTTGCATCAGTTCAAACTGACGCATGATGATTTTGAATGCAAATGTGTCTTTATACTTCACATCCATGTTCAACTTCTCAATACGATGTTGTATTTGAAGCAACTCTTTCGGATTTGGCTTCTTCTCCGTTCGTATATGATGCATTTCGTCCTGCAAGGCACGAAGTTCACTCCTGTCTTCTTCCTTCCCAAGACTAAACTTGTAAAGTTCCATCTCCATCATATCGATGGAATTAGACATTTGCATGATACACAGCCGTTTCAGACTTGTCATCTGCTTCTGTGTGTCTTGGGCACTTTTATAATTCATCCATGCTGCAATCAACACAGCGATAATCGGGCTTAATATCGTAGCCCACTGAGCAATAACTTCCATACTTTTTTTCTCTTTTTAATCGGTCCATTCTTCACCACAAGTGTGGCAATGATAACGGAGTTTATCTTTGCCGATAAGACCACACAATAAACCAAAGATGCTAAAGATAAAATACCCTAAACATCCGTATGTCCAACTATAGCCACGCTTTTCTGTCGTGACATTAAAACTATGACAAAATGGGCACTGCATACTACTTCCCTCCCAATTCTTTTACAATTTCATCAATCCTTTTATTTAACTCTTCGCCTTCGGCAATCAGCGTTTTCAGATGGGCGTTCACCTTGGCAATGTCAATCACCTCGCGAGTGTCCTCCTGCTCCACGTAGGACGAGACGGAGAGGTTGCTGTCGTTTGCCAAGATGTCGGCATTGGGGACGAGGCGAGAGAAGTATTGTTCCTCCTTCCGCTCGGCAAACACATGAAAGATGTGGTCTTGGTTGTCGGGGGTGAGACGGTTCTTGTTGCCATTCTTCACAAACTCGCGAGAGGCATCGATGAAGAGCACCCGATTGTCGGGACGCAGCCCTTTCCGCAACACGATGATGCAGGTGGCGATGCCCACTCCGAAGAAGAGGTTCTGGGGTAGTTGGATGATGGTGTCGATGCGGTTGTTCTCGATGAGCCACTGGCGAATCGCCTTCTCCTTGCCGCCCCGATAGAGCACACCCGGGAACTCGACGATGGCTGCCGTGCCGCTCTCGCTGAGCGATGCCAGCATGTGGAGCGTGAACGCCAAGTCGGCGGTGCTGTCGGGTGCCAACACGCCAGGACCAGAAAAGCGGTCATCGTTGATGAGGAGCGGATTTTTCGACCCTTCCCATGCGATGCTGTAAGGCGGATTGGAGACGATGGCATCGAAGGGTTCCAACGAGCGATGGAGGGGATTGAGCAGGGTGTCACCCAACTGGATGTCGAACTTGTCGTAGTTGATGTTGTGCAGAAACATGTTGATGCGGCACAGGTTGTAGGTGGTGGGATTGATTTCCTGACCGTAGTACATCAGGTTGGGGTTTTCCCGTCCGATGGTCTTCGAGAACTTGAGCAGGAGCGAGCCGCTGCCACAGGCGGGGTCGTACACCGAACGAATCTCGTGCCCATCGGCTGCTGCCAACCGTGCCAAGAGTTCGCTCACCTCTTGTGGCGTGAAAAACTCGCCACCTGACTTGCCGGCATTGCTGGCATACATCGTCATCAGGAACTCGTAGGCATCGCCGAAAGCGTCGATTTTGTTGTCCTGAAAATCTTCGCCAAGGTTCATGTCGCGAATCTTCAAGAGCACCTTCGCCATGTTCTTGTTGCGGGTCTTCACGTCGTTGCCCAAGAAGATGCTGTCCACGTTGAAGTCGCTGAACAAGCCCTTCATGTCATCCTCTGATGGAGTGCCGATGGCAGACCCTTCGATTGCCTTGAACACAGCAGCCAGCGTCATGTTCAGGTTCTCGTCCTGCTCGCAGGTCTTGCACACGTTCTGAAACAGTTGAGAGGGCAGAATGAAAAAACCTTTTTCTGCCACCATCTGTTCACGTGCTGCCTCGGCTTCCTCGTCCATCATGTCGGCATAGTCAAAGCCGTCCACCCCTGCCTCGGCTTGCAGGTGGTTGATGTAGTCAGTCAAGTTCTCAGAGATGAATCGATAGAAAAGGGTGCCCAGCACGTATGCCTTAAACTCCCATCCTCCTGCCTGACCTCTCAGGTCGTCCGCCATGGTCCAGATGGTGCGGTGCAGTTCTTCGCGCTGTTGTAGGTTAGCCATAGAAGTGTTTTCTTTTTTGTTTTTAGGTTGGTCTTTCTTTTTCCAAACAACCTACAAAAAAGCGGGTGCTCTTCTTCTGCCTGTTTATATTCCGAGGTTTAGCACGACCTATAACAAGAAACAGACAGAATCCAATGCACCCACGTAGGAAGCATATGATACACCCCAAAAGTGTGCATGAGGGCATAGTGCCCTCCGCACACCAAGGGATGTGCATATACTACACTCCCGTGGCATCGTCTCTGCAATTGTTTTTGCCTGTTATTCGGAAGGTGCTAATTTCGGAATACCAAAAACAAAAGCGTCCACAACGCCTTTCCATAAGTTATGCCCCACCCCATCGTACCCACAAAGATACACACGTGGGGTGCGGACATTGCAAAGATATTTGATTTTCGCCAATACCCCAAATTTTTCTGCGAAAAAACATCGAGAAGTGTCGTTTTAGGAGGTCAAACAGCCTATTAAAGGAAGATTTGATGCCTTTTTCTTCAACTTTTTCCCACAGGGGGACGATTGATTTTTCAGAAAAAAGTCGTACCTTTGCAGCGAATCTCAGAAAGAATCAGTCTTTCGTACAATTGGTTCTGTTGGTAGGCATTACTCCATTTTTTAGGATTATGTGACATCGGTGAGATAATGCTCTAGAGACACTAATCATACATTACTTATATTATATAAACAACTCAATGGGAAAAAAGATTCTTTTTAACCACTGTGTCTGTGCGGCTATGTTGATAGCCGCCATGACTGTGACCGCTTGCTCGTCGAAGGGTGACAGCAAGGGAGACGCTGCCCAGCAGGGGCAGAGTGCGTATCAGCTTATGAAAGTGAAGAAGGGCGACCGAACGCTCAATCTGTCGTACAGTGCCACGATTCGTGGTAAGCAGGATGTGGCAATCATGCCGCAAGTGGGTGGAACCATCACGAAGGTGTGCGTGACAGAAGGTCAGCAAGTACGAGCAGGACAAACACTGTTCATCATCGACCAAGTGCCGTTCCAAGCCGCTCTCCGCACGGCTCAAGCCAACGTACAGGCAGCCAAGGCGCAACTGGCTACGGCAAAGTTGGAGTATGACTCGCAGAAGGAATTGTTCAATCAGCAGGTGGTGAGCCAGCACACGCTCTCCACGGCTGAGAACGGCTATCTGACTGCCCAAGCAGGATTGGCACAGGCAGAAGCAGCATTGGTGAATGCACGGAACTCGCTCAGTTACACGACGGTGACATCGCCAGCCAATGGGCAAGTGGGCAATCTGCCTTACAGAACGGGCGACCTGGTGAGTCCGCAAATCCCCACACCACTGACAACCGTCAGCGACAACTCGGAAATGTGGGTGTACTTCTCCATGACGGAAAACCAGTTCCTCAGTTTCACACGGGAGTATGGCTCCATGTCGGCTGCAGCCAGCCAGATGCCAGCGGTGAGTCTGCTGCTGAAGGATGGCTCAACGTATGAAGAAGAGGGAAAGATTGAAAGTGTGAGTGCTGTGATTGACCGTTCAACAGGAACCGTGACGTGCAAGGCGGTCTTCCCCAATCCCAATGGTCTGCTCCATTCTGGATTGAGTGGAACGGTGCAGATTCCGACGCTCTATAAAGACGTCGTGATTGTGCCACAAAGTGCTACCGTAAGCCAGCAGGACAAGTATCTTGTCTATCAAGTGGGCAAGGACGGCATGGCAGAAGGTGTGCTCGTGGAAGTTGCACCCATCAATGACGGCAAAGAGTTTATCGTGACGAAAGGACTGAAAGAAGGGGATGAAATCCTTGCCACAGGTGCAGGATTGGTGAGACCTGGAACAAAATTAAAATAAGAAGACTCTTTTTAACCGCAAGCGGCCTTTAGAAAAACAAGAAAAAACAAAATAAAACAAGAAAAAATATGTTCTTCTGGTTTTAGGAAAGAAATTAGAGTAATTGGAATAATTAAGTTCAGAACCTTTAGCTCGGCGTAGCCAAATATCAAGAAATAAAAAGTATTTATTATTCTCATTTCTGGATAAAATTA
>JAFUYM010000065.1 GCA_017470525.1 Bacteroidaceae bacterium
AGACTGGAACTTCCATCTGCCAGTTTCTTTTCACGAAGCTTGACTTGTCCTCGTTGAGTTGTTGATGTTTGTTTCTTTGCCATTGCCTTTATAGTTTTAACGAGTTACTACCAAATGTCGCCACGGGGGACAAAAAACCATCTTTCGGGGGACAAAAAATGGGGGTGCGTCACTCTTCGGGGGACATCTGGGGGACAAAGTTAGGCAAAAATCTGCAAACAAACAATACCTAAATCAAAAATCTGCAAAAACCCGAACAATCTTTAACACTTGAAAACAAGGGATTTACGGGCTTATTTTTGCAGATTTTATGTGTTTCTTTGCAATTGGACTATTTTCCCACGCAAAAATGGGAGAAGATATTGTTAAGTGTCTCTTGGGGAGTGATTTGGCCACCTGTGATTTCGGCAAGGATGTCGAGGATTTGGCGGAGGTCTTCACTTAGGAGGTCGCCGGGGAGTTGTTGGTGGAGGCCGTTGAGGACGTGGAGGAGGCTCTGGTGGGCACGGAGAAGAGCGTCGTAGTGGCGGGTGTTGGTGACGATGATGTCGGTGTCGGATGTTTGGGGGGCAGCGGTTGCAAGTTGTGTGCGGAGTTTGTCGAGCCCGATGCCGTATTTTGCTTGGAAGGTTTCGGTCTTGTTTTCGATGCGGATGACGGTTTGGTCGTTGCGGATGGGGACGTTGGGATAGGGGATGCCTGGCTCTGTCACCATGAGGATGATGGTGGCACGTTGGGCGGCGGTGAGGGTGCGGCCGATACCAAGGCTCTCGATGTGGTCGGTGGTGTGACGGATGCCGGCGGTGTCGATGAAACGGAAAGTGATGCCGTCGATTTGAAGGGTATCTTCGATGGTGTCGCGTGTGGTGCCTTGGATGTCGGAGACGATGGCACGTTCTTCACCGAGGAGGGCATTGAGAAGGGTGGATTTGCCGACATTGGGGGCACCGATGATGGCAACGGGGATGCCGTTCTTGAGGGCTTGTCCAGTTTCGAAAGATTGGGCAAGTTGTTGGATGCGAGTGTCGATTTTTTGTGCCAGTTCAAGGAGTTCTGTGCGGTCGGCAAATTCAAGGTCTTCGTGGTCGGAGAAGTCGAGTTCGAGTTCGAGAAGAGAGGTGAGTTGCAGCAGTTGGTCACGCAGTTTTTTCAGTTCTGAGGAGAAGTGCCCCTTCAGTTGGCTCATGGCAATTTGGTGGGTGGCACGGTTGGTGGAGGCGATGAGGTCGGCTACGGCTTCTGCTTGGGAGAGGTCGAGTTTGCCGTTGAGGTAGGCACGTTGGGTGAATTCGCCAGGGTTGGCTTGGCGACAACCTTGTTGCGTGAGGCAGGAGAGGATTTGCTGAGCGATGTAAGGAGAGCCATGGAAAGAGATTTCAGCAGAGTCCTCACCTGTGTAGGAGTGGGGGGAACGGAAAATGGAGACAAGAACGTCGTCAATGACCTTCCCTTCGTGGTCGGAGATGACACCATGATGAAGTGTATAAGGACGGGCATCCTCAATTGGCTTGGAAAACACTTTGCTGAGGATGCTGAAGGTGTTGGAACCAGAGATTCGGATGATGGCAATGGCTCCGCCTGTGGCGGTGGCAATGGCGCAGATGGTGTCGTTGGGTTGGGGCATATTAGTGGTGGGTTGATGTGGGGTGGGCTGCGACCTCGTCGCAGCATAGAAAACGTGAAAAAGGTTGTTTAGAGGGTTTGGAGGGCTTGGGCGAGTTCTGCAATGTTTTGGTCGGTGGTTGCCCAACTGGTGACGAAGCGGCAGAGGGTGTGGTCGTTGTCGATGGGTTCCCATGTTTCAAAGAGAACTTGGGATGCCAGTTGTTTCATTTGAGTGTTGGCAAGTTCGACAAATTGCTGGTTGGTAGAGGAGTCGCGAAGGGTGAGGCCTGCATCCGTGAAGAGTTGTCGCAGTTGCATTGCCTTGTCAATGGCGTGTTGAGCGATGCGCAAGTAGAGTCCTTCGGTAAAAAGAGCATCAAATTGAACACCTGCCACACGGCTCTTTGCCAACAGGGCACCGTGGCGTTTGACGATGGTGAAGAACTGACGAGGGGCATTGCCGCGAGGGAAGACGACGGCTTCGCCACAGAGGGCACCGACTTTAGTGCCGCCTATGTAGAAAACGTCACAATGATGAGCCAACCAAGGCAGGTCGAAGTCGCATTCGGCAGACATAAGCCCGTAGCCGAGGCGGGCACCATCAATGAAGAACGGAATCTTGTACTCTTGGCAGATGGCATGAATCTGTTCAATTTCAGCGGCTTTGTAAACGGTGCCGAGTTCGGTGGGGAAGGTGATGTACACCATGCCGGGATAGACGATGTGCTCCCATGTGGGGTCGGCATGGTAGGCTTTCAGATAGTCGTGCAGTTCCGTGGCATCCATCTTGCCGTCATGGGAGGGGAGGGTGATGACCTTGTGCCCAAAGGCTTCGACGGCTCCCGATTCGTGTACGTTGATGTGGGCGGTGGTCACGGCAAGAACGCCCTCGTAGGAGGCGGTCATGGCATCGATGACGGTAGCGTTGGCTTGTGTGCCTCCCGCAAGAAAGAAGATGTTGGCATCGGGGCACTGAGTGGCTTCCCGTATCTTGGTGCGGGCGGATTCGCTCCATTGGTCGTAGCCGTAGGAGGCACTTTGCTGGTCGTTGGTTTCTAAGAAATGTCGGAGAATGTCAGGGTGTGCTCCGTTGTTGTAGTCGCTTTCGAAGGATGTCATAGTTTTTATTGTGTTTTGTTTTTGCACCATGTGTTGATGAGGATGACATCGATCAGGCTTATAGCAACGATGGCACCAATCAGAATCTTGATGATATTCGGGTGGTCTTCAAACACTTCTATAAAGGGAAGAATGATGGCAACAAACACTAACAGAGCAGATACAACGATTCGCACCCGTTTTATGTTCATCTTCATACGTTGCTGTTCGCTGGCAGTGTTGTAGCCAGCAATAAGCATGTCGCCTTTGCCTATGATAACGAGGATGGCAAAAAAGAGGAAAAGGAGGGATAGTGTGAGAAAGAAATAAAGCATGTTTTCTTGTTTTTGAGGCAGCAACAGGAATGCGGCATGTTAGACGTTTGATTAGATGCGGTTGAGGACGAGTTGGATGAGGGTGTCGATGGAGTTTTTGTAGTTAGTGTTCATCTCGGTGGTGTAGCGGTTGGCGATGACCATGCAGCAGGTCATGGCTCGGTGACCAAGGAGGGAGGAGAGACCTGCAAGGGCAGAACTTTCCATCTCGAAGTTGCAGATTTTCAGCCCTTCATATTCAAAAGCCTCGACTTTCTCGTTTTGCTGTGGGTCTTGAATCTTCAGGCGGATTTGGCGACCTTGCGGACCATAGAAACCACCGCAAGCAATGGTGATGCCTCGCACCATGTCGTCTCCTGCTATTTGGTCAATCAGTTCTGGATTTGCCTGTGCCACGTAGGGGGCACCTTTCATGGGCGACCAATCCATGTGCTGCTTGAAGGCTTCTTCCATTGGCAGGTCGCAAACTTGGTTGCGGTCAGCATAGTAGTTGAGCAAGCCATCGAAGCCAATGCTCTTGACGGAGGCGATGAAACTACCCGTGGGGGTGAAAGGTTGCAAGCCACCACAAGTGCCGATACGCACGATGGTGAGGGTGCGGTGTTCATCCTTCTCAGTGCGAGTGTCGAAGTTGATGTTGGCAAGGGCATCCAGTTCGGTCATCACAATGTCGATATTGTCGCAGCCGATGCCCGTGGAGAGCACGGTGATGCGTTTGCCTTGATAAGTTCCTGTAATGCTATGGAACTCGCGGCTGCTCACTTCGCATTCTTGCTCAGAGAAGTGTGACGCAACGGTTGCCACTCTGCCAGGGTCGCCGACCAGAATCACGCGGTCAGCCAGTTGTTCGGGACGCAGATGGAGGTGGAACGCAGAGCCATCTTCGTTGATGGGCAATTCGGATGGTGGAAAAAACTTCTTCATATTTCGTATGTATTATTCTTCTGTGTGTGGGTGGCATTTGCACCCGAGGGGTTCACCATTCCGTACCCGTGGGGTACGCTGTGCCATACCCGAGGGGTAGGTTTCTGTCAGGGCTTCGATAGTTCTATTGCCCGTATGCTCTTTTCAAGTGCATGCACTTCTTCTTGCAGTTCAGGGATGCGCTTTTCGAGTTTGAGAATCTGCTGGGTGGAAGAAGGGGATGTTTCGCGCAGGTGCTGCAACTGCTCTGAGAGTTTGGCAAGGTCTTTCGACTTTTGCAACCATTCTTGGCATTGTTTCTGCGCTTTTGCCGATTTGAAGTCAGAAAGGGTGTAGCAGGTTTTAGCATCGTTGAGAATGAACTCAAATTCTTTATACTGCATGGCAGAATGAGTGACGGACATTCGGGCAATCCGTTTGGCCGCATCCGCTTTTGCCTTTTTCTGTTCATCAGTCAGGGGCATGGCAGCAATGGAACGGAGCGATGCCGCCACGCACAACTCATCAAGGTCTGTCGATTCGTAGTCAATCGTTCGGCGTGATTCGTTCGGAATGAACGTATAGACACACACCTTACCTGCTGGCTGATAGCGGTCGCTGGCAAACCAACCAAGATTTGCCGCCTCGTCAACCACAAGCATATAGTCATTGGCAAAGGAGTTGTAGGGAAATCCCATGTTCTCCGCCTGATAAAACTTCTTGGAGTCACTATCGTAGCGAGTTGCATAAAGGTCGTAGTTGCCATAGCCATCCTTGCTCCGTGCCGCAAAATAGAAAGTTTGTCCGTCGGGCATCAGGAAGGGGTAGTTGACATCCCCTTCTATGCCAAGCCCTTCAAAAGCCTCACCTTCAGTAAGTTTTTCACCTTCCTGATAATACCGCACAATGTGCAGACGATTGGTGTCTGAGGCTTTCACGGGTCGCAACATCATGCCACTCATTTGTGTTTGATACTGCACTACGTCACCTCGGTCGGACAAGGTGAGTGTGCCAAGTTCGTCAGAGATGGGATAGGCTTTGAGAAAATCCTTTTTGTCAACCACAACACTATCCACAATAATGACCTTATCGACACCTCGCAATCCGTTTTCACCTTTTTGGCAGAGCGACACAAGAGGGTCTAAATCCGCAGTCGATTGCCGTTTGCGTTTAGCGGTTGCCATGAGTTTTTGAACCGCAGCATCAGCCTTGCTGAAATGGAAAGACATGATGTCGTTGTTCACTTCTTCGTAAGAAGAAATGGGTTGCAAGTAAGGGAATATCTTGCTGGCTTTTGCAGAATCGGCAGCAGTGGCAAAGACTGCTTGCTTTGCCGTAGCCGGCTTCTTGGCAGAAGTGCCAAAAACATTCACCAAACTGTCCATGCGCAAATGATGGGCATGTGCTCCTGCAAACAACATGCAGACAATGAGGACGGTTACAAGTCTTTTCATATTCTTTCATTATACAAGTTCAACAATGGTGATGCCCGCACCTCCAAAGCGGATGTCCTCGTCGTAGAAATCGGCTACAGGAGGCATCGTGGAAAGATATTGGCGGATAACGGTCTTGAGGGCTCCCGTACCAGTTCCATGCAGGATTTTCACACGGGAGGCACGTGCCACACAGGCATCATCGATGAAATAGGTGACTGCCTGAACCGCTTCTTCGCCACGCATTCCGCGCACATCGAGTTGTTCCTTGAAGTTGAGCGTCGTCTGGCGGATTTCGTCACGTGTCTGCACACTGACAAAAGTAGATGCCACATTCTTGTTTTTAGTGGGCGGCTCTGACGGCTCCAAGCGTTTCAATTTCACGTTGGTGGTCAGTTGACCAAAAACAACGAGGGCTTCGCTGCCATTGATTTTCTGGATTTGCCCAATGGTCGTTTGACCTTTCAGCCGGACGAAAGAACCTCTGTCCAAGACCCCCTCTGCCCTGCGGGCATCTCCCCCGTAATGGGGAGAACCATCCGGATGGTTTCCCTCCCCATTACGGGGGAGGGCTGGGGAGAGGGTCTCCTTCTTCTTTTCTTCTTTTCTCTTGCGCCTTGCCACCAGTTTTTCCATCTGTCGGCGTATCTTTTCGTCGGCAATGTCAGGGTCAATCTCGTGGATGTCGTGCTTGAAGTCAGCCAAGTCTTGGCGAATCATCCTGGTGCGCTCTTTCTCTGCCTGTGCCTCCTTGATGTCCTTGATGGTTTGCTCAATCTTGGCGTTCGACTCTTTCAGCATCTGCTCCGCCTCTTCCTTGGCATGGGCAATGATGGCTTTCCGCTCGTCATGCACTTTCTGGATGTCCTCTTCATATCGCTGGATGGTTTGCTCCATCTGTTTCTCGTGCTGATGGATGGCTTGGCGCTTCTGTTCCCAATAGCGTTTGTCGCGCACGATGTCCTGCAAGTACTTATCGGAGTTGATGTAATCCTTGCCCACAATCTCGCTGGCATCCCTGATGACCTCGTCGGGAATGCCCGTCTTGCGGGCTATCTCGATGGCAAACGAACTGCCGGGATTGCCAATGGACAATTGGAACAGCGGTTGCATCTGCTGGCGGTCGTAGAGCATGGCAGCATTGACAATGCCTTCCGTCTCCTGAGCATAGTGCTTCAGGTTCTGATAGTGAGTCGTGATGACACCGAAAGCATGTTTCTTGTTGTAAATCTTCAGCATCGCCTCAGCCATCGCGCCACCAATTTGAGGTTCAGTGCCACCACCGAACTCGTCAATCAGGATGAGGCTTGCCCCATCGCAATGCTTCATCATGTTCTTCATGTTGAGCAAGTGGGAAGAGTAGGTCGAGAGGTCGTTCTCCAGACTTTGTTCGTCGCCAATGTCAATGAAGATGCTCCTGAAGATGCCGAACACGCTGCTCTTGGCAACAGGCACAGGCATGCCGCATTGGAACATGTACTGAAGCAATCCCGTGGTTTTCAGGCAGACAGACTTTCCGCCCGCATTCGGTCCCGAAATCAGCAGGAGCCGTTGCTTCTGATTCAGTTTGATGTCTAAAGGAACCACCTTTCTCGGTTCTTCATCAGGATGTTTGAAGTTATAGTCACGAAACTTGAGGTCGAGCAAGGGGTGAACAGCAATCGCCCAGTCAATCACCTGCTTGTTCTCCATGCGTGGCTCCGTGCTGTTGGTGGTGATGGCAAATTTTGCCTTGGCGCGAACAAAGTCAATCTGTGCAAGGAAGTCATAACTGTGCAGCATGTCGGGCACTTCAGGACGCACCAACTGCGTGAACTCCAAAAGGATGCGGTGAATCTCCTTGCGCTCCTCGCTCTCCAGTTCCCGAATCTTGTTGTTAGCCTCCACCACCTCGGCAGGTTCGATGAACACGGTACGTCCCGTATCGGACTCGTCGTGTACGATACCCTTGATTTTCCGTTTCATGGCAGGAGCCACAGGGATGACCAGACGACCATCGCGGAGGGTGGGGGAGATGTCTTTGTCCACAAGCCCTTCTCCCTTTGCCGACTTCAGGATGTTCTGCAAGGCACGTGACACGCTTCCTGCCGTTGCAGCCAACTCCCGACGAATCTGCATCAAGGTCGGGGATGCGGTGTCCTTCACATGCCCGAACTTGTCGAGGATTTGGTCAATCCGCTTCACCAACTGCGGATAAGTTTTCACGTCGGTGGTCAGCGCATAGAGGTGGGGGTAAACAGGAACGTTGCGTTCCTCGTCAGAATAGCGATGCAGGAAGTTGAAAATGCCCGCGATGGCAGCCAGCGAACGTTGCAGGTTGAAGAGTTCATCGACTTCCAGACACGTGTTCTGAATCCGGATGCGTTTCAACGATGGACGCACATCGAAAAAGTTCTGGTCGGGAAAATCCTCCTCTTGCAAAATGCGCACAAACTCCATCGTCTGCTTCACCGCACGATAAATTTCGTCGAAGTTGACCGAAAACGCCATCTCACTCACCAATCCCTCGCCCAAAGGGCAGAGACAAAGTGCCGTGAGGTGTTGGCGTATCTGGTCAAAGCCTACCTTCTGTTCGTATGTCGTAGGATAAATCATCTCGTGTATCGTTGTTGAGCGCAAAGGTACGGAAAAGTGCGCACAATGCAAAGGGAAAAAGCCTTTTTTCCATTTTCCGCATCGAAGAGAGCAAGGTCTGATATGTGATAGAGGATGAATTTCACCCCCTCGCGTGATATTCAACTGTAGCGCTGTAGCAACTGCAACGTTGTAAACAAGGGCGACTCTTTTGCAACTGTAGCGCTGTAGCAACTGCAACGCATCCTGTGTGGGGTCATTTCCGTTTCTTCTTGTTCACATTGATGGGCGTGCTCATCGGGAAAGCGATGGAGTAGGCGGCATCGAGGGCTTTCAGGTCAATTTGCTTGTAGAAATTGATGCCGAGCCGGATGGCGACAATGGCGCGGAGCAGTTCGCGGTGCTTGCGCGGATAGAGCCGGGGCGGTGGCAACTCGTCCCATCCGCACACCTCGTCCTCCTCGTCCAGCATGAGCGATGCCAGATGGCACACCTCCCAGATGAAGTCGTCGTTGGCTTCGCCGCCAAACCACACTTGCAGCACCCTCCGGATGCAGAACCGCCTGTACTGCCCCTTGAAGAGCCGCCTCGTGCGCTCCAGCCGAAGCCAGAGCCGCACAAAGCATTCCTTGTTGTTTTCAATGTTCATCATAGCGATAGCAATTTTTTTCATTTCTCATTTTCACTTTTCATTTTTCACTTCTTTTTTATACCTTTCCTCCATATTTCTGTTTGTACTCCGCTGTCTTGCAGTAGCCGCCAGTCACTTCGTCGTAGGCAATGTAGCCACGGCTCGTCCATGTGCGCAGGGTGGAGCCGCCATCTCCTGTGCGTCCCTGGCTACGGCGCATCTGTCGGTACTGTTCGCGTGTGAACTCGTCGGGCAGGAGTTCCAACAGGTTTTGAGGACCCGACTGACGCTGAATCTCCACTTCCTCGTGCAGTTCCTTTTCCAACTGCTGACCGAAATAGAGCATCTTGCACCAGAGGTTGTACTGCTCCGTCCACCTGACGAAGTCGCTGATGGTCTTGTCCCATTTGTAGCCATGTGCCACATAGAGCACCATGCCTTTGAGCCATGCAATGACGTTGGCACGGTAGGAGAACACCCTGTAAGCCTCCGATTCGTAAAGCCCTGCCGTGTCGCGGTTCTCCTGCCTCATCTCCAGCGAGAGCCGCTTGGCTGCCATGCACTCGATAAGTCCGCTGGCACTGTCGAGGCGGTCGATGTAGGGCTTCAGTTCGGCGGCAAAGGTGTGGTCGTAGATGCCCAGCACGGGTGCAGTGTCATCGTCGCCCTCCGAGCGGATGATGGTCGAGATGTCGAGGCGGCTCACCGTGCCGTCGTTCACCATCTTCGTGAAGAACTTGCGGGCATTGGGTGGAGTGGTGGAGGCGTTGAAGTTCCACCGCAGGGGGGCAATGCCGCTCACCGAGTCGGCACCCACACGTTCCTGACCTGCCATCGAGTTGTCGAACGCCTTGCGGATGAGCAACCCCACCTCGTCCACCGTGCCTCTCGAAGTCACCTTCTTCAGGGCATCAATCTCATCCACAATGGTGTAGATGTATCGTTCGCCGTTGTTGTTGACATCCACGATGCGCTGATTGAACACGGCGTCGGTCAGGTTGTCGATGAGCATCTGGATGCAGATGTCCGTGGGTCGGGGGTCTTTCTTCTGCTTCGCCGTCGGGTTCTTCTGCTTCCATTCCGCCTCACGCTGACGGTTGGGAATGTCTCGCTGGCGGATGTCCTCCATGATGAACTCGATGGGCTTCTTGATGCTGCCCTTACCGATGCTCTGCCGCCCGATGAGCACGTTCATGAAGGTGGCTTCGTGCTCCACATTGTCCCAGTAGCGGAACTTCACACCGTGCAGATGGGCACCCAACGCAGGAAACACGGCATTGGCAACAGCAGGTTTGTAGAACGGAGGCACATTCTTCGTCAGCAACTTGATGAGTGGCGGCAACCGCTTGGGCATGGGTGGGGGAGAGGTGAGCGTGCCGCCACATGCCTTCACGCCAGCCGTCGATTTCAGTGCAGCCAACACCTGCTTCAGGCGGTAGGGCATCCCCTTGCGTGGCTCCTTCAGGGCATTCTCGATGGTCTTGCGCCACTCCACGGCATCGCCTTTCCAGTAGTTGGGAATGACTGCCTGCATCCTTTCCAGCGAATAGTCGCAGATGCTCCGCAGGGTCATCGCCAGTTCGTAGGTCTTCACGTTGCGGTCGCCCTCCACGGGTTCCTTGCCGTCGTTGAACAGTTCCCAATACTTCTGGATGATGTCGGCGAAGGGAATGCCGTTGTATTGAAGACCCTCTCCCCCTGCCCCTCCCCCGTGGAAGGGGAGGGGAGAGCCATCCGGATTGTTTGTCGTCTGGCTTTCTGATGAAGAATCATTCGGCTCATGGGTCGTTTGCCTTCCTGTTGGGAAGCAAGCCGCATGGTTCTCCCCCTTCACGGGGGAGATGCCCGTAGGGCAGAGAGGGTCTTCTCTTTCCGAACTGTAGCACTGCAACGGTGTAGCGTCAAACACCTCATCGTCCAGATACAGCAACTCGTCCTCGTCAGCCGTCGTGGTGAAGAACACCCGTGTGATGTCCTTTGCACCCTCATCATACTTCACGCCCAGCAGGTCGCTTGCCCATCGCAGGTTCTCCTCTTGCGAGAGGTTTTCATGGCGGCGGAACACCAGATGGTAGCCCTTCGATGCCGAACGCTCCAGCATGAGCAACCCCAACGCCTCCCGTTTCGCCATCACCAACGTTGGCACACTCGCCATCTTCTCCTCCAGCCAAGCCTTCCGTTCCTCGTCCGAAAGCTCCTCGGGAGCCACGAAGTCGATGTCCATGCCCACCGAACGCGATGCCGTCTTGCACCCCTTCAGGGCACCGTCCTCACCGGGGATGCACGAGTAGTTCATCTGCACGAGCCGATGCTTCTGCCGAGTGTCGCCCTCTCTCACCAGTCGCAGAATTGCCTTCTGCTTCTCACTTCCGCGCAGACGCAGATACTCGTCTCGCGTGAGGACGGGGCGCATCCTCTTCGTCCCATCCTGATAATATATTACATGTACGCTCATAAATATATCTTTATTAATGTTTCGCAATTTTTTTCTTTACCGCGAAGCGTAAAACACATCCAGAACTTGGATCAACTACCACCGGGTTTCGGTGCGACGTGTCTTAATCCACGCCTGTTGCTCTTCCGATTCTTCCCGGTGCAGCGCCTCGATGAGTGCCTTGCCCAGTTTCTTAGGGAATCGCAGCAGGAAAATCACGCTGTCCTGTGTCTCCTTCACCTCGCCGTGCGCCGTGGTGAAGAGGCGTGTGTATCGGCTTCCGCTGTCCTTCGCATACGGATGGAAATGGCTCGTGCCCGACTTGTCCGTCACCATGCGACCCTTCTGGCTCGCCTGTTCGCCGCCCGCCACGATGTGCTTTCCCAACTCGAACGCACAAGGAAAAATGTTGATGCTGCCATTCTGGCAAAAAACTGTCTGTGTCTCCATTTGGAGGTTGTTGATGAAAACTTGATTTTTCATAACTTGATACTTCTAATAGATTTTAAAGAGTTAAAAGCATCGTGCGCACGTTGCCGTAGTCGATGAAGATGTGTTTGCAACCACATTCCTCATGTCCATGAGAGATTGTTGGAACATTTCAAACAGATGGGCACAAAAAAAACTGCACCCCCGAAAGTTCTGAAGCCATTTTCGTGTGCTTCTTTTCTTTTCGACGGTGCAAAGTTCGGGAGAATGCCGCAAAGCCAAAATTGCAAGAAAAAGAAAGTTCTGTCAATGTTTTGTTGGCATTTTGTCAGTTGAAAATCAGCAAGAAAAAAGACGCTGACAAAACTTGCCAACGTCTTCCATCTTTCCGATTCTCTATTTCTTGTCAGAGTGCCATCCCTGATTGGACGGAAATGATGCTCTCAATTCTCTCGCATTGCTTTTTCGTGAACACACAGTTTGAACCTCCGAAGTCTTTGCATTTCGCAATGTAGTCGCGGTGTGGCTTGCCCTCTATGGCATTGCTGATTTTAGTTACATTATCTTCTATCAGCGTGTCCTTCTTGCTGTCCCCATCGATGTGCATGTCCTTCATCAATCCCAACACGTTGCACACCATTTTCAGGTTCTTTCCCCATGCATTGTTCCGAGGCTCCACGTTGTTCAGCAGTTCCATCATGCCGCTCTCTGCGCAGATGGCTCGCCAAATAGATTCGTAGGCATCCCATTCGATTCTGCACAATGCCCTCATTCCCTTCGTCTGTTCCAGCACATCCTTCACCATTGCCTCAATCTCTCCACGTGCCACCTCGTCCATACGTTCCAAAGAGTTCTCTATCTGCATGTAATCGGTGACGGGCAGAACAATCTTGTTCCCCTCATTGTCTTGCCTGACACGTGTGAAAGCCTTGATTAACTTATCTGGATATTCCCTGTATGCGGGATTGGTGATGACCTTTGCAAGTGCCCTGCACATGGCTTTGTGAGGATGGTTTTCCACATCCTCGCCAGCGTCGCACAATTGAGAAAAGAGCACCGTCATCACACAAAGAGCCGTAGCCGTTGCCTCTGCCTCGCAGCGTTCCGTCATCTTTTCTCCATCCTGAAAAGTGCTGTACCTGTCTTTCAGTTCCTTCATGAAAAAGTGAATCTCCGTGTCGCGGTGCTCAGGCAACTCCGACAGCCGCACACGCAACAACTCTGCCTCGTTCCAGATTTCCACAGGATTCAAATCGCCCTTCAACTCTAATCGGGTGAGCGTCTCCACCCATGTACGAAACAAGTCGTCACCGAGATAACGATGACGAAAACCATCCAACTTCTCCCTTGTGAATCTGACAAAAGGCATGGCTATTCAAACACGTCTGGCAGGTTTTTCATGAACACCTTCACCTTGTCATAAGGTGTCGTGCCCATATCTTTCAGCAAAATTTCATCTCCCACCAACTTCTCAAACACCTTGTCGTCCAGTTTCTCCACCACATACTGCCCCTTGCCCACGAAGACACGTTTTCCTCCTCCCTTCGGATACATGATGATGTATGTGCCGCTGCTATTGCTCGTTCCGTGAGCAGACGCACCCTCTACCAACGCCTCCTTGCGAGCCTTGTTCTTTTCGAGGTCAAGCACACCACCGTCATCCGCAGTGAACGAGAACTCCAAGTCGCTGCTCCAATCTTTTCGCACGTCCGTCAGGAAACCATCCATCACCTTGGTCAGACGCTCAAGGTTCAGGTGCGGAAAGTGGAACGTTATCTTTCTGAATCCCTTCGGGTGCTCCTCAACAATCCTCCAGAACTCACGCTTCGGATAAGGAGCCTCCAGCAGCACCTTCAGGCGGTAGCGTTTCAGCAACACGTTCAATGTCGCCTCCAGAATGCCCGCCACCGTTTGTGTCCTCTGAAACACCTTCGTCTTCTTCTCAATTGCAATCCGCTGAATGCCCTTGCGGTTGTCGATAATCACGAGGCAGTTCCGGTAATCCTTCACAATCTCCTCCTTCAACTGCTCGTTCGTGATGCTCAGGTTCCGCACGTTCGCCACTCTCATCACATACACCCCATCCTGTGGCTCCACAATCTGCTTGTGCCAATACTCCCATCCCCGCTTGTTCACAAACTGCACCGTCTGCCGATAGTCAAATTCCAACACCTCATCCAGAAGCTCCTGCCGCCTCGCAAAAGACTCCTCCACATCCACCGCCCTCCAGTCGGGGAATTGAATTTGATACTGCTCGTCAGGCTCAATGATGCGAGCAAACTGATAGTTGTAGATAACAAAGTTAGCCATAGATGCCACTATTTTAATATGAAATGCTTAGGTATTCTTTCCTGCTTTTCTTGTACCATTTGTACAAACTCCTGCAAATTGCGGATGGATGACTGGTATTCTTTGGGGAATGTGCTTACATATTTCTCAGGAACAACCAGATGAACCTTTTCATCAGTCATTTCCTTCAATTGATTCCGCGATATACCTTGTTGAAGGGTGAACAAATATTTCTCATCCACTCTATTGGCTTCGTTGATAACTTGTCTCCATCTATCTTTGCATGTGGTTTTTGCTCCAAGCACGGTGAGGTCTTCTGCGGGAAATTCAAAATTATGATAACACTCGCCATTGGGGAACAGGAAGTCAGGCTTTTTGTTGTTCTCTGTAATGACTTGCTCCTCGAAAATCAGTTGTTCGGCTTTAAAGATGGCAGAAAGATGGTGCTCTAAAGATTTGCCAGCACGTGATTTACGGCGATTCAGTATTTTGTTGGAGAAGTCTATTAGTGATTGGCAATCCGCAAAGGGTTGGGTGTATATTGGTTTATAAATCTTCTCTTCTAAATGTCGGAACAATTCAAGTTCTGTATCATACCAATTGAGCAAGTATTTATCAGGATTTTTACAGATGTCCTTTTCCGTAACCCCGTGAATACGATTGAAGATTTCTTGTGCCCGCAAGCCCATTTCCTGAGTTTGTGGAAAATCTTGCATTTGAGCAATAATCATATTGATTGCCATTTGCATCGCAATATCATCTGTTGGAGCATTTGCGACATCAATTAATTGGTTTGTCTGTTCTGGCGACAGGTTGAAATAAGAAAGAAATGTCTCAATCTCATCATCTGTTTCCAATACAAAAGCCTCATAATAATCTTCTGTCTGTTCAGCGATAACAAGCAAACTCCCCACATATTTATCCATCAAAAACTCAAAATCACGTCCGAAACGAGTTATACGGTATTCGTTACGTGTTTTCTGCCCATAGTAAATGAAGCGGCTGTCTGTCTCGAAATCATTTTGCCACTTGATTTTCACCCATTTCTCTCTGTTTGTTCCTCGTTTACACACCTCCCCGAACAAAAGAGGTGCCGCATTCTTGGGGACATAAAAGCCTGCTTGGTGTGACCCTGTGCTTCCAGTGTCATTTCCTGTAATGAAGCGGCAGAAAGATGTCTTTGCCGATTTGACGCTTTGAATCGATATATCAAGAATTTCACTCATGGCTATTCATTTGTTGGTTTAGCATTGTTTCTACAATTTGTTCGGATACTGCTGTAATGAGAGGAACAACAACGGAATTACCGCATTGAATATAAGTTTGAGTGTCTGAAACCGCCCTTATTGTGTAGTTGTCAGGATAGCCCATCAATCTTGCACATTCCCTCGGAGTCAGTTTCCGAGGATTTGTAGCATTGCCTTGCGGAATAAGAATTTCAGAGCCATCCTTATAATATCTGGCACTTAACGTGCGAGATATTCCATTCAAATCAACAAGCCCGAAACCGAATCCATTGCCTTTCTCTTGCTGGCGTATAGCATAATCTTGAAGATAATTCCACAGGTTATCTGTTAGTGTATATTTCTCCTCAGGATGTGGCTCGAGAATGTCTGCTATCCGATGAACGGGTTCCAATTCTGGAGGAAATTCAAAATTTTCCTCTCCATGATACCGCTCTCTATCAAACCCGACAATCAAAATCCTCTCCCTATGTTGCGGTACATATGATTTTCCGTCCATCACACGGTAATGAACGGAATAGTTCAGTTCTTCCAATGTTTCAAGGATGACCCTGAAAGTTCTTCCCTTGTCATGAGAAACCAGATTCTTTACATTTTCCAAGAAGAAAGCCTTGGGACGGTGCCTTTGAATAATATCTGCAACATCAAAAAAGAGCGTTCCACGCGTTCTGTCCTGAAAGCCCGTCTTGCGGCCAAGGCTCCCATTCTTTGAAACTCCGGCTATAGAGAAAGGTTGGCAAGGAAAGCCAGCACATAGAATATCAAAATTCTGAGGAATACGCTGTTTCGTCACCTCCTTTGTGATGTCTCCAAAGGGCATTTCCCCAAAATTCGCAAAATAGGTCTTTTGGGCATACTTGTTCCATTCTGAAGAAAACACACACTTTCCTCCTTGTGCTTGCATTGCTAAACGGAATCCTCCCATACCTGCAAACAAGTCAATGAACGTGAAACGATATTGCTCTGGCCGAGGAAAAGGGACATTAAAAAAATCCGCAAAGAAAACTCCTGCATAAGGGTCTTCTGCCACTCGCCACACTTGTTCATCATCGTATTCATCTGCACGATTTCCAGTCTTACGTTCCAGATATTCACGCACACAATAAATAATCTCTTCTCGTCTCTTTCTCACTTCTTTTTCGTCCCCCTGCAAATCAGGTGAATGCAGGTACTGGCTCAGCACCGCCATCTGCGTCTCGTATGACAATTCGCCATACCACTTCAAGCCATGTTGCTCATCCACCTCCTCGGGGAAATCCGTCAATTTTATTGCTTTTGTTTTCTTCGCCATGTTAATTTTACTTTTCTTTTTGCAAAGATACGACATTCTTTTCACTTTCCCAACAAATCCTCTGCAATTTTTATGCGTGCCTGTTGTTTGCGAAATGGATGTGAGATGAAGGGGGTGGTGCGTTGCAGTTGTTGCAGTGCTACAGTTCCAAAACAAGGGATGGAAAAGTCAAAGGGAAATTTTATATTTATATATAGTATATATATACTATATATAAATATAAGAGTATTTTGGGGGTCATGGTGACTGTTGCGAGAACTGTAGCGCTGTAGCGGTGTAGCGAGGAGGTGGAGGAAACGGCTTCTCATCATGATGAATGAAAAGGAGCGATGAAAGGGGGAGGGGAGGATGGAGAATGTGCAAAAAAAATGCAGGAGGGGTGAAAATTTTGGGGGAATCGTTCGTGAACCGCAATCTGGAGGTTGTAACTTTGCAGCGTGAAAAAAACGAAGGCTCTGCGGTGCGCCCTGCGAGGTAATTACGGTGAGGGGCGAAAGGTAATTACGGTGACGGGCGAAAGGTAATTGCGGTGACGGGCGAAGGGTAATTGCGGTGACGGGCGCGGGGCGAGCGTGGGGTGGAGAGGGAGAGTTTCTGATACACGAATGTTGAACGGTAAAAAAACGGATGTGTGTGTAAACGCTAAATTTTGAAGGACGGATGGAAATCAGGTTGAAAAGGTATTATGGGGACGCTGAGGTCACGAAGTCGGTGATGGAGGTGTGGATGGATGGGGAGACCCAGCCGAGGATGGTGTGTGAGGCTCGCGAGGTGGGGTTCGCGGATTATGAGGCGTCGTTCCCGGGGGCTTCGAGGGTGTGTCTGCCTCGGGGCAGGTGGAGGATGAAGGTGGGGCAGTCGCCTTACGGGGCGATGGGCTTGCGGGTGGCGAGGTGCCCGGGGCATCGGCAAGTGTATGTGGGGCACCGGTGGGCGAGGCAGATGTTTGAGGGCGAGGTGCTGGTGGGGGAAGTGGAGACCCTCTCACCTGAAGACCCTCTCTGTCCTGCGGACATCTCCCCCATGAGGGGGAGACCATGCGGCGGGGGGGCTGATGGGGAGCGGCTGAGGGAGATGAAGGAGAGGAGGATTGTGAATGGGGACGTGGTGTTTGAGAAGTTGAATGGGCTGGTGTATGAGGCTTGGGGGCGGGGCGAGGAGTTCTGGATGGTGGTGGAGAACGGAGAGATGAGCGGCTTCGCCTAAATGAGAGATGAGAAAGGGGGAATGGGATTTTCGCCTGCGGCGGACGAAAGAAAAACAGAAAAAAACAAGTAAAAACAAATAAAAACAGGTCTTTCTTGTTTCATCTCTGTTTAACGAAGAACATGTTTTTTTCTGTTTTTACTTGTTTTTATTTGTTTTTTCTTCGTCACGCGAAGCGTAAAAAAGCAATTGAAATATCAGATGGCCAAATGATATATTAGTGTAAAAAAAACGAATGTTTAACCGCTGGAGGCTCTGGGGAAATGCTGGGGGCTGAAGGCAAAAGAAAAGAAAGGAGAAATGAGATTATGGGTTTGCAGTATCGTAAAGGTAAGGTGAAACTGAACTACCGCGAGGAGAAGCCTGAGGTGTACAAGGCGATTCAGTTGACGTATCCGCAGGTGACGTATGAGCAACTGGTGGAGGAGATTGCGCAGTCGAGGGGCGTGAACACGAACATGACCCGCTCGGTGGTGGACGCGCTGCTGAACCGTCTGGTTCACTACATGGAGATTGGCCACGGGGTGTCGCTGGGGTCGTTCGGCTCGTTCAAGCCTGTCTTCACGTCGAAGACGGTGCAGACCTACGGCGAGATTGAGGAATCGCTGGCGGCTGACGCAAAGGGTTTCCGCAAGAAGGTGCGTTTCTATCCTGGCGGCAAGTTTGCGCAGATGCTGAAGGGCATGAGCGTGACGGGGGCTGAGGTGCTGGACGTGCCTGACCCGACCCCGAGACCTTAAACCGCGAAGGGAGTTTTTTGACGTGAATTTTGCGACGAAGAGAGTCTTTCTTTAACTACGAATTTCACAGCGGAGAGATTTTCTTGACAATGAATTTCACGAATTGAACGAATTTATTGTGTGTGGGTGAATGCTGCCAAGCAGCGGCGAATGGGTCGAATGCCATTCGTTTTCATTCGAGGCACCACAGGTGCATTGCCACAATCTCAAAAATTCGTTTGATTCGTGAAATTCGTTGTTAAAAGGAAAAATTCCTTTCGCTGTCAGTTTCGTGTTAAAGAGAATGGTCAGGGCAGTTCTTGCCGCAGGAAGGTGGAGGTGATGCCTTTGCCGCTCCGGGCGACGGATTCGGGGGTGCCGGTCACGACGACGGTGCCCCCTTCTTGTCCGCCTTCGGGCCCCATGTCGATGATGTGGTCGGCGAGTTTGATGACATCGAGGTTGTGCTCGATGACAATGACGGTGTTCCCCTTGTCGACCAAGCGGTTGAGCACCACCATCAGGGTGCGGATGTCCTCAAAGTGCAGCCCTGTCGTGGGTTCGTCGAGAATGTAGAGGGTCTTTCCAGTGTCTTTCTTCGCCAGTTCGGTGGCGAGTTTCACGCGCTGGCTCTCGCCGCCGCTGAGGGTGCTGGAGGGCTGACCAAGTTTGATGTACCCCAATCCCACGTCTTGCAGCACCTTGATTTTGTGCAGTATCTTGGGTTGGTTCTCAAAGAACTCCACGGCTTGGTTGATGGTCATGCCCAGCACATCGGAAATGCTCTTGCCCTTGAAGCGCACTTCCAGCGTCTCCCGGTTGTATCGCTTTCCGCGACAAACCTCGCAAGGCACGAGCACATCGGGCAGGAAGTTCATCTGGATGGTCTTGTAGCCGTTGCCGCCGCAGGTTTCACAGCGTCCGCCCGCAACATTGAAGGAGAATCTGCCTGGTTTATAGGCGCGCATCTTCGACTCGGGCATTTCCACAAAAAGTTTGCGGATGTCGGTGAACACGTCGGTGTAGGTGGCTGGGTTGCTGCGGGGTGTGCGTCCCAGAGGCGACTGGTCAACACTGACCACCTTGTCAATGTTCTCCACTCCTTCTATTGCTTCATACTCCAGCGGGTCGGTTTGAGAACGGTAGAAGTGCTGACTGAGGAACGGCTGCAGGGTCTCGTTGATGAGGGTGGACTTGCCGCTTCCGCTCACTCCCGTCACACACACCAGCATGCCCAACGGAATCTCTACCGTCACGTCTTTCAGGTTGTTGCCTTTTGCCCCAATCACCTTGATGCACTTGCCGTTGCCCTTTCTGCGCGAGGCGGGCACTTCTATCTTCTCCTTCCCGTTCAGGAAACGGGAGGTGAGCGTGTCGGTTTTCAGCATGTCCTCGGGAGTGCCCTGATACACCACTTCGCCTCCCTTCCTGCCGGCAAGGGGACCCATGTCGACAATGTAATCGGCATTGAGCATCATATCCTTGTCGTGCTCCACCACAATCACCGTGTTCCCTTCGTCGCGCAACTCTTTCAGCGAATTGATGAGCCGCACATTGTCGCGCTGATGGAGTCCGATGCTGGGTTCGTCCAGGATGTAAAGCACATTGACCAACTTCGTGCCTATCTGCGTGGCAAGGCGGATGCGCTGGCTTTCTCCTCCGCTCAAACTGACGGAACTGCGGGAAAGACTCAAGTAATGCAACCCCACATCGAGCAGGAACTTCAGGCGTGTGCTGATTTCCTTGATAATCTCATGAGCGATGGCTTGCTGCTTCTTCTCCATCTTCGCCTCTACGCTGGTCACCCATTCGTATAGGGCAGACAGTTCCATGTCCGACACCTCGCTGATGTTTTTGCCGTCAATGCGGAAATGCAATGCCTCTCTGTTCAACCTTTTTCCCTGGCATTCAGGGCAGACGACGAGTTTGTCCACCGACTCTTCCCACTTCTGTGCCCATTCCTTCTGTTCCTCTATGCTGAGCCCATGCACATATCCAGCCATTTCCTGATAATCCACACTCTCCAAATCCACGGCAGGAACCACACCCAATCCTTTGCAATGCGGACATGCTCCTTGGGGGGAGTTGAAAGAGAAGTTGTTGGGGGCAGGGTCGCGGTAGCACAATCCTGTCGTGGGGCACATCAACCGCTTGGAGTAATGCTTGAGAAGACCCTCTCTGTCCTGACGGACATCTCCCCCGTAATGGGGAGAACCATCCGGCTTGTTCCCTGATGACAAAGACCCCGCATGGTCTCCCTCCCCATTATGGGGGAGGGTCGGGGAGAGGGTCTGTACCATCACCTGTCCGTCGCCCATCTTCATGGCAACCTCCAGGCTCTTCTTCAGCCGCTCCTCATCCTTGTCGCTGATGGCGAGTTTGTCAATCACCACCTCGATGTCATGGTTCTTGTAGCGGTCAACCTTCATGCCTTCCGTCACATCCACAATCTCTCCATCCACACGGGCATACAGATAGCCCTTCTTGCGGATGCTTTCAAACAGTTCGCGGTAATGTCCCTTGCGGCTCTGCACCAGGGGTGCCAACAGGAAAATGCGCTTGCCGTTGTATTGCTCCAGCAAGAGCCGCATCACATCCTCTTCGGTGTATTTCACCATCTTCTCGCCTGTCTCGTAACTGAAAGCCTCGCCTGCACGGGCATAGAGCAGTCGCAGATAGTCATAGACCTCTGTCACGGTGCCGACCGTCGAACGCGGGTTCTTGTTGGTCGTTTTCTGCTCGATGCTGATGACAGGGGAAAGCCCGCTGATTTTATCCACGTCGGGGCGTTCCATCCCCCCCAAGAAGTTGCGGATGTAGGCACTGAACGTCTCGATATATCTTCGTTGCCCCTCCGCAAAAATCGTGTCGAACGCCAGCGACGACTTGCCGCTGCCGCTCAATCCTGTGATGACCGTCAAACTGTTGCGAGGTATCTCCACATCCACATTCTTCAGGTTGTGTACCCTCGCTCCTTCAATTTTTATCATTCGCTGCCACCTCCTGTCTCTGTTTCTTGACCTTCCCGGAATCCTGTCAACACATTAATGGATTTCTTTATCTTATACTTTATGCCATCGCTACCAAGTGCATCAAGATGAAGAAGATAAACACCATCACTTACGACCTTCCCATTATGTTTTCCATCCCAAAGAATCAGTTTGTTTGGTTCACCCTCCACATGCATTGCCGTTTCCAATGTGGCAGAATGCATCTCCAATCCCCATCGGTTGAAAAATTGTGCATCCAACTTCACAATGGATTGAGCCGTGATTCTGTAATAGTCATTGATGCTGTCGTTGTTTGGTGAGAATCCATCCGGGCAAGTCAGTTTTGATTCACTGATGACAATGTTGATGGGGTCACTTTCATACTCAATGGTGTCATTGTCTAAACTGAACGTCACGTACAACTTGATGCCATATCCTCCCGACTTTGTCAGAGTGTAAGTCGTGTTTTGTTCAAAACGCGTGACCAAAGGATTCAGTTCACTCCCATTGTCGGCAGTGCTCCAAATTCTCCACTCACATATATAGTTATAATTATCCGGATTACCCACATTGCCCGTCAAAGTAATCAACAATGGGGCTTGTGCCGTTTGCGATTCACCAGGCGTCACTCTCATGGTGTCCTCTTCATCTATTGAATAGAAACTGACATAAGGTGCAGCCCCTGTCTCGTCTGGCGGCAAGATGACAGGTGTCGAGTCATTTTTCGTGCTGTCACCTTCAGTGGAGGTTTGCCTTGTCATCCTGCCGATGAAACCCGTTTCATCATTGTCTTGGCTGCATGAAAGGATGATGAAAAAACTGGCACATCCAAGGACAAACAATGCTAAGATATTTTTATTCATGTCTTTTATTCTTATGTGTTCAATTTAGTGCAAATTTACTCAATCTCTTTTATAAAAACACCTTATTTCATCATAAAAACGACGAACACCTCACTTTAATTTGCTCGGAATGGCGTTTTTTACTAATTTTGTACTCCGAAATCATTAGAACAACTTAAATAACGATGAAAAAGATAGTTTTATTGTTGATGGCCATTGTGATGACAGCCACATTGTTTGCACAGTCGGTTACCACACAGAAGCATGAAGTGCAATCAGGCGAGACGCTTTACAGCATCGCACGTCTGTACAATACAGCAGTGGCATCCTTGCTTGAAATGAATCCAGGGTTAGAAGCCGACCACATCATGGCTGGTCAGAAAATCAATGTGCCGGCTGCCCAGCAGAACAATGTCTCTGCCCCTGTCACCCAGCAACCTGTACAGCAGCAAACACAACCAACCACTCAGCAACCTGTACAGCAAGCAGTTCGTCAGCAAGTGCAGCCCCAGAATCAGCAGTCGGTGGAAGTGCCTCCTACGCCTAACAGACCTCGATACAAAACCCTGCATGAGGTGAAGAAAAAGGAAACCATCTATGGCATCTCCCGTATGTATGGTGTGACAGAAGAACAACTCATCAGCGCCAACCCCGATTTGAAGAAAGGGAAATTGAAGAAGGGAACAGTTCTCAATATTCCATATACAGAAGAAGAAAACGCTGAATACCAAGCAGAACAGCAGAAAATCATAGAAGAGGCAATGAAGCCTAAAGTGACCATGTACCCCACTGTGAAGGTGGCGGTTATTCTGCCATTCTCGAAAGCGGAAGAAAAGGTGAGTGCCGAGTCGCAGAAGATGATAAACCTTTATCAGGGTTTTCTTTTGGCTGTCGATTCGCTGAAACAACGCGGATGCAATGTGGAAGTGTTTGCCTACGATGAAGTGAGTCCTGCCACTCCCGTGAGCACCATCCTGCAAAAGCCTGAGATGAAGAACATGCAACTTATTATCGGTCCCATCCGTCAGTGGAACATGAAGAGCGTTGCAGATTTCGCCCATCAGAACGGCATTGTTCATGTGGCGCCTTTATCGAATGAACTTGCATTGGTCAATGAACACCCGACCACATTTCAAGTGAATGCACCTAATTCCTTGATGTATAATCAAGTATATAACCGGTTCTCCCTTATTCACAAGGACCACAACATCATCTTTGTACAGATGGACGATAGGGGAAACAACATGGCATACATCAATGATTTCAAGAAAGACCTCGATACGAAATCCATCAAGTACCGTAATGGCAGCATGGATGACTTTGCGGCTATCAAAGAATTGTTGAAGCCGGGAACTAACAATGTTGTCATTCCTTCCAGTGGTTCTTCGGCAGCATTTGAAAGCCTGTGCAAAAAGTTGGATGGGCTCAATCTTACAAGCGAATACACCGTGCAGTTGTTCGGATTTCCCGAATGGCAGACCTTTGCAACAAAATATGACAAATATTTGAGCAAGTATCAATGCCAGTTCTTCACCTCATTCTACAGCAATGGTTATTCCAGCCGTACACAGCAGTTCAATGGCCGTTTCAAACGCTGGTTTAATCAAGAACAATACAACAGTTTCCCGAAATATGGCGAACTGGGATATGACATCGGTGCCTACTTCATCAAAGGTTTGAATGACTTTGGCTCTGCATTTTATGAGAATCTCCACAACTATTCATACATCTCGATGGAGTTCCCTATGATGTTTGAAAAGAAGAACGAATGGTCGGGCTATCAGAACCGCTCCATGATGATTATCACCTATCGTGGTGACGGCACGGTCTTCGTCAGATAAACACACATGAGAGTCAAGTCTTTCATATTATCTTTCACATGCTTTCTGTCCGCATCCTTTGCATGGGCACAAGTAGGAGAACACCGCAATGATTTCTCTATTGGTTTCATGGGTGGTTACACCATGAACACGATGGATTTTGTACCCAAAATCAAACAGTCGATGAAAGGTTCGCCAATGGTTGGTTTTGCGGCTCGTTATGTGTGCGAAAAATACTTCACCACCATCTGCGCCGTTGAACTGGAATTGCAATATAATAATCTCGGTTGGAAAGAGGTGATAGAGGACGGGTCGGAAAACACTTACAAACGTGACTGGCAATTCATTGAGATGCCAATTCTCATGCAGATGGGGTGGGGACGTGAACGCAAAGGGCTGAAGTTCCTCTTTGAAGCGGGTCCTCAGGTTGGCTTGTATCTATCAGGGCAAGAACATCGGGGTGGTGGAACATGGGATCCATCAGCACGTCCGAACGGGGTGGTGTATCAATACGGGAAAGACCCCGACCGAAAGATTGATTATGGCATTGCGGCAGGTCTTGGTTTAGAATATTCTTCACCGATTGGTCACTTCCTTTTGCAAGGTCGCTATTACTATGGTCTTGGCGACCTCTATGACAATAGCAAACGAGGCGACTTTGGGCGTTCCGCCAACCAAACAGTCATGGTTAAACTGACTTATCTTTTCGACCTCATCCGCACAAAAGGAGACAACATCAAATAAGCCTATGAGCCGAAGACTCTTTTGCGAAATATCTCCTTTCACCTATCGTCTGTCGATGGAGAAAGAAATCTTGAAACGGCATCTGAAGGATTTCTGCGCGGGGAGGCACTTTGCAAAAAAGCGTTCTAAAGACTCACTACCTGTTATCATCTATCGTCATAACTCCCTTATCCGCCGTCGTCTGGGCAATGTCGATATGCAGTTGCAAGAAAATAAGGCGGTAAATCTTTCTCTTGCTGTGGTTCATATCGACGGTCTTCTGATTCATCCGGGAGAAACTTTCTCATTGTGGAAACTTGTAGGAAGAACCTCTGCACATAAGGGGTACAAGGAAGGTCTCACCATCACAAAAGGACAACCTGCCCATGGCATCGGTGGAGGGCTTTGCCAACTGTCCAACTTAATTCATTGGATGGTGCTTCACAGCGAACTGACCATCACCGAGCATCATCATCACGATGGTGTGGACCTGTTTCCCGACCATGGTCGTCAAATACCCTTCGGCACAGGCACCAGCATTTCCTACAATTATTTGGATTATCGTGTGAAGAATAACACGGCAAACACTTATCAATTACGTCTTTGGGTTGACGATAAATACCTTAGTGGTGAACTTCGTGCTGCAGAACCTCAAGCACACACCTTCCATATCCACGCTCAAAATGAATATTTTTCACGGAAAGCAGGAGTCATTTATCGCAACGGAGAAGTCTATCGTGACACCATTGACCGCCAAACAGGGGAAATTATCAACCACCAACTCATTCGCACCAATCATGCCAAAGTCATGTATGAATGCCCTCCATCAATCACGATACGTGATGCTGAATAAAAAATTGATGCTGAATAAAAAATTGATGCTGAATAGAAAATATTAGGGTGATTCACTACAAATAGTGATTCACCCTAATAAAAAATTGCTTATCTCACGACAAGCAATCTTTACTAACCTTAAAATAAATCTAATACCATGAAAAACACGTTGCAAAGTTACCACTTTAATTTAATTCTGCAATGCTTTATTGCTTCTTATTGCAATGTTTTAATTTTTTTTAACTAAACAAGAGCGAAAACAACAAAAAAATCCCCTTCAAACAGATTCTTTGCCAACGTTAAACAATAAAAGGAGAGACTTCAATCGAAGTCTCTCCCTTTTGTTTTTCCGTGTGCCAGACTTTGCGAAGTAAATCTTGCTGAAATCCTATTAACGGGTTTCCATTTCTTCGGTCATGTCAATCTCGTTACCCTTGGGGTCAATGAATTTGTATTGCAGGAAACCAAGTTCTTGGCTCGGATAGATTTTCACTCCGAATCCGTAGGTCAGTTGCCACTTGAGATAGAGGCTGACAAGACCTTTGGAAATGTAGGCTTCCACATAGGGATTGACATAAAGTTTAAATTTCTTCAAACCAAGATTGTTGACAATGTAGTCGATTTTACGCTCCAGCGTATCTGTGAAGAGGAGGGAGGGTTTTACAACCCCCTTGCCGAAGCAGGTGGGACAAACTTCTTCCACATGCATGTCCATTGCCGGGCGTACGCGCTGACGGGTAATTTGCATCAATCCAAACTTGCTCAGTGGAAGGATGTTGTGTCGCGAGCGATCACTCTTCATGAGTTGTGTCATGTGTTCGTAGAGTTTTTGATTGTGCTCGGCACTGTCCATGTCGATAAAATCGACCACAATGATGCCACCGATGTCGCGCAAGCGCAGTTGGCGTGCCAGTTCTTCGGCTGCTTCCATGTTCACTGCAAAGGCATTTTCTTCTTGGTCGTTCAGTCCCCGATTGCGGTTGCCCGAATTGACATCGACCACATGAAGTGCTTCGGTGTGTTCGATGATGAGGTAGGCACCGTGCTTGAAACTGACTGTACGCCCGAGCCCCGACTTGATCTGCTTCGTCACTCCGAAGTTGTCGAAAATAGGGACGTTGCCTTTGTAGAGTTTGACAATCGACTCTTTCCCTGGTGCAATGAGACCGACATACCGCTTCACTTCATTGAAGACATCCTCGCTATTGACGTGGATGCTCTCGTAAGAAGGGTTGAAGAGGTCGCGTAGCATGGAGACAGTTCGACCAGTTTCTTCATGTGCAAGTACTGGCAAACTTGTAGATTTTTGAATCTTCTTGATGCAGTTGTCCCACGACTCGACGAGCAAACTCATCTCGTTGTTCAGTTCGGCAGCACGTTTTCCTTCTGCCACTGTACGGACAATGACTCCGAAGTTTCGGGGTTTGATGCTCTGAATGAGTTGCTTCAAGCGTGTACGTTCTTCCTTCGACTTGATTTTCGTACTGACGTTCACTTTGTCGTCATACGGGAGAAGGACAATATACCGTCCTGCAAAAGAGATTTCTCCTGTAAGTCGTGGACCTTTGGTGTTGATGGGCTCTTTCGTGATTTGCACCATCACCTCCTGTCCGAGTTCGAGCACGTCTTGAATGCTTCCAACTTTCTCCAGCGACGGCTGACCTGCAGCCTTGGTCATCGGGGTGAGTTTCCGGCGGTCGCTCACCACCTGTTTCACATATTTCTCCAGGGAGAGAAAATGTTTGCCTAAATCTTGGTAGTGCAGAAATGCTTCGCGTTCATGACCCACATCGACGAAACATGCATTGAGTGCCGGCATGATTTTCTTCACTTTCCCGGCGTAGATGTTGCCTACGGAGTACTTGCTGTCTTGACCTTCCTTCTGGAACTCAACGAGCTTTTGGTCTTCGAGCAGCGCAATGGTCACTTCCTTCGGCTGAGCATCGATGATTAGTTCGCTGGTCATTTTTGCTTACCTTTAGTTTTTTGTGATTCTGTTGGAGATGAACAGAAAAAAGAACAAACTCCGTCATGCCTCCCTGATTAGGGGATGGTTCATAGGGAAGTTTGTTCTTTGTTCTGCCACTCGTAAGATACAGTTCGGTTTCTCAACCTTACTTGCTCTTGTGACGATTCTTTCTCAGTCTCTTCTTACGTTTGTGAGTAGAGATCTTGTGTCTTTTCTTCTTCTTACCGTTTGGCATAGTTGTTGAAAATTTAGTTGTTTATAATATGATTTATTGTAGTCTTTTGTATGGGAGCAGGTGACTCTTACACCCATTTGAAGTGCAAATTTAGTGCTTTTTCTTGAATGTAGGAAATTTTTATTCGTGAAATTGCCTTACATATTATGAATAATCGGTAAAAAAGCCTAAATTTGCATCAAAATACTTGTAAAGTTTATGAATAAAAGCCTCATTTTCCTATTCTTCTTTTCTGCTTGCGGGACATTCGTTCCTGTAAACGCACAACAGTCAAGAAGTGCCTCCAGTTATTCAAAGGAAGCATCTGCCATCGTCACCAAATATCAAAAACAAATTGCAGAATGTGCCAAGAATGCCACGTCTTTGGAAAAAGAATCGGACGACACCTCTATATCGCCATATCTATATAAGTTGTTAGGTCCTGGCATCTTCTACAGGTCTGCATTGGAAGACGGATTCAAATTGAATTACAACATGCCGTGGCAGCAGAACGACATGACTGCATCAGATGCCATGAATTATCAAGACCGAATGAATGCTTCCGTCAATGAAGTGCTGTTCAACACCTACGCTTCCAATCCTTCAGTGTTCCATTATTATGATGCGCAGATTGCATCAGAGAACATCGTTGCGCCAGCATCGGATGCGAGTGAGAAGAAGGAAGACTTGACCGACATCTATAATAAAGTAGAGGAAATCAAGGATGTTGCAGATGTAGTGGATAATGTGGATGTAGATATCCACATTGAAAAACCCAACTTTTGGAAAACCAGTGGGAAATTCTCACTCCAGTTCACACAAAACTATTTTTCAGAGAATTGGTACAAAGGTGGCAACAACAATGTGACACTGCTTTCCAATCTTGTGCTCGAAGCCAACTACAACGACCAGAAACGCCTCTCGTGGGATAACAAACTCGACCTTCGATTAGGATTCATCACAGCTACATCTGACTCGATACACCGGTATTTGACCAACAACGATAAGATTAACCTCTTCTCCAAGTTGGGTGTCAAGGCTGCTAAGTCATGGTACTACACAGTGTCGGTCGAGGCAAATTCACAGTTCTTGCCTGGCTATCGTAGCAATGACCGACATGCTTATTCAAAGTTCATTTCGCCATTGGATGTGTTTATCTCTCTCGGTATGGACTTCAAGCCCAGCCTCAAAAATGGCAACACTTTCTCTCTGGAACTTCTGCCCTTCTCTTATAAAATGCGATACATCAGTGATGCCGAAGAAACCATCCATTCATCTTACAACATGGTAGGCAAAAACTTTCAGAAAGACTACGGTTCCAAAGTGGTGCTTAATTCCAAACTGACACTTGCCAAAAACTTCACATGGCGATGCAGGTTCTACTACTTCACCTCCTACAAATATGCCGAATCAGAATTGGAGAATGTCTTCTCATTCCAATTCAACAAATACATTTCCAGCGAAGTCAACACCCTTTGGCGTTTCGACGACAACCGCAACAAACAATACTACGACAGTACCCTCGGCTACTTCCAATTCAAGGAATATTTCACGCTGGGTCTGGCATATAACTTCTAATTCTAACAACAAAATACCCTCCGTTATGTCGAACACATAGCGGAGGGCTTTTTTGTTTCTTTACACAAAGGGTGGTTTGCTACAATTTGAACTTGAGCACCTTTCCTCCATTAGCAGGAAGTTCCACGTAGAAAGTGCCGTCGGGGATAAGAGCCTTCTTCTCTTTCTTATTAGTGAGAAGGTCTTTGCACTCGCGCTCTTTGTCACTCACTGGTATGTCAAGGCAATCGAACGCATGAGCAGGAATCTTGACCCATGAACGGGCAGGTTTATCATCAAAGTTCGCAATGACAAGAATCAGTTCCTTACCGCTCTTGCGCAGAAAAGCATATTGATGATACTCATTCATACCCTCACCATAATTGACATACATGATGTCAAAGAAGGAGCCTTCGCGGATGGCTTTCTCCTTGTTGCAAATGTTGAGCACATTGGCATAGTACCTCTGCAAATCCTTCTCTTCTTTAGAGAGTAGGGTACCGTCGAACTTATTGTTGTTGCGCCAACGACGAATGAGGTCAATGGTCCAGTAGTCGAAAATGGTCGTTCTGCCATCCTGCCCACTGAATCCCTCAGAGTACATGCCCTGTTCACCCAACTCTTGACCGAAATAAATCATCATTGGGTTGGTGTTCATCAAGGCACTGACGAGTAGGGCGGGCTTGCCTTTCTCTGCATTACCAGCAAAGAACTGAGAGGCAATGCGCTGCTCGTCGTGATTTTCGAGGAAGTTGAGCATGTGGCTCTGAATATCATCCACACTCTGCCATGATCCAGTGATGCTGGTGGCAGTGTTGCCGCCCACCACCGAACGGATGGTGTCGTAAAGACCCACCTTGTCATAGAGATAGTCAAAACGTCCGCGATAAATGTAGTTGCGGTATTCATGCGGATTATACACCTCTGCAATGAAGATGATGTTGGGGTGTTTTGCCTTGATTTGCGGAATCACCCATCCCCAGAAATCGCAAGGCACCATTTCTGCCATGTCACAACGGAATCCGTCAATGCCCTTGTCTGCCCAAAAGAGCAAAATATCGCGCATCTTCAGCCATGTACTTGGTGTGGAAGGGCAGAAAATCAATTGATTACACCCTTGATAGTCAACACCATAGTTGAGTTTGACGGTTTCGTACCAATCATTCTGACCAGCCCATTGTGTGAAGCAGTCATTGCCTGTCACCTTGGCTGGAGCCTCCACATAATCACCCATCTCGTCATCATGCAGCGAGAAGTTAGGGGAGAATTGAGTGCCAGGAAGGTAGTAGAAATTATTATAGGGACTGAAAGCCATTGAAGTGTCATCATCCTCACCGAGGTCGCGCACCCCTTCGGGCTTGACATCTGAATGATACTGCCGTGCCACGTGATTGGGTACAAAGTCAATAATCATCTTCAGGTCGGCTTTGTGAGTGCGCATGACAAGATTCTCAAACTCCTTCATTCGTTCAGGCACTTTTGTGGCAAGGTCGGGGTCAATGTCATAGTAATCTTTGATGGCGTATGGACTACCCGCGTTTCCTTTCACAACGGCAGGATGGTCTCGCTGAATACCATACTGCGTGTAATCCGCTTTGGTGGCATGCTCAATAAGACCCGTGTACCAAATGTGAGTGGCACCAAGTTTCTTGATTTCAGCCAAAGCAGCCCCCGTAAAGTCAGCCATCTTGCCACAGCCATTTTCCTTTTTGGAGCCGTTGCTCACGTTTTTGTTGGCATTAGCACCGAAGAGGCGTGTGAAGACTTGATATATGATTAGTTTTTCCATTGATATTAGGTATTAAGTCCGAACACGAATCTCTCGAATCGACACAAATAGAAATGACCCCATTCGTGATATTTCGAGGGATTCGTGTTCGTTCAATAAATCTTTAAGCGATACCGTGAGCCGTCACATTGCGGTCAATCTTGGCAATCATGCCTTGAAGAGCCTTACCTGGACCACACTCTGTGAAGTCAGTAGCACCTGCAGCAATCATTGCCTGCACCTCGTACGTCCACTTCACAGGGGCAGTGAGTTGGGCAATAAGGTTCTGCTTGATTTCCTCTGGGTTCGTATGTGCCTTGGCATCTACATTCTGATAAACAGGGCACTTAGGTGTAGAGAACGTAGTTGCCTCGATGGCTGCCTGCAACTCGTCTTTGGCTGGCTGCATAAGAGGAGAGTGGAAAGCACCACCTACAGGGAGTGGGAGCGCGCGCTTGGCACCAGCAGCCTTCAACGCTTCACAAGCCTCGTTGATAGCCTCCACATTACCAGAAATCACCAACTGACCAGGGTTGTTGTAGTTAGCAGGAACCACAATGTAGCCAGGTTTTGAGATAGAAGCACAAACCTCTTCAATCTTGGCATCATCCAAGCCGATGATGGCTGCCATCGTGGAAGGAGCGGCTTCGCAAGCCTTCTGCATTGCCTGAGCACGCTGAGAAACAAGTTTCAAACCGTCCTCGAAAGAGAGGGCACCTGCTGCCACGAGTGCAGAGAACTCACCAAGTGAGTGACCGCCCACCATGTCTGCATCGAATGCATCGCCAAGGCAGATGGCAGAAATCACAGAATGGAGGAATACGGCTGGCTGAGTCACTTTGGTTTGCTTCAACTCTTCGGGAGTTCCCTCAAACATAATCTTGGTAATCTCGAAACCGAGAATCTCGTTTGCCTTATCAAAAAGTTCTTTTGCTACAGGATTTGTCTCGTAGAGGTCTTTGCCCATTCCTGGGAACTGAGCGCCCTGACCAGGGAATACGAATGCTTTCATGTCTTTTTAAGTTTTAATGATAAAAGCATCTTCCTCCATGAGAAAGATGCTTTATTTTAGTAACTAATGTTGATTTACTTAACCTTCTCAACGATAGCCTTGAATGCCTCTGCGTTGTGTACTGCGAGGTAAGCAAGAGTCTTGCGGTTGAGGTCGATGCCTGCCTTGTGGAGTGCGCCGATGAACTGAGAGTAAGACATACCCTCGGCACGGGCAGCAGCGTTGATACGCTGAATCCAGAGAGCACGGAACTCACGCTTCTTGCGACGACGGTCTGCAAATGCGTAGGTGAGACCTTTCTCATAGGCGTTTTTGGCAACGGTCCAGACGTTCTTGCGAGCGCCAAACTGACCTTTTACGCGCTTCAGAATCTTCTTGCGGCGAGCGCGTGATGCAACATGGTTTACTGATCTTGGCATAATTTTGTTTGTTTTGTGAATGTTAGCGACGTTTCTTTTGACGTTCTTGTTGGGCTAACAATTCGATTAAACTTTTTGTTAAATTACTTACTGGTTTTGTTTGTTCTCCCGAACTTGTGACATTTGTCTTTCCGAAAAAGACTTTCATCACAGCGTGAGGGAAAGGTTTAGCGGAGTGCGAGACAATCGAGCACCTGCTTGCGGTTTGCCTTTACGACAATCGCGCTGTGGTCGAGATTTCTCTTCTGCTTCTTGGTCTTCTTAGTCAAGATGTGACTGTGATAAGCATGCTGACGCTTAATCTTTCCTGTTCCAGTAAGCGTAAAACGCTTTTTGGCAGCGGCTTTAGTTTTAATTTTTGGCATTTTTTTATGTATTTAAATATTAATAATGTGTGGCAACGCATATACCAGGGCGTTACGCACTTCTATTCTTCCAATCTCTAAACTTTCAACTTTCCTCCTCTTTAGCAGCCAGTTTCTCAGCCAAACCTGCGAAAGGGCTGTTTGGATTAGGTCCTTCTGCTTCCTTCTGGGTTTTAGCCTCTGCTTTTGCGGCGGCTTCGGCAGCCTCATTGTCTCGGCGTTGCTGGCTCTTCTTTGGTGCACCAGCCTTTTTGGGGGCGAGCGTCAAGAACATCTTCTTGCCTTCCAGCGATGGCATGCTCTCCACCTTTGCCAGTTCTTCGAGGTCGTTGGCGAAACGGAGCAGCAGCACCTCACCTTGTTCTTTGAAGACGATAGAACGTCCCTTGAAGAACACATACGCCTTCACCTTGTTGCCGTCGTTCAGGAATTCTTGTGCATGCTTCAACTTGAAAGCGTAGTCGGCTTCGCCTGTCTGAGGTCCAAAACGGATTTCCTTCACTTCGACCTTCACCTGCTTCGCCTTCAGTTCCTTAGCCTTCTTTTTCTGCTGATAGAGGAACTTGGAGTAGTCGATAAGCCGACATACCGGAGGTTGTGCATTTGGAGAAATTTCAACGAGGTCCACTCCTTTGTCTTCTGCAAGACGGAGAGCGTCGCGGGTTGACATGACGGTGGATTCGATTCCTTCACCTACAATTCTCACGTCGTGTACACGAATCTGTTCGTTGACTCTGTACTGCTGTTTTTTGTTGTCACCTTTCATTCGGTTGGCTAATTCCTTCGGTATGTTTTGAGTTAAGTTTTTGTTTTTTATTGAATTTCGGGTGCAAAGTTAGAAATTTTCTGTCATTTGACGAACTTCTTCTTGAATTTTCTTTGCAAAATCGTCGATTTTCATTGTTTCTTGCTGCTGAGTGCCTTGTTTTCTGACATTCACGGTGCCATCGGCAGCCTCTTTCTCGCCCACAATCAGCAAGTAGGGGATGTGCTTGAGTTCGTTGTCGCGAATCTTTCTGCCAATTTTCTCGTTGCGCTCGTCGATGATGGTGCGCACATCCTGTGCATTCAGAGTGGCAGCCACCTGCTTGGCATAGTCGTTGAACTTCTCCGAGATAGGCAGCACCACCACCTGGTCGGGGATGAGCCAGAGTGGGAAGTGACCGGCTGTGTGCTCGATGAGCACGGCGATGAAACGTTCCATCGAACCAAATGGGGCACGGTGAATCATCACAGGGCGGTGCTTTTGGTTGTCGGCACCCGTATATTCCAATTGGAAACGCTCTGGCAGGTTGTAATCCACCTGAATGGTGCCCAACTGCCAGCGGCGACCCAGCGCATCCTTAATCATGAAGTCGAGTTTAGGGCCATAGAAGGCAGCCTCACCCAACTCCGTGCGAGTGGGCAGCCCCTTTTCTGCACATGCTTCGATGATGGCATTCTGTGCCTCTTCCCACACTTCGTCAGAGCCAATGTACTTCTCCTTATCGTTAGGGTCACGGAGCGAAATCTGTGCCTCGAAGTCCTTGAAGTCGAGTGCCTTGAAGATGATGTTGATGATGTCCATCACGCGCAGGAACTCATCTTTCACTTGGTCGGGACGGCAGAAGATGTGGGCATCGTCCTGAGTGAATGAACGCACACGGGTCAATCCGTGCAACTCGCCCGACTGCTCATAGCGATACACGGTGCCGAACTCAGCGCAGCGGAAGGGGAGGTCCTTATAAGAACGTGGCTGCCATGCGAAGATTTCGCAGTGGTGGGGGCAGTTCATCGGTTTCAGCAGATACTCTTCACCTTCTTCAGGTGTGTGAATCGGCTGGAAGGAATCCTTGCCATAATGTGCATAGTGACCAGAAGTCACATAGAGGTTCTTTCCGCCGATGTGCGGAGTGATAACCTCCTGATAGCCATAACGCTTCTGTATTTTGCGCAAGAAATCCTGCAAACGCAAGCGAACGGCAGTTCCCTTGGGCAGCCACATCGGCAGACCCTTACCCACACGGTCGGAGAACATGAACAGTTCCATCTCCTTGCCAATCTTGCGGTGGTCGCGCTTCTTTGCCTCTTCCAAGGCAACGAGGTATTCGTCGAGCATCTTCTTCTTGGGGAAGGAGATACCGTAGATACGGGTCATCATCGGACGCTTCTCGTCGCCACGCCAGTAGGCAGCAGCCAGCGAGAGCAGTTTGAATGCCTTAATCGGAGCAGTGGTCATCAAGTGAGGACCCTTGCAGAGGTCGATGTAGTTGCCCTGTGTGTAAGTGGTGATTTTGCCATCCTCCAACTCGGCAATCAACTCATTCTTATAACTTTGTCCCTTCGATGCAAAAAGTTCCATCACGTCCTTCTTCGAAATGTCCTTGCGCACGAGAGCCTCTTTCTTCTGCTGCAATTCCTGCATCTTCTTCTCAATCTTGGGGAAGTCGGCATCGCTCAACTTCACGCCCTCGGGTGGCATCACGTCATAGTAGAAACCGTTCTCGATGGCAGGACCGATACCGAACTGTGTGCCTGGCCACAACTCCTCAATCGCCTCAGCCATGAGGTGAGCCGACGTGTGCCAGAAGGCATGCTTGCCCTCGGCATCCTCAAACTTATACAGTGCAATCGTTGCGTCCTCGTTAATCGGGCGGTTCAACTCTGTCGTCTCGCCGTTCACACCACACGCAATCACGTCTTGTGCCAACCGCTGGCTGATGCTCTCGGCAATCTCTAAACCGGTCACGCCAGCCTCATACTCGCGCACCGAATTGTCAGGAAAAGTAATCTTTATCATTGTCTATACATGTTATAGTTTCTTCACCCAAATGCACGACACAAGGGTGCCGTGCGCCTAAAATCTTGCAAATTTAACACTAAAAATCCGTTCTTCAGCAAACTTTCGCTGAAAAACATGTGTTATCCTTGCTTTTTTGCTTCAAAAGCCATCAGATTGCCTCTTCTTCCTCCGAATTTTCGTCGATGGCATCCATGTCCACCACCGTCATCTGGCTCAACACCTCCTTGAACTCCTTGTGAGGATAGAACTGCACTTTGACCTTATACACGCTCTGGCTTCCCAGTTCCTCGGGAGTCGCTGCGCTGTGCGCATTGAACGTCGGCTTGAGTGTGCCGATGCCGGCAATCTGCACGCTGTGTCCCAGCGTCAGATAAGACCTCAGGCGGTTCGACATCGCACTCGCAATGCCCTTCACCTGTGCCTCCGACACTCCTTGTGCCATCACGCATTCTTTCACAAAGTCCTCAAATTTGATGGGTGGGTAACTGAACTGTTCCATCACCCAAGCCTCATGTTGCAAATGGTCAGAACCGAGGACTCTCTTTTTTCTTTTTCTATAAGGTATAGCCATGACTCCTATATGCTTAGTTGGTTGAAAAAATAAATAAGGAAAATTGTTTCACTTGTCGTCATAGTGTCCATAAGCAGACAACACATCCACATAGACTTCTGTCTCAAAAATCTCATAAATCAGTCGGTGCTTCTTGGTGATGGTACGGCTCCATTGCCCGGCGCGGTCACCTCTCAACTGCTCTGGATGACCAGTACCCGTTTTGGGATGATCCATTAGTTCGTTCAGTAGTTTGACTGCTTTTTTATGGGCAGCAGGTTCACTGCGACGCAGTTTGGCAAGGTCTTCCTTTGCCTTGTCGGAATAGACGATATCGTACATGGTCAAAGGGAATTAAGCCATTCATTCATCTTCTCGCGGTCAGAAAAGCGAGTGCTGTTTCCTCGTTTGATTTGTTCTCTTGCCTCGTCCACACGGGCAAAGAACTCCTCTTTTGTCATCAGCGTCGGGTCTTCTTTCTTCGCGGTCAACTTCTTCACGTACTTCAGAAGTTTGAGCATCATTCCCTCGTTGTCGAGGATGGGATTGATTTCACGGAACAGTTCCGCACGTAGTTGTATTGCTGTCATGGTTTCTATGTTTTTAATATTGACTGCAAAGTTACGAAAAAAAAACGATATATACAACACTTCGTTCAAAAACCTTATATCCATATCTTCAAGCCGTTTTCTTCCACTCCCTCTTTTGGGGACTTTCACATCCCCTTTACCGACGTCGACGAGGTCGGTCGACCGATGTCGTCGATGTCGGCAAAGCGATGTCGACGACGTCGGTTAAGAGGTTGTGGAAGAGGGTGGGGAGAGGAATCGTGAGCGAGTCGGCAGAGGACCCCGCATTCCTCCATAAAACATTAATTATCGGAACAAATGATCGTTAATTATCGGCAATTTGTTCCGATAATCAATGTTTTTTGTTGAAACAGGCTTATACCTCAAAATTTTTTACGTAATTTTGTATTCGAAGAGAAAAACTTTACTAAATCTATTAACTGTTATATAAAATGAAAGGAAAAATCTTGACTTCCATTTGGGTCATGCTGGGCATGACGATGTGGGCACAGAAGAAGGTGGTGTGGGAAGAGCCTGCAAAGGGTTATTCTCCCTATCCGCAGTTTGAAATCAGTAGGGTGGAACTCACAAAAGAAAGAACCACCCTGCAAGTTCGTTACTCTAATCCACCCACATCGTGGTTCCAAGTTTCCAAGGAAAGTTATCTGGAATCGAACGGCAAACGGTATGCCGTTATTGGAAGTGACAGCATCACGCTGGGTGAACAGCACTACACCGATGAGGAAACTTGGATAAAGGATTTTGTCCTCTACTTCAAGCCCCTGCCGCTTGATGCCAAAGAATTTGATTTTATGGAGAGCACAGCGCCCAATGATTTCAAGGTGTTCAACATCCATGAGAAGGGTTATACGATGCCTGTCACCCCTGTGCCCGACGAATACAAGGCTGACTATGCAGAGGAGGATGTGATGGAAGACCTGAAGTATAGTGACCAACCTGCTATCATCCATTTCAAGTCGACGAACTACCGCAAGGGCATGAACACAGAAATACAGGTTCAGTATGTGGATCTGAAGAATCCTGCCGACCCTGTGGATGCGAAGGCGCGGCTGAACGATGATGGGGAAGCGGATTTGAGTCTTCCGATAAGTTTTCCGCAAGTGGTGTACGCTGCCCTTTACAACATTCCGTGGGCTTCACATTGTGGTCTTTATCTTGCTCCCGGCAAGGAGGTGACGGTACTGATAGACATGCTTAAGGATGATAGTGGAATCAACAGCAAGTTTGTGGGCTTCAAAGGATATTTCGCTAAGTTTGACAAGGATTTGTATCCCATGATGGTAGAGTGTGAAAAGTCTGTTAGTGAGGCAATGGAGAAACAACCTAAATGGAAGGATATTCATGAGGTGAAGACTTTAATAGACGCTTTTGAGCAGGAAAGTGCCATTTGGAAGGCTCTGCCCTCCAGGTTATCTTACAGCAAAACAGCGGTTGAGTATATGGTGAGCCAGATAGATGATCCCCCTGTTTACCTCGAAAGCGTTGCTGACTCGCTGATGCATACGAAAGAATTCACCGATTACATCCTTCAGCACTGCACCCAAAATCTGTATTCTCCCAAAGCCGTATTCAGCAACCGATTTGTGGATGTCAGCAAGTATTATGTGATGGCAGATGCAAAGGGAATCAATGCCGACCTCGCCCGCTATTGCTATTATCTGCCACAGGTGTTGCAAGGGAAGGATGTTGCCAAACCGCTCATCGAGGACAAGGCATTGTCTGACCTGTATGACAAATATGTAGATGAGTACAGAAAAAACGTTGCCTCCAATAAAGAAGGGGTTGCAGAGGATGCCCATGTGCATTATTTGGATATGACAGATGTGGAGCCAAAAGAAGCCCTGCCTGCCATCCTCGACAGGTACAAGGGCAAGGTGGTGATGATAGACATTTGGGCAACATGGTGCGCTCCCTGCCGGGTGGGCATCGAACAGATGAAACCCTTGAAAGAGAAACTCCACGACAAAGATATTGTATATGTTTACATCACTTCTTCCACCTCGCCCTTCGACACATGGAAAGAACTCATCCCCGACATCAAGGGTGAGCAATACTACCTGACGGATGAACAATGCCTCTCTGTCATGCAACAATACGAATCAGATGGCTACCCCACCTATGCCATCTACTCCCCCGACGGAAACTTGACCTATCAAACAATCGGTTTCCCCGGTGTGGAGAAAATCAAGGAAGAACTGGAGAAAGCAATCGGTGACAAATAAAAACAAAATGAGAAGAAGAATCTTGGCTATCGCGCTTGCCATGCTTATCGTACCTCTCGGCATGGAGGCGCAAAAGAAATCGAAGAAGGAAGAGGTGCCACAATTGCAGAACTATCCCAGTGCGGAATGGGGTGAATACCGAATGCATGGAGGCAACGTGGTGATAAAGGGTCAGGTGATAGTGGACGACCCTGCAAAGTTGAAACAACTGAACAACAGCGTCGATGTCATCATGCGTGACTACATCGTGCGCAAGAAGCAAACCATCCCCATCAAATTCGAGGAAGACGGCACGTTCTCGCTCAATCTCCATGTGCCTTACCCTATGTTTGTTGCCGTCTATCCAATGGCAGGAGTGTATGCCTGCCCAGGTGACACGGTCGAACTGACGTATGATGCCACGAAACCCATGGAGAAACCTGGAGACAATGTCACATTGAGCGGAAGGGGAGTCAGTGCGGAAGCGAGCAAGTTGCTCTATCCTGTCATGTACAAGTACCTCATGCCCCTGCAAGGAGAAGTGCATGTGGCACATCCTGACTCGCTGCTGAAATGGAGGGACATGCAGGTGGCAAAGTTGGACGGCTTGGTGCGCCAAATGAACGCGGGGTTGCCCGAACTTGAAGGTTGCTCACCCAGAACATCCGACGTACTCCGCACGTTCTTAGTCTCGCAATACTTGTATGAAATATGCCATCGCTACTATTTGTTCATGGATTTTCTGAAAGAGAATGAAGGCGTTTACGACATTGAAAAGGAAACCTATTGGCAGCAGTATTTCAGTTTTTTGGCACCTCGCGAGAAATATCTTATCGACAATCCGCTGCTGATGATTGCCACCGATGAGTTCTTCTTCAATAGGATGGAGTACACCCTCATGGAACCTATAGATCAATCCAGCATCAAGGGCTACTCACCCCCTGCTGATTATGATCCTGAGACGGCAGAAATTTGGACAGGCGGGGACATGACAAGCCTTCGCGAGGCGAGAAGGCGAGCCATGAACGAGTTGCACGAAAAACTGAACCTCAGTCCCACGAACTTCTGCGCACAGGTGTGCATGGTTCGCGACCTGTTCTGCAAGTTGGAATGGGGCACCGACTATGATTCTGCTGCCGACGATGTGGCTAACACATTGCCCTACATCACAAACCCCGAACTCATACGCCGTGCCGTATGGCAATATCGCGAGTTTGTAAAGGCAAAAGAGTCGGAACGGCACTATGTCGATGCCAACAGCCTGCGTCCTTCGTCTGATGTAGAGGGCATGAGCGATGGCGAAAAGATACTCCGCAAACTCATCGAGCCGTATCAAGGCAAGATTATCTATGTGGACATCTGGGGAACGTGGTGTGCTCCTTGCCGAGAGAATCTGAAAAAGTCGTGGAGAGTGAGGGAAGCCCTGAAGGACTACGACATCGTATATCTCTTTCTTGCCAACAATAGCAGCGACGAGGCATGGAAGAGCCTCATCAGCGAGTACAACCTGACGGGACCGAACTGTGTCCATTATAACCTGCCCAAAGACCAGCAAAGCGCCATTGAGCATTATATCGGTGTCAACGGCTATCCCACCTATAAACTCATCGACAAAGAAGGTGTTATCCACCCCCTGAACTGGCAGCATGCCGACGACATCAACCGCCTCATTGAAACCATCGGCAAGTTGAACAAACAACAATAATAGTGCGGCATCCATCGTACCGCTTCCCTCTATTTCTACGAATAGATGTTAAAAAACGCTCCATCTCGTAACTTTTCGATTTCTAAATTTTGCGAGATTGGAGCGTTTGCTGTTACTTTGCATCAGAAAACAATCAAACAGCGAAAATCTTAAAAAAACACTAAAACTACGAAACGTCTATGAAGAAGAAAGACAACACGTTGACGAAAGTGGAATTTCAGGTGATGAGCATCCTCTGGGACATCAATCACTCTGCTTGCGCTTGGGACATCATTGAGCGATGGGAAGACCCCAAACCTGCCTACACCACCATTGCCACCTACTTGAAGATGCTCTACGAGAGGGGCTATGTGGATTACTTCAAGAACAAAGGGGAAGGGAAGACCCACATGTATGTGGCGAAGGTCACCCGTGCCCAATATACGCGCATGACCATGCAGGAGGTGAAGAAGAGTTTCTTCGACGGCAGCATCAAGTCTATGTTCAGTTTCTTTGTGAAAGAAGAGCATCTCTCGGCTGACGACATCCGTGAGTTATTGGGAATGTTGGAAGAAGAGGATGAGAGTTTAGAGAAAAGAATTAAGAGATAATATGATGACCTCATTGTTTATCCTAAAATCCGCAACTATCATCCAATACACGATTAAGGGTAGATTTATGAGTCGTTAGTAGCAGCTTTCAGTAAAAAGCAACAGCACAACATCAATATGTAGCCACCATCCCCTTACCCCACGATGCGACTTGAG
>JAFUYM010000070.1 GCA_017470525.1 Bacteroidaceae bacterium
ACCTTCGGACGCTATCCCGACGGAGGCAACGACACCTATGTGATGAATCAGCCCACCATCGCCAAGGCAAACCAGATTGGTTCTTACGACACGCTCTACATCAAGCCCGTCACTCCAGAACCTGACGCTATCCGCTCCTACACCAAGGAAGGCGGCATCACCATTGCATGCGTCGGCGGAGTCATCAACGTCAAGAGCGAGGATTCGCCCATCCGCAGCATCATGCTCTACAACACGTCGGGCATGAAGATGGACGTGACGACCTCCGTCCGCAACGGGGAACGTTTCGTGACCGTGCCTGTGGCATCCCTGCCGAAGGGCATCTACATCGTCAGTGCAACCACAGAATCGGGCGACGAATGCCACATCAAGGTCTTCGTGAGATGAGGACTTGAACATTTATCAACAGTCTATTAACGAAATAAAATCTATACAAATGTGTACCTCACTTGCCTCGTGCAAGTGAGGACACGCTATCAAATCTAAACGATATGAATATGAGAAATCTATCTACTACACTTCTCTTAGCAATGGCATCACTGACAGGTTTTGCCGCCGACGAATGGTTTGACGTGACAGACAAGTACATCGTCAACCCACGATTTGACAACAACGATGTCAAGACAGGATGGGAAGGCACCACATTCGGTGCCAGCAACCCCTTTGAAAATGCAGAGCACTTCAACAAGAACTACGACACTTACCAGACCATCAAAGGACTGACACCAGGAAAATACCGTGTCAGCCTCAGTGCTTTCTATCGCATGGGAAGCGCCAGCAATGACTATTCATTATACAATAGCGACAACTACAGTGGCAGCCAAAACGCCAAACTCTATGCCAAAACCTCCGTGGCAGAGAAGACGAAAGCCATCGTTCCCGCATCAGCAGCAGCCCTCGAAGCATCGCTCGGCGGAAAAGCAGCCGAAGTCAGCGACAACAGCGGTTGGGGCGGCTGGGGTGGCTGGGGCGGTTGGGGCGGCTGGGGCTGGACCACCACCTACTACATCCCCGACAATATGGAAGCAGCCCACTACTGGTTTGAGGCTGATGAATACTACAATTATGTGGAATGCGAAGTGGGAAGTGACGGCACATTGACCATCGGCATCAGAAAGACCACGAAGATAGACCAGGACTGGACTTGCCTCGACAACTGGATGCTGGAGTTTTCTGGTCAACTGGAAGAAATCCAATTGTCAGAAACTGATGTCACCCTCTTTCCTCACGAAATACTTGACCTCACAGCCATCGCCCTGCCTGTGAATGCCACTTACACAAATGCCACATGGACCTCGTCAAACAAAAACGTGGCAACCGTGAATAATAAAGGTCAAGTCGTTGCCGTTGGAACTGGCACTTGCTACATCACCGTCAAATCGAAAAAGGACAGCACCAAGACAGCGCAATGCAAGGTGACCGTTTCGGGAAATGCAGACATTGCGGGTTCCCTTGTCATCAACGAAATCATGTCATCCAATGTGGACTTTTACCTCGACCCCTCCTTCAACTATGGCAGTTGGGTGGAATTGTACAACCCAACAGATAAAGGCATTTCATTAGGTGGACTCTATGTGACCGACGACCCCAACAATCTGAAGAAAAACCGTCTGATAGATGATTACGGTGTACTTCCTGCCAAGGGGTATGCCCTGTTGAACTTTGACCATCATGAGGTTTGGAAACTGTCATCCTATCGACAGATTGACGACAAATTGGATTGCGACGGAGGAATCATCATCCTCTCCGACGGAAACAAGATTCTGGTACAGCAAGAATATCCTGAAGCCATTTCACGCACGTCCTATGCACGTACCTCCGACGGAGGTTCGGAATGGAGTCTGACAGGAAATCCATCACCTGGCACATCCAATCAGGTCAGCGGTGGTTTTGCCACCACACAAGTGGAAGCCCCTATTGTGGATAAAGACGCACAGACCTTCCAAGGCAAACTGCAGGTTTGTGTCAACATACCCGAAGGAGCCACACTGAAATACACCACCGACGGAACAGCACCCACTTTGTCAAATGGAAATATTTCCGCCACAGGAATCTTCACCGTCACAGCAACGACATGCTACCGTTTCCGTCTCTTCAAGGACAACGCCCTCCCCTCTCAGGTTGTCACACGTTCCTATATTTATAAAGATAAGTCCTACCCCTTCCCGATTATTTCCGTTGTCACCGACGACAAGAACCTCAATTCCAATGAATATGGCATCTTTGTGGAAGGCTCGAACGGAAGAAAAGGTCGCGGAAGGGACATCGACTGCAACTGGAACATGGCATGGGACCGCCCCGTCTCGGTTGAATACATCACAGAAAAGAACGAGTGCATCGTCTCCCAAGAATGCAACCTGTCCATGTGTGGCGGTTGGAGCCGCTCGTGGACACCTCATTCTTTCAAACTGAAAGCCAGCAAGGAATATGACCTGAAGAACTTCTTCAGCGCACAACTCTTCGACAAGAAGCCCTACATCAAGAGCAAGACACTCCAAATCCGCAATGGTGGCAACGACTCTCAGAAGTATGGTGAACGAGGCGGCCGCATCAGAGACGCCATTCTCCAGCAGATTATTGCCCGCAGCGGCATGAACATCGACTATCAGGAATGGAAACCCGTACATGTGCTCGTCAACGGCAAATATCACGGCACCCTGAGCATGCGTGAGCCCAACAACAAGCACTATGCCTACGCCAACTACGGCATCGACACCGACGAGATGGATCAGTTCGAGATGGATGCCGACTCGGGCTATGTACAGATGGAAGGAACGACCGAAGCATGGAACAAGTTGGTGGAACTGAGCAAGACAGCCGCCAACGAAGACACTTATGCCGAAATCAGCCAACTCTTGGACATCGACGAATACATCAACATGATGGCAGCAGAACTCTTCCTTGCAGGCACCGACTGGCCACACAACAATGTGAAAGGATTCCGCGATGTGAACAACGGAAAGTTCCGCTTCGTGATTTTCGATTTGGACTTCGCTGGCGAGACCGCCACTCCATTCGAGAACTTCTTCGGCAAAGAGAATTTCCATTCAGAGCACGATTTGTTCGGCTACGACTACTCCCTCGGCAAAAGCATCGAAGGCACCCGACGCAACTACACCAACACCTTCGTCACCCTCTTCAAGAATCTGCTGAAGAACGATGCCTTCCGCAAGCAGTTCATTGACACCTACTGCATCTTCGGCGGCTCCATCATGCAGCCCAAATACGTCAAGGCGATTGCCAACGAGATGAAGGACTACATGAAGAAAGGCATCTATTCCGAAGACAACTTCGACCCATCCATCTCGTCCAACTATGTCATCAACAAGTTCACCGCTACCTACAACAGCAACCTGGTTGACCACATGAAGAGCCGCAGCGAATTGGGTCTCAAGTCCGTCACCAAACAATCCGTCTCCATCTCAGCCAACACCGACAGAGCCAAGATTACGGTCAACGGCATCGAACTCCCCTACACGGAATTTGAAGGCTACCTCTTTGCCCCCATCACGCTGAAAGCCATTGCCCCTGCCGGCTACCGATTCGCAGGATGGAAAAAAGCGGGCACGACCACCACTGACTATCTCTCCACCGACGAGGAATACACCCTGCCCACCACTGGCACCGTGAAAGTCGCTGCTGCCTTCGAACCGATTCCAAAGGCAGACATGCTGGCAGAAGGCATCACCCCTGTCCGTGTGAACGAAGTGAGCGCAGCCAACTCCATGTACACCAACGACTACTTCAAGAAAAACGACTGGGTGGAACTCTACAACACCACCGCTGAAGACATCAACATCGCCGGCATGTACATCTCCGACAATGCCGAGAAGCCACAGAAGTACCAAGTGCCGGCAGACGACGTGAACCTCAA
>JAFUYM010000066.1 GCA_017470525.1 Bacteroidaceae bacterium
TAATTCATAATTCATAATTCATAATTGACCATTCGGGGTGTTTTTCAACAAGAAAGGTGCTGGATAGCAAATTATGAATTATGAATTATGAATTAAAAAAATCCTTACCTTTGCTACCCAATCTCAGCAATAAAACCATAAGAAGGGGCTGCTTTTCTCACGAAGAGCAGCCCTAACCATTCAAATTGAAGTGTCAAATATATAGTAGAAAGAGAGTATTCAAATGGATACAATGCTAAAAGAGCGTCTTATTTACCTGCGTCCACCGCCGCGATTCGTCGTTGCACCACCACCACGGTTTATCGTTGCACCGCCGCTACGATTCATGGTTGCTCCTGCGCTGCTGCGAGTGTTCATCGTTGCACCTGCGCTGGTGCGGGTATTCATCGAAGCGTTGCTGAAAGAAGGAGCGCTCGTAGTGCGAGTGGGCTGACGAGAAGAACTGTTCATGTTGCTCCCGCTGCGCATGTTGTTGCCCATGCCAGGAGTTGCATTGCGGTTGTTGTTGTCGCTGCGCACGTTGCCGTTCATGTTGCCCCCACGATTCATGTTTGGAGTGGTGTTCATGTTGCGGTTTGCGTTGGCGTTGCGATTCACATTATTATTATAACTGCCATTGTAGCCACCCCGATTGTTCATGTCTGGAGCAGGTGCGCCACCGCGCATGTTGGGTGCAGGAACACCGCCGCGAGGAACTGCTACCGGAGCAGGAGCACCACCACGGGGAACCATGCCTGGAGCAGGAGCCACCATTCTGCCGCCTCTTGGAGCCATGCCGTGGAAGAAATGTCCACCTGCATAACCACGTGCGATAGGACGAGGTGCGCTGAAGAAGAAGTGACGGGCACCATATCGGTCGTAGTCGTAGATGCTGAAGTGCCAGCCGCGATTAGCGAACACGATAGGACGATAGAAGTAGGAGTAGCCCACCACGCGGTTCCAGATGCTGACACCGAGCAAGTTGCGGAGGGCGGCATCACGAGCGGCGCATACTGCCATGTAGTCATCGTAGTAGTAGCCGAGAGCCACATCGTCCAGATACTCATTCACACCCCAGATGTAGTCGTAGTTGATGCGATAAATCTCATCAATGAGGAAAGGGTCGTTGATGCCCAACGTATATGCCATGCGGTCGGTCAAGAACCTCGCGTTGCTCTGCATTGCCACGATGCTCATGCGCTGAGCGTTCATCGTCATTGCTCCGCCGAGGAGAACGACTGCTGTGAGTAAAGTTCTTAAAGCCTTCATAGTTGTATCAGTTTTTAGAGTGTTAATATTTTTATGATTGAACTCTGAGACTCGCCCAGCCATGTGGGCTTGTTTTTATTTCTCTGGTGCAAAGTTACGACAAAAAGAAACCCCTTGCAAATGGAGTTTTCCTAAATGCAAGGGGTTTTTCCCTATTCTGCGAAGGGGAGTTCGAGTTGAACCGTCCCTAAAAGATTGAAAGACATCCTGTGATAAGGTGTAGTTCCGTGAAATTCAATGCCTTGTCGATGCTCCTTTGTCGGATAGCCTGCATTGTGGTCCCATCCGTAAAAAGGATACTCTTCATGCAATTTTTTCATGTAATCATCACGGTAGGTCTTTGCCAAGATGGATGCAGCCGCGATGGAGAGGTACTTGCCATCACCCTTTACGATGGTGGTGTGGGGTAGGTCTCGGTACTTCATGAACCTGTTGCCATCTATAATCAGATGTTCAGGTCTCACCTTCAGCCCGTCTATTGCCCGATGCATTGCTGTGATGCTGGCGCGCAGGATGTTCATTTCGTCAATCTCCTGTGCCGTCACGATGCCCAAAGCCCAAGCCACCGCGTCGCGTTCAATCTCCTCTCGTAGTTTGTACCGTTGCTTCGCCGTGAGTTGCTTCGAGTCATTCAGCAGGTCATTGTGATAGTCCGTCGGCAAGATGACTGCTGCCGCATACACACTGCCCGCCAAACAACCTCTGCCAGCCTCGTCACAGCCAGCCTCGACGACTCCCTGTTTATAATAAGGTAACAACATAACCTCTGGTGTGTGATTACGCTTCGCGCCTTTAGAAAAACAAGAAAAAACAAAAGAAAATAAGAAAAAATACAATGATGCTCTAATGAAGAGAAAGCACTTTCTTTTAGAATGTCCTATTTTTTCTTATTTTCTTTTGTTTTTCTAAAGGCGCGAAGCGTAAAAATTATTTAGGCTGCTTACCGATGTAAGCCAAAATGCCGCCATCGACATAAAGCACATGTCCGTTCACTGCATCCGAAGCATGAGAAGCCAAGAACACAGCAGGACCGCCCAGTTCTGACGGGTCGAGCCAACGACCAGCAGGAGTCTTCGCACAGATGAACGAGTCGAATGGATGGCGGCTGCCATCAGGCTGACGCTCACGCAGCGGAGCCGTCTGAGGAGTGGCGATGTAGCCAGGACCAATGCCATTGCACTGGATGTTGTATTCGCCATACTCAGAGCAGATGTTTCTGGTCAGCATCTTCAAGCCGCCTTTGGCTGCAGCGTATGCAGAAACCGTCTCACGGCCGAGTTCACTCATCATCGAGCAGATGTTGATAATCTTGCCCTCCTTGCGCTCCATCATTTCGGGCAGCACGGCACTGGCACAGATGAACGGAGCCACGAGGTCGATGTCAATCACTTGCTGGAACTCCTGACGAGCCATCTCGTGCATTGGGATGCGCTTGATGATGCCAGCATTGTTCACGAGAATGTCAATCTGACCCACCTCCTTGTGAATCGTATCCACCAGAGCCTTCACGCCCTTCTCGTCGGTCACATCACACACATAGCCCTTCACGTTCGTGATGCCAGCCTCCTTGTAGTTAGCCAAGCCACGCTCCAGAGCAGCCTCGTTGATGTCGTTGAACACAATCATGTTTGCCCCTGCCTTCACAAAAGCCTTGGCAATGTTGAAACCAATACCGTAAGATGCGCCTGTAATCCACGCATTCTTACCTTCCAATGAGAAATTAGATAAATCTGCCATAGTGTTTTAATATAGATTAGTTATTAATCAGTTCGGATTGCAAAGATATGAAAATTAAATGAAGAATGAAGAATGAAGAATGAAGAATTTGTCACTCTTGCCCCTCTTATTCTTTATTCATTCTTCATTTTTCATTTTTCATTCTTCATTCTTCATTTAAAATCCGTACCTTTGCCGCCAAATCAAAAAACAGCATGAAAGAACAGACGAACGAGAGAGAGCAGAACAGAACTTGTTTAGGCTCTGCCGAGCGAGGAGGAAGAACGCGAAGCGAACAGACGAACGAACGAGAGCAGAACCAAGCGGGCTTGGAGTCTGCCGAACGAGCAGGACGCCGTCGCCACCTTATCATTACGGAAGCCAAGGTGGAGACCGCCGTGCTCGTGGGTCTCATCACGCCTCAGCAGAACGAACGGAAAACGGAAGAATATCTGAACGAACTGGAGTTTCTGGCAGAAACGGCAGGGGCAAAGGTGGTGCGACGTTACACGCAGAAAGTGAACGGTCCCAGCAGCATCACCTACATCGGCAGCGGAAAGTTGGAAGAAATCGCCGCATATATCCGTCAGAAGCAGGATGAAGCCGATGCCTATTGGGAAGACCCCATGGCGACGAGAGAATTGGCTCCGCAACCTGTCAGTATGGTCATCTTCGACGATGAACTCTCCGCCAAGCAAATCCACAACATCGAGAAAGTTTTGCAAGTGAAGATTCTCGACCGCACGAGCCTCATCCTCGACATCTTCGCCATGCGCGCACAAACGGCTGCTGCCAAAACTCAAGTGGAACTGGCACAATATCGCTACATGCTGCCACGATTGACCCGACTGTGGACCCACCTCGAACGTCAGCGAGGTGGTAGCGTAGGGCTTCGTGGACCAGGTGAGACCCAGTTGGAGATGGACCAACGCATCATCCGTCACCGCATCTCCCTCCTGAAGCAACGCCTTGTGGAGATTGACCAGCAGAAGACCACCCAGCGCAAGAACCGAGGACGGCTCATCCGTGTGGCTTTGGTCGGCTACACTAACGTGGGCAAATCCACCTTGATGAACCTGCTTTCCAAGAGCGACATCTTTGCCGAAAACAAACTCTTCGCCACCCTCGACACCACCGTTCGCAAGGTCATCATCGGCAACCTCCCCTTCCTCCTGTCCGACACGGTCGGTTTCATCCGCAAACTGCCCACCGACCTTGTGGAGTCCTTCAAGAGCACCCTCGACGAAGTGCGCGAAGCCGACCTCCTGTTGCACATTGTCGATATCAGCCATCCCGACTTCGAAGAGCAAATCCAAGTGGTGGAAAAAACCCTCGGCGACCTTGGCTGTGCCGACAAGCCCCAGATGATTGTCTTCAACAAAATCGATGCCTACACGTGGGTAGAGAAAGAGGCAGACGACCTCACTCCACGCACCAAAGAGAACATCCCTCTGGACGAACTCATGCACACCTGGATGGCGAAACTTACCCCCACAGGCAACCACACCCCCGAGGACAACCGCCTCGGCTGTTTCTTCATCTCTGCCGCCCAACGTACCAACATCGACGAGTTTCGCGAACTCCTCTACAAGCGAGTCCGCGAAATGCACGTCCAGAAGTACCCCTACAATGACTTCCTTTACACCAACTACGACGAGAACGGAGAAGTCAGATAAAGAATTCCTAATTAACCGCACATGTCTTTCTCTGATACTCCGCCACACGCATCTGGTAGGTGGCACATGCCGTGACGAGTCGGCTCTCCGCTTGTGTGTAGAGTGTCACCGCATCCAGCAGGTCGGTCAGTGTGGTGGTGCCGACGGCATAAAAGTTACGTTCCATCCGCAGGTTCTCGTTTGCTGACTCCACGGAGGTGCGGGCGATGTCTATCTGCTTGTAGGCTTCTTCCATGTTATTCCATGCCGATTGGAGATCAATAGCCAGTTTCTCTCGGGCATCCAGTCGGTCGTTCTCTGCCTGTAGGTGTTGCAACTTTGCTTTTTTCACCGCGTGGCTGCCACCCCACCAATCGCTGATGGGCACCGAGAGGGTGGCGAAGACCAAACCGTTCGTCTGGTCATCGTGGTCGATGCTCTGATAGAAACCGTTCACTCCCACAGCCACAGAGGGCAACAACTTTCCACGTTCCATCCTTACGTTGAGCCGCTGTGCCTCTTCATTCTTTTGCGAGAGCACATACTCCTCACGGTTGGCAACAGCCTCTTCCTTGTCTCTCAGAAAGGTGGTGGGGAGGGAAGGCGACAGGAAGGAAGCAGAAGGGGTAAGTTGATAGTCGCCCTCTTCCATTCCCACCTGTTGAGCCAGGAGCAGTTTCAGGATGCTAATGCCGTTCTCCAGTTCCAAGCGACTGGAAGCCACTTCTTGCTGTTTCAGTTCCACCCTCAGCAGGTCGTTGCGAGTGGTCACGCCTGCTTTCACGTAGTTGTCGGTCAATCGATGCACCTCGTCCAGTTGCACCTTCACCGAGTCGAGCGTGGCGATGTTGCTTTGCAGGGAGATGATTTGCCAATAGTATTGAGCCACTTGAAGTGCCACATCTTTTTCTGACATCCGCAGTTGGAGTTGGCTCACCTCTTCTTGCAGGGCTGCCAACTTGTTGCCTGTCACAATCTGTCCGCCTTGGAAGAGGGGCTGCACCGCCATCACACTGCCCACCATGCCTTTCTTCACCATCGCCATGTCCAAGGCTCCCATGCCAGGCACATCCATTGTACTCTGCACCAAGTCATCGAAGCCATGAAAGCCCACTCCCGTGGCACTCACCTGCGGGAAATAGTTCGTGCGAGCCTTTGCCTTGTCCTCCTTGGCGGCATCGATGCCCAAACGGGCATTCTTCAGTGTTCGGTTGTTCTGCACAGCCATTTCCTGCAACTGTGCCAAGGTGTACTCCTGGGCACTGATACCATAGGAGCACAACGTCAATATCATCAATAGAATCTTTTTCATTTTCTGCTATTTCTTTTTATCAAATATCTTCCAATACACAACAGGTAGCACCGTCACCACCATGATGAGTGAGCCGATGCCTCCCGCAAAGATGGAGACACCCACAGGCATCCAAAGGTTGGTGGCAGCCACAATCATGGGCACGACGCCTACCGCCGTGGTGGCTGTGGTGAGGAAAATCGGCACCATGCGACGACGACCTGCATCGTAGGCAGCATCACGCACCTTCCAGCCTTGCCGCACCAGTCCGTTGGCGTGTTCGAAGATAAGGATTTCGTTCCTCATAATCATACCCATCAGCGTGACGAACCCCATCACGGCGGTGATACCGACGGCACGGTTCATCAGCGACAAGCCCAAGATGGCACCCGGCAGACAGAGGGCAATGGAGAGCACACAGACGAAGGTAATTTTGTAGTTCTTGAAGTTGAACAGGATAAAGAAGAAAATGATGATGATGCCGATGGCAAGTCCTTCGCCCAGCGGCAAAAGGTTCTCAGCATCGTCTTCCGGCTCTCCACCCACTTCAAACCGCACCCCTTCGGGCAGATGAATCTGCGTGGTTGCCACCTGTTGCATCTCTTTGTGGATGGGGGCAGGGAGCACGTTGCGTTTCAGGTCGCAAGAGACGGTAACGCAACGCTCTCCGCTACGGTGTACAATGTTGGTGGCTGTCCATGCAGGGTGTGCCTCCCCCATCTGGCGGAGCGGCACCGATGCACCCACGGATGAGAGATAGAGACCGTTCACATCGTCGCAGTCGAGGCTTTCCTTGTGCATGTCTTTCAGCATGATGGGCACCTCATAGTCACCTTCCCACACTTGCCCCACCTTGGTGGTGCCAGTGCTTAATGCCAGTTGCAATTCCGTCATGGTGCGGTTCATGCCCAACTGGCTGGTTGCCACAGGGTCAAGTTCCACTTCGATGATGGAACGAGGCTCCCGCCAGTCGGTGTGTACGTTCATCATGTCGGGGTTCTTCCGCATCACCGCCATCATCTCGTCTGCCACGATGCGGAGACTGTCGGCATCGTCGCCATAGAAGCGGTACTCGAAGGGGTCGTAGTTCTGGAAGTCCAACTGCTTGAACTTCACGAAAGCATTGGGGAAGTGCTCGGAGTAGAGCGGCTCGTAATAGTCGAGCATTTCGATGGTTGCCTCCTGCGACACGGTGTTGACGATGAACTGTGCATAGTTCCGCCCTGCCATCTTCGGTGCGTAGGCCGTGTGGAAACGAGGGGAGGAGCATCCGATGAAACTGGTCACACTCACCGTCCGCTCGTCTTGGCTCAGCACCTCGTAGATGGAGTCGGCAATGGCTTTCGTTTCGTTCAGTCCTGTGCCTTCGGGCAAGAAAATCTCCACGGCAAACTGGTCGCGGTCGGCTGTGGGCATCAGACGCACCTTCAGCGTCGATGCCAGCACAAGGCTCAATGCCACCAATGCGACGGCACTCCCGATGGTGAGCCAAGGATTGCGGAATGTCCAGTCAAGCACTTTCTCATACCCCATCTGCACATAGTCGGTGAGACTCTTCTTCTGTGGTTCCTCCTTGATGTCCTCTTCGGTCACATCGCCCACACGGCTGGTGGGCTTCGATACTTCCACATGCTTATGCACGGTCTTCTTACGCTTCTTAATCATAAAGTATTCCATGACGGGAATGGCGATGACAGCCAGCACCAGTGACACCATCAGGTTTATCAGAATCGTCCAAGGGAACCACTGGAGGAAGTCGCCCTTCATGCCGAACAGGAGGAAGAGAAAGGGGAAGAAGATGACCGAGATGCAGAGCGTGGCGAGCATCATGGGCATGAAGTAGTGCTGTGCCGACTCTGCCGCTGCGTGCCAACGAGACATCCCTTTGTTCAGATATTCCAAGTAGCCGTCGAGCACCACAATGGCATTGTCTACCACCATACCCAACACGATGATGAGGGCTGCCAGGGTGACGGTGTTGAGCGGTATGCCCACCATGTACATCACGCCGATGGAGATGAACGTGCTGAGCGGAACGGTGACACCTGCCACCACAGCGGTACGCCATGGGAAAAGAATGAGCATGACAATCACGATGATTGCCATCGACTCCAAGAGATTGAGCATGAAATCATTGACACTCCCTTCCACCACCTTGCACTGGTCGGCAATGCGGCTCACCGTCACGTCCTTGGGCAGTTCTGTCTCCACATAATCATCCAGCACCTGCTGCACATCCTCGCCGTACTGCACGATGTTGTTGCCCTCCATCATCTCGAGAGAGAGGAGCACACAGGGGTGTCCGTTGTATTCGATGTAACTCTCCGTGCGGTCGTACTCACGCTTCACGGTTGCCACATCCTTCACTCTCACCACATGGTTCTGTGCATCGGTGTAGATGATTTGATTCTCAATCTCCTGTTTGCTCGACACCGTGGGTGCCACATGGATGGGCACATCCTTCTCCGTGCCGCTGATGCTGCCAGCCATCGTGGTCATGCCAGCCGACTGCAAGGCTTGCATCACCGCCATCTTGCCGATGCCGTATGCCGCCAGTCGCTGCTGGTCCACCTCGATGCTGATTTGTTCTTTCAGGTCGCCATAGAGCACCACGTTGCTGACGGATGGAAGACGACGCAAGCGGTCAGCCAAGTCGTCGCTGTATCTCTTCAGTTCGCGAGGGCTGCGGTCTTGGCTCTCGATGGCAATGAGGAGTGCCGAGGCACTGCCGAAGTCGTCGTTGACTGCCAAAGCCAACACGCCGCTTGGCAGGCTTTGGCTCTTGAAGGCGTTCAGCCCATGCTTGATTCTCGACCACACTTCGTCCTTGTTGTTCACATGGTCTTGCAACTCCACCATGCACACGCACATGCCGTTGCTGCTCGTGGTGGTGGTCTTCTTGCGTTTCACCTCGTCGAAGGTGAAGAGATACCTTTCCAAAGGCTTAGCCACCTGCTCTTCCACTTCTTCGGCTGTGGCTCCCGGATAGACAGCCACCACCACGCCCTGACGTATCACGAAGTCAGGGAACTCTGCCTTTGCCATCTTGTCGAACCCGAAGAGTCCGAAGACGAACAGCAGCACGATTAACAGGAAGGTGATGCGGTAGTTGTGCATCAGCCATCCGACCCAATTATTCTTATTCATAAATCTTCCATTTTTCTATTCTTCAGTCTTCAATTCCTCAGTTCTTCAATTCCTTAGTTCTTCAATTCTTCAGTTCTTCAGTTCTTCAGTTCTTCCACATCAGTTCCTTCGCTTAGTTTTTGGTATCCTTCCACAATCACTTTCTCTCCTTTCTTCAAGCCGCTCACCACCTCCATGCGGTTGCCCGAAGCCTCGCCCAGCGTCACCTTCGCCCGATGTGCCTTCCCATCTTCTGCCTTCCACACAAACATGTTGCCATCTGCCGAACGCTGCACCGCCGTAATCGGCACCGAAACGGCGGACCCTCTCTGTCCTTCGGACATCTCCCCCATAATGGGGAGACCATCCGGCTTGTTAGCCAATGAAGAACATTCCGCATGGTCTCCCTCCCCATTATGGGGGAGGGTTGGGGAGAGGGTCTTCACCTTCACCTCACACACCATTCCTGCCAAAAGCCTTTCTCCCGGATTCTCCACGCGGATTCTGAGGTCATACGTCCTGCTGACGGGGTCTGCCTGCACTCCTTTCTCAATCTTGCCTCCTGCAAACGTCTCTCCCAATGCCTCCACACGAATCTCCGTCGGCGTCGTGGCTGAGAACTGGGCAATCTCTTTCTCCGGCACACTCACTTTCACCTTCACATTATTTATATTAAGGATGGTGCACACGGGCTGGCTGGGCAGCGCTGTTTCCCCTGCGTTCATCATCTTCTTGCCCACCACGCCGCTCACGGGTGCATGCACGCGGCAATCAGCCACCGCCTTCTTCGCCATGTCAAGTTGAGCCTGAGCCTGTGCCACTTGGCTCTGTGTCTCCACCCACTTCATGTCTGCCAGCGAGTTCTGGTCGTGCAGTTGCTTCATTCGAGCCAAGGCGTCATTTGCCTGCCGCATCTGTGCCTCACAGTTAGCAAGGGCATTCCGTGCCTGTGTGGCATCCATCTCGGCGATGAGTTGTCCCTTGCTCACACGCTGTCCTTCATCCACCAGCACACGCAGCACCGTGCCGCTGCCCGTGAAACTGACCGCCGTGCTCGACTCAGCCTCCACTTCGCCTACGTAGATTCGACCATTGACGTCGGCAGCCTCGCCGACCACCTCTGTCTTCACTCTCACAGGAGCCACCTTCCGCTCCTGCTTGCCTCCGCTGCACGATGCCAACAATGTCAGCATCACAGCAGAAAGAAATGCTACTTTTTTCATGTTCTATTACTCTTTTATTGCTAATTTTTTTGCAAAGTAACGGCGAAAAAGAGAAATATGGGACAAATGAAACACTTCTGTTTTGTTCCATTTCTCTTATTTCAAGTGCAAAGGAGATACGTAGAACAAATGAGAAGTGAAATGAAACAATGGAAATCGGAAGAAAAGCCGTACTTTTGCACACAAAAAGAAAAAATAGAACAATATGGAAAGAGCGAATTTAGCATCGATAGGGCAAAAGATTGTGACTGACTATCGGGACAACACCATCGCCTTGGTCAGCGACATGGGCAAGGTGAAGGAAGAAGTGGAGAAGAAAGTCGTGCTGGTAGAAACATACATCGCCATCATCGTGCTCAAGGGATGTGGGAGCATTTGCATGGAAGACAAAGAGTTCACCATACAGGCAGGTGACATCTTCCTTTGCCCTCCCACCCACATTCTGGAGAAGTCGATGATGAGCATGGACCTCGAAATCAGAGGGTTCATCCTGTCGAAAGAGATGGCGGAAAGCATGATGAAGGAGGCAAGGCTCAGTTGGACGAACCGGACCATCGTTCCCAACTGCGTGATACATGCTGAACAGGAGGAAATCAAGCGTCTGTGCATGTATTACGACCTGCTGAACGGCAAACTGAATGCCCCCGAATCGACCAGCAAGCATCTGTCGCTGAGCGGTTTGTTCACCGCCCTGATTTATGAGTTCTGCGACATCTTCGAGCACAACAACTTCCTCCTGGAGAGTGCCAACTACACCTCGGCGGAGCACATCTTCCAGCGGTTCGTCAAACTGCTGGAAGACCCTCACCAGCCTTTTGTCAGCGTGAACGAATATGCCGCCATGCTCAACATCACCCCCAAATACTTCTCCACCGTGTGCAAAAAGCAGTCGGGCAAGACCGCCAACGAAATCATCCGGGAAGAAATCATCAAGGAGGCAAAAATCCTCCTGCACGACAATAGCCTCAGCATCAAGCAGATTGCCGACCGCCTCAACTTCGCCAACCAGTCTCATTTCGGCACCTATTTCCATCGCTACACAGGCATGTCGCCCCAACAGTTCAGAATGATGTAAAGAAAAAATCGATGCACCACAGGCGGCGGATGCTTTCCGCCGCAAGAGAAAAGGCGGGACACACGCAAGAGAAAAATGCTTTCCTCCACAAGAGGAAAGGCGGGACACACGCAAGAGAAAAATGCTTTCCTCCACAAGAGGAAAGGCGGGACACCCGCAAGAGAAGTCGTTCATTGTCATTGAACAATTGTTCATCGTCGTTGAATAATTGTTCATTGACATTGAACAATTGTTCGCTGTCATTGAACGAAATGCGGGAAAATGAATAAATGATTGGACTTTTTCTTGGCAATGTGGCGGGAATGTGCTATCTTTGCAGGCGAGAAAATGTGACACTGTATGGAATACTCTTTTAGGCAGATAACAGACCTGAACGGGACGGGCAAGACGCTGATGGTGCCCGAGCCGACCTTTTGCAACCAGATCAGTTACAAGATGTTTCTGCGGGAATGCGCTTCGCCGGGAAGCGGATTCACGGAGGCGGACATTGACGGCGCCGTGCGCCGCATTGTGAACCGGCTGAACTTCTACTTCAGCATCGGGCACTCGGTGAAGATAGACGGCATGGGCACATTCCGTGTGAAGTTGAGCATGAAGAAGGGAGAGCCGGTGCCCGACCTGAAGGAGTTGAAGCACAGGCATCCGACGGAGAAGGTGCAGATTGACTCCATCCAGTTCCGAGCCGACAGCGAATGGATCGGCATGCTCAGGCGGCAGTGCGAACTGGAGTTCAGCGGGATGGACAAGCGGCGCTATGCGGTGAAGACCACGGCAGCCGAGCGCCTGCAGATGGCGCAGGAGTATCTGGAGACTCACCACGAGATGCGGCTGATGGACTACATGCGGCTGACGGGGCTGGCGAAGACGACGGCGAGCATGGAACTGCGGCGCTTCCGCCGCGACCCCCGGACTGGCATCATGGGTGTCGGCGTGCGCAATCAGTTGCGATACGTGAAACGACCGCTCCCACCGTGTGACGGCATCTCATTCGCCTGACCGGCACCGATGATGTGACAGATTGAATTGAAGGTGACCCACATTCATCTGACAGATTGAACCTGCGGTGCCCCGCGCCCGTGACTCATCATGGCAACAAATGTGGGCACAAAATGCTCTCCACGTCATTTTTTCCTGCATCTTCATCTTTGTTTCATTAAAATTCCATAACTTTGTAGGCAAAACAAACATATCGACAGAAGTATGAGAGAACTGACCGTGAACGAAATCGCTCAGTTGGAGGAGCGTGGGTGTTGGGCTGAGGACTGGTCCGACATCCTGGTGGACGAAGGCTTCTCGCCTTCGCGAATGAAGGATGTGCTGCTGTATGGCCATGTGGAGATTGGCAACCTGAACGGCTCGGTGGAGGTGGAAGAAGGATTCCGCCGCCCCTGCTGCATCAGGAACGCCACCTTGCGCAACGTGGTGATTGGCGACGATTGCCTCATCGAGAATGTGCGTGGCTACATCTCGAACGAGCAGATTGGCGACCGCTGCTATGTGGCAAACGTAGGGGTCATCACCAATCAGGAGGACAGCACTTTCGGATGCGGCACGGAGATTTCGGTGCTGAACGAGGGAGGCAGCGGCAACATCGTGCTTTTCGAGGGGCTGACGGCACAGTTAGCGTGGATGATGGTGAACTTCGAGGGAGTGCGGAAACTGGGCAGGTCATCCTCTGAGGCAAAAGGCTGTGGCTCGATGGGAGCCGGCGCCCGCATTGTGGGCGCAAAGGAAATCAGCAACGTGAAGATTGGAGAAGGATGCGAAGTGCAGGGCAGCAGCCGCATCAGCAACTGCACCATCATGAGCACCGACGACGCCGGCACGCTGATTGGCACAGACGTGATTCTGGAGAACAGCATCGTGGCGGCTGGAGCCAGCGTGACAGACGGAGCGAAGGTGGCGGGCTGCTTTGTGGGCGAGTCGGTGCACATCGGCAAGGGCTTCTCCGCCGAGGGAAGCATCTTCTTTGCCAACAGTTACATGGACAACGGAGAGTCCTGCGCCGCCTTCTGCGGACCATTCGCCACGAGCCACCACAAGAGCACCCTCCTCATCGGCGGAGCCTTCTCCTTCTACAACGCAGGGTCGGGCACAAACCAGAGCAACCATGCCTACAAGATGGGGCCCATCCACTGGGGCACACTCGACCGCGGCAGCAAGACCGCCAGCGGCAGCCACATCCTCTGGCCCGCCCATGTAGGCAGTTTCTCCATGGTGATGGGCAAGGTGCAGAGCCATCCGCAAGTGCAGAAGTTGCCGTTCAGTTACGTGATTGCCGAAGGCAGAGACACATGGCTGGTGCCTGGCATCAACATCCGCACGGTGGGCACATGGCGCGACATTAACAAGTGGCCCAAGCGCGATGCACGTCCGCTCGACTCACGCAATGACCTCATCAACTTCGCCTTCCCCAATCCCTACATCATCCAGTCAGTGCTGGAGGGAAAGTCGGTGCTGGAGAACCTGCAGAAGACACATTCCGAAGACACGGAAATATATGAATACGGTGGCTGCAAGATAAAGCAATTGGCACTGGTGAAAGGCATTCAGTATTACGACATGATCATCAAACTCTTCCTGCATCATTGCTTCCAGACCAACACGGCTGAAACCGCAGAGGCAGACGGCAGCAGATGGGTCGACATGATGGGAATGCTGGCACCCAAAAGTGAACTGGACAGCGTGGTGCGCGACATCGAAAACGGCACCATCGGCACGGCAGAAGAACTGAAGGGAGTGCTGCAGCAGATTCACCAGAACTACAAGCCATACGAGCAGGCATACGCCAACTTTGTGATGCAGCAGTGTGGCGGCAACATGTTCATCGACCGTGACCACTGGATGCACGAGGCAGAAGAGGCATACGCGCGGTGGCTGAAGATGGTGAAAGACGATGCGGAGAAGGAGTACCAGATGGGCGATGTGGAGGACGAACAACTGAGAGACTTCTTAGAAACTATTAAATAACGACTCAATTTCCGAAAGTTCTTCTTAACGCTTCGCGTCTTTAGAAAAACCATAAAAAACCTCAAAAAACCACTATTCTTTATCATTAAAGAACTTGATTAACCAGATATTGTTTTTTATGGTTTTTTCTTGTTTTTTTAGGTTTTTCAAAGACCGCTTGCGGTATAATTACAACCGAAAATGAGAAAACTTCTTTTGCTTGCCATCTTGGCAATGATGGGTGTCGGCACACAGGCACAGCGGGTGGAGAACTGGGCGAAGATTCAGGGAGACCGCTTCCAGAACATGGTCATCCGCGGCTTTCACACCGAGTTGGAGGCGGTGTATGAGGAGAAGAACATCTCGCTCAGCAGCGACGACGAGAAGCAGTTTGATGCCCTCATGGCGAAACTCTTCCCCTCCCACTCTTACGGTACACAGACAACCATCGGCACACAGGAGCACCTGAAGAACCCTTCCATCGTGAACATCCAGAACTACTTCAACCGCTACTACAAGCCCAATAATGTAGCAATTTGCATGGTGGGTGATCTTGATTATGACAAGACGATGGATGCCATCGAACGCTATTTCGGCGCTTGGCAACCGGGCAAGGACATCAGTCCCCGTCAGTTCCCTGCACAGCCCGTCTTCACGACTCCGCAAGACACTTCGGTGGTGGGCATCGAGCAGGGGAGCATTATCCTGGGCTGGCGATTCAAAGGAGCCGCCAACCAGCAGAACGACACCCTGCAACTCGTCAGCAACATCCTCAGCAACGGTAAGGCAGGACTCATCGACCTCGACCTGAATCAGAAGATGCGCATACAGGAAGGTGGCGCACAACTGCTGCCCCTGAAAGACTACAGCGTTCTCGCCCTCGTCGGCTACCCCAACGAGTCCCAAACACTCGACGAAGTGAAAGCCCTCCTGCTCTCCGAAGTGAAGAAACTGAAGCAAGGCGACTTCGACGACCATCTCATCACCGCCATCGTCAACAACCTGAAACTGCACTACAACCGCCAGATTGAGGAGAACCGTGGACGTGTCGGCGTGCTGGTCGATGCCTACATCAACGGAAGCGAGTGGGCAGAAGCCGTCCACCAGATTGACCGCATCAGCCATCTGACCAAAGACGACGTGGTTCGTTTTGCCAATCAATACCTCACCGATGGCTATGTCTGCGCCCTCAAACTGCAAGGCGAGGACACCAGCATCAAGAAGATTGACAAGCCCGAAATCACCCCGATTCCGACCAATCGCGACCTGCATAGCGCCTTCCTCGACGGCATCAACGAGAGCCACGTTGACCCCATCCAACCCAAGTTTGCCAACTTCAAGGAGGAACTCACCTTCTGGACGACCAAGAAGAAACTGCCCGTCATCTACAAGCAGAACACCACTAATGACCTCTTCACTCTCGCCTTCCACTACGAGTTTGGCAATGAGGCAGACAACCGCTACGATGTTGCCGCCGACTACATCACTCTGCTCGGCACAGACAAACTCACAAACGAGGACATCCAAAAGAAGTTCTACGAGATGGCTTGCAGTTACAGCGTCAGTGTGGCAGAAGAAGAGATGAACATCACCATCACGGGTCTTGCCGACCGGATGCAAGATGCCCTCGCCCTCACCGAACAGGTGCTCAGCAGTGCCAAGGCAGACAAAGAAGTGTACAACCAGTACGTGGAGCAGACACTCAAGAGCCGCGAAGACCAGAAGAAGGAGCAACGCCCCTGCTTCAACCGCGCATGGGCATACACCCTCTATGGCGACTATAACCCCTACACCAACATCATGAGTGCCGATGCCCTGAAGAGCACCGACCCACAGACCCTGCTCGACCTGCTGAAGAACCTCTCCGGCATGGAGCACACCGTCATCTACTACGGTCCATGGGAGAAAAGCAAAGTGGAGCAGACCGTCAACAAACTGCACAAGACACCCAAGAAGTTGCTTCCAGCCTTGGAGAACAAACCCTACGTGTTCCAGCAGACCCCACAGACAGCGGTGTACTTGGCTCCCTACGATGCCAAGAACATCTACATGCGCAAGTATCACAACGAAGGCACACAGTGGACACCTGAGAAGGCAGCCGTGGAAGACCTCTTCAACGAATACTTTGGTGGTGGCATGAACACCATCGTCTTTCAGGAACTGCGCGAGGCACGTGGATTGGCTTACAATGCCAGTGCCTACTATGCCTCGCCCGACAAGAAAGACGAGCCCGAGTATGCTATGGAGCACATCATCAGCCAAAACGACAAAATGATGGACTGCATTCACGTCTTCAACGACATCACCGAGCAGATGCCACAGAGTGATGCCGCTTTCCAACTCGCCAAACAGTCGCTCACCAAGACCCTCCAGAGCCGCCGCGTCACCAAGTTTGCCCTCATCAACTACTACCTCCAGATGAAAAAACTCGGACTCGACTATGATCTCTACGAGAGTGTGTACAACACCCTCCCCACTCTCACCCTTCAAGACATCACCCGCTTCGAGCAGCAGCACATGACCCACAAGCCCTGGCACTACATCATCCTCGGTGACGAGAAGGAACTGAACATGGACGAACTCCAGAAGATAGCCCCTGTTAAGCGGCTTACCCTTGAAGAGATTTTTGGATATTAAACATTTTCAAGTCTGTTATGAGAAGAATATTATTCGTATTATCTCTGTTAATGACTTACGGGGCTATGCAGGCACAAAACCCTATTGTGTCGCATTGTTATACGGCAGACCCTGCTCCGATGGTGTTTCAGGGGAATGACAGTTTATATGTGTATTGCGACGAAGACATGAATGTGCCAGGTGTCAATGATTTTTATTACATGGAACGCTGGCGTGTCTATTCTACGGTAGATATGGTAAACTGGACAGACCACGGCATCGCCATGCCGCGCACGGCATTTTCGTGGGGACGTGAAGGTACTTGTTGGGCAAGCCAGTGTGTGGAGAAGAATGGCACGTATTATTGGTATATATGTCTGTCGAAACCGAATGATTGGCGACACTACATCGGTGTGGGAAAGAGTGACAAGCCGTCTGGTCCTTTCAAGGATGCTCGTCGTCAGCCGATTTTCGATACGGGGGAAGGTGGGGACATTGACCCAACCGTCTTCATTGACGATGACGGGCAGGCATACCTCTATTGGGGCAATAATAAGTTGCGCTATGCAAAGTTGAGAAGCAACATGATTTTGATAGACACCAGCATAGGCAATAAGGGAGTGGTGGAAGTGCCACTGACGGCTGAAGCCTTTGGGGGTGTGAAGGTCGATGACAAAGTGACAGGTAGTGATTGTTATGAAGAGGGACCTTGGCTGGACAAGCGTGGCGATACTTACTACTTGATATATGCAGCAGGAGGTGTGCCTGAACATATTTCTTATAGCACCAGTTCCAGCCCTATAGGACCGTGGACTTATCGTGGACAAGTGATGAGACAACAGAACACGGGTTCTTTCACGAATCATAGCGGTATTGTCAACTACCAAGGAAAGGACTACTTTTTCTATCATATGGGTTGGGCACAAGGAGGTGGAGGTTTTAATCGCAGCATGGCAGTGGAGGAAATGACTTTCAATGCCGATGGAACCATCCGACCCATTGCCGCCACTCGCACAGGTGTGAAAGCGCTTCGTACGATGAATCCTTACGAGCAGCAACAGGCTGAAACGCTGAATGCAGGATATGGCATTAGTGTGGTAGGAAATGAATCCACAGGTGTTTATGTGACCGACATCCATTCGGGCGACTCGATGCGTGTGGCAAATGTGGATTTTGGAACTGACGGCGCACATTCCATTACTATGCGTGTGGCGTCGGAAAAAGGTGCGGGCTATCTGGTCGTTCGCCTTAATAATGCCAAAGGACGGATATTGGCAAGAATCAAGATAGAATCTACAGGGGGTGACAATGTGTGGGAAGAGCGTACTTTCAATCTAACCAACATTCCTACAGGCACTCACGATGTGCATTTCAGTTTCACGGGTACAGGAAGTGAGTCCCTCTTTAATTGGGATTGGTGGCAGTTCAATGAGTTCACTTCCTCTATCGAACACTTCAAAACTCCACAAGAGGATGCCCTCTTTTACACACTTCAAGGCATCCCCGTCTCTCATCCTACTCATGGCATCTATATCCACAAAGGAAGGAAATGCGTGATTCGATGATACCACCATCGCCTTTTTGAATGGTGCTGCGTGTAATTTTTGCAGGAATCAAAAAAAGATATCCACCCTTATGATAAGAAGTGGATATCTTTTTTGTTGGTCGGGATGACGTGACTCGAACACGCGACTCCTACGTCCCGAACGTAGTGCGCTACCAACTGCGCTACATCCCGCTGCCTTTTTTGTTTTTTGGCGTGCAAAGGTAACTCTTTTATTTTACCCTACCAATTTTTGGCTCATGTTTTTGAAGGATTGTAAACCAAATGTTGCAACTCATTCCTAAAATTTGCCCATTTTCTGACAAATTGTGATAAATAAATGAAAAAAATCTGAAATGGGTGTTGACAGGCTTTGTCTAAAAAGGAGAAATGCTTACCTTTGTGCTTGATTTGGTCGATTTCCATGAAGTCAAAGGTCTTGATGGGACTTTCTTCCAAATGAAAAGGTAAGAAGATATATTATTCACATTATTAATAACACAAGTACTATGGCATTAGATTTGACAAAGTATGGCATCACTGGTTCCACAGTGATTGCGCACAATCCCTCTTACGAGGAACTTTACAAGGCTGAAATCAACCCTGCTCTCGAAGGCTATGAGAAGGGCAAGGAGACTGAACTCGGTGCAGTGAACGTGATGACAGGTGTCTTCACGGGTCGTTCTCCTAAAGACAAGTATATCGTTGACAACGACGAGAGCCACAACAACGTATGGTGGACTTCTGACGCCTACAAGAACGACAACCACCCCATGTCTGAGGAGGTTTGGGCAAAGGTGAAGGACATCGCCATCAAGGAACTCTGCAACAAGCAACTCTACGTGGTTGACGCATTCTGCGGTGCCAACGAGGCTACCCGTCTGGCTGTACGCTTCATCGTCGAGGTGGCTTGGCAGGCACACTTCATCAAGAACATGTTCATCCAGCCTACCGAAGAGGAACTGAAGAACTTCGAGCCTAACTTCGTCATCTACAACGCTTCTAAGGCAAAGGTGGAGAACTACAAGGATCTGGGTCTGAACTCAGACACTTGCGTTGCCTTCAACACCAAGAGCCGTGAGCAGGTCATCATCAACACTTGGTACGGTGGTGAAATGAAGAAGGGTATGTTCTCTATGCAGAACTACTACCTCCCACTCAAGGGCATCGCTTCTATGCACTGCTCTGCCAACACTGACATGGAAGGCAAGAACACAGCCATCTTCTTCGGTCTCTCTGGTACAGGTAAGACCACCCTTTCCACAGATCCAAAGCGTCTCCTCATCGGTGACGACGAGCACGGATGGGACGACGAAGGCGTGTTCAACCTCGAAGGCGGTTGCTACGCTAAGGTCATCAACCTCTCTAAGGAGAACGAGCCTGACATCTACGGCGCTATCAAGCGCGACGCTCTCCTCGAGAACGTTACTGTGGCTGAGGATGGCAAGATTGACTTCGCCGACAAGAGCGTAACCGAGAACACTCGCGTTTCTTATCCTATCGAGCACATCACCAACATCGTGAAGAAGGTGAACGGCAAGAGCGCAGGTCCTGCTGCCAAGAACGTCATCTTCCTCTCTGCCGACGCATTCGGTGTGTTGCCTCCAGTGTCTATCCTCACTCCAGAGCAGACTCAGTACTACTTCCTCTCTGGCTTCACTGCAAAACTCGCAGGTACAGAGCGTGGTATCACTGAGCCAACTCCAACTTTCTCTGCTTGCTTCGGTCAGGCATTCCTCGAGTTGCACCCAACCAAGTATGCTGAGGAACTCGTGAAGAAGATGCAGAAGAGCGGTGCTAAGGCTTACCTCGTGAACACCGGTTGGAACGGTACTGGCAAGCGCATCTCCATTCCAGACACACGTGGTATCATCGACGCCATCCTCGACGGTTCTATCCTCAAGGCTGAGACCAAGAAGATTCCATTCTTCGACTTCGAAGTGCCAACAGCCCTGCCAAACGTGAACCCAGCCATCCTCGACCCACGCGACACTTACGCTGACGCATCTATCTGGGAAGAGAAGGCAAAGGACCTCGCTGGTCGCTTCATCAAGAACTTCAACAAGTACACCACCAACGAAGCAGGCAAGGCACTTGTTGCTGCTGGTCCTCAACTCTAAAGCAAGGGAACAACTAGTAAACTTTTACTCTTGTATATATAAAGAGAAGCGGCATCTGATAAGTTCAGGTGTCGCTTCTCATGTTTGTGTATATCATAAAAAAGTATTACCTTTGCATTCGTAATAAATAAAGGGAGCAAATGGCAAAACAGAAGTTTTATGTGGTATGGAATGGTGCTGAGGATGGGGTGTACACCTCATGGGAGGCATGCAAGGAGGCTGTAGAGGGCTTCTCGGGGGCGAAATATAAAGCGTTCAAGACGGAAGCAGAGGCGGAAGAGGCATTTGAGATGGGATATGAGGCTTTTCAGGGGAAATTAGAGGAGTTAAAGAAGTTAGAGGAAGATAAAGACAAATGTGATGCTGACAGTCAGGCATCATCGCAAACTCCGTTAATATCCATAACTTCTGAACGTAGTGGTAACTCCTCAAAACCTTTTCCTCCTGTAGCCGTCAACGAAGCCATAGCAGTGGATGCAGCATGTAGCGGCAACCCTGGAAAGATGGAGTATCGTGGGGTGTATCTGAAGACGGGGAAGGAGATTTTTCATTATGGTCCTGTATGGGGTACAAACAATATCGGGGAATTTTTGGCTATTGTACATGGATTGGCTTTGTTGAAGCAGAAGGGGTTGGACACGATGCCTATATACAGCGACAGCGTGAATGCGCAACTGTGGGTGAAGCGGAAGCAGTGCAAGACTACATTAGAACGAAATGAGAAATCGGAGGCTTTGTATCAACTGATTGCTCGTGCTGAGACATGGTTGAGAAATAACACATACAGGAATCCGATTATCAAATGGCCGACGGAGGAATGGGGCGAAATCCCTGCTGACTTTGGTCGAAAGAGTGGAAAACACTGAATAGGGTATGCCAGAACTATTCATTTCTGAAAAAAAAGGTGTCGTAGAGGGCTTGTGAATAAACTTTTTTCGGAGGAACGGAAAAATTTTTGGAAAAAGTTTTGGGGGATGCGACCTTTTCTTTATCTTTGCAACTCTTAGGATATGCACGACGCTTATAGGCGGGCTATCCGATGAAAGGTTTGCGATAAAAATGATTAACTAACCCTAAAACTCTAACATTTATGGCTAAAAAATGGGTATGCCCCGTGTGTGGGTATGTTTATGAGGGCGAGAACCCTCCAGAGAAGTGTCCACAGTGCAAGGTTCCTGGCTCTAAGTTCAAAGAGAAGGAAGAGACTGAAGGACTGAATTTCGCTTGTGAACATGAAGTAGGCGTGGCTAAGGCTATTCCAGAAGGTGAGGAAGGTGCATTTGTACTTCAGGGCTTGAAAGACCACTTTAATGGTGAGTGTTGTGAAGTAGGTATGTATTTGGCAATGGCTCGTCAGGCAGACCGCGAGGGCTATCCCGAAGTGTCTGAGGCTTTCCGTCGCTATGCTTACGAGGAGGCTGACCACGCTTCTCGTTTTGCTGAACTGCTTGGCGAGATGGTTTGGGACACGAAGACCAACCTGAAGAAGCGAATGGAAGCGGAAGAAGGTGCTTGTGCTGCCAAACTTGACATCGCTAAGGTGGCTAAGAAACTGGGTCTTGATGCTATTCACGACACGGTTCACGAGATGGCAAAGGACGAGGCACGTCATGGTGCTGGCTTCCAAGGATTGTATAACAGATATTTTAAATAGAAAATTCAGAAGTTAGAGACGATACCAAAACGATAGTATGACATTTGTCTTTAACTTCTGAGCATAGTGATAACTTCTATAACTTCTAAAAAACAACGACAATTATGAAGAAATATGTATGTGATACCTGCGGTTGGGAGTACGATCCAGAGGTAGGTTATCCAGAAGGTGGCATTGAGCCAGGCACTGCATTTGAAGACCTCCCAGATGATTTCGAATGCCCATTGTGTGGTGTTGGTAAAGACCAGTTCTCGGAGGCATAAAGCGTGAAGATTCGTAATATCAATCTTGGAGATAAGCCTGTTCTGTTGGCGCCGATGGAAGACGTGACAGATCAGGCTTTTCGACTTCTATGCAAGGAGTTTGGGGCGAGCATGGTTTATTCCGAGTTCGTCAGTGCCGACGCGCTCATCCGTAATGTGAACCGCTCATTGGAGAAGATTCGGGTAGATGACCGTGAGCGTCCCGTAGCGATTCAGATTTATGGTCGCGATGTGGAGAGCATGGTTGAGGCTGCCCAAATTGTGGAAAGCGAAGCACACCCCGACATTCTTGACATCAACTTTGGCTGTCCTGTGAAGAAGGTGGCAGGAAAAGGGGCGGGTGCAGGTATGTTGCGCACCCCACAACTGATGCTTGACATCACACGGGAAGTGGTCAAGGCAGTCAAGATTCCCGTGACGGTGAAGACTCGTTTGGGATGGGATGTTCCGTCATTGTATGACATTCCCTCTGAATGGCATCGTGCCACAGACGAAAAGACTCCTTTCATTCTCGAACTGGCAGAACGATTGCAGGATTGTGGTATCGAAGCACTGACTATTCATGGCAGGACACGTAGCCAGATGTATCAAGGCGAGGCGGATTGGACGCTGATAGGTGAGGTGAAGGCTCATCCCCATATCACCATTCCTATCATTGGCAATGGCGACATCTGCACAGCCGAACAAGCCTCCGATGCCATCAGTCATTATGGTGTGGATGCTGTCATGATAGGACGTGCCACCTTCGGTCAACCTTGGCTTTTCAAGGATGTACGCACTTATCTCGACACGGGGCATCATGATGATACCATGACACTCGACTGGAAGATGGACGTCTTGAAACGACAGATACAGAAAAGTGTTGAATATTCTCTCCGCGAAGACAATGCCCTTAAAGAACGCAAGCGCACCGAACTCGGTGGCATTATGCACGTGCGCCGCCACCTCGCCAACAGCCCTCTCTTCAAAGGCATCCCCGACTTTCGCCAAACCCGCATCAAGATTCTCCGTGCTGAAACCCAAGAAGAACTCTTTGCCCTCCTTGATGAAGCAAAGGCACGTATCTTACAGACTTTGGGCTAAGGAGATGAGAGTATTTATAGTGTTAGGTTGCTTTCTTATCAGCCAAGTACATGCCCAATAGGATGAGCACTGTGCCGAGAAGAAAGTAGATGGTGATGTGTTCATGCAGCACCATCCAAGCGAAAAGTACAGTGGTCACAGGATTGAAATACACATAGTTCGTGGCAATCATCGCTCCCAACTTCTTCATTGCCCAGTTCCATGCCACAAAGCAGACCATTGATGCGATGCATCCCAAGAAAAGCAGGTTGCCAAGGATGGCAGGTTGCATGATGGCATCCATGGTGGGGAATCCTGGTCTTAGCATAAAATAGGGCACCATCGACAGCAATCCGTAGAAGAAAACCTTTCGTGTGATGAAGATTGTGTCATAACGTTTTCCTGCCGGAATCATCAACAGTGAATAAACCGCCCAACACAGACAAGCAGCAAATGCCAAAGCATCGCCCTTGGGTGAGAGGTGCAGCACAAAATGTCCATTGAGCACCACCACCGCCACGCCTACCGCTGCCATCAGTGTGCCCACAATCTGTATGCCTCGCAACCGTTCGGTTTTGTAAAACAGAGAGATGAGTCCTGCTGCAAATAGGGGGCAAAGGCAGACAATGAGCGATGTGTTCGTCGTGGTCGTATAGTTCATCGCACTATTCTCCGTCAGAAAATAAAGCGACCCACCACTGATGCCCAGTGCCGCCATCAGCAACTCGTCCTTCACCGATATCGCCATCAATCTGAACGGTCGCCTTGTCAGCGAAAAGCCCAACAGCAGCACGTAAGCGATGATGAACCGCAGCACAAAAATCTCTGCTGCCGTCATCCCATTCATCAGCAACAGTTTGGTGAACACAAACGTCGACCCCCATACTGCCACCACCAGAAATGCCACGATATGGTAAAGGAATCTATTCATGATAATTGAAGGAGCATTATCTTGCCCTCCTTTTTCATCAGAAAACCATTTCCCTTTTCCTAATTGTTCATCCATTCTCTTTCACGCCATTAGTATAGTGAATGACTTTTTGAATATTCTGTTTGTTATTAATCGTTCAAAACTATAATTTGAGGAAACATGCTAAAAGTTTGAACTTGTCTGTATAGAGATGATTTTATATGTTCATCCTCTATTTCTCCACTTAGTTCAAACTTAAACTTGTCTGGGAATGTTTGTATTCTGGACATTCTCTTACACTGTTTGTTGTATCGCAAATGAAGTTTCATCCAATGAGCAGACACAATAGAAAGAGACGTGTTTGGTATCATCTATGCCTGAATGGAACGTCAGCATAACTGACGTGAACGGTTGCTTTGTCACTACTGTTCCAAGCGGTTCTGCCGCTTGAATAGCATATAGTCTCTATCCATCACCGGCAATCCTTTCCGCCATCTCATTTAAGTGAAGGCATTGCGCCCTCGTTATCACCCTTTTCTCTTGATGGAAATCCCAGGGGCTTATTTGCAACAGCAATCCCCTGGCACAAGCATCAAAGGCTTCACCAGAGGGTTTATATAACTTCGGGAAACCATTCTCCCTAAGCAGGATAATGTTGTGACCTCGGCTCATGGCTTCTCGCAAGACCTCTTTCTCCTTTGGTGAGATGGCAGCACTAACGAGCACACCACCACGTTCTCCACATACCAGCCATTTCTCTCTCAGCCGAGCGTTCTCCTCGTCTGTATAGCGCCTATGTACGATGACAGCCATCTTGTCGGGGATATTCAGCAAGAATCTATTACCTACTACTTGGCATTGCTCACCTGCTACCTCCATACCTGTGAGCACGGTAAATAGACATGGGTTCTGGCGTTTCATCATCAATCGGCGAGGATTGTCATCAAGATAGTGCTTCCATTTATCCAATTGTCCCTCGTGCATGAGAATTTTGTCGCAGTAGCCTTTCTCAAACAAACCCTGTCTCGGAGGTTCATTCATGTTGTACAACTTCCAATAGGCAATGTTGCATCCCGACTTGAATCCTGCCACAACTTTCCCAAGATGTTGACCTTTTCCCATGTCCTCATTGACCCTTACAATCATGTGTAAGTGGTCGGGCATTACACATAGTTTCCACACCTCCACATGAGGGTAATAGCGACTAATCTTCTTCTGCTCTTCCATAACAATTGTGCTTCCGAGGGCAGAATACTCCACATAAGGAGCCGTCTCACCTTCCAAGCACCCCTTTAACGTGCCCAATAATGCCTTACGCTCCTTCACCACAAGGGTCAGCATGTACGTTCCCTTACGGCTATAGTCGTGCCATGAAGTGCGTCTCTTCATCGAGTGCTGTATCTCATGCACCTCCATGCCTGCTGCTATGGCTTCTTCGCGCGTCATAACTCTTTGTCTATAGCAATAACAATGCCATCTTCTAATTCTCCAATGTCAATATTTCTCTTACCTACGATTTTCTCTATGGACATTCTCCCCCAGACTTCTTTTGCTTTCTCTTCCGAATCTGCTTGAATCTCAGTAGTTGACCTATAGAGAAACTCTGTTGTAATTTGGTATTTACCCATTAGTATCCAATAAGTAGTATTCCTTTCAAAGGTAATTGTAAACGATTTGAGATGTACATTGTTTCAAGAAATGTGAAGACGCGTTGGAAATCATCATGTTTCCTGTAAATATTCCTTACAGCAAGTACAAGGTATTCAACGTCAAACATCATACATGCCTCGAATATGTCTTTCAAGAAGCGATGGTTCTCTGTTGCTTGTCCTGCTTCCACTTCTACCACGATTCTACCATCAGCACTTAAAGCATCAGCATAAAACGATTTGTCAATCTGATTATCTTGACCGAACAAAACAGGTACATCAATCTTTTCCTCGTTACTCTTGCCACATTCCACCTTGTAACCAAGCCTTTCAATATGTGGACGGACGGCTGCAAGCACGTCATTTGAGACAAGATTTTTTGTAAAGGAATCAATCTCATCCTCCACAGTTTTGAAACAATCAATGATGTCCTGTATTTCTTTTGTTACTCCTCTTGAACGAGGGAAAAATTGGTATCTTATCATGCTACCTGATTTTTTAAGAGTTGTAAAAGTTTGTGTTGCGGTAAATATATTTCATTGTCTTGAACAAAATAAAATATAGTATCGTCTATGAATTCTGCTTCTCGAGATGTCGGTAATCCGGTTTTTTCATCAAACAATGCTCTGTCAAACGATTCTGTAGCGATATACATGTTCATTCCCTCAAAGAGAGCATGCCGTATTGGATATTTTGTACCGTTATAATCAATGTGCTCAAATTCAGAATCCAGAATAATGTGGCAAATGTTTCGCTTATTTTTGAGGTCGTATGTGTAATACATTTCGCCAAATGCACCTCTGTTTTTATCGTTATAGAAAAACGATGAAAACTGCTTGTGCTTGATGCTCAAACCAATCTCCCACGTTATATTTTTACGTTCTATAATAATATCGCGAACATCTGCGATTTCTCCATGTTGGTCTGTTTGAAGATGCAATGACAATATATCGGTGCTTGGTTCAACAATATTTGGTTCCATTGCAAAAATGGTGTCAATCGTTGATGCCGCACTTAAGGAATAGAGTGCTTGCTCGGCATGGGACAATATATTCCATGCTCTTTCAGCTGCTTCATAACTGCTATTTATTACAATTTGTGAAGGTCTGATTTTTGTAATAGCATTGTGTAGAGAATGCAAGCATATAAATTCGTATGCCCTTCCTTGGTCATTGCTAGCACTACTCATGTGATTGTATATTAAATAGTTGCTAAAAACAAAGCGTCAGTAACGCCTTTTAATATGTAGTTGCCCACCCAGGCACACGTCTCGAGGATAGTATGGGTGGGTGAAGACGTTGCAAAGGTACAAAGTTTTTATGAGATATCAAAACCGGTAGAAGAAATTTTGTAGCAACTGCAACGCAGGGGTAGGAGAGGGATGGTTATGTTCAGGTTATGCCCAGCATGGTAATTACGATGCTGAGCGTAACGTAATTACTTTGCTTGGTATTACGTAGATTCGATGCTGGAATCATTTCATCTGCATTGTTTCAGTTCCTCCTTCAGTTGTCCACGTGGAATGCCGAGTTCGATGGCGCGGAGGAAGTCTTTCTGGGCGAGGTGTTTGTGGTTTTCGTGAAGGTGGAGGTAGGCACGGGTGAGGAGGAGGTTGGTGTTGTTGGGTTCGAGTTCGATGGCTTTGTCGAGGTCGAGGAGAGCGAGTTCGGGCTGGTGGGCTTCGGCTTCAACTTCGGCACGGACGGAGTAAAGTTCGGCTCGGTCGGGGTATTGGTCGATGAGGAGGGAGAGGCGGGTGATGGCTTCTTGAGGTTTGTTGGCATTCTGGAAGAGGATGGCTACTCCGAGTTGGGCGGCATAGTTGTTGGGGGAGAGGGTGAGCAGACGTTCGTAGTCATGTTGGGCATTTTGATAGTCGCGGCGCTGCTGGTAGAGGTAGGCGCGGTTGAGGAGGGCAGTGGTGTCGTTGGGGGTGATGTCGAGAATTTTGGTGTACCCGTGCAGGGCTTTGCTTTGGTTGCCCAGGCTCATGTAGAGGTTGGTTTGCGACTGGAGGATGGGAATGTTTTCGGGGGCAATACCGAGGGCAAGGTCATAACTTTCGAGGGCTTTGAGGGGTTCGCCTTTTGCCTCTTGAATGTGGGCGATGTTCGCGTAGATAAGGGCATTGCGGATGTCGTTGGGGGAGAGTTTGAGGGCTTGGCGAAAGAGGGTGATGGCTTCGTCGTAGCGGTGGTCTTGAGCCGCCGCGAGGCCCTGCTCGATGTGTTGCTCATAGGAGGATATGGACTGGGCTGCTGATGGGGAAACCATCAGCCACCAGACGAGGACGAGGAGGAAGAGACGGGCGGGGGAACTAATAAGCGGGGCGATATTTGTCTTCTTTTTCATCTTCGAGCATGGAGAGATAGGAGTTGTAGCGGCTTTCGGCAATGTCGTGGCGTTCGACGGCTTCGCGAACGGCACAATGGGGCTCGTGGGTGTGGGTGCAGTTGTTGAAACGGCAGTCGGCGGAGAAGCGGAAAATTTCTTTGAAGTAGTGGCTGACTTCCTCCCGTTTCATGTCGAAGGTGCCGAAACCTTTGATGCCTGGGGTGTCGATGATGTAGCCACCGTCGCCCACTTCATACATCTCGGAGAAAGTGGTGGTGTGCTTGCCTGTGTTGTAAGCATCGCTGATTTCGCTGGTGCGGAGGTTGAGATGGGGGAAGAGGGTGTTGATGAGAGTCGATTTGCCCACTCCACTGTTGCCGCTTAACAATGTAATCTTGCCTTGCAGTTCGGCACGCAGTTCTTCTACACCTTCACCTGTGAGGGCAGAGATGCGACGGCAAGGATAGCCGACGGTTTCGTAAAGGTTGATGACACCGTCGAGGTAGTCCTTCCACTCGTCTGCCACCACGTCTATCTTGTTGAAGATGAGGGTGACGGGCACACTGTATGCCTCGGCAGAAGCAAGGAAGCGGTCAATGAACTGAAGAGGTGTTTCGGGTTGCTGGATAGTGACGATGAGGAAACACATATCGACATTGGCGGCGATGATGTGTGACTGCTTGGAGAGGTTGGTCGATTTGCGGATGATGTAGTTCTTGCGGTCGTCCAGTTCCACAATCAGACCTTGCCTTGCTTGTTCGATGTCGGCATCCACCTCTTGGGGGATGAAGGTCACCTTGTCGCCGATCGCCACGGGGTTGGTCGTGCGAATGCCACGAATGCGGAAGTTGCCTTTGACTTTGCATTCAAAGACCTCTCCCGCATCCGATTTAACGGTGTAACTGTAGCCCGTATTTCTGACGACTAATCCGTGCATCCTTGAGGGATATTTCTTCGGAGCGTTGCCCGAAGTATCAGACAGTCATGATTTCTTTGTTCTTAGCCTCGAGCATGCCATCAATCTTCTTGATGTACTTGTCGTGTGCCTTCTGAACCTTGTCTTCGTAGTCCTTCTCCATGTCTTCAGGAGTGCCAGTCTTGATGGACTTCTTCAGTCTCTCGATGGCATCGCGACGGGCATTGCGAACACTCACCTTGGCAGTTTCGGCTTCTTTCGAGCACTGCTTGGTCAGGTCTTTACGACGTTCTTCGGTCAAGGCTGGGATGCCAAGACGGATGATTTCGCCGTTATTCTCGGGCATGATGCCGACGTTGGAGTCGATGATGGCTTTCTCGATGACACGGAGCATCGACTTGTCCCATGGCTTGATGGTGATGCTGCGGGCATCGGGGGTGTTGAGCGACGACACGTTGCTGAGCGGCACTTTGCTGCCGTAAGAGTCAACACGTACTTCGTCGAGGATGTGCACATTGGCACGTCCTGCGCGGATGCGGCTGAGTGCTTCTTCGAGGTGCATGGCTGCAAACTCCATCTTCTCCTCAGCGTCTTCCAGATACTTTTTTACGTCTTCCATATTGGTTGGGTTTTAAGTTAAAATTCTATGCTCATCTGCGAATCTTCTGCCACTTTGGTGTGGTCGAAATAGAAGTGTCCTCGCTTGCCCGTTACATAGCGGTAGGGCGAATCGGTTTTCTTGCTTTCCCCTCGGAGGAACTGGTAAATCTCTTTCCATGCCTCGTCGTAAGGGTGTCTCTCACCAAAGAGTTGCGGCTCCATGTTGCAGATGTTACGGACAATGTGACCGATGCGCAGGCCTTCTGTACCAGCCTCTCGGAGCAGTTTCTGTAGATTCGGTTCAAACCAGCGCATAAGCCATTTGTCATTAGAGAATGGTGCATCCCGTGCAAGGCTTCAACTGCTTGAAGAAGTCGTTGCCCTTGTCGTCCACGAGGATGAAGGCAGGGAAGTCCTCTACCTCAATCTTCCAGATGGCTTCCATGCCCAGTTCTGGGTATTCCACACACTCGATGCTCTTGATGCTCGACTGAGAGAGTACGGCAGCCACGCCGCCGATAGTGCCGAGGTAGAAACCGCCATGCTTCTTGCAGGCTTCGGTCACCACGTCACTGCGGTTGCCCTTGGCAATCATCACGAGGCTGGCACCGTGGTCTTGGAACTCATCCACGTAGGGGTCCATGCGGTTGGCTGTGGTGGGTCCCATCGAACCACAAGGATAGCCCTCTGGCGTCTTGGCAGGACCTGCATACAGCACAGGATAGTCCTTGAAGTATTGTGGCATGTCCTCACCTGCATCGAGACGAGCCTTCAGTTTGGCATGAGCAATGTCGCGAGCCACGATGATGGTGCCCTTCAGGTTGACACGGGTAGATACAGGATATTTGGTCAGTTCGGCACGTACAGCGTCAATGCCCTTGTTCAGGTCAATCTCGATACCCTTGCCGCCTTCGCCCGGACGACGGAGTTCTTCTGGAATCAGTTCAGATGGGTTGCTGTCCATCACTTCGAGCCAGATGCCGTCCTTGTTAATCTTTGCCTTGATGTTGCGGTCGGCAGAGCAAGACACGCCCATGCCAATCGGACAACTTGCACCGTGGCGTGGCAGACGAATCACGCGGATGTCGTGTGCCAGATACTTGCCGCCAAACTGGGCACCAAGACCGATCTTGTATGCCTCCTTCAGCAGTTTTTCTTCGAGGTCCACATCGCGGAAGGCACGACCTGTCTCGTCGCCTGTGGTTGGCAGAGAGTCATAGTATTTGATGCTGGCGAGTTTCACCGTCAGGAGGTTCTTTTCTGCCGATGTGCCACCAATCACGAATGCGATGTGGTAAGGAGGACAAGCCGCTGTACCGAGGCTCTTCATCTTCTCCACCAGGAACGGAAGCAGCGTGCCCTCGTTCTGGATGGTTGCCTTCGTCATGGGGTAGAAGTAGGTCTTGTTGGCAGAGCCGCCACCCTTTGCCACCATCACGAAACGGTACTCAGCACCTTCGGTTGCCTCGATGTCAATCTGTGCAGGCAGGTTGCACTTCGTGTTCACTTCGTCGTACATGTTCAGCGGAGCATTCTGCGAGTAGCGGAGGTTGTCCTGTGTGAAGGTGTTATAGACACCCTTCGACAGTGCCTCTTCGTCCTCGAAACCTGTCCACACCTGCTGGCCTTTCTCGCCGTGGATGATGGCAGTACCCGTGTCCTGGCAGAAAGGCAGGATGCCTTTGGCAGCCGTCTCGGCATTGCGGAGGAACTGCAGAGCCACATACTTGTCGTTCTCCGTAGCCTCGGGGTCGCGAAGAATCTTAGCCACCTGCAGGTTGTGTTCGCGGCGCAGCATGAACTCCACGTCGTGGAAAGCCTGCTGAGCCAACAGCGTGAGTGCCTCTGGAGAGACCTTCACAATTTCCTTACCCTCGAATTCGCCGACACTGATGCCGTCTTTCGTCAGCAGTCGGTATTCCGTTGTGTCCTGTCCCATCTGGAACATCGGTGCATACTTAAATTCTGGTGCTTGAGCCATAATAATGTTAGATTTTATTTGTTTGTTAGTGAGTATTTGGGGCAAAGGTACATTAAATAAATGAAAAACAAAAAGGTTTTCGTGTTGTTTTTTGTGAAAAAGAGGTTTTTTTATGAGACAATCATTCAAAAGGTTGCGTTTTGCCGTACCCCTCGGGTACACTGTGCCGCACCCGAGGGGTACGAAGTGGTGTACCCGAGGGGTACGGCAAAAGCAGAATAGGGGGGCTTGTTTCTTCATCTACATTTTTTCAACGCCTGAAGGTGAGGTGTCCTTCCGTCTGAACGAACTGGGCGATTTACCTCTCATCCGCATGAAGAACTTGTCGAACGAGGCGGAAGTGGCGAAGTGGAGGCGTTCGGCAATCTGTGCCACACTCAGGCTTGATGAGGTGAGCAGCCATGTGGCTTCCATCGCCAGCATCTGATTGATATATTCCACCACGGTTCGACCCGTCACCTGCTTCACGATGCGGGAGAGGTAGGTGGTGGTGATGTGCAGTTGGTCGGCATAGAAGCCAATGTCATGATGGGCGGCAAAATGCTGTTGCAACAGCGTGTAGAATGAGATAAACACATCCTCCGTTCGCCGAGAGACGTGGTTGGGGCTGAGCGAATGCCCTTGAATGTCGATGAGGTCAAAGATGAAGACGGAGTAGAGCATTTCCAGCGTCTCGTCGTTGAACTGAGTGGGGCGGAAGATGTGGTCTTGGATGGCTTGCATGGCGGCATCCAGCCGCCCGGCATCTTCGGAGGTGAGGGTGAGTTTGGGTTGACCGTACTGAACGAGCGGATAGTAAGATGCGCGAATCAGGTTGCGGAAGGCGGCTGTCTCATAGGTGGTTTGTTCATCGACCAGCAGCACGATGGATGCGTAATCGTCTGATACGGAGCAAATCTTCACAGGGTAACCGGGCAGATAGATGTACAGGTCGTTTTCTTTGAGTGATAGAACCTGCCCGTTGGTCTCCATCGTTAAGTGCCCCTTCCGTATAAGGGTGAACGTGTAGCAAGCCAAGGTGTCCCTCAGTTCGTTGGTCAGCATCGTTCGGTAGGGATTGCTGTTGGTACAAGCAAAACGCCCGTTCCAGACCTCATGTTCTAACGATGGTCCCACCGTTTTATAGGCTTCTGTCAGATTGTACATATACTGATTCTTGTTGATTTGTCTGCAAAGTTAAACATTTTTAAGCGATTTGTTTCGTTTCGGATAATTTTTTGTTGGGATTAAATTTGTTTGTTTGCATTTTTTGCCCTAATTTTGCACCCACATTCATATATTTATTAACCTAAAAAGAAAAGAATTATGACTAAAGAAGAAGCATTGAAGCAGTTTGCCGAACTTGGTGCTGCTTGGTTTGGAAACAGTAAACAACATTTTGCCTTCTCGGCATACTGCCGTCTGCAGGGCTGGAATAAACTCGCTGACAAGTGGAAGGAAGAGGCTGAAGAAGAGTGGGAAGAGGCTGAAGAAGTGTTGCAGCGTCTGGTAGAACTCGGCTGCAAGCCTGCAGACCTTCAGGTAGCGATGAAGACACAGGAGTTCCCCTTCTATGACGACCCGAAACAGCAGATTGAGTCTGACTACTCGCCAGAGGCCCAAGGAGCCATCAAGATGATGAGTGAGATGGCTGTTGCCTTCTCTGATGATTATCCCACGCAGAAACTGATTTATAAGTGGATTGAAGGCGAGCAGGAGCACATCGCTTGGATGGCTCAGTACCTCAACTACATTGACAAGTTGGGTTACGAGAACTTCCTCACCGCAATGATGTAATAACTATATAAATAATGTAGCACTATGGCAGACGCAAAAAAAGTGTATGACTTCTTGGAGGAAGCCAAGACGTTCTATCTCGCCACCGTAGAAGGCGACCAACCACGTGTACGTCCTTACGGAGCCATGCTCTACTTCGAGGACAAAATCTACATCATGGCATTCGGGAAGACCAATGCCACTCGTCAGATTGCCGCAAACCAGAAGGCTGAAATCTGTGCCTTCAAGGGCAGAACGCTCCGCATCGAGTGCAAACTCGTGGAGGACAACCGTCCAGAGGTGGGCAAGGCTCTCGTTGACAAGATGCCAGTGTTGAAGCCTGCACTTGGCGAGAATGGCGAGAACGGTGTGATGTACTATCTGAAGGATGCCACCGCCAACTTCTTCAAGATGATGGAGTTGGACGAGACCATCAAGTTCTAATTTCTAAAATAACTCAACTTTTGCGAGTTCTTAGAACAACGAATTTTACGAATGAAACGAATCTTTTTTTATGTCGCAGGGCGACGACGAATAAAAACGAAAGAGAGCCTTGGGCGGCTCTGCCATGCGGTAGCCCCGTCGCTTGCGACGATGTTCGTTTTCATTCGTTGCCGCTTGCGGCATTGCAAGAAAAATATTAGTCATATTCGTAAAATTCGTTGTTCTAAAAAAACTTGCGAAATTCCAATAATAATTGACGTATGAAAGAACAAGTATTACAAGCCATGCGTGAAGCAGGCAAGCCTGTTTCGGCTGGCGACGTGACCAAGGCACTCGGTGCCGACCGCAAAGAGGTCGATAAGGCTTTTGCCGAACTGAAAAAAGAAGGTGCTATTGTGTCGCCCGTGCGCTGTAAGTGGGCTCCTGCTCAGTAAGAGTCCCCTGCGTCGTGACGGTGCAGATGACACCGTATGAACGATAAACCCATTTTTTGCCGAGGGGTGACAGGTACGAGTGACTTAGCGACATCGCAGAAGACACCAGACCGTGTCACCCCTTTCTCTATTTATGCTGACAATCGCGATTGGTTTGCTCATTCCCCTCTTAGGTACCATGCTTGGGGCTGCATTCGTCTTCTTCATGAAAGACGATATGCCGCCCTATGTGCAGAAGTCGCTGCTCGGCTTTGCGTCGGGCGTGATGGTTGCCGCCTCCGTCTGGTCGCTGCTCATTCCTGCCATGGAGATGGAGGAGGGGAAGGGTGCGTGGTCGGTGGTTCCTGCCGCCGTGGGTTTCCTGCTCGGCATCGGCTTCCTGCTGCTGCTCGACGAGGTGACCCCTCACTTACATTTGGGCAACAGCCAACCCGAGGGTCCTCGTTCCAAACTCTCTCGCACAGCCATGTTGTCACTTGCCGTCACCATCCACAACCTGCCCGAAGGCATGGCGGTGGGTGTGGTCTTTGCCGGAGCGGAACAGGGAGTGGCGAACATTTCCATTGCCTCCGCGGTGGCGGTGTCGTTGGGTATCGCCATTCAGAACATCCCCGAAGGTGCCATCATCTCCATGCCCATGCGAGCCGAAGGCAATTCCCGTTGGCGCTCGTTCCTGCTGGGCAGTTTGAGCGGAGCCGTCGAACCGATTGGCGGATTGGCGGTCGTGCTGCTTGCCTCGCTGCTCACTCCTGTTCTTCCTTATATGCTCGCCTTTGCGGCAGGTGCCATGTTCTACGTGGTGGTGGAGGAACTCATTCCAGAAGCCTCCGAAGGCAAGCACACCAACTTCAGCACCATCGGCTTTGCCATTGGCTTCGTCTTGATGATGGTGCTCGACGTGGTGTTGGGATGATAATCCCGAAATCTTTTATTAACTTTCTAAAAACCTCAAGACGATGACAAAGTTTGTTTGCCCTTGTAAGTACACCTATGACCCCGAAAAGGGTGACCCCAAGCAGAACATCCCTGCTGGCACTAAGTTTGAAGACCTACCCGACACATGGCGTTGCCCACGTTGCAAGCGGAAAAAGGAAAAGTTTGTGGCTGTAGAAGAATAACTTTGATAGCATTGAGAACATGCTATCAGAGCAATAAAACTAAATGAACTTTCGGGTGTTTTTTACGCTTCGCGCCTTTAGAAAAATAAAAAAAGACAAAAAAATATAAGAAAAAATATTTTATTTTGTTTTTTCTTGTTTTTCTAAAGGCCGCTTGCGGTAAGATAAACGTTGGAAGTTGATTGAACTAAAAAAGAGTAATATGGAAATCAAAGCAGTAAAGTTTAGAAAAGATGGCTTCTATACCCAGCCTTTCGTCTTTGGCGGCGAAGAGGGAGTGGAGAAGTTTGACAAAAATATCCGCTATCGCGGCAGTTTGCAGAACTACCTGATTGACACGGGCACCGAAGTGATTCTCGTGGATACGGGCATTCCTGCAGGAACCCCAGAAGAGCATCCAGATGAGAACTCGCTTGCCTTTACGGGTAAGGACATCTGCACCTACATGGAGGCCTTTGCCGCTCTTGGCTATAAGCCCGAGCAAGTGACCAAGATTCTGCTCACCCACAAACATGCTGACCATTCTGGCGAACTCCGTTCTTTTCCCAATGCGAAAATCTACGTGAACAAAGAAGAACTGAGCGCCGCCGAACTGCAAGGCATCGAGAACCTTGTGCCTGTGTCGTTCACCGATGGAGCCTACTACAATTTCCCTGAGACTCAGAAGATTCAGGACGACATCTACTTCATCAAGGCAAAGGGACACACCAACGGCAACAGCATCGTCGTTGTGGAGATGGATGGTCTCTTCTACATGCTTCATGGCGACATCACCTATATGGACGAAGCCCTCTATGAGAACAAACTCTCCGTTGTCTTCGACGACCTCCCTGCCGCCCGCGAGACCTTAGACCGTGTGCGTGAGTTTGTCCGCAACCATCCCACCGTCTATTGCGGCACCCACACCCCACAGGGCTACGAGAACTTGGAGGCAAAGCGTGTGATGGACTTGGACAACCCCGTTCCGACCGTTCTGGCAGAGGTGAACTTTGAGCAGCAGGAGGCATCGGGCAAGTATGTCTGCTCCATCTGCGGCTATGTCTATGACCCAGCCGAACACGACGGCGTGGCATTCGAAGACCTGCCCGACGACTGGAAATGTCCTCGTTGCAAACAAGGTAAAGAGAAGTTCAACAAAGCATAGCATCAGGACGGAATGACAGAAAACACGACAATTGACTTAGGTGCCTACATGAGCAACAGCATCCGCAACATCATGGCAAAGGCATACAAGAACGTGCTCTCGAACCCTCGTGAGGCGAAGTTTGCCTATCGAATGCAGACGCTCTTCCAGAAGTCGGAAAGCCGGCGGAAGAAGGTGCAAGAGAAGGAAGGTCTGGAGGTGCCGCCATTTCTTATCAGCAGCATCTCCACCACCTGCAACCTGCATTGCAAGGGGTGCTATGCACGCAGCAACGGTATCGCAGAAGATAAGGAGGCAGAACGTAAGGACACCTTGATGGGGGAGCAGTGGAAACGCATCTTCGCCGAGGCTGCCGACATGGGCATCAATTTCTCCCTCATCGCAGGTGGCGAACCCCTGATGCGGAAAGACATCTTGGAGGGCATCGCTGAGGTGAAGGACATGATTTTCCCCATCTTCACTAACGGCACCCTCATTGGCCCCTCCTACATGGAGTTTTTCCGTAAGCACCTTAACATGGTGCCCATCATCAGCATTGAAGGCACGGCAATGGGCACCGACGAACGCCGTGGCAAGGGAGTGTTCAAGCGTGCCATGCAGTCGATGGAGATGCTGAAGGAGGATGACCTTTTCTTTGGCACCAGCATCACCGTGACCACCGAGAACTACCGCTATGTCACCTCGCCAGAGTTCATCGACACCCTCCGCTCCTACGGCTGCAAAATCGTCTTCTATGTGGAGTATGTGCCGACGGAACCAGGCACAGAGCATCTGGCGTTCGCCGACGAGCATGTGGCAGAGATGGAAGCCCTCTTGGTGGAGCGTCGCCAAGCCTATGCCGACATCATCTTCCTCTCTTTCCCTGGCGACGAGAAAGCCCTGGGCGGCTGTCTGGCATCTGGTCGTGGATTCTTCCATATCGGTCCCGATGGCTCGGCAGAACCCTGTCCATTCTCACCCTTCAGCGACAGCAACGTAGCCGAGATGGGGGTGCGGAAAGCCCTCCAGTCGCCCCTCTTCCGCAAGATTCGTGCCGCCAAAGCCCTCGGATGGGAGCATACAGGTGGCTGCACCCTATTTGAGCATCGGGAGGAAATAGAGAAAATGGTCGTATAATCACATAAAAACAAAATAAAAGATGAGCATCGCAATTCGTTATTTCAGCAAGTTCGGCCACACAGAGAAGATGGTCGGCATCATTACAGAACTCACAGGCGTGAAAGCCGAAACCGTTGCAGTTCCACTTACTGAGCCTGTTGACACCCTTTATTTGGGTTCGGGCGTTCTGTTGGGCAAAGTGAATGGTGCAGTCGTTGATTTCATCAAGACCTTGAAGCCTGAGCAGGTGAAGATGGTGATTTGTTTCGGCTCCTGTGCCATCATCAAGTCACCCGTTCCTCAAATGCGGCAACTGCTCGAAGCACAAGGTATCACCGTTTCCACACAGGAGTTCACTTGTAAGGGTTCGATGGGGCCACTTCATGCAGGACACCCCAATGCAAAAGACATGGAAGACTTCAAGAAATTTGTACAATCTACCCTTTGAAAAGATGAGAGAAAGAGCCGTGAAGTAGTATCACGGCTCTTTATTTTTTTTGAAAAGATAACTCATGCACTCACGGAGAATTTTGGCACCAAAGAGCCATAACGCTCCGAGATAGATGGCAGCGGCAAGGAGGATGCGTGTGATGAGCAACAGGAGCAGGTCTGCCCACGCATTGGGCATTTTTACCCATTCGGTCAGGGGACCAGCCCACGCGCTGGGCGTTTCTCTCCATTCGGTCAGGGGAAGGGTGACGAAATAGGTGATGAGCATGGTGGTTGCCGCGATGAGCAGGAAGGGAAGGATGTCTTTCAGGGCTGAAAGGAACGGATAACGGATTTCCTGATAGAGAAAACGGTGCCAGATGCCGACCCAAAGAATGACAATAGCGACGTAGGCAAGAACCATGAGGTCAAGGTTCTGAAGTGAAAAGTGAAAAGTGAAAAGTGACAAATCCAAGCTTCTGATGCCTGAAGCATACACCATGAGGATGGAGCCGAGAATGGCACAGCCTTGTGCGATGATGTTCCACATATAGACATCGGACTTGCCACGGGCAATGATGAGGTTGTAGTAGAGTGTGGCGATGGGCAGGAAGGCACCACCAATGCAGAGCAACTGCATCAGATGGGCGGAGGAAAGCCACTTTTCACCGATAAGTACTACGATAAATTCGGGTGCCACCAGTGAAAGCCCGAACATGACAGGGAAGGAAACGAAACAGGTGAAACGGAGCATCTTGGAGAAGGCTCGACGGAGGCGTTCGAGGTCGTCGCCTACTTCTACAAAGGTGGGTTGTGCCACGCCTTGTACCATGCCCGTGATGGTGGAGGATCCCATGGTGTTCCACTTGTTGGCTTGGTTGTAGGTGCCCACTTCGTGCTTGGTGTAGAGTTTGCCGAGCACAACGGAGAAGATGTTGTTGTTCACACCAATGAAGATGTTGGTGATGAGCATTTTAGACGAAAAGGCGAACATCTCTCGGATGGGGCCAGCCCATGCGCTGGGCGATTTTCTCCATTCGGATAGGGGGAAAGTGGGTTTCCAACCCGATATGACCCAACTGAGGATGCTGACCATGAGGTTGAAGACGATGGTTTGGGTGGCGAGTCCCCAGTATGCCATACCGTTGTATGCCATAGCGATGCCGACAATGCCTGATATGAGCAATGCCGTCAAGCCCATGATGGCAAGTTCTTTCTGCTTGATTTGTCGGAACAGAATGGCTCGTGGCACAATGCTGAACGAGGCGATGAAGAAGCCGAAGAAATAATAGCGGGAAAGATTGGTCAGAATGGGCTCATCGAAGAACCATGCGATGAGAGGGGCGCAGAAGAAGAAGAGAATGTAGAGGCACAGGCTCACCCCGATGTTGAACCAAAAGACGGAGTTGTAGTCGCTGTGGGTGGCATTTTTCTTATTGGTCAGTGCTGTCACAAAGCCGCTGTCTTGCAGGGAGTTGGCGATGAGCGTGAAGATGGTGAGCATGCCGATGAGACCATAATCCTCTTGTGAAAGCCGACGTGCCAACAGGATGCCGAACACTGCATTCAGCACCTGCATGGCTCCGTTGTTTAAGGCTCCCCACAGGAAACCGTGAGCCGTCTTGTCTTTCAGGGAGGTGGATGGTTTCAATGAACAATTAGTAATTAATAATTAACAATTGCCGTGCGGCTTGTTCCTCAATGCTTTTCCTTAGTTATAGGCATTGACAGTGCTTCCGTCGTAATTGATGCGGTAGCGGTAAAGTCCGCGTTTGGTAACAGGTGGATTCTCTTCGTCTATTTGGTAGATGACCCCCTTGCTGTTCATGTCGAAAGTGGTGCCGCACTTGGCGCAGTGGGCATAACCGTTGTTAGAAAGTGTGAGCCGTCGGTCAGCACGGTCGCAGATGGGGCAAGAGAGGTCGTAGCAGAGGGTTTCGTTGAAGTTGCTGGTGCCGACGATAAGCCCTCCAAGTCCGAAACCGAAGTTCTTGCTCAGAGCATCAAGGTTGTAGTCAGTCGAACTGCCAGCACTTTCCATCGTTACCTTCGTCACGCCGTTCACCACATGCTTTCTGATGCTGGCGAATTGTCCTGGATTTCCCATCACATTGAATAGTTCCACATATTGCAGGACATCGAAACGGCAGAACACATGTTCGCGATTGGAGAAAGTAGATGTAGCATCATCACTGCATCCGCACAAAAGAAGGATGGGAAAAAGGAGAAAGGCAAGTTTTTTCATCGTTAGAACCACAATTCTTTGTTGTTGATAATGGTGTTGATGTGCCACAACTCCTCCTCGCTGAAGGTGAGGTTGTTGAGCGTGTCGAGGTTGTTCTCCAATTGTGCAACCGATGAAGTGCCGATGATGCAACTGGTCACACGTTCGTCTGCCAACACCCATGCGAGTGCCATCTGAGCAATGCTCTGTCCACGCATCTTGGCAATGCGAGCCAGTTTCTTCACTGCCTCCACACGCTCCGGGGTCACTTGGCTCTGTTGCAGGAAGCCAGTGCTGCGAGCAGCACGACTGCCTTCGGGTATGCCATCATTATATTTGCCAGTCAACAGCCCTTGTGCAAGAGGGGAGAAGCAGATGATGCCGCTGCCATTGTCGGCTGCAATCTGGAAATTGTTGTTTTTGGCTTTTGGGTCGAGCATCGAGCAACGGTATTGGGAGAGTAAGCACGGCACATTTGCTTCCTTCAGGATGTCATAACACTTTTGCTGCAACTCTGGTGGATATTTTGAGATGCCCACATAAAGTGCTTTGCCCTGACGCACCAAGTCGATGAGTGCCTGCATCGTCTCTTCAATGGGGGTCACTCCATCGTAACGGTGGCTGTAGAAAATGTCGAAATATTCCACCCCCGTCCGCTTGAGGCTCTGGTCACACGAGGCGAAGAGGTTCTTGCGGCTGCTGTTGCCGCCATACACTCCCGGCCACATATCGTGCCCAGCCTTCGACGAGATAAACATCTCGTCGCGATGGCTTGCCAGATTGTTCTTCAAGATTCTACCGAAATTCGTCTCTGCCGACCCCGGCACAGGCCCATAATTGTTCGCCAAATCAAAATGGCAAATGCCCGCATCGAATGCCTTCACCACCATCTGCGTGGCTACCGAGAAGTCATCGACAGAACCGAAATTGTGCCACAAGCCGAGGCTCAGCACAGGGAGTTGCACTCCCGAATGTCCGCAGTATTTGTAAATCATACGTCTTCTATTTGTTTCTTTTCACTTGTTTCACCTTATATCCAGCATCTTTGAGCATCGCAATGATGCCGTCCTCTCCAAGCAAATGGGCTGCACCGAAGACGAACATCGTCGGGGATTGCTTCATGGCGGCTTGCATCTTGGGAATCCACTTCTTATTGCGTCCTCGCACGTCTACAGGATTTGAACTTATGAGCCAAATTCCCCTGCTGGCAAAACTGTCGTAGTCGCCTTTCATCCAGCAGTCTGTTATTTCAGCCAAGATTTTCCATACGTCAAGCATTTTCTGCTTATACTCATCATAGTTGTTAAGGATACTTACAAGCGAATCCACAGAAGCATCCAACTCCATCGTTAAGCCCATCGTATTTGGAATACTGTCCATTCTTGCAAGGTCGTCAAGATGTCCCACCGTCATTCCTCGCTGAATGGCTCTTTCAATGCTGGTTGCGTCGATGCGTGTGGAGTCTATAGTACCGCTGCTGCTAAACTCGGGGTACATCTTCATCGCCTCTGCTTCAATGGCATGGTTAAACATCAGCATGAAAGCGCTGGGCTTCAAGTTGACTTTAGGTTTTATGTCTTTGTTGAATACCTCCCTTACCTTTCCGCGCAGCATGTTGAACTGCTCCGTAGTCAGCAAGTCCCCGATAGTCATACTGTCGGGAAGAAAGATATCCTTTGTGGTGGTCTTCACCTGGCTGATGACTTGCTGGTCGCTCAAGTTTTGCTCCGCATATAACTGACGACATTGTGCCTCCGCCTCAATGTATTCGGGGATGCTGTCGAGTAGCGAGCCAGACAGCGTATGAATCGTGCCAAGCATATACGACGGCTCCTTCAGCCCCTTGCCGCTGATGCGGAAAAGGAACTGGGCGTTTGTAGTGGCTGCTACCAAACAGAACAGCGTTGCAATGATTGCTTTCTTCATCTTTTGTTTGTCCAGTTGTTTTATTTACGGATGAAACTTCACTTCATTTGTTAGCATCCTCATACCACCATTTCGTAGTCTCTGAGTGTTGGCGAAGTCGTGCTATCTGTGCCAGTTTCTGCTCCCGCGAGCAGGGATGCAATGACATTTGTTGCACCTCCCGTTGTGCAGCCATGCTGTTCGTGCGGTGAAAAGCGTTGATATACCAACCGTCCACTGATGAAATCTTCTGCATACTCTTCCAGTTTGTGCAGACCTTCGGGTGTGAAACCCTCGGCAATAATGGTGCGGATGGATGCCCAAAAATCTGCGTTGTTCATGATGATTCTTTTAATTTAGCAATTTCTTCACCGCCGTTTCCATCTTCTCAAACTTGAAGCCAGTCATCACATCGTTCATGAGGGTTTGGATTTTGTCGTTGCAGAGGTTACCGATGGAGCCTTCGTGGGTGTGGTGGATGTCCTTGTTAGGGGTGAAGTTGCCTGCCTCGATGTCGAGACCCACTTTCTTGTAGGCATCGCGGAAAGGCATTCCCTCACGGGCAAGGCGGTTCACCTCTTCGACGGAGAACATCGGGTCGTAGATGGGGGTGTCGAGGATGTGCTCGTTCACCTCCATCTTATTAATAATGTATGCCGCCATCTGGAGGCAGTCCTTCAGTTCGTCAAAGGCAGGAAGGAAGACCTCCTTGATGATTTGCAGGTCGCGGAAGTAGCCGACGGGCAGGTTGTTCATAATCATCGTGACCGTGACAGGTAGTGACTGGAGTTTGTTGCACTTGGCACGGGTCAACTCAAACACGTCGGGGTTCTTCTTGTGGGGCATGATGCTGGAGCCTGTGGTGCAATCGGCTGGGAGTTTCACGAAGCCGAAGTTCTGCGAATTGAACATACACGCATCGAAAGCCAGTTTTGCCAATGTGCCGGCAATGCTTGCCATCGAGAATGCCACGTTCCTTTCTGTCTTGCCACGCCCCATCTGGGCATACACCACATTGTAATCCATCGAGTCGAAGCCTAACAGGTCGGTGGTCATCTGACGGTTCAATGGGAACGAACTGCCGTAGCCGGCAGCCGAACCGAGTGGGTTGCGGTTGGTAATCTTCCATGCCGCTTGCAGATACTGCATATCGTCAACGAGCCCTTCTGCGTATGCCCCGAACCACAAGCCGAAACTGCTGGGCATCGCCACTTGAAGGTGTGTATAACCTGGCATCAGCACGTTCTTGTAACGCTCCGACTGCACGATGAGTTCGTCGAAAAGGTTCTTCACCAACCCTGCCAACTCCTTGATTTGGTCGCGGATGAACAACTTCAAATCCACCAACACTTGGTCGTTGCGGCTTCTGCCCGAGTGAATCTTCTTGCCGATGTCGCCGAGTTTGCGGGTCAGCATCATCTCCACCTGCGAGTGTACATCCTCCACGCCTTCCTCAATCACAAACTCGCCCTTCTCCGCCTGCCGATAGATGGCTTTCAACTCCTTTAGCAGCACCTGCAACTCATCCGCTGTCAGCAGGTCAATCGACTGCAACATGGTGATGTGCGCCATCGAGCCAAGCACGTCGTATTTCGCCAGATACAAGTCCATCTCGCGGTCTCTGCCCACGGTGAACTTCTCGATTTCTTCCGTCATGGAGACGTTTTTCGTCCACAACTTATCTGCCATAGTCATGTTTTTTTGAACAACGAATTTGACTAATTTGACGAATCTCTGGAGAAATGCCGCAAGCGGCGACGAATCTTGGCGAATGACATTGGCTACGCCGAGCTGAAGGTTCGTTTTCATTCGTTGCCGCTTGCGGCATTGTCCATCTATCCTTCATTAGAAAAATTCGTTCTATTCGTTGTTGAAAAATAAACTCATTCGTAGGGTATCATTGCCAGCATGTCGGCAAACTTGTCCACACCTTTCTCCAAGTGGCTGCCCAGCATCTGCTTCATGAAGAAGTTGAGGTCGGCATCAATCGTCACCTTGATTTTGCTGGTCGTGTCGCTTGTCGGCAACATCTGAATCCATAGTTTGAAACTCACAGGCGAGTTGGTCGAAGCGAACTTCACACACTTCTCGGGTTCACGCTCCACAATCTTCACGGCAATGTTGCCAATCGGACCAACAGGACCGCTCACCGTGTCAGTCGTGAACTCCATCTGCTCAATCCCCTTGCGCACCTCCTCTATCTTGTCAGCAGGGATTTGCGCCTGCACGTTCGGATCGTTAAAGCGTTCCTTGATGACTGTCAGGTTCGTCAAGTCCGACACCTTGGCATACACCGCACTCTGCGAGTACGGCACTTGCTTGATTTGACTTTCGTATTTTGCCATACATCTAATTTTTGAACAACGAATTTATCGAATAGGGCGAATAATTGTTTAAGAATGCCGCAAGCGGCAACGAAGACAAACGAATGTCATTTGACCCAATTCACTCAGTCGAGCAGAAGGTCGTTATTACTTTCCGCATTTTCACCCATTCGGATTATTCGTCATATTCGTTGTTTCCACTCGCTTGGGTTAGCCCTCCATTCGTTCAACACAGGAATCTGATTCTCCGTGATGTAGCCAGTCTTCAATGCCACATCCAGCACAGCCTCGTAGTTGGTCAGCGTGATGAGTTTCACCTTGGCATCGTCGAAGGATTTCTTTGCCACATCGAAGCCATACGTGTAACTTGCCACCATGCCAATCACGTCGCATCCGTTGTTGCGGATGGCTTCGACAGCCTTCAGCGAAGAGCCGCCAGTGGAGATGAGGTCTTCAATCACCACCACCTTCATGCCCGGTTTCAGTTCGCCTTCGATGAGGTTTTCCAGCCCGTGGTCTTTTGGTTTGCTGCGCACATACACAAAAGGCTTGTGCAGAGCATCAGCCACCAATGCTCCCTGTGGGATGGCACCCGTAGCCACACCTGCAATCGCATCCACCTCCTGAAAGTTCTCCTCGATGATGCGGCAAATCTCCAACTTCACGAAGTTGCGCAAATCGGGATAACTCAATGTCTTCCGGTTATCGCAATAGAACGGTGACTTCCAGCCGCTTGCCCAAGTGAACGGGTTCTCCGGCTGCAACTTAATCGCCTTAATATTCAGCAGTTTTCCTGCAAAAATCTTCTCCAATGTTTTCATAATTCTTTGCAATTTAATTGTTGGTTTGTTGCAAAGGTACGAATTTATTTTGTACCTTTGCACACATATTCTCTAAAATGTTATTTTCATGGCAAAATTCAAGCGTATTCTGCTCAAACTTTCGGGTGAGAGTTTGGCAGGGGAACAGAAGCAGGGCATCAATGTGGAGCGATTGAACCAGTATGCCCAGCAGATTAAGGAGATTGCAGAGATGGGGGTGCAGATTGGCATCGTCATCGGTGGTGGTAACATCTTCCGCGGATTGAGCGGAGCAGGCAAGGGCTTCGACCGCGTGAAGGGCGACCAGATGGGCATGTGTGCCACGGTCATCAATTCGCTGGCATTGTCGAGCGCACTCGGCGCCATCGGTCAGAAGAACCGTGTGCTCACCGCGATTCACATGGAGCCGATTGGCGAGTTTTACAACAAGTGGAAAGCCATTGAGGCATTGGAGGCGGGCGAAGTGGTCATCATGGGCGCTGGCACAGGTTCTCCTTATTTCACTACCGATACGGGCTCCTCTTTGCGAGGCATTGAAATTGAGGCAGATGTGATGCTGAAAGGTACCCGTGTGGACGGTGTCTATACGGCTGACCCCGAGAAAGACCCGACTGCCACGAAGTATCACGATATCACCTACGCAGATGTGATTGCGCAGGGCTTGAAAGTGATGGACATCTCTGCCACCGCCATGTGCATGGAGAACAACCTCCCCATCTATGTCTTCAACATGGACGTCCTCGGTAACCTGAAAAAGGTGATGGAGGGTGAGGACATCGGAACGCTCGTACATAACTAATCAATCGCACTGCTCCAGTCCGATGAAGCGGACTGGAGCAGTGCGGCACGTCGGACTGGAGCAGTCCGAAAAAGAGGTTGTGGAAGACCTCTTTTTTTGTTGCTTATTTCCCAATCCTAAAATCCGCAACTATCATCCAATACACGATTAAGGGTAGATTTATGAGTCGTTAGTAGCAGCTTTCAGTAAAAAGCAACAGCACAACATCAATATGTAGCCACCATCCCCTTACCCCACGATGCGACTTGAGGTA
>JAFUYM010000067.1 GCA_017470525.1 Bacteroidaceae bacterium
AGAATTCGGATAAGAATCCTTTCTTTCCGGTTTGAATCTGCGTATTACCTCAAGTCGCATCGTGGGGTAAGGGGATGGTGGTTACATATTGATGTTGTGCTGTTGCTTTTTACTGAAAGCTGCTACTAACGACTCATAAATCTACCCTTAATCGTGTATTGGATGATAGTTGCGGATTTTAGGTTCTCTTCGCCTCCCCTTCGGAAAGCGAGTGCAAAGGTACGACCTTTTCACGAAACGGCAAAACTTTTAACGACTTTTTTTCAAAAAATCTTTCATCCGGGGAGAAAAACGGGGGAAAAACGGGGAAAAGGGACGGAATTGGAGGGGGCAAAGAGCAAATCCCCGTGCTTGATCGCAGGCACGGGGAGAAGATTTTTTCAATCATTTACACAACAATCTCCAAACAATTGGGTGAACGAATCCCAAACGAATTCTACACAAAAAGGAAATGATGCCAGCGAAAATGGGAAAAAACAATGTAGGTAAGACGGAGCGTGTCATTTAAGGAGGTGTTCATCAAGAAAACGTTCTATCCGAGTGATGAGATAGCAACGTGTGTTGCCTCCATAAATGCTATGGTTGCGGTTCGTATAAACTTGCATGTCGAACTGGTAACCCGACTGTACAAAAGCCTCCGCCAGTTCGGCTGAGTTTTGGAAATGCACATTATCATCCGCCAATCCATGCATAAGGAGGAGGTCACCTTTGATACGTTCATAGCGATGAAGGGGCGAACAATCATAGCCAGCAGGATTCTCTTGGGGGGTGCGCATGAAGCGTTCTGTATAGACGGTGTCGTAGAAACGCCAATCGGTGACAGGAGCAACAGCCACGCCACAGTTGAAGACTCCCCTCCCCTCACACATTGCCATGAGCGTGTTGAATCCACCAAAACTCCATCCCCAAATCGCAATTCTATCCTTATCCACATAAGGTTGTTTTCCAAGCCAGATAGCCACCTCCACTTGGTCGTGCGATTCGAGGTCTCCCATCTTCAGATAGGTGCATCGTTTGAAATCCGAGCCTCGTCCTCCCGTTCCGCGTCCATCAACACAAACTACAATATAGCCTTTCTCTGCAAGATGCTGTTCCCAAAGAAGCCCACTCATAAAACCATTAGAATAAGAATTATGAACCGATTGGCTGCCTGGACCACTATATTGATACATCAGCACAGGATATTTCTTTGAGGCATCAAAATTCTTTGGCTTCACCATCCATCCATTCAGTTGGATGCCATCCATCGTATTGACAGAAATGATTTCAGCCTTACCAAAGGGGAGAGAAGACAGACGTGCCTTCAAATCTGCATTGTCCTCCACAGTCTTCAACACCTTACCCGATGCATTGCAAAGTGTATAGACAGGTGGAGTGGTCAGGTTTGAATATCTATTGAGGTAGTATTGACAGCCGTTGCTAAACACTGCGGTGTTGTAGCCTTTCTCTGTAGAGAGTTTTGTTTTCTTTCCAGTCGCATCCACCTTATATATATATTGTTCCAGTGGACTCCCTTCGTTGCTGGCATAATAGAAGTTCTTGCCTGTAGCATCAGTACCATAATAAGCAGTCACCTCATATTCTCCCGAAGTGAGTTGCCGCACCAATTGTCCCCCTATCGTATAGAGGTACATGTGCTGGTAGCCGTCACGTTCACTAAGCAACACAAAACGGTCACCTGAAAAATCAATATTGGCATAGGCGGCTTCGTCCACATACCGTTTGTTCTCCTCTGGCAGGATGAGTTGACTGGTGCAACTACGCGCATTGACCCTATAGAAGTTCAGCCTATCCTGATGACGGTTGAGCGTCAACACCATAAGAATGTCCTTCTCACCCGTAAACTGAATCCTCGGAATATAGCCATCTTCATCCAACGGTACCGACATGGAACGGGTGACACGGCTCTTGATGTCATACGACAAGACCGACACCTTCGCATTCTCCTCACCAGCCTTCGGATACTTATATTCATAATTGCCTGGATAAAGTGCATACTCATCCATTGAAGGATGGGAGCCCTTATACCAGGGGAATGAGAAAGTCTTCACATTCGACTCGTCGAAACGTATCCATGCCAGCATTTCGCTGTCAGCGGAGAAATCGAAGGCACAATTGAAGGCAAACTCCTCCTCATACACCCAGTCGGGCTTTCCGTTGATGATTTTATTCCGTTCACCATCTTTCGTAATCTGGCTTTCCGCATTGTTATAGAGCAGTTTCACCAAAAAGAGATTGTTGTCACGTACAAAGGCAATTTGGTTCCCATCGGGTGAAAACTTCGGACACTCCTGCGGTCCTCCTGCCGAAAGCGGTGCCAGCGTCTTGTTCTTCACATTATATATATAATATGTGGAAGTGGCAGAATGACGGTAAATCGGTGTACGGTTCGTCTCAATAAGGATGTGCTTCTCATCAGGCGACACAATATAGCCCTCCACATAACGCACCGTTGCACCACGTGCCTCCGAAGCATCAAACAAGACCTCCGTCATTTCGCCAGTCTTGAACGAGCATCTTTCGATTCGTTGCGCATCGTCACTCACACACGAATAACTCTCACCATCTGCCAAGGGTCGCACTTCCCTCACCGAGCGAGGCGAATACTTGCCACGAGTGATATCTTCCAAAGTGATTTGCTGAGCAACAACTACCGTAGCCACCACACAGGCAGCCACCATCATCATGTTTCGGAGAACAAACTGTTTCATCTCGTCTTCTTTATTTATATATATAATGTGTTCAAATGACCATTTGGGGTCAATAGGCTTCATCGTTCGCTATCTCCTCTTTGTCAATCTTCTTGCTGTCTATTTTGCGCCATGCAACAACAATGTAAGCAAGCACAAGGGGGATGAGAAGGCTGACAAACGCCATTGTTTTCAGAGTGAACTCACTGGAGCAGGAGTTAGTAATGGTGAGCGACGACTGGAGGTCGGCGGTGGAAGGATAATAGGCAGTATTGTTCCAACCAGCACAAAGCAGCAATGCCAATACCGTAAAGACAACACCGATACCAACAGGCCAAATGCCACCTATGTAAGTCTTGCTGACGATGGTACGAATGATGCCATAAAGCACCAATACCACACCGACAAGCAGAAGTACCAGCAGATACCACATCGTCAAGAAGTTGTTCAGATACTTGTATGGCTCCATGTATATTTCTCCCGTTTCTGGCTGCCAACTATAGCCATCCTTCAAAAGCAGATGCACCAAATAACTCACAAAGAGGATAAGGAATGCAATGGTCGTGCCCACCAATCGGACAGAAGCACGAGAACGGATATTCTCATCGTTCACATTGTTCATCACATAAAGGATGCCCAAAATACGTGCCAGGAAGAACACCGCAAAGCCAAAGCACAGCACCCACGGATTGAGCAGCGCATCCAAACCATGAGAAGCATTTGCCCACTGGCTGATGACAGGCTGCATACCCGTCAGGTTGTCTTTCTCCACGATGAAGTTTGAACCTTCAAAGAAAGTGGCAACTGCACCGCCCAACAGCACGGGACCCAAGATGCCATTGATGACAAGGAACATCTGGAACGTCTTAGCACCCAACAGATTGCCAAGTTTGTTCTGAAACTCATAACTCACTGCCTGCAAAACGAAAGAGAAAAGAATAATCATCCACAACCAATAAGCACCACCAAAACTGGTGCTGTAAAACAGCGGGAAAGAGGCAAAGAATGCCCCACCAAAGGTGACCAAGGTGGTGAACGTGAATTCCCATTTACGACCAGTCGAGTTAACGACCACCCGACGACCTTCTGCGCCGCCACCTAATGAACCGACTAAGGAATTGGCTCCCTGCACAAACATGAGGAAGACCAACAAGGCTCCTAACAACGAAACGAGGAACCACCAATATTGCTGCAAAAATTCGTATGACATAAGTGATGTTTTTTAACAACGAATTGAACGAATTAAACGAATTTTTCTCTTGAAATGCCGCAAGCGGCGGCGAATGGAAACGAATGTGCGGTATTGGCATTCGTAAAATCATAAAGATTTATTCGAGGGGCTTGCCCATTCTGCCTATTCGCTAAATTAGATTCATTCGTTGTTGATACAATAATTAGTTGTTTTCGTGTTCTGGTCCTTTCTTGATTTGCTTCAACAAAATGTTGATTTCCACAGCCAGCATCGTGGTGAAGAGCACGAGGAAGATGAAGAACGTGACCATCACACTGGAAGAGTGAAGATTGCTCACAGATGCCCATGTGGGGAGCATATCCTGAATGGTCCAAGGCTGACGACCGAACTCTGCCACCAACCAGCCACTTTCTGAAGCAATGTATGCCAACGGAATCATAGCGATGGCAGCCCAATGCAACCACTTCGGAGCCGCAGCGATATCCTTCTTATAAAGGAAGAAAAGCACGACCATGAAGAAGAGAATGAGCAGACACCCTACCCCCACCATGACACGGAAGGCATAGAAGTTGACAGGTACAAACGGCACCAATTCACTCTTATCACGAACGTAACCATAACCGAAATACGGCATGTTCTCCTTCAACACCGAAAGTTGCTCATTCAGCGTCAACTCGTCAGCCCCTTCCTTCTTCGCCTGACGGTAAGCAGCCAAGGCTTCGATGGCAAGTTTGCCACGCACGATTTTCTCGTCAGCAGAAGGTTCTTTCGTTCCATCAGGCTTGGTGTAACCATTCAGAATGTCGTTGATGCCCGGCACATAACCATGAGGGTCGTTCGTGGCGAGAATGGAAAGAGCGTATGGAACTGCAATCTTCATCGGAGCCTCTGCTTCGTTCTCGTAGTCAGGTTGTTCAAAAGGATTGACAAGCGCAATGCCCGTCAGACTTTGGCGGGCACCCCCATTGTAGAGTGCTTCCATCGCTGCCAGTTTCATGGGTTGCACCTCAGCCACACGGAAAGCGGAATGATGCCCCGTCAATGCCGCACCGACAGATGCCACCAAACCCACAATCGCACCGATTCTGATGCTCTCGACTGCCAGTTTCTTCTCCCTGCCCTTCAGCAGATACCAACAAGAAACGGCAACCGTGAACACGGCACCGATAATCCATGCCGAAATGACCGTATGACAGAACTTGTCAATGGCAAAAGGCGACAAAGCCACCTCTGCAAAAGACACCATCTCATTCCTCATCGTGTCGGGATTGAACTCACACCCCACAGGGTACTGCATCCATGCGTTTGCCACCAGAATCCACCATGCAGAAATCGTGGCTCCCAAACCTGTCAGCCAAGTGGAAGCCAAATGGAAACCTGCCGACACCTTCTTCCATCCGAAGAACATGACAGCCACAAAAGTGCTTTCCATAAAGAAAGCCACAATGCCCTCAATGGCAAGTGGAGCACCAAAAATGTCACCCACAAACCATGAGTAGTTCGACCAGTTAGTGCCAAACTCAAACTCAAGGATGATGCCCGTTGCCACACCCATCGCGAAGTTGATGCCAAAAAGTTTTTGCCAAAACTTCGCCGCATCCTTCCAGAAGGAGTCCTTCGTGCGGTAGTAGCATGTTTCCATGATACCCATGATGACCGCCAGTCCCAAGGTCAGCGGTACAAACAGCCAGTGATAGATGGCGGTCAAGGCAAATTGCGCCCTCGACCACTCTATCGTGCCTGCATCAATACTTAAAAGAATGTTACCCATCGTGTTAATTGGTATTTAAGTTAGTTTTCCATTCTCTCTATCAGTTCCGTCGCCACAAATTCATCCTCTTCACCCTCCTTGGCATTCTCTTTCAGGAAGTTCGGGAAGAAAAATACCTTCAGCACCACAAAGATGATGAACAACTTTATCAGGATGACCGCCCACAGCGTTTTCCCCAACTTCATGTTGCGGAATCCATCGTAATAGAGGTCAAAAGCCCTGTACCAGAAGCCATCTTTCTTCATCACCTTTTCAGTTTGCTGCCAAAGTTATGAATAATTTTCAAATAAACTTCCAAAAAGAACTAAGATTTTCTCATTGGAGCATGAAAAAGCCCCTCTTCCCACCCTGCAAATACCTAAAAATGAAAAGAGGCCACGTCAAAACTCACGTAGCCTCATCTGCACAAATTGTATAAAGAGGAAAAAAATCAATTACGGGTCATCTTCATCACATCGTCAAGAGAGAATGTGCCTGAAAAGACAATGACGGTGGTTTCTTCGTCCTCTTCGGTGAGCATGACCACCACCGATTGCTGTTTGCCTTCGCGGTGGTAGATGCGCACTTTGTCCTCGTCCTCATCCACCTGCATCAGCAGTTCGTACTTGCCGTTCTTGACGATGTTTTGGGTGTCTGTTTTCAGACGTGTGGCAGCAGATTTGTCATCTGAAGTGATGATTTGGATGCCCGTGAGTTTGTTCATGATGCTCTTCGTGTTCACTCCTGGCACAGAGGGTGATGCATTCGCACCAGCCAGTTTAAGCATGAACTTGGAGATGTACACGTAGGTCACGTTCTTCGTGTCGGAGTACTTTTCAAACTCCTTCACTTGGGCATTGGCAGTGAGACAGGCAAATGCCATGACTGCACAAAGAATGATTTTTGTTATGATAGGTCTCATGTTATTCTAATGCTTTCAGTTGTTTGTTCAAAGTGTTTTCGGTTCTCTCGCTGATGGCTTTCGCCTTTTCCAACTGTCCCATTCCCTTGTTCAGGTTGAGTGCCAGGAGGTTGAGTGCACGTTCGGCTTCCCGCTGAGCAAGTACAGGGTCGCTATAGGTATCTTGTTCGGCAAAATTGACATTCTCTTCTTGACAGAGGAAGTAATATCCCACTCCAAAGACGAGGGCAACAGATGCGGCAATGGCAGTGACTTTGAGGTAAGAAGGAAAAAGATACCCTTAATTCCGCAACACTATAATTTAACTTTATTTATAAGTTCCTGAGCAACAAAAAGTTGCCCAGGATTTTGCCATGTCAGAATTTTCACTTATCTTAGTGTTGCAAAAAGAAAACAAGCAAAACTCTAATATG
>JAFUYM010000068.1 GCA_017470525.1 Bacteroidaceae bacterium
TATTATTTTCAAAAAGGAAACAATGGATAAATATAGTCAGAAGGAACTTGCTGAACAGAACATCTATGATACTCTATATACATATTCCTATTCAGACTTGGAAAAGATAAATTTCAAAATAATTTATACTGGAGAATAAAATGAAAAAGATTACAATTAAGAAATGGCTGCTTGCCTGCATGACAGCATACCTATGGACAAATGTTTCATACGCACAAGATTCTTTGACCGTCAATATGATTCGTTTTGAATATGACGATAGCGGGTCAATCGTGCTGGAAGAAATCGTTGGTGAAAAAGAAGAAGCGGACGATAGTGATGAACTGGAGGCACTGCTGGAACAGGAAGAACTGACGGAACAAGAGGAAACGCAAGAGCAAGAGAAAACTCAAGGCTCCCGTGCTGGATTGGGGCAGGAAGAGCATCTGTTCATTGGTGGTTCAGAGGGGCGCATCATCAAGGTCGTGCTCAATGACTACGAGGACTACACGGAACCCACGCTTCGTGTACACAATCTATCGGGTGTGCAGATGTTCGCGGCTCCAATTGAAGAAGCCCTTTCCACTTTCAGTCTCAACCAACTGCCTCCCGGCATCTACGTGGTGTCTCTCACCCTCAACGGGGAACGAGAAACCAAGAAGGTCTATCTTCAATAGGAATATTCCTGTTGGCAATAGTAAAAAAACTGAGTCCATCCGCAAAGGTGGACCCAGTTTCGTGAGTTCAGTTAAACCACAGATTACGCGGATTCTCTTGAAAAAATCCGTGTAACCCGCTCAATCGTTCCGCAGGAACTTGTCTTTATTAAAAAACATCGCGCTTCGCGCTGGATTGGAAAGATTCTCATCACCTCATGAAACGCCTACCTGTATTCACCTCAGTCGCCCACCTGCATTCACCTCAGTCGCCCACCTGTATTCACCTCAGTCGCCCACCTGTATCTTCCTCAACCGCTCACCCGTTGTCTCTTCGTTCTGTCACTCGTCATCTCCCCGTTCTGCCACTCGTCACCTCCCCGCCCTGTCACTCGTCATCTCTCTGCCCTGTCACCCGTCGTCTTCTCTGGTAATCCCTCACAACCGTCAGGCTATTAATTGTTGTTGCTTTCTGCCAATCATGTCACAGATGGCTTCATTTACATACTCAAGTCCCGAATGTTTTTATTACGGCTCTTTTGTACAGCCACCTGCTCATATAAACAGGTGTTTTGTCATTGGCGGTACAGAAATAAAGTCCAGTCCCCATTGATACACAATCACTTGCAAGAAATCATGTGTACTTTTCATGTACTTTTTCTTCGTCCTTTTCTTGGTTATTCACTCTTTTTGTTCTAATTTTGCATGATTTTTCAACAACAGAGTTGGAAACTATCTGAAAACAGAATTAGAGAGAAATTGAAATATAAAAAGACAATTTAATTTTGTAATAACAACTATAATAGAAATGAAAAAGTCTTTTATTTACATTATGTTGTGCCCATTCTCATTGCTCTTCATGGCAATGACTTGCACGGATGATGATTATTATCTTGAGCATAATGCCCATATTCTATTTGAAAATAGGTCGGGCGATAGCATTTATTTCATACATGATTATGGGGAATCTCCTCAGAATCCTTTTTCTGCACCTGAAATATCTGAAGATTTGTCAGAATATCATATACAGAATATCGCTGATAGTGCCCAATATCATTTTTATATTTCTAAAGACTACGAGGAATATCTATATCTGATCATTTGGAAACAAAGTACAATGAACAAATATTCTGAGAAAGAACTGGTAGAAAAAAGCGTCTATGATACTCTATATACATATTCTTATTCAGACTTGGAAAAGATGAATTTCAAAATAATTTATACTGGAGAATAAAATGAAAAAGACATTTTTGACCATCATGTTGGCATTGATGGGGCTGACCTCATGGGCGCAGCAAGAGAAAGGAACATGGTTTGCACAGATGAAAGTGGGTATGAATGTGTCTGGATTCACTTCTTACAGAATTGAGAATCAGACCTATTCTTACGATACTTCGGCAGACCCTCGCATTGCCATGCATTTTGGATTGGAGGTGGAACGCCAGTTGACAGACAGATGGGGTCTTGTGGCTGGGGCACAATATTCCATGCAAGGGGACAAGGAAAGCACGAAGATGATGGGGGACAAGTTTGAAATCACAAACAAGGTCGATTACATCAACATCCCTCTGCTGGCAAAATTCTATGTGGTGAAGGGGCTGTCATTGAAGGCGGGGTTGCAACCTGCATTCTGTGTGAGGAAAGTGTATGACAGTGGCACCACCACCCGCAAATTGTCAGAGATTGGAGTTCCTATCCGAAATTTTGACCTTGCTGTTCCTCTGGGCATCGCGTATGAATTTGACAACCATTCAAGCACGGGGCTTTCTATAGAAGCCCGATGGAACATGGGCTTGCTGAAAGTGGCAGAAGATGTGGAAGGTGATGCCATTCACAATATGGTCTTTCAGTTGTCTTTGGGCTATCGCTTCAGACTCTGAAAAACAACATAACAAATTCATGACAAGCCACTTGTTCATTTAAATCTAAACACAAATTTACACGAACAAGTGGCTTGTCATGAATTTTATTTTTGTTCAATTTGGCTACGCCGAACTGACGTTGCAGGGGGTCAACGTGCCAGTTCTTCACAGATGCGGTCTTGGTAATCGCGGGCAGTCTTGGCTGTGAGGACACCATTGACGAGGATGGAGAAGGCAAGTTGATGACCGTTGGAGGCTTTGACATAGCCGCAAAGAGCAATGACTCCTTCGAGTGTGCCGGTCTTGGCGTGTACGTTGGCATAGGCATTGCCTGTCTTCATGCGCTCGTCGAGGGTTCCATCCACTCCCGCAATGGGCAGGGCTGGATAGAAGTACTGGAAGATGCTGTTGTTCTGGTAGGCGTAGCGCAGGAGTGCCACTTGGGCATCGGGGCTGACGTAGTTGTAGAGCGAGACACCACTGCCATCTGCCACTTCCACATAGGAGGTGGAGGCTCCTGCCTTGCGCAACACGTTCTCCACCTGCCGGGCACCATCCTTCCATGAACAATACTTGCTGGCGTTGAGGTGGGCAAGATGGAAGAAGACGGCTTCGGCGTGGAGATTGTCGGAGTTCTTGAGCATTCGCTGCATCACTTGTTCGAGGGTGCGGGCTTTGGTGTAGAAGTTACGTCCTGCAGAGGTGTAGTCCTTCATGCCATAGTCGGCTGCTGCACCGTTTGTCGCAGTGACACCCAGCGCCTTCAGTTCCTGACTGAGGGAATAGGCGAAGTGGGCAGCAGGATGGAAGGAGGCATCTTTCGAGTAGGTGCCGAAGTTGGGGTACATCCTGCCTCGTTCGACCATGAGGGCACAGAGGTAGGGCTCGTACTTGCTGGGCACGTCGTCCCAGCACCAGCCGTTGCCATAGAGGTCTTTGCTCTTCATGCTGGCATCGCCGTAAATCTTGCCGCTGATGCGTTGGATGCCGAGGTCGCGGATGTTGCGTGCCAGTTCCTTCAGGTCGCTGTGGGAGTACATGGGGTCGAAGTCGCCCACCACGTAGATGTCGCCTGTGAGTGTGCCGTCGTCGGTGATGCTGCCTGTGTAGTAAGCCCGTGTCCTGAACTCATGCTGTGCGCCCAAGAGGTTGAGGGCACTGATGGCGGTGAGCACTTTCTGTGTGGAGGCTGGACGCATCACCTTACGGTTGTTGTAGCCCCAAAAGAAGGAGTCGGTGGTCAAGTCCCACACACTGATGCCCACATGATAGTAGGCATTGTCGGCTTCGCGACCTAAACGGTCAAGTTCTGTCCTGACCCGCAGTTCCCAGGGGATGGTGACCACTGAGTCTTCCACTGCCACGGCATTGGCAATGGAGTCGGGAGTGAGGTCTTGTGCCTGTGTTGGCAAAAAAGCAACTACTGGCAGCAGTGCCGCCAGTAGTATGGATTTCTTGCGCAAGAGCAGCAGGGCTGCCAATAACGCTTGAGAGTAACTATTCATGTGCAATTTTTTCAACGTGATTTTATTCCTGCCAGTCTTCTTTCGGGCTGGTCATGCCCACTTCGATGCGGTTGCCGCTCTTGAAGATGCGACGTGCCATTTCCTGAATGTCGGCAGCGGTGATGCTGTTGACTGTCTCCACGTATGGAGTCACATTGTCTTCGTTGTAGAGCACGTAAGAAACCATCTGGTTGAGCCAGTAGCCGTTGTTCTTCAGGCTCTCCTCGTGGCTGCGGAGCATGTATTCCTTCACCTTCTGCAGGTCTTCAGCCTTTGGACCATTGTTAACGATGTCTTCCACGCCTTTATAGACGATTTCCGTCATCTTCTCACGCTTCTCTGGTGCGGTAGGCAACTGAATCTGTACGCTTGCCACCTCGTCGGGGTAGCGGCTCAGACCTGCACTGACGGGCACTCCGTAGGCTCCACCTTCGTCTTCGCGGACACTTTCGGTGTAGGTCATCTGCATCACTTGTTCAAGCATGTCAACGGTCAGTACATTTCTGAGGTTGACTGCCAATGGGGTGTGATAAAGGAAGAGCACGATGGCGTTCGGGGTCTCCTGATGCTTCTCGAAGACATTCTTCAACTGTCCTTCTGCCATCTTCATGTCGATCTTCTCAGCCTTTTCCGAACTCTTGAGGGTGGGGAGGGCACCGAGATATTTTGCAAGGAGTGGAGCGATGGTGTCGGCATCGCAATCACCCACGATGAAGAACTCGAAGTCGTTGCCGTCGGCAAAACGTTCCTTGTACAACTCGATGATGCGGTCGTAGTTCATCTTGTCGAGGTCTTCGGGCTTGTCGCGCAGGGCACGGCGGTTGTTGTTATAGACGACCTTGGCAATGGTGTCTTGCAAAGCGGTGGTGGGCAGCAACTCCTGATTCTGCAGGTTCACCTTGCTACGCTGGAGGGCTGAGTTGTAGGCTTCCTGGTCTTTGCGAGGTGCGGTGAAACGCAGATAGACGAGTTGGAGCATGGTCTCGAAGTCTTTCTTCACGCAGGAACCTGAGATGCTCTCGCTGTCGGTGCCAACGCTGGCAGAAGCACTTGCCTGAATGCCAGCCAGACGCTTGGTGAGTTCGGTGTTGCTGAAGTTGCCGATACCGCCTACGCTCACCCAACCGATGCTGCTGGTCTGGTCGTATTCGTCCATGCTGTAGAGAGAGGTGCCACCCCAACTGTGACCGTAAAGGGCGATTTGGTTGGGCGAGTAGTTGGTCTTCTTCACATGGATTTTGATGCCGTTCTTGAGGGTGATGAGTTTGGCATCGAACTTGTCATCCTGAATCTTCTTCACCTTGCCGGGCTTTGGCAGGGTCTCGATGAGAGGAGCGTCGTTGGCTTCCTCCTTCAGAGGCTCAATGTCTTCGGCTGCCACTTCCTTCATCCACTGGAAGAGGTTCTCCTTGGTAGGCAGGATGTTGTCTTCCTTGTCGGTGGCAAAGATGGACACGACAAAGTTGGAGTCGGGCATCTGCTGCACAATCTGATTGACCATATCGACCGTGGTCATCGGGATGAGTTGGTTCATGGTGTTGTATTCCCACTCGATGCCTGCCATAGGCTCATTGTCGAGGAAGTTGCGCACACATTCATCCACGTAGGAACTGCTTTCCACCTTGTCGCGGTGCAGGTAAGCACTTTCCATCTGAGACAGGAATTCTGACTTGAAACGCTCATATTCGGAGGCGGTGTAACCGAATCGCTTCACACGGAGAATCTCGCGATAGAGCGCCTTGACACCTGTCTCATACTTGTTGTCCTCGCAAACGACGCTACCGCTAAAGGCTGCCTTGGTCTTTGACACAAAGAAGTCGCCATAGCCGAAACTTGCCTGAAGGAAGGGGGCGTTCTCTTTCTGGAGGATGTCGCGCACACGTTCTCTGAACATGGTTGACATGGCACCTGTCAGGATATTGACATTGAGATAGAGCAGGTTGTTCTTCAACTCGCGTGGGAAGGCTTCTGTCTTCCACATGAAGTTGATGACGTTGTTGCGCTGCTCCTTGTCCTTGTTGATGGAAACGATGGGTTCGGCGTTGTCGGGCACGGGATAGTACTCGAACTTGGCTGCATCGGCAGCAGCAGGAGCGATGTCGGCAAAGACGGTCTTAATTTTCTGCTCCATCTCGTCCATGTTGATGTCGCCCACAATGACGATGGACTGGAGGTCGGGACGATACCACTTGCGGTAGTAACTGCGCAACACATCATGAGGGAAGTTCATCACGATGTCCATGGTGCCGATGGGCAGACGGTTGCCGTATTTGCTGTCTGGGTACATCTCAGGCAGGGCTTTTTCGTACATGCGCATCATGGCAGAGGAACGGGAACGCCACTCTTCGTTGATGACACCACGCTCCTTGTCAATCTCTTTGCCTTCGAGCAGGAGGTCGTGGCTCCAGTCGTGGAGGATGAGCAGACAGGAGTCGAGGGCACCTACGGTCTCCACGTTCACGTTGTCGATGTTATAGACGGTTTCGTCGAAGGAGGTGTAGGCATTGAGGTTCTCGCCGAACTTCACGCCAATGGTCTCCAAGTACTTCTTCAGACGGTCGCCAGGGAAGTGGGTGGTGCCGTTGAAGCACATGTGCTCAAGGAAGTGTGCCAAACCGCGCTGGTTGTCATCTTCCTGAATGGAACCTACCTTCTGTGCAATGTAGAAGTAGGCACGTTTCTCTGGCCACTCGTTGTGACGCAGGTAATAAGTAAGTCCGTTAGGCAGTGTGCCCTTGCGCACTGCCGGGTCCATTGGGATGGTCATGTCTTGTGCCAAAGCACTGCCCATGGAGGCAACTGCCATCACCAAAGAAAAAATAAACTTTTTCATTTCGATAAATACTACTGTTTTTTATACAAATTTCGTTTGCTATCCCTTCTTATCCAGTGCATGCTTTGCGTAGTCCACAGTGTAGTGGAGACCTCGGCTTTCCTTGCGTTCGAGGGCTTGGCGGGTGATGAGGTAACCCACGTTGATCATGTTGCGGAGTTCGCAGATGTCGCGGGTTGGCTTCACACGCTTGAAGAGGTGTTCGGTCTCTTCGTAGAGGAGGTCGAGACGCTCCCAGGCACGGTGCAGACGCAGGTCGGAACGCACGATGCCCACGTAGGTGGACATGATTTGTCCCACTTCCTTCACGTCTTGCGCGATGAGCACCTTTTCTTCGTTCGTCATCGTGCCTTCATCATTCCATTCCGGCACTTTTTCGTTGAACTCATACTGGTCAACCACTTCCAACGAGTGCTTGGCTGCTGCATCGGCATACACCACCGCCTCAATGAGCGAATTGCTTGCCAGACGGTTGCCTCCGTGCAATCCAGTGCAGGAACATTCGCCAACGGCATACAGCCGCTTGATGCTCGACTGCCCATCGAGGTCCACTTTGATGCCACCACACATGTAGTGAGCCGATGGAGCCACGGGGATGTAGTCCTTCGTGATGTCAATGCCAATGGAAAGGCACTTTGCATAGATGTTGGGGAAGTGATGCTTTGTCTCTTCGGGGTCTTTGTGGGTCACGTCCAGACACACGTGGTCAAGGGCATGAATCTTCATTTCATTGTCGATGGCACGTGCCACGATGTCACGTGGAGCCAGTGACAATCGCTCGTCGTATTTCTGCATGAATTCCGTTCCATCAGGCAACCTCAGAATGCCACCATAGCCACGCATTGCCTCCGTGATGAGGTAAGCAGGATGGGTTTCAGCAGGGTTGTAGAGCACTGTAGGGTGGAACTGCACAAACTCCATGTCCTTCACCTTGCCTTTGGCGCGATACACCATCGCAATGCCGTCGCCTGTGGCGATGTTCGGGTTCGACGTGGTGGCATAAATGGCACCCGTTCCGCCCGTTGCCATCAGGGTCACCTTCGACAAATAGGTGTCAATTTTTCCTGTCTTCGGATTCAGCACATAGGCACCGTAGCACTCGATGTCGGGAGTGCGCCTTGTCACCCGAATGCCCAAATGGTGCTGCGTGATGATTTCCACTGCAAAATGATGCTCCAGAATGTCGATGTCGGGGTGATTGCGAACTGCCTCCATCAATCCGCGCTGAATCTCTGCACCTGTGTCATCCGCATGGTGCAGGATGCGGAACTCGGAGTGTCCACCCTCTCGGTGCAGGTCGAACGAGCCGTCATCCTTCTTATCGAAGTTGACGCCCCACTTCAGAAGGTCTTTAATCCCGGCAGGACCACCCATCACCACCTGCTTCACGGCATCGGGGTCGCTAATCCAGTCGCCTGCAATCATCGTGTCCTCGATATGCTTATCGAAGTTATCCACCAGCAGGTTCGTCACCGAGGCAATGCCTCCCTGTGCCTTCGCCGTGTTCGCCTCTTCCAATGTGGTCTTACAGAGGATGGCTATCTTACCCTTTTTCGCCTCTGCTACCTTGAGCGCATAACTCATCCCAGCCACTCCCGAGCCGATGATGAGAAAATCGTATTTCTTTGTCATGGTTAGTTAAATTAGACTTTCCACTTGCAAAGTTAATGAAAAACTGAAAACTAAACCTTAAAAACAGGAAACTAAAAACCAAAACATATCGTATGTCATAACCAAATAGGGGGATTGTCACTTTAAGGTTTCACTTCCAACTGCTCAAACTTCTATAACTTCGAGCGAAGCGATCTGAAGTATTGGACGTAAGGATTGATGGATTCAGGGGTCCTCAACATAGAGAAATGGTCTGCGGGTACAGTAAAGAGTTCACAATCAGGATAGTCTTCTTTCCACCAACGGGGCGTTCTCTCGAAATAGATACGGTACCAATTCATTTTCTCCTCACTAATCGTCAGTTGCTCGTCGGGCATGACTGTCTGCTGCTGTGCAAATTTGTCGCTCAAAATGGACACGACAGGACCTTCGTAGATGAAGTCTGGCATGGTTTCCATCAACTTCAAATCGACCAGTTCACGCTGTCGGTTCTGTTCAGTCGTGAAGAAAGGCCAATTGAGCGCAATGAAATGGTCGGGGTCTGTGTCTCTTCGCACCTCACCATCGACCACAACCACATAGGGTTTCTTTTCCGAATTCTGATACCGTTTATGAGCAAGATAAAGTGCCTGTTCGCCTCCGAGACAGAAACCCGTATAAGCCACCACATTGTATTTTTCTGCCACCTCGTGAGTAAGTTCCTCGTAGATGGTGTTGAGGTCTTCAAGACTGGTGACCACTTCCTTCAGAATATTGTGGTAGGTCTCCACCACATAGATGTAGTAGAGGTCTTTGAGTTGTTCTGCCCATGTCTTGTAGAGGAAGGAGAAACTGGTATAGCCACTTATCACAATGATGACGGGCTTGTCTGTTTTGCCTTGAGGGTCGTTGTACCAATAGGAAAGCGGACAGATGTAATTATCGGCTATTTTCCGAATCGTGCGCAACTGATAGATTTCCTCCACAGTCGTGTAGATGCCCATAGCAAGAAGGTCGGCAGGAATACGCATCGCCTGTATGGAGGTGAGTCCAAGTTCTTCCACCAAATCAACATCTATATTGATGTCGTTCAGTCCAAAGATGGCAGAAACCTCATTGACCAAAGTCTGCTGACGGTCGGTAAGCACATCTGTGTTTCCGTGCAAATTCGCCCATGCCTTATTGACAAGTCGTGTTTTGTCAATCTTTCCATTGATGTTGAGCGGAAACTCTTCCATGTAGTTCCAGAAGGTGGGAATGGAATAGGGAGGAAGGTGTTCCTTGAGGTATTCTCTGACATCCGCGAGGTGGGAATCCTTGTCATTTGTGATGACATAAGCGACAATATATTTCTCTTGATTGATTTCTTCAATCTGCACGAAAGCACGGCTGACCCGTTGATGCTTCTCTATCTGCACGCATATTTCGTTCAATTCAATTCGATAGCCGTGCAGTTTAACTTGCGAGTCCATGCGTCCGAGGTAGTCGAAACTTCCGTCGGCATTGCGGATGACAAAGTCGCCCGTATGATAGAGTCTGGGAGAGACATTGGCTGTCTCAGGGAAAGGGTTGGGGATAAAAGACTTCTCGTTGAGTTCCGGGCGGTTCCAATAGCCATTGGCAAGTTGATTCCCTCCCAAAAGCAGTTCACCCCGCTCTCCGATTCCGACCTGATGCAGGTTTTCATCAACCACATACCCAATCACTCCCGGCACTGGACGACCAATGCAACGCCAATCGTCTTCATGCGTAATCACATGAGTCGTCGCGTAAAAACTCTCCGTCGGTCCGTATCCGTTGACAAAGCGGAATTTATATTTCCCCGCTATTCTTTGGGTCAAACTATGAGGTATGGCTTCACCACCAGCAGCGAGGGTATCTAAAGCAGGAAGGTTGAAGTCCTGGAAAAGTGCCAAAAGGGATGGAGGCAGATAAGCAAATGTAACACCTTCCGAGAACATCAAATCATTCAATTTCACCGCGTCATGCTTTTCCTCCTCCTGAGCAATAATTAGGGTCGCTCCGCTGAAGAGGGACACAAAAATTTCCATCACCGACACATCGAAAGTGATGGAAGCGAAATGCAGCACCACGGATTCCTCCGACACATTGAAGTCATCGGGTTGAGTGGCACGAAGCATATAGTTGTAGATGGTCAGAGGGGTTTGCGAAACACCTTTGGGCACTCCTGTCGTTCCTGAAGTGTAAATCAGATAAGCCTCATCCACAGGAGTTTCGTAATAAGGAAGGGTGCCGAGAATGTCGGCATTGAGAAGTTGGGGCAAGTTCTCTTCTGTGATAAGAAAGTCCAACTCGCTATCCGATACAATCAGCCGTTTCCGTTCGCGAGGGGCATTCACATCTATCGGCACGTATGATGCTCCCAATTTCAAGATAGCAAGTATGCATGGGATATAGTGAGTATAACGCGGAAGTTGAATGCCGATTCGTACCACCTCTTTTCCATTAGCAGGGTGAATCTGAGAAGCAAGTCCCGAAGCGATATGCAATGCCTTCTCACCTAACTCCTGATAAGTGGTAGAAACTCCATTCATTTTATAGGCGGGCTTATGGGGAAGTCTTTGAATATTGCTATCAATGATTTCCACCAATTTCCTTTTATAGTCAGTGTCGGGGTGCGTCATAACAATGTCAGAATTTATATGATACATTGCCTAAAATCCATGTTCCAGGTTGGCGCAAAGGAGCCACAACAGCACCACCTTGCTCATAAGTGGTGTTGAACACATTATAGGCATCAAAGCCAAACTTAAGATTTTTGAGGGTATAAGATATACCAGCATTGACAATACATCTGGCAGGAATATCAAAATCGAGAGGATCCATTCCTGGAGCAGCATATTCGGTGTGCTGCCTTGTGAGGAGGTTGGCTTTTGTGTGTATTTTCAAGTTGTCAAGAATGCGGTATGAAAGAATCACATTGGCTTGAAAATCGGGGATGTTGAAGAAGGAATGGTTATAGACATTAAATTTCTGGGAATCCAACACTTTCTGCCATGTCAAATTGGTTTCGGCATGGAATCTCTTCCATCCATAATTCGCAACCAGTTCAAATCCCATGCTGGTCAAACTACCCGCATTGGTATTCCCCAGTTCTTCCGCAATGATAAAGTTGGTCGCCTTATTGACAAAAGCATTGACCTCAAAACCCAGACGACGAACCAATTTGTCGCTGAAGAATGACAACTGGAAAGAATTCAGGTATTCTGGCAACAGACTTTCATCACCAAAATTGATGTCCAAAGTGTTGTTTCTGTAGAAATACGGTGCATCAACGAATGACTTGGCATAACTTGCCTTAGCACTCCATTTCGGTCGGGTAAGGATAAGTGCGACACGAGGAGAAAGTTCGTTAATGTTCATGCCGCTACGACGATGCTTATAGTCATATCGCAAACCCACATTGAAGACCAGCCAGTTGTTCCACTTGTGCTTAACTTGCAGATATGCGTCGGCACTTTCTTCCTTACCTGTATTGAGAACCTTCCCATCATTGTGGGTCTTCAGAATCAAGTCGTAGTCTATTCCCTCAATGTAATAAGCATCATAAAGATTGAAATGGTTCGCATGACCACCAAAGGTAATGATACCTGTGTGCTTGTTTCCCCATCCGTATTCATAACTCCCTTGAACATGCATGCCTAACGTGTGTTCACTCCAATCCACACACTGGAACACGGCACGGTAAAGTTTCAGATTTACACCTTCCACGCCGTTAAGGGTAATATCATTCAATCCAATCTCTGGGATTGTATCGCCATCCACCTGATAACGCTGCTGGTGCTGACTGTCGAAAAGGACTGAAGCCTTCCAAGCCCAATGTCCTTGCTTCTTTGAATAGCCAATCTCCGCATGTTGTGAATTGATGGCATAGCCAGGTGCATTTCCGTTGTATTTCCTATAACGCTGATAAGAATAGGGAGTGAAGAAATAACTCAATGCCACAGGAGCCACCGTCTTACAGAATCGGTGATTGTAAAGCATATAGAAATCGTTCCATTGGATATTAAAGCCAATGTCGTATGAGGGATTCCTATTAAATCCATCCAAAATCAAGTCACCCTCAACAGGCAATGTGGCATACGGCTGGTCTTGGGCGTTTGCCCCAAGATGAATCTTTTGACCTGTTGAGTTATATACGCTTGCCCATCCGAGGATGTCAAGGTTCAAATACCGCTTTCCAAACAAAAGGTCACCCCGCACTTGCCCATAATTTCCTCCACTGCCTTTTACGACAAGACCATCCACGTCACCTCCTTCTTTTGTAATGATGTTCACCACACCTGTCAAAGCGACACCACCATACAAAGAAGAGGCAGGACCTCGCAGCACCTCGATTTGCTTGACCTTGTCAAGGCTGATGGAGAAATCGGGGCTTGCAATGTTCGTCGAATAACTGTTCAACCGATGACCGTTCAACATGATCAGAATCTTTTCCTGCCCAGAAGAATAAATGCCACGCATGGCAACATTCATTTCCTCATTGCAAGCGATGTCCGTCATGCCTGGCACGTATGCCACCAACGCTTCCTTCAGTGTCCTTGCCCCGATATTCTGAATCATTTCGTCCGTAATCAGGGTGACGGGCACGGGGGCTTCTTCGATGGACTCAGCCTGCTGTGATGCGGTGGTGATGGTGGCAGATTTACCCATCTTCAATTGTTCCACCATATCGGCAAAGCGAGGAACATCGTTATAAACCTTGTAGTAGGGGTCAACAGCCAACAATTGGGCAACATACGATTCAGCCACTTCGGGCTTGTCCATGTTCAGATTGCTCAGTGCCAAAAGACGGAAGGCACTGATTTGGTTCTCCCCTTTCAGATTGCCAGCCAAGTCCCGAAGCAAGGAGTCCGCGATTTCAAAATGCCCATACTCGTATGCCTCCACAGCCTTTTCATACACATTGACATCGTCCTGCGCCTTTGCCACGCACGACAACATCAGAACGAAAAGGGTGAATAGATGTCTTACTGCTCTCATTTTGCAATCTTTACAGGAATGATGAACGAAAAAGTGGTGCCCACGTTCGGTTCTGAGGTCAGGAGCAACTCGCCGTGGTGGTTGTTGGTGATGATGTCATAAGTGATGCTCATGCCCAGTCCTGTACCCTGACCTGCGGGCTTCGTGGTGAAGAAGTTCTCGAAAATCTTATCTTGAATCTCTTTCGTCATGCCCATGCCATTGTCTGTGATGTCAATGCGGAGCGTACCTTCTGCACCGTTCTGCTGCAAATCCAGTTTGATGGCAATGGTAGGCACATACCCCTCCTTTTCCTGAGCAGCCCGTTCCTTCACCGTGTAGCAGGCATTGTTCATCACGTTGAGGATGGCACGGCTCAAGTCTTGAGGAATGACCATCACTTTCGGCATTCCTTCGGGTATGTCCTCTTGGATGGTGATGTTGAAACTCTTGTCGTTGGCGCGCATGGCATGATAACTGAGCCACACATACTCATGCGCCAACTGTCCCACATCGGTGGGCAGGAACTCACCCGCCTTGCCACGGCTATGAAGCAAGATGCCACGAATGATGCTGATGGCGCGTTCGCCATGTTCCTGTATCTTCGTCAGGTTCTCCTTCAAGTCTGCCGAGATGTCTTCGAGGTCGGCTGCATCATCTTCGCTGAGTTTGTCGGCACAGTCCTCCACAATCTCCTGCAAGTCGTCAAGCAGTTTCACCGACATCTTGCTGAAGTTGATGACGAAATTGAGCGGGTTCTGGATTTCATGGGCAATGCCGGCACTGAGCAACCCGAGGGATGCCATCTTCTCCTGTTTGTGCAACTGATGCTGCAAGTATTCCACCTGTTGCTTGAGACCTGCTATATCTTGTTCCATAATCGTAGGATTGAGTATGATGAATGTTCTTTTCTACACATGATGTGCCTCGGGGTCAAGGCAATGAAATCATAAATTCCGTGTATTCGTTCTTGACGGAGCGGACGGTGATGTTGCCTCCCCAGTCGTGAACTGCCTGTTGACTCATGTAGAGACCCACACCAGGGGCTTCTGCCGTAGGCTTCGTCGTGAAGAAGGGGTCAAACACCTTATCCAAGATGCTTTCCTCGATGCCGATGCCATTGTCGTAAATGGAGACAAAAGGCGATTCCTCACCCGAGGCTGGGGCAACGGACACTCTCAACACAGGCTGGTATGCCCCACCCTTTTCTGCCTTCTTGCGGATGGCATAGACGCTATTGACCAGCATCGACATAAGGGTTTTGTTGAAAAGTTCAGCCACCACATCTGCCACAATCGGCATCTCGGGTTTCTGCCACTCCACCTGTATGCCCAGCGCATGGATGTCGTTGGCATAGTAGTTCTTCAGCATCTCCACACTTTGCTGACACAACATGGCAATGTCGATGGATTCGATTTTCTGCGAACGCTCCTTCAGCATCTCCTCCATCGCTTTCAGAATGCGGGTGGTGGAGAGTCCATGCTGCTCAATCTTCTCAAGGTTGGTCTGCATCATGTCCATCACGTCCATCGAGTCCTCATAGATGTCTGGCGTCATCTTCTCCTGCTCGTCCTCCAGGTTCTCTTTCATGTCTTTGGAGAGTCCAAGTGTCAAGTGGGAGAAATTATTGATGTAGTTGAGCGGATTGAGGATGCGGTCAATCAATCCTTTGGTCAGTTTACCAATGGCTGCCTCACGTTCCTGCCTCAGCAGTTGGTTCTGTGCCGAACGCAACTGCCCGAGCGTGTCTTCAAGTTTGTGTGACTTCTCCTCAATCTCGTCTTTCTGTGCCTCAATCTCATCCTTCTGCTTCACCACCTCACGGGTGCGTTCATCCACAATCTGCTCCAGTCGCTGCTGCTCTTTCTGCAAACGACGCATACGGTACTTGAACAGCAAATAAACCACATACACTATCACAAGCAGATAAACCAGCAAAGAATACCAGCGCAAGAATATGGGCAGAGGAACCTCAAACGTGACAGGGGCTGTCTCACTCTCCTGCCCGTAGGCATCGCGTGACCGCACAGACACCTGATAGTTGCCGTAACTGAGATTGGCAAAGAGGTAATGCTGTTGCTCGCTCCATCGCGACCACGGGTCAGTGTCGTGGAGTCGGTAACTGTATAACGTCTGCCCGACAGGGGCATGGGTATCATTAGAGAACGTGATGGACAGGTTTCTTCCATTCAGATTGAAAGTGCGCAGATGGACTTTCGGCTGTGTAGGCTTCGTCGTCATACATTGTGCAATGTCAAATCGCACCAATCCATCATTGCTGCCAATCCATGCAATGCCATCCTCAATGAGCATAGTCTGGACATTGAACTGATTGAAGGGCAAGACCCACGATTTCAGGTTATCGGGCATCCCCGCCGTGCTGAGTCCGATGCCGTTGTCATTGCTGCGCCAAGTGTAACCTTTGTCGTCATCGTATTCAAAGAGCAAGGAAATCGGACCTTCTTTCTTTTTCTCAAACCGTTGCTTCCCTGTTGGCAGATAGTAATATTCGCCCGCAAGGGTCATTGCCCACACACCGCCTTGGGCGTCTTTCTTGAATCGGGTGATATTCGGAATGTCGCCCATCGGCAGCCCATCACCATTCGCTCCATAACGGCAAACCCTCTCCAGTTCACCTACCAGATAGGTACCGTCTGCCATCGCGATGACAGACAGGGCGAATGGAGTAGTCTTCTGACGGGCAATGCCATTGGCATATTCATACACACCATCGGAAGTCGCCACCAAGAGACTGCCATCCGCCTCTTTTTCCATCTGCCAACAAGCATGGGGCACATTCTCCACCAGTTGGAAGCGTTGCCCGCTGAGTCGGTAGAGCCCTTGGAAAGTACCCACCATCAAGTGTCCGCCCGAATGGTCAATGCAGGAGATTTGTCCACGCAATCCTTCTTCCTCGCCAAAACGAGTATAGATTTCCGAAACAGAAATGCGGAACACGCCGTTGTCGGTCGCTCCCCACACAGAACCTTTACCGTCGTATGCCAGTTGGGTGACACTATTGGAACAAAGCCCGTTGCCCGTGCTGAGTCGCCACACCTGCTGCTCTTGGTCATTGATGGCAATGACCCCTTCGGTGGCAGTGGCAAGCAAAGTGCGGTCGGGAGAGATTTTCAGTCGCTGATACACCTCCACCTCGTTCCATCTATCCACCTCCCCTTCAGCACGTTGCTGACGCTTGGTGATGAGTTGGGTGTTGCCGTCCTTATCGCTCTGGGTGTAAGTGACTCTCACGGAGTCGCCTTCCAGCGAAGTGACATAACCTTTCACATTCACACCCTCAAACCAAACCTTGCCGTCCTTTCCCACACTCAAATCGACAATGCGCGAAATGCCTGGCGTTCTCACCACCTGCCATTCCACATTATTATATACCAAAAGCCCCTCGAAGTTCGCAAAAAACGTGTGTCCCTCCTCGTCGCAAAGCACATCGAAGTTACGGTTGTGCGCCTTGTACTTATTGGCTGCATAGTTCTCGAAGAAAGGCACACCCATATCGGCACCGCCATCCTTTTGGGCAGCGACACTTGCCGTGAGCAGCCACAGGAGCATCGGCAACAGAATATGGAAAAATGCTCTTCTCATTTCAACTTCATATAGGGAATGGCGACACCCACATAGCGCGTCCATTCTTGTTGGGTCAAATTGCGTTTCATTCTCCGATAGAGTTGCTGTGCCATGTCGTCAGCCGAAGTGTTCATCAGCACGACACTGCCATTGGAGGTGCCTATCCAGACCGATTTCCCATCTGCATCGCCACACACGGCAAGCGTCCATCCGTCAAAGTTATAATCCACAGGCACCAGCCATTCGGTCGGTATCTCCTTGTTATTCCGTGCCTGATTCTTGACCACACTTCTCGCCTGCATCTCCTCGCGGAAGTTCATGCCGCTCTCAAACATCAGGTTGTCCATGTGCCACAGATAAACCGCCTTGTCATACCCTCCTGTCACAATCGTCGAACCCAGCATGGCGATGTTGTGGCAGTTCGCCTTGTGAGCCGCCAACGTCTCCACCACACGGTTATACTTATTAATCGGATAAACGGTGCCATCTTTCACGGCAACAGACAGACACTGCATGTTCTTGTCATAGTGGGCTGCCGTCACCACCCCCTTCACCAACGGGGTCTTTTCTTCCACCTGATAATAGGTGTCCATCTCGCCGTATGAGCCATCAGCATAGAACAGACAGGGCTTCCCCTCCCTTTCCACAATGGCACTCAACGTCTTTGACAACCGAATAGGGTTATCCGATAGACCTTCATTGTAGAGACGTTTGTTATTGATGAACCACAGCAAACTTCGCCTGCCCACCAAGAGCAGTTTCTCTCCACCAGCCAGCGGACTCATGCCCATCGGCAGAATGCGGAAATAGGAGTCTTCTGAGCCTTCAGGCAATGGGATAACGGTCATATTTCCCTGTTGATCGAACCGGCAAAGGGGACCCTTATGCGACAAGGCATAAATCCATTGCCCCTGCACCACTACATCGCGAAAATCATACGCCTTGTTGGAAAATATAGTCTTGGCAGAGATTCGCATCGACGAGCCACTTGCCGTAGCGGTCAGCCACTCCACCTCGCCATAGTTAGTCACCACCACACATTGCAGCGGTTTCCCCGGCACCTGAGCAATGGCATTCACCGTGCTGTTCCGCTTCATCTTGTAGCGCGAAATGCCGTTCGTCGCTTGGGTCAGTGCCTTGAAGGTGTCTGAGAAATATTGGTTGCCTCGATAGTTCTTCAGGAAATACCAACTGGTGTATGCCAGCAGGTCAGCCACCTCTGCCTCTCCTGCCTCACGCCTCACCTGCGAAGTCACACCCAAGATACGTGCTTGAGAGCGGATACTCAACGTGTCGGCAACGTTTTTGGCATGGGTCGCCTCGTCTCGCTGCTCCACGGCTATCGACTGCTGGCGTTCGGCATTGGCACGTTCCCGTTCCGCCTCCTGGGCAGCGACATTTGCCTTCCCTTCCGCCTCACGGGCAGCGCGGCTCTCCATTTCGGCGCGTTCCGCATTCTGGATGGCGAGTTTCGACTGCTCCTCGGCACGGTCACGCTGCTGGTCGGAGATGGCTTTCTGCTGATAGGCGATGTCCTCCATCTGCTGGCTCACACGCTTCACGACGGCAGCATCCTTCTCGCCTGCCAGCAAGCGTTCCACCTCATCGTGCAGTTCCGTCAGTTGCTCACCCCCCTGGCTCTTGCCCAAGTGGTAAGCCACAGCAGCGACACCTGCCACCATGCCCAGTGCCACTACAGCCAATAATATGTATTGCCGCCTGTTCACTTTCTGCGAATCACTAATTGGGTGATGTCATCGCTCTGCGGTGCATCTCCCGCAAATTCTTTCACTTGCTGGTAGATGGTTTCCACCACCTGCTGGCTCTCGGCTCCCTTCAGCCCAGCCAACACCTCTTCCAATCGTGCCTCCCCGAATTGTGCATGCTCCACGTTCTCCGCCTCAGTCACACCATCCGTGTACATCACAATCGCGTCGCCGCTGTTCAACTGCAACGAGTCGTTCTTGAACGTCATGCCCTCCAAGGCACCCAACACCAGATTGCAGTCCGACTCCAGCATCGTCACTCTGCCGTCGGCATGCAGGATGTAAGGTGGGTTGTGCCCTGCATTGGTGAAGTCAATCTTGCCTGTCCTCAGGTCGTAAATGCCATAGAACACGGTCACGAACATCGAATCCACACTTTCGCCACACAGCATGTCGTTCACCGTGCCGAGACACTCGTTCGACGGCAGTCCTCTCAGTCCTGTCGCCTTGATGAGGGTGCGGCTCACCGCCATGAAGATGGCAGCCGGCACACCCTTGCCGCTCACGTCAGCCATCGTGAAGCCGATGCGATGGTCGTCTATCGGGAAGAAGTCGTAGAAGTCGCCACCCACATCCTTCGCCGCCACCATGCTAGCAAAGATATCCACCTGGTCGGCATCCTCCATGTTCAGTTGGAACGAACGGGGCAGGATGGCATGCTGAATCTCACGCGCCACATTGAGGTCGGTCTGAATATCGACCAACTGGTTGTGCTCCTTCTGCGCACTGCGGATGAAGGTAATCTGCTCCACCGCCTTGTCGATGGTCAGTTGCAGGTCGTCCAAGTCAATGGGCTTCGTGGCAAAGTCGAACGCGCCGTTGTTCATGGCATGGCGGATGTTGTCCATGTCGCCATAGTCACTCACCATGATGCACTTGAGCGACGGGTTCCTCATCTCGTTAATCTTGGTCAGCAAGGTCAGACCATCCATCTCGGGCATGTTGATGTCGGAGAGGATGATGTCGATGTCGGGATGCTTGAGCATCACCTGCAACGCTTCCAAGCCATTGTGGGCGAAAAAGAACTCATATTCGCCCTTTCTGATTTTTCTTCTGAAATATTGTGTCAAGAGCAACTCGAGGTCGGTCTCGTCATCCACACTAAGAATTTTTACAGCCATATTGCTTGTCGTTTTTTAGAAATATCTGCCACAAAGGTAAGAATTTTAATTCATAATTCATTATTCACCATTCATAATTAGCCGTTCGGAGTGGTTTTTTCGGCAAAAAACCTGCTGGATTGTAAATTTTGAACTGAAGTTTCGGATGTAATTATACCGCAAGCGGTCTTTGAAAACCCCCAAAAACAAGAACCTTTAGCTCGGCGTAGCCAAAAAACCATAAAAAACAATATGAGGTTTCAAGTTCTTTATCCTAAAATCCGCAACTATCATCCAATACACGATTAAGGGTAGATTTATGAGTCGTTAGTAGCAGCTTTCAGTAAAAAGCAACAGCACAACATCAATATGTAGCCACCATCCCCTTACCCCACGATGCGACTTGATGTAATACGCAGATTCAAACCGGAAAGAAAGGATTCTTATCCGAATTATGTTTTGA
>JAFUYM010000071.1 GCA_017470525.1 Bacteroidaceae bacterium
CATTCATGCCGCACCTCCTTTCTCCCACAGCCCATGGGAACACAGCCCGGCGAGGGCGAGGAACAGAAGGGTGACGAAGAGGCTGGACGCGGTGGCGAAGACCGCCAGCGTGAGGAAGAGGAAGGTGGCGAGGACTCGCAGCACCTGCAGGTTCGTGACCGTCTCCTCCATCAGAGAGGAGCACAGGCCATTCTTTCGGCAGAGCCATGTGAGGAGGCTCTGGAGCATGGTCGCCTCATGGGTGAGGCGACCAGCCGGAGAGATTGTTGCTTGATTTGTCATAATCGACCGAATTGTTTAGCATTGTAGGCAAGAGAAACGGCTGCCATTCCCCGTCGCTAAACAATTCGGTCGGTTCACTCCACAAAGAGCAAAAGGTCAAAAATGGGAAGGCAGCCGTCGTATCGATGAATCGATGGTGACAACTATGTATGTCTTTTTTTCGTTATTGCCTATACATATATAAAATATGTGTAAGCCGAGGATTCCATCCTCTGGGGCGTATGGGCACAAAAAAAGCCCTACGTTGTTCGTGGAGCACTTAACCGCGGCTCTTTTGACGTGGAGGTTTGATGACACCTCCGAATCGTTTAGCGGTACAAAGGTAAGGAGAAGTTTTGGAATGAACAAAGAAAAAGGCAGAAATTTTCGTTTCTGCCTTGAAATTTGCTGTCAGCCTATCATCAACTGCTCCCCAACGCTCTTACTGCTGTATGACTTCTTGAACCAATCAGACTTGACCATCCACCTCTTCCATGTGTATCACCTGCATTTTATTTGCCAAGGTGTGGGCATATTTCCTCATGCGTGTTGCCACCTCGCCCCCATTCGGATGAGGAAAGGGGATGTTATACCGAAGGTCTGCATGCATCGGAAGTTCCACATTAGGGTCATCGACATAGACATCAGCATCTAACACGTATTTTCCCTTATGCATCGGTCCATATATGATATTTGACATAATGGGAAACACCTTCTCCGACGAGGTTCTTGACAATTCGTTTGATGTCTCCACATCTTGTACTGTCAATGTCGCCAGACACCGGAAAGTGGAATTGCCGTTTCGAATGCTACGACCATGCCGCACACAGAACTCCTTGGTCGTGTAGCGCAACCTCAACAGGGACACATCTGTCTTCTGGGGTGGTGGCATCAATGCTTCCTTTTGGATTTTGTTCTTTTTGAATCCATAAGGATGCATGACACATCGAACGCAAGGTTCATCTGACGCTATGGACTTAGGCACTAAGAGCATTCCGCCTTGATGTTTCTTTAAGGATGAGCAACGCCTCCATAAGTGGCTGAGGTATTTCCTTAAAATCCGTATCAATTCCATCAGACAACACATCTTCGTCATTGGAGAACTCCGTGAAGAATCCCACTTGGTTTGCACCAATCTCGACAGAAACCAAGCCGTTCGACGTTTCAAAGTCCATGTCTATAGTGCCGTATGGAGTGGGAACCACATTCTCTGGATCCAAAATGTCCGAAAAACCAAACGCAAACAAGGTATCTAAAAATCGGAATGTGTTTTTGATAACCTTGTCAGAAGGGACAACAGCATCATAGCCATCCCAGTTGGACTCAAGCATGTGTATCTCACTCACTCGGTTCTTCAGGGAGGTCATTGTTGAAGTCATCAGCATAGCAGACCTAAAAGAAATCCGGAAAGGCTCATCAACCCATTCGTCGCGAACAGAACTGATTATCTCTATTTGCGAAAGTTGGGCTGGCAAACAGCAGGGAGGTGTAACAATCATGACTGTAATCCTATTAAAGTTGATATTTTGGGGTTCAATATGTCTATTAAGTTTGACTTATTCTCGTTATGGACGAAATCCAAGTGTCCTCTTAATTCAGGCATCTTCAGCAACTGAGCAAAAGGAACAGGGTCAATGTTAAAAGTGATGTTTCCTATAATGCGAATCGTCTTTTTCCCAGCCTCGTCAAACACCTTAATAGACATCTCTTCTTGATAATATTTCTTGTCCTTCTCTTTCTGCATAACCAGATTGTAGTCAATCACAGACGAGTCGAAAATCCCTTCAGGCAGATTCTTAGAGCCGCGCGCAAATAGTTCATCTGGCTTGTATGCGTTCGCCTCAAAGTAGAACTCGTCGATGAAAAGGACATTGAACGAACGAACCTGATATTTTGCGTCAAAATCCACAAGGTGGGTTGCGCTATCTATCGCCCGGGAAGAGAACTGCTGCCAACCGTCATAGTTTACGGTATTAAACGTGAATATCCCGACGTTAGGCTGGTTCAGCCCCTGAATGACATCGGTGGCATTCCCATTCTTAAAACTTATCATTTTGAAACCGCTGTCATGCTTTACATTATACTGCGACCCCAAGGTATTCATGTTCATCTGCACTTCAACCGTCTTCACTGGCTCAAACCTCTGGTACATCGAAGCCATAGGCTCACCCTCCTCCAAGAGTTTTTGATAACTTGCAGGATTCTGAATCTGAGGAGTCACTGTAAAAGAAATTACAGCCTCTTTAATAGAATGAGTCTCTTTATATGTATACAAATGACCTATATTAGCCATCCTTTCAGTTGTTAAGGTTTCTTTTTCTGTACAAAGGTAACGTCTTTTTTTGGTTCGGGGAAGGCTTTGGGGGCTGAATTATGTTTTTTTACCTCAAAATCGTGATTTTTTAGCGTTTTTTATCGGTTTTTGTTATGTTTTATACCCATCTGTAGAAAAAATTGATATAGTTTGCGATGGATTTTTTATTAAATGCGTAAAAAATGCCGATTTGGGGAGATTCGTTTCGGGGAACGGGAGGTTTTGAGTAACTTTGCAGGTGAAGAGTTTTCTCTTTTACCGTAACGTGATTTCAATGATTTTGTAAATGCCATCTGCGCATAAGCAAGAGACACCGCCCGTGGTCGTGAGACCGTGGGCGGTGCCTCTTTCATGCCTCCACCACCGCCAGCAGGGGCGTGGAGGATGTCAGTTCGACGGTCAGGGTGACCGCCGAGCGTTCGCCGGGACGGTCTGCACGGTGGTCTTGCTGGGTGACGAGGGGGAAGGGGCGCTGACCGCCGCCAATGACATAACTGAAGCCGCTGGCGGTGGTGGCGACGACGGAGGAACCTGAAGGAACGGCGACACGCTCACGCAGCGTGGCGGTGAGTTTGATGGTGTGGATGCGTTCACCGTTCTGCACCGTGTCGGTGTGGTCGAGGGCTGCCAGCCCCACCGTGCAGAGGGGCGTGAGCCGTGCGGTGGAGGGCACATAGATGAGTTGACGGGAAGGGACAACGGTGCACTGTTCCCTGATGATGGTGCCGCTGATGAACGACACTCCTACGATGTTGGGCACTTTCATGGTCAGTCGTTTTTAGGGTTCACCTCCTCGGCATCCTTGTGCTTGTCGAGCGTGGTGAGCATGATGATGGGCACTGTCGGCTGGCACTTCCAGCCGTTGTATTCACAAACCATCTGTAGGGGCTGCAGAAGAATGTCGTGGAAGGCGGTCTCCAGACTCTGCTTCATGGTGAAGAGTTCACGCTTGTCGCTGCCGGAGTTGTTCATCTGCGACTTGCCCGGCACCGCGCCCACAAGGTTCGGATGCACGTTGTCGCCATAGCAGATGGTGTTCGAGGCTGCCTGTATGTCCTCATTCCAGTCGCCACCCTCCTTCTCCGTCTCGATACGCTTCACCACCACGTCGTGCTCTTCCTTGCCGTCAGGATTGACGTAGTACTGCGAAATCCACACCTTGTCCTGGTTGTTGATGCCCATGCAGAAGTCGCGGATGTTCTGCTTCTCCAAGTCCACACGCTCCTGCGCCTCCACAGGGTCGGTGATGTGCTCCTCCTGAATGATGCGGTCATAGTAGCCACGGTGAATCTCCACCTGATACTTGATGCTGGTGGCATTCTTCAACTTGGCACGCTTCCCCACGCTGATGAGACGCTTCTCGTCATAACTGCCGCCACGGAAGATGGCACTGTAATAGGGCACGGGGTAATACTGGCACCCCACCGTGGGGAAACGCATCAGGATGGCAAACTTGCGGTCTTTCACAGGAGCCTTGCGAGTCGTGCCGTCTGGCATCGGCTCACGCCCCATCCGCTGCATCAGGTCGCCCATCGGGTCGCGGAGGTCGAGCAGGGGAATCCGCTCCACCGACTCCGGCTGACCGTCTTGCCAGTCGCCATAGAACACGTTCTCTATCACACCCTTCTTGTTCGCCACCTGCAGACGGCAATAGCAAGCATCTTTGTGGATGAGACGGTTGATTTGCTTTCCGTCGCGAGACAGGATGATGACCGACACGCACCAGTAGTAGTATTTCATGTCGGTGGCTTGCTCCAGAAAATAGGAGGGAGTTGCCTGACGACGCATGAAACGGAGCACTTCTTCATCTGTGGCAGGTTCCTTCGTCTCCATGTCGAGCATCTGCAAGCCGCGCCCGTAGCAGGTGAGCACGTTGAACAACTTGTTTTGGCTGGTCACTTCATCACCGCCCACCAGACGGGCTATCTCGTAGGGCAACTGGTTGTCCACGCCCCACGGCACATAACGAAGCGAATCCATGCCCGGCACGGGACGGCTGTCGTTCTTGCCGCCCACCGCATCAAACGTGGTGGTCGTGTCTGCCACATTCATGATGGCGATGCCGATGCCTGTGCCAGGCACGTCGATGACCTCGGAGGTCACCGCAATGTGGGGATAAGTCTTCTTTTCTTCTTTCACCTAAAATCCGCAACTATCATCCAATACACGATTAAGGGTAGATTTATGAGTCGTTAGTAGCAGCTTTCAGTAAAAAGCAACAGCACAACATCAATATGTAGCCACCATCCCCTTACCCCACGATGCGACTTGAGGTAA
>JAFUYM010000006.1 GCA_017470525.1 Bacteroidaceae bacterium
CCCCTCACCTCCGACGAGAGCAGCATCCAGGTCTTCATGTTTCCCTGCTTCCCGTTCGTCATCGTCATGGCGTCCATCGCCGAGAAGGAGAGGTGCGCGTCCGGCAGTGCCTGCAGCTCCACCTCCACCTTGCCGCACGGCTTCAGCCTCCCCGTCCTCTCCACGACCCGGACGCTGTCGGCGCGGTCATGCCTCGGGCAGACGAAGAAGAGCCTTTCCGCCAGAATCTCCCCCTTGCTGTCGAAGACCGTGAGTTGGTTCACTCCCTCCTCCTGCCGCCGCCTGTCCAGCGCGATCTCGATGAGGGGCCGCGCCACCACCGTGTCGCAGTAGGTGATGTTCCCGTTGTGCATGAGCACATAGCCCAGCAGGTGCCCGCAGAGGCTGTCCGTGCATTGGAGCGTGGCGAGCATGTCCTCGCTGACCGCGTCGAGTGTCAGTGCGCACCCCTCCCTCCGCGCCGCCGGCAGGGCGAATTCCTGCACCTTGTCCTTCAGGTTCCTGATCTGTAAGGAAATCCCCCTGCCGTCAGGGACCACCTCAAAGAGTCCCCTCCCCAGGGAGTCCGTCTTCACCGGGGAGATCACGTCCCCGTCCCGCACAAATCCCTCCGCCTCATACGGTCTTCCGTTGTCGTCCACCGCCAGCATCGCGACCCTGCACCTCTTCCCGACAACGAGGCTTCCCCCCTCGGGATAGAACTGCACGCTGACCGTCTTCATCAGTTCGCTCGTGTAGATGCCCTCGTCGATGGCTTTCAGGTAGAGTGAGTCCGTCCGGTCGCGGTTGTTCGGGTCCCGGTGCTTGTAGAGCCGTGTCTGGATGGTCAGGTCAGAATAGTCCCCCTCCTCTTTGGGTGCCCTGAAGACGGGGAAGACCCTTGAGAAGACGGCGTTCACGCCCCAGTTGGTCATGTAGCGTGTGTAGGCGCGTACCTCGTAGAATCCCGATCCGAAGAGCGTGTCGAGTTTCATGTCCCCGTGCGCCTGCCCCAGGGAGTCAATCGGGTATTTCTGAGTCTTGAGCACATCCCCGCTCGGGTTGAGCAGTTCCACGTAGAGCACCTTGCTCAGGTCCGTCGCCCGCCCGTTGTCCGTCCTTGTCACGTAAGCCTTGAACCACAGGGTCTCGTTCTCGAAGTACCCCGTGTTGTCAAAGTGGAGATAGACCTTCTCCTGCGGCACGACCCTGTTGAAGTTCATCGCCTTCTGGATGTAGGACAGCACACTCGCCGCCTCATCGCTCTGCTGGGCATGGAGCGGCAGGACAGTCGCGAGGAAAAGTAATAGGATGCGGACGAACTTGTTCATCATGCGATTCAGGTTTGTTGAGGGGCATTTTGAAATCGACGGCAAAGTTATGCATTTTCTGCGTATCCTGCAAGAGTGTGTTACAGGGTGAAAATGCAAACCTCTGATAGTCAGCATGAAAAAAGTTTGTGACAGGGCAAATTGTAACAAAATCATGCCTGTAACACACTTTTGATTTTGAAACATACTTTCAATTTTGAAACATTTGGGCTGTTTTCAGCACTTCCGATAGCGTTGTGTTATTCTTTGCGGATGGTGTCTTTTTCGTGCCATATTTTTTGTTTTATACATCATGGGGAATACTCCATTCCAGATTTCCTCATCGTCAATATCAAGTCTTTCCAAAATTACACATTTTTCTCATTTACTAATACTTTTCCTTCAGCATGTTATCTTACCAAAGTGGAATAATAATATTGCGTCTTTTCTGGCTGAGACCGTTGACTTCCTTCTTCCACGGTCACGCTGAGAGGTTGGGATGTCAGGTTCAGGTTCTCTCGTAAAGCCCAATCTGTAGAGAGCACCTCAGAACAGTTCAATCCCATTACAGAGGAGACGGGAGTGTCGGGAATGCACACGAAAGATGTTCTTTTCTCATATTCCACCACTCCTCCGCTACGAAATCTGCCAATTATCTGAGTCAAATTGCCACGAATGTCATAATGGTATTCCTCCTCTATTGTGTTACCACATCTCTTATTACCTTTCCTAATAGATAAGAAACTAATCCGTCCTGATTTGTCGTAGTTCCTTTCTTCAGTCCTCCTTCTTCTCCATGCGTTCTTTCCATTGGGAGCATACTCATCTTTTTTAGAGAGAAGACCCTTTTTGTTGTAGGAGTAGCAGTACTTCCTCCATGGTTTCTTTTCCCCTTCATAATACTCGTATTCATAAGAAGCCCTCATTCTTCCCTTCCTGTTGTATTCTTTTTCGCTCATGAACTTTTCTCTCCGTTCACCCTCCCTGTAGTCATAGTCAGTCCTTTTCACCAGAAATCCCTCCTCGTTATACCGAAATTCGCGAAGGGATTTCTCTTTCCATTCTCCATCTTCACCTTCTTTTGCCGTGAAGATGACGGAAAGAAGGTTCCCTCTTGTATCATAGGTGTATTCTTCACGGAAAAGACCAAAATCACTTTTGCTTTGAGGGGGCACTATCGATACAAAAGAAATCCTGCCTTTGTCATCATAGGTGTATATCCTTTTTTCGGGGTCACTCCATCTTCTATCCTTTTCAATGTATTCTATTCTTTCTGATAGATGACCAGTGGAATCATAGCGGAACGCATATTTCTTTGTGCCATAGTTGTTCACATCGGTGATGATGCTGTCCATTCGCTCTGTATACGTCATGCCATCCTGAGAGTAGATGTGTATCGGGGCAAACAATAGCAAAATGAAGTATAATGAAAATCTCATATTTCCTGATTCTAATATAAGACACCCAAGACATCATCGAATGATACGGTAGAAAAATAGTTCCCTATAGAAGATCCATTTGCATTCACATCATAAACCTCAATCTTCTTCGTCTTTTGATTATATCTCTTGACAACCACATAATGAGGGAAAACTTTTCCGTCTCTTCGAACCTTGATACTGATTATGACATTTTTCATTTTTCCTTTATCATCATATCTTTCACTATCCTCAAAGAGTTTCACCAGCGTGTTATTTGCACAATTCGTAGTTTCTCCTGAAGGATCCTCGTTACTTTTCCATCCTTGGAATTCGATGCCGAACATATTCCCCAAACATACATTTGTTCTCATCAATGTTTATTTTTTTGTTTGTTAATAGTTATTTCTTTTATAAACAGATAGTTTATTCAACTTTTGAAAGTGGGTTCAATTCGTTTATTTGCAGTTCTCCTTGATTCTCATGACATCCCACGAATGCACCTTCACCTTCTTTTCCGCAATCAGTTTGGCAACCCATTTGCGGCGGGCGGTGTCGCCCTTGGCTTCATAGACCTTGTAAAGCCCTTCAAGGGGAGCGAAGCGGACGGGACACATGCAGTTTGCCATCTCGTAGTGGGTGGCGGCATCGGCATACTCATGTCGGTAGAGGCAGATGTCGCCTGCCAGCAGTTCGCGGTTGTAGCCGTTTCTGTATTTGCCGCACTCCCCAATCAGGCGGTCAGCCCTGTCAAGGTCGCCACGCTTGAAGGCAGCCATGGCATAGTTGTAGAGGAAATAAGGGTCTCGGCTGAAGTAGCCGTGCAGTTCCTCATATTCCTCCAGCGCCTCCATCTCCTTGAACGAATGGTGGTACGCCTGGTTCCACCGGTACTCCTGCACCGCGTCATTCACCGTGAGGACGATGAGCGCAAGGCTTGCCGCCAAGGTGATGGATGACACCATCCTTTCTTGCCTTCGGGACGGTCGCCACATCCTCACAACAGAGAGGACCGTTGTGGCGCCCACCACCAGCCATGCCACAGGAAAAAGGAAAGGATAAGAAAAGCAGGAGAACAGAAAAACCGCCACCAGCGGAAGCCCCAACACCCTCAACTCCGCATTCCTTTCCCTGAAAGCAATCCAAAGAGGCAGCGTCAGCAAGACAAGCAGCAAGACAGGCGCAGCCATTCCGCCATCCACCCACAGACGGACAAACTCATTCAGCGGATGGTGAATCTCGTCGGCAAGCACGGCAAGTTCACTGTCGGGATGTTCCCTGAAGTAGGCAGCCTGCCGCAACATATATTCCCTCTCGAAGCCCCCGCGCCCATGCCCCACAAGGGGATGCTCCTTCACCAGTTCCCACGACCGCATGAGGATGAATGTCCGTCCCGAAGTCGATTCCGTCTTGTGGGAACCCACGTAAGCAATCATGCCCACTGCCACTGCTGCCACCAGCACCGCATACAGTCCCCGACGAACCACCCTCTTCCCGACAAAATGGTGTATGCCCATGCCAGCATACACCACTCCATAGAACGATAAACAAATCAGCCCTGTGCGTGAACGGGTGGACAGCAGCGCCGCGACCAGCAGTCCCACAGCCAAAGCCGACAGCACCTGCATCCATTGCTCCTTTCCTGTCCGCAGCAGGTGCATGGCAGGCGGAATGGCAACACACAGGTTCAGTGCCAACCCCGCAGGATTCTCAAACGTGCCACATTCCCCACTCGGGCGGAATCCCACAGCCACGATGTCTCCTGCCACATACAGACATTCGAGGACAGACACCACCACAAACGCAACGGAAGCCATTGGGAAAACCACCTCGAAAGAGGGCAATTGTTTACCCTTCAATTTCGCCATCGCCCCCAATAGTCCCCCGCAAGCCACGCCCAATAGGCACAGGTAGAACTTCGGCAGCATCTTTGTGTCGGTGAACAGATAGACGGGAGGCAGGTAGCAGGAAAAAGCGAGGCTGATTGCAAAGAATGTCAGTAGTAGAATCTTTTGCATGGTGTTGTTGTGTTACAATGCAATATTGAAGAGCCAATGTCGGATCATTCTCACAAAAGGTTGGCAGATGTAAGAAACTTTTGGATTACTTACGTTTTTCCTCATCCTTTACAACATACCTGGTGTTATCGATAGTTCAATTTGTTTTTTTTATGCCCGAGTAATGATATGAAATTACGCTTGTTTTCCCATTGTTGCCGATAATTCTCTTCTCCAATAATTTATACTTATGTGGTGGCAACGTGTCTTCACCATATATTTTGTCATAAGGAACGATGTATGAATTCCCCTGAATACGTGTGCTGGGCATGGTAGTGTCGTACAGATATTCTTCCGTGGATAAATCTTCTACAACATTCTTGCGAAGAACCTCATGTTTTTCCATCAAGAGGTTCCCTAAAGAATCATAGAAAAAGAGGGTTTTTCTTTTCATGTCGATTTCACTATCGTCTATGTAAACCGCCTCCACCAAAAATCCTTTTTTATCATATTTGTACTCTATGTTCCCCTTCCAGATGGGTTTCCCTTCCCTGTACTTAAACACTTGCATCAGTTTTTGTCGCCCTTTTCTGTCATATTCCCATTGATGCTTTGAGTGTATCGCTTTTTCCCCTTCTTTCCATACTTTCTCCATCCGAGATGTTGCATTGCCATGAGAATCGTACTCCGTGGTGGTTTCCCATAGTGGAAGAGGAATACTGCCCGAGACATTGTAGTTGAGGGATTGGAGCAGGTGCCCCTTTTCATCAAACACTCTTTTGCAGTATCCGTTTTCCATGTACTGTTGGTTGTCACTCCCGTTCCACGTTGTTTCCGTGTTGAAACCTTGTGAATTATAAATGTGATGAATACAGATTCTTTCTGTAGATACATGATCCATATAAGTTTCAATGTCCGAATGTGTGGTTCTCCCCTTCTCATCAAGACTACGTTCCTCTTTCTTTGCGAGAGTCCATATTCCATCTGAAAAATGTAGAGTGTTTATCTCAATATTGGGAACTTCTTTTGTATAATGAAAAATAGTTTTTTCCCCATCATACTCTCCCATTTGAACGATACTGTCTAACCGTTCGACAAACAGAGTGTCCTGTGCAACTGCAATCGGACAGATGCATGTATAAATAATGCTGGCCAGCATGAAGTTTCTGTTCATGAAGTTTTTTATATTTGATTTGAACAAAGTTTTTGTTTTTTCTCCATAGACTTATGTTATAGGATTTACCAGACAACCCCAGTAACGTCATTGAAACTAATATAAGTTCTACCATTTACATCTGCAACATAGATGCGCGACTCACTTATGGAAACACTTTTCCCTACCACGGAATGAGACGGGATTTGGATAATCATTGTAGGCAATGAGCCCGATTTACCTCTTGTAAATGTCAGAATCTTCTGTAGTGCTCTTCCTTTCTCTGTTATTATAGTATCGTGACCTGTATCAGAACTTTTGGTGGCATATGTATCATTCATGTAATAGCTTAGACCTAATCCAATGGAATCGCTGATTAAAATCATATCTTTCTGCTGTAAACCATTTGAAATGTCAATGTTATTCCTATTAATGATGCCCAAAATTTTCCCTGCTGTGAGATATCCACCTTTTAAATGAACGAGACACCAGATACCGCATTCATTTGCTTGAGGTTGATACCCCCAATCATCCCCTCCAGGCTCTCCTCCCGACCTTGTTGTCATTTCTTCCGCTAAAGTGTACATGTCGCTGTCGTAAAAATCATCATCTTGACTGCAAGATGAAATCAAGGCAATGGTAGTTGCCAAGAATGTGGTGGCAAAGATACCACAAAAATTCAGTTTTGTTCTCATAAATGTTTATTTTTTGATAGTTAAAAGATAAAATAATTGATTTTTATATGAATTTTTTGAAATCTGTGAATGGGCTTCTTCACCACCACACCTGTTCCCCCTTCTCATACGTGAAGATGCGTTCCTCAACACCCTTGGTCTTGTCGCGGAGTATGTACAGCCCTCCACTTGGCATGTTCTTGAAGGTGAGCACATTGCTCTGTGCCACCTGAGTGCCCAACTGCACCCAGTCGCCATCCTTCCAATAGACAAGTTCGTATTCATCGCCAATTTCCACACAATTGCCATCATTGCGAGGGATGAACTTGAACTTGCTGATTTGCTTTGGGGTTGAGAGTTTCAAACCCACCCAGTGTCCATCGGGACTGACGGCACTGAAGCCCGTGAGGATGTCACCGTCGAAGACTTTCTCTTTGGTTGCCCAAGGGTCGCCCTCTGTGCCGATGATGGTGCCTGACAGTTTTGTGCCATCAGTGCCATAAAATTCCAGTTCGTTGATGTTGCAGTGGGAACCCATCGGACCGATGTAGCGCAGGTAGCGGTACTGCCCGGTGTCTGTGACAGGTATTTCATACCAGTTGCCGTTGGTCAGTCCCTCAAACTTGTAGAAGGTCACGGCATCGGAGAAGTCGGGAAGGTTTGCCCCTTGGAACCGTCCGCCTGACATGCGGGCATTGAAGAAGTCCTCCTTGCCCATGAAGGGGTACTTACGCAGCAGTTTCAGGGTGGTGGGCTTCTGTTCGTTGCTGCAGATGTCTTCCACCGTGCCGTCACTTTTGACGAGGAAGGGGTTGCCGAAAGGCACCATCTGCCCTTGGTCGTAGAAGGCTGCCATATAGACGATGTTGCGTCCCATGGATTTGAAGGTGACTTTCCCCTCGCGAATATTGCCGTAGAAGACGGGCACCCAATTGCGGTTGTCGAACACGCAGATGTAGGCAACATGCCTGTCAGCCTGTTCGGCAGGCACGTCTCTCACCACGTCGGTGGTTTCATAATATTCATCTGTCACATCCGTGAATGTGAGTGCTTGGAAGAGAGACGGCACTTCCTCCTCATGGCTGAGGTCTTGGGCATACCGCTCATTCAGTTGGAAACGGTGTCGGAAGATCTTGGGTTTTCGGTAACTGTGGTAGTAGTGCGCGGTGTCGGCAGGGGCGCAGCCCATGTAGAAGGGAGTCGCCTTGCCGTCGGGCAAGACGATGACGCTCCACGCATGAGAGTTGCTTCGGTTGCCCCAATGGGGTGTGAAATCAACGGTGGCGGGGATGCCGAGACTGCGGCAGAGATAGACGGTGTAGTCGGCTTCGTCGCGGCAATTGCCCGTCTTGCCCTGAAGCAGGGATGTGGCGCGGGGCGGCAGCGGACTCTCGTAGCTTATCCACTCATATTGTCCTGTGATGTCGAACAGCCGCAATGCTTCCGACAAAGCGCTGCCTGGCTGGAAGAGCCTATTGGCGGAAGGGTTCTTTCCTTTGCGTTCTATCTTCCAGAGTTGGGAGTCTTTGCCTCTATAGGGATTTTGGGCAAGAGTGTCGGTCTTGCCGATGGATTTGGCTTCGAGAAAGAGACCGCTGTCCTTGTTCATGAGTCGGTAGTAACCATTGCCTGCGGGCAGGAGCACCCACTTCTGGTTGCTGCCATTGAGAGTGTGATAAAGTCCTATGGGCGAATTGTGCTTGACGCTGCAATATTCAGTCTCCAGACAGAAATCGGAATCGGGGTCACAGACGGAGATGCCCCAACAGGCATAGCCTTTGTAGTCGAAGCGCAGTTGCTGGGTGAGGTCATTTTCAGTGTAGGGGGTGAGGGCGGCAACACAAGGCAGGGAATCCTGCTGAGTGCCGATGCTGAGGTAACGTCCTGTCTTTTTGTTGCTGAGTTGGCAGTAGGTGTCGGAGAAGTCCTCGGCTCCAGCGGCATCGTAAGGCTCGGCAGCCGTCACTTGCAGGTAGTCCAGTCCGATGGTGTCGCCAGCAAAGGCGAAGATGAGGGTGTTGGTGCCCTTTTGCAGGGTGACCTCAGTGGCATTGCGGCTGGTCAGGAACGTGCCGAAGGTGTTGGTGGGGTGGAGAGGTGCAGGATGAAGGGAATCGCCGTTGAGGAGGATGGACACCTTCGCTCTCCGTGCCGTGGTCGTGTATCGGAGGAAAAGCACCTTCTTGGTTTCGTCAGGGACGAAGTAGGTGTAAGTGACCTGTGCCCCCTTATGGTCGAGCAGTGCCATTCTTCCTTCTGACGCGCTCTCCGTCTCCGTCACTTGGGCATGGACATCGGCATCTTCGGCTTCGAGTTGTTCGCCCCGCTTGCTCCACACGGTGGATGCTGCCAGATGGGGGTATGCCTTGGCAAGTAATGGTCGCCAATCGCTGAGAGGTTCATTGAGGATGCGGTAAGGAAGTGCATAGTTGAAGAAAAGGTTCTCGTCGTAGTCCATCCGCCACGAGGCACGATGCCATGCGTCACAAGCCTCATCGATGGCACGGATGAGGTAGTCTGCCTTCACGTGCTGGATGTCGTTGACAAACCTTTTGTCGGCATAGTTGATGAGTTGAGTCTGTTTCTTGAAGAACTCGCCCCGTGCCTGTATGGCTTCGTCCGCCATCTTGAGGTAAGCACTGTCATAGGCATCAATGGCATTGCCCTCGTAGGTGTAGTGGTAGGGCATGTTTTCGATGAGGAACTTGGCAGCCCGATACTTCAGAGGGTCGGGGTCTTCCTTGAAGTGTGCCAGCACCTTTTCCAACTCTGCACGGTTGTCGCCAGCCTGCTGCAGGGCTTTCTCTGGGATGCGGTCACACGACAACAGACATCCTGCCCATAGGAGGATGCCCATTGCCATGATGTAAATAGGGCTTTTTATCTTCATTTTCCTGCGATGAATTCTTATAGATTTTAAGTTTCGGGAGTTCTTTTCGCCTTCAGCGGACGAAGAAAAAACAAATAAAAACAAGTAAAAACAGAGAAAAACATGTTCTTCGTTAAACAGAAATGAAACAAGAAAGACTTGTTTTTATTTGTTTTTACTTGTTTTTTTCTTAACATAGTTCTTGGGAGCGTTGCCCCAAGTGTTTTTCTTTCGTCACGCGAAGCGTAATAAACACATCCGAAACTTGAGTTATAGATTAAATTCGCCCCAGTATGCATCGCCATTGTCTAAGGTGATGAATATTTGGTAGGTTCTTCCATGCGTGTAACTGGTGAGGGAGAAGTCTATTTGGACTCCAGACTCTATCATTTCTTCTGCATACCCCATCAAGTGATGCCCTAAAACAGAAAGAACGCTAACTTGGGCACTGCCCGAATACCCATTGATGAAGATGGATAGGGTGGTGTCATCGTATTCACCATATAAAGTGGGGGTAGTAGGTGAGGGAATGTCGGTAGGTCTAATGTCTTGTGGGCAGTGAGGATTAATGTAAATCCTTTTCTTTCCTTGTCCTCCAGGTTCTCCGCCTCTTGTTTCCAACTGTTCAGCCATTGTGTACATGTCGCTGTTATAGTATTCATCATCTTGGCTACAGCCCAAGAATGTGAACAATAAGGTGGTGAATGCCACCATTATAATCCCATTGATTATCTTCATAATTTGATACTTTTAGAAATTTGGGGCAAAGGTACAGGGATTTGGGAAAGTGACAATGGTTTGGGTGTGGAAAAGTTTTGTGAGAAAAATCGTATTTTAAGTTAAAGATAATCAGTGGATTGCAAAGAAAATGTTACAAAATCTAAAGAAAATGTGGGTAGAAAAGTTTCTTTCCTGCCCACATTTTTTGTTTTAGATTCCGTTTTGAGTGCCCTAAATTTGTTATAAATTCTCAATAACCTGTTCGATTGAAATATTGGGGTCTGTGATGTTGAACCTCATCTTTTTGAGGTTCATTTTCCTTTTCTTCACAGCAGGTACTCCAATATGGTAGATGTTGGAAATGATGGTGTTGGACATTTTTAGACGGATAAGCATACAGAGTTGAATGTCTTCTTCCTTGAAATTCTTATGTTGGTTGCGGAGTTCCTGTACAAAATGATTGTCGGTGTCGTTAAGCAGTTGTTCTATTTCTGCCCATGCTTCTTCTGTCATCTTGACTTTCTCGTTTTCAGATAAGGATTGAGAAATATGCTCCAATTTTTCCAACAAATGTTTCTGAAGCAGGGATATGGTCAGAACTTTTTGGTGGATGATTTCTTTTTGGTATTGAATTTCCTTTTCACGGGTTGCAATCACCCGTTCTTTCTCTTGTTGTTCCTGAAGAAGCCTTGCATGTTCGTATCGTTGTGTCAGTACATGGTTCAGGTGTTTCTGACGTTCCAACACATATCTATTTCTTAACACATTATATATATATAAGGCAAGCAATATGATAAAGAATATGATGAATCCTAATATCCACTTGCTGCGTTCGGCTTCTCGTTGAATTTTCTCTTTCTGTATTTCTTTCGCGATGTTGGATTTATAATATTCGTCCTTGATTCGTTGAGATTGTAGGAATCGATCTTCCAAACTCTCATGAACAGAATCCGTGAATGACGTAAGGGACTCCATGTCCTTTTGTTGAATAGCAATTTCAGATAGACCTTTGAAGACAAGGTACTTAGTCATTGAATGGGAATCATCGTATTCTATTGAAGTATATAACTTCTTGGCTTCTTCCAAAGAATCACATGCTTGATAGCATCGGGCTAACGTCAGCGGTGATAGAATGGTGGAAGAATCATTTGTTGCCACAAATCCCAGTTTTGCATATTGAAGTGCTTTCTCATACTCTTCCATGTATAGATAGGTTTCAGCGATTCCCATACATGTCACATTATATGATTCAAGAAGGTTGTTTTTCTTGGCTAATAAATTTCCCTTTAAAAAATACTTCAAAGCACTATCTGGTTCTGTATATGTTAAATATGCACTTCCGATGTGATCCAATATCAGCACTTCGTTATTAACATCATCGTTGATTTTGTAATATGTTCCTAAAGCCTTCTGTGCCTGTTGGATGGCATATTCAGGATTACTCCAACAAGTTGATTTGCTGAGCATGGTATATGCCAAGTAGCAAGTGTGCCAATCCTCACACTTTTCGCTCGACTTGATGGCTTGGTGGAGCAAGTCCTCGCATTGCTTGGTGCTGTCGCAGGAGGAATAGAAGAGGCTCATGTAGTAGCAACTTTGGGCATAGCGGCGAAGCAATGCAGGGTCGTCGGTTTGCCCTGCATGGGAGGCTTTACGGTAGTATTCATGGCTGTCTCGGATGAGGGTGTCGCTGCCGACTCCCTTTCCCAGTCGGTCATCCGTCATGGAGCGCAACAGTCCATAACGTGCCCCATTGGCTTCGCTCAACCGCACCGGGTTCGGGATGCGGTTCAGGCAGACTTCCGCACTGTCGGGCTGTGCGGGCAGCAAAGCCTCGGCGCGGTCGAGCAAAGGCTGAGCAATCCTGTCGTCCGTACAGGCGGACAACAGGAAAAGGGCTAAAAGTGCCAGACAGAAGATGCTCCAAACTTGTTTCATCAGTGTTTTCAACATTTCGTCGGCAAAGATACGCATTTTCTGTGTATTCTGCAAGAGTATGTTACAGGTTAAAATTGCAAACCTTTGTCTTTTTCGTGCTCATGTTTCTTTGCCTTACAAGCATTTCGTGTTTAAATGAACTGGCGTTTTGTCATTGGTGGTGCGATTGCGGATAATCATATTTACTGAAGTTTCGGATGTAATTATACCGCAAGCGGTCTTTGAAAAACCAATAAAAACAAGAAAAAAACATAAAAAACAATAGGAGGTTTCAAGTTCTTTATGATGAAAATGATTGGTTTTTTGAGGTTTTCTTTGGTTTTTTAGAGACGCGAAGCGTTAAGAAGAACTTGCGAAACTTCAAATATATATTTTTTATAGGACAAAATTGTCCTGCTTTTGAAAGGTTTCCATGAAAGTTGGTGAAAAACAATTTTTCCCATATTTTCTTTGCAAGTGATGTAATTGTTTTAATCAGAGGTGATTGCAAAAAAATGAGCACCCAGCGCGAAATGATAGGCGCTGGGTGCTCGTGATTTTATGCGCTGGGTGCGGGAAAAGAAGTCCGCTGAGTGCGCGTATAGGAGAATATTGACATGGAAGATTTGCGGCAACTATTGTTGCGATGATGTGCCTATTGTTTATTTGAACAAAATTCTACCCCACCACTAAAGAGAACTTCAAACCTAATGCATTTGCCATGAGCATGAATGTGCTGAGTTGCATATCTGTCTTCCCTTTTTCCAAAGAAGAAATATATTCACGTTTCTTGCCAATCCGTTCACCTAATTGCTGCTGTGTCAGTTTCTGACGCTTGCGCTCGTCGCGCAACAATTCGGCGTAATACCATGCCTCGGCTTTTGCCTGAAATTCCTTGCGGGCTGCAGAACCAATGGGTCCATGTGCTTCTGCCAGCCGGTTTTCGATCTTAGGCAATTTTGCCCACTTTTCATCACTAATTTTTATCATAAACTGTCCTCCCATTCTTTTAAGATTCTTTCTGCTTTCTTGATTTCTGCATGATACTGTTTTGAACTTTTTTCTATAAACGAATTGAGCATCACCATTCGTTTACATTCCATAAAGTTGTCGGCATCAATCGTGAAAAGTACTGTCCGATGTTCATTGTTTCCCACCGATACACGCATTTCGTAAAAGTCCGTCTTCTCCAATCGCTTCACGAATTTTGTGCTTACCACATATTTGGTGAACATGATTTCGAACACGTAATCATACTTGTCCCTCACTTTTTGAGGAAGGTTCTGGTAATATTCGTCAAACTCTTTCGTGTATGTTGCTTCTCTGATTCTGTCGTTCATGCTGCAAATGTAATGTATTTATTCCATATTTTTACGTTTTTAGGAAAAAAACATATTATTTTCATTTTTTCTTTTTGTTCTATCCTTCCTTTTTGCAAAATAAGTCGACAAAATTGCGGATTGCTTTCAGGGGGAGCAATGATGATTAGCTTTTTTTCTTCTGAAGCCGTTCTTGGTTTCGGTTCTTGGATGTTTTTGCTTTGTCTGGCTTCTGTTTGGTGATTCTCTCTGGCTTCTGCTTGGGAAGGGTCAGGAGAGTGGGATTCCAGTTTTGTGTGATTTCCCATTGTGCCTTGAGAGCAAGTCCGTCGGGATAGTAATAGACGGGTTCGGGCTGGAGTTGCTGGTCGTAGTCGCCTGTGTCCCATTCACCGTTGCCGTTGAGGTCGAGAATGAGGCGCATGTAGTAGGTGCCGGGGTTGATGAAGTAGAAGTCGGCTTTGTTGTTTTCCACTTTGATAGTCTTGACCACTTTGTCGGAGCCGTCGAGGAGTTGTACCAGGGAGCCGTCCCAGTTGGAGCCTCCTCCGACTCCCCTGTTCTGGGGAGAGAGACCAGGCTGTCCGCCTAACACCACGAAGAGGGTGGCGAAGGAGTTGAGCGGTTTCATGCGGATGGTGCGTTTGGTCGCCTCATTGCGTTTGCCGTAGATGGTGACGAAAGCGGCTGTGTCGATTTCCAACTGGTAGATGGTGTCGGGTTCCCATTCGGCATAAAGGCGGTAGGTCTTGATGTCGTTGGGCAGTTGACGGAACAGGAATTTGGTGGGTTGGAAGAGGGTGTCGACTTTGATGCTGAAGTGTATCTTGGAGAGGTCAACGCTGTCAAGAGGTTCGGGGAACTCGAAATCGATGTTCTTGTCGGGCACCATTGCCTGCATATTGCTGGTCTTGTATTCGATGAACTCTTCGGGCATCGGGGGAATTTCGATGTCCTCGTCCTCTTCCTTTTTCTTCTTTTTGCTTTTCTTCTCGTTGGTCTTCTTGCTGGCTTCTTCTTTCTCTTCGGTTTCTGTCCCTTCCTCATCCGTTTCAGGGCTGTCTCCAGTCTCTGTGGATTCTGCATTTTCGGCGGCTTCTTTTTCGGCTCGTTTGGCGGCACGGCGCTCTTCCTTCACTTGCTGCTTGTAGTCTTTCACCCATTGTTCGTATTTCTCTTTCTGGTCTTTGGCGATTTTCTCTTTGGTGAGTTTGGAAACGAGCCAAAGGGTGTCGGTGGTGAGAGCGAGGTTGCCAAGGGTGTCGGTGGCGAAGAAGTCTATCTTGATGTTGAGGGTGTCGAGGTTGTAGATGAGGGAGTCCTTCACCCAGTAGTTGATGGTGTCGTTGTGGGGGGTGGCATCGACGATGAAAGCATCGTCGGCATTGAAGTTGAGTCCTGTGAGACGGGGCAGGGTGTCGCTGGGTGCCGTGAAGTAGATGGAGAACATCTGAGGGGTGAGACGTTCATTCTTCAGGAGATATCGGTTCTGTTGGGCTGACTCGAAGGCAAGCAGCGTGATGTCGTCGGGGTAGTAGTGGATGTAGGGGGTCATGATGATGGAGTCGTAGTGGATGCTGTCGTGCCACACGGTGTCGGGGCGAAGGTCGGGACGGCTGGAGGTGGACAGGATGCGCTCGGAAAATGCCACCATTTCGGCTCGTTGGTCATAGACATAGTTCTGGTTTTGGTCTTTGAGGGCAAAAGCACGGTATTTGCCTGGCGAAAGTCCCTTGACGACGAAGTGTCCCCTGCTGTCGGTGCGGGAAATGCGCTCGAAGGGGATGGTCTTGAAGGTGGAGTCGGGGAGGGTGGTGACGGTGTCTCCGTCCTCGTTGCCGCCTACTTTGTAAAGTCCGACAAGGATGCCCTTGATGGGTTCGAGGTTGCTGGCATCGAGTACGTGACCCGACATCTGGAAGGTATCGACCTGCTCGCCTGTGGAGAAGGTGAAGGCATAATCACCGTAGGGGTTGCCTTCATTGTTATCGACGATGGCATCTGCAAAGTCGATGGTGTAGGTCATGTCGGGCTTGAGGGAATCGAGCAGGGTGACGGTGACTTTCCTGCCTACCGCTTCGATTTCGGGCTGCTCGATTTGTGGGGGTGAGATGACCACTTTCTCCATCGCGTTGTCAATCTTCACGATTTCATCGAACTCGATGGTGATTTTCTTGGCGTTCTTCACATGGGCGCTGCCGAATTTGGGCGAGGTGCTCACCACTTTCGGAGGTGTCTCGTCGTAGGGACCTCCATCGGGGGTGCCCATGCGAGCGCAGGAGAGCACGAACAGAAAAATAAGAAGGAAGGGAAGAGAGGTTAAAAGGAGGTCGAGGGGACGATGGCTGGTCATGTCCCTTTCCTTCTTTTTAACGTCTCTTCCCTTCTGTTCCATTCCTTTTTATGTGTTGCTGTTTTGTCCGTTCAAGGCAATCAACTCTTCGATGTATTGGCGCGAATTGCTCAGACGGGGTATCTTGTGCTGACCTCCGAGTTTGCCTTTGCTCTTGAGCCACTCTTCGAAAAGTCCTGGTTGGGCAACGATGATTTCGAGGGGCTGGAGGGTGATGTCCTTGTGCCGCTTTGCTTCGTAGTCGGAGTTGATGGCTTGGAGCGAACGGTCGAGGATGGTGGCAAACTCGCTGAGGGATGCGGGCTGTTTGGCAAACTCTATCATCCACTGGTGGCGGCACTTGGCATTGCTGTCCATGAAGATGGGGGCTGCCGTGTAGTCCTTGATTTGTGCGCCTGTGGCAACGCATGCCTGAAGGAGCCCTTTCTCGGCATTATCGACGATGAGTTCTTCGCCGAAGGCATTGATGAAGTGCTTGGTGCGTCCTGTGATGCTGAATTTGTAGGGGTCGCGCTGGGAGAACTTGACGGTGTCGCCAATGAGGTAACGCCAAAGTCCGCAACTGGTGCTGATGAGCATGGCGTAGTTGGTGCCGATTTCCACCTCCCAGAGAGGCACGATTTTGCTTTCGTCGAGGGGGTAGCCGTTGGGGGTGAGATTGTCCATCGGGCAGAACTCGTAGAAGATGCCGTAGTCAATCATCAAGAGCATGTTGGGGTCGCTGAGGTCGTTCTGCAAGCCGAAGAAGCCTTCGCTGGCATTGTAGGTCTCCATGTAGTGCATGTTAGGCAGACCGATGATGTTCTTGTATTGTTCGCGGTAGGGGGTGAAAGCCACACCTCCGTGGAAGAAGACTTCGAGGTTGGGCCACACTTCGTCGAGACGGTCAACGCCTTTCAGTTCCATGACACGGTTGAGCACACTGAGCATCCAGGATGGCACACCGCTGAGGTTGGTGATGTTCATGTCCATCGCGGCACGGGCAATCTTGTCGCGCTTCTCTTCGAAGTCGCTCAGCAAGGCGATGCGCTTTTTAGGCACACGGATGATTTTGGCTGCCGTGGGGATGTTCTCGATGAGAATGGCGCTGAGGTCGCCCACCAGACTGTTGGGAGTGTTGAGATTGGGGGCATGGCTGCCACCGAGGATGAGGCTCTTGCCTGAGAATAACTTGCTGTGCGGGTTGATGTGCAGGTAACTGACCACGCAATCGGTGCCTCCACGGTAGTGAATGTTCTTCAGTCCTTCACCACTGACGGGGATGAACTTGCTCTTGTCGTTGGTGGTGCCGGATGATTTGGCATACCAACGCACCACGCCTGGCCAGAGGATGTCTTCCTTCCCTTCACGCATCTTGTGGATATAGCCTTTCAGTTCTTCGTAAGTGTTCACGGGAACATTCTTGCGAAATTGCTCGTAAGAGTTAATCTGGTCGTAGTGGTGTTCTTTGCCCCATTCGGTATTTTTGCCTTGACGAATGAGGTGGCGGAAGATTTTCAATTGTATGTCTTTCGCTCGAGTGGCGTATTTCTCCAGTTGTTTCTGTCGCTTGGAGAAATATATCTTGTTCAGAAAACCTGTCGTATTCATTGCAATGCGAATTTGAGTACAAAGGTACGGATTTTCGGTGAATAGTGAAGAGAGAACGGTTAAAAATCTGACGATGATGTGAAAAGTGAAAAGTGAAAAGCGAAAAAACTATATCTCCGCTGTACTTTTCATGCCCGACGCATTCTTGATGCCATTGAGCAGTTCCTTGTCTTGCTTGATGCGTTTGAGTGTCTGTTTGGCAGCGTTCTGGTCACTCTCTTTCTTGCTGTAGCCGTCGCCTGTTCCGCAGGGGATGCCTTCGATGAGGGCGGAGGAGTGGAACATGGGGGCGTTGTTGTGTTGCTTGTCGCGCAGTTCCCGTTGCTTGAATGCGACTTTGTATTGCCGCTTCTGGCACCATTCGATAAGGGCACTCTTGTAGTTCTTGTCTTGCTTGGCTACTTTGTCGATGTCGATGTAGTATTTGAAAACCTTCTGTTCGAGGAATCGGTAACAGTAGTTGTACCCTCTGTCTAAATAGATGGCACCCACGAAGGCTTCGAAGGCATTTCCGCTCATGAAACTGTTGTAGCCCGTCGTGATGGCACCGACATGGCGAATGAGTTTGTCCAGTCCTAAGTCTGTGGCAAGTTTGTTGAGCGAGTTGCGACAGACAATCTTGCTGCGCAGCGTGGTGAGAAACCCTTCTTGTTTTCTGCCGAAATGCTTGTAGAGGATGTCGGCAACAATGGCTCCCAGCACGGCATCGCCTAAAAACTCAAGGCGTTCATTGTTGATGTGGGGAGGGGAATCCTGAGGGGAGTCTTTGCCAGAAGTTTGTTTGTCGGAGGCGCGTCGATGCCTTGCTTTTCTCTGTAGGGCAACTTCGTGCTTCTCCTTTTCGTATTCGTGGTAGGCTACAGACTTGTGCATCAGTGCTAATTGGTAGAGCCTGATGTTGTGGGGATAGAACCCAAGTATGGACTTGAGTCGTAAAAAAGGCTTCTTTTCGGAAACGAAAAGAAGCCTAATTGTATCTATTAAATCCGAAATCACCATTAATTATTGGTATTTCTTAAAGATTACACTTGCATTGTGACCACCGAAGCCGAAGGTGTTGCTGAGTGCAGCGCGAACAGTGCGCTCTTGAGCCTTGTTGAAGGTGAAGTTGAGGTTGTAGTCAATCTCTGGGTCTTCGTCGCCTTCTGCATGGTTGATGGTGGGAGGAACAATGTCGTTCTTAACAGCGAGGATGCTAATCATGGCTTCCACAGCGCCGGCAGCACCGAGAAGGTGACCTGTCATGGACTTGGTGGAACTGATGTTGAGTTTGTAAGCAGCGTCGCCAAACACTTCCTTGATGGCTTTTGCCTCAGAGATGTCACCCACGTGGGTAGAGGTGCCGTGAACGTTGATGTAGTCAATGTCTTCGGGCTTCAGACCTGCATCTTTGAGTGTGCGCTCCATCACGAGTTTTGCACCGAGACCTTCTGGGTGGGTGGCTGTGATGTGGTATGCATCAGCAGACATGCCTGCGCCAACCATCTCGGCATAAATCTTGGCACCGCGCGCTTTTGCATGCTCAAGTTCCTCAAGAATCAGAATGCCTGCACCTTCGCCCATCACGAAACCGTCGCGGCTTGCGCTGAATGGACGGCTTGCCTTTTCTGGTTCGTCGTTGCGAGTGGAGAGTGCCTTCATGGCATTGAAACCACCGACACCTGATGCCCAAATGGCTGCCTCGGCACCACCTGCAACAATGGCGTTTGCCTTGCCCAAGCGGATGAGGTTGAATGCATCGGCGAGTGCGCTTGACGATGAAGCGCAAGCGGATGTTGTTGTGTAGTTGGGTCCACGGAATCCATACTGAATGGAGATATGGCCAGAGGCGATATCTGCAATCATCTTGGGGATGAAGAATGGATTGAACTTAGGACCGAGTTGAGGACCGTTGATGGCATAGTTGCCTGCCTCTTCCTCGAAGGTCTTGATACCTCCGATACCTACACCGAGCACAACTCCGATTTCGTTCTTGTCAACTGTCTCGAGATCCATGCCTGAATCCTCAATAGCCATCTTGGCAGCGGCAAGTGCATACTGAGTGTAAAGGTCCATCTTGCGGGCTTCCTTACGGTCGATGTAAGCAGCCGAGTCAAAACCTTTCACTTCGCATGCAAACTGAGTCTTGAACTGTGAAGCATCGAAATGAGTAATAGGACCAGCGCCGCTCTTTCCTGCCTTGAGGTTTTCCCAAGATTCCTCTGCCGTGTTGCCGAGGGGAGTGAGGGCACCGATGCCTGTTACAACAACTCGTTTTAATTCCATAACAAAATAAAATAAGAATAGGATTGAAAAATTGAAGTTTCTCAATCCTTCAATTTTTCAATCCTTCAATTGTTTAATTTTATTTTGCGTTAGCCTCAATGTAAGCGATAGCGTCACCTACAGTAGCAATCTTTTCAGCCTGATCGTCAGGAATATTGATACCGAAAGCCTTCTCGAACTCCATGATGAGTTCTACAGTGTCCAATGAGTCAGCACCGAGGTCGTTTGTGAAACTTGCTTCTGGCTTTACTTCTGCTTCGTCAACGTTGAGTTTCTCAACGATGATTGATTTTACTCTTGATTCAATTTCAGACATAATCTTAAATGTTTAAAATGTTAATTGATTATTTTCTATTTAGTCGCTATGATACGTTTTGCGCTGCAAAGGTAGGAATAATTCTTCGATTTCTGCAAGAATATTTCTATAAAAAGCACTTTTGTTGCACAAATAATTTAATTGTGTGCATAAAAAGAGGCAAAATGCTCTCTTTTTGTGCCTCTGCTTTGCAAATTTTATTCGTCACGGTTGGCACGTTTACGCTCCAAGTGGTCAAGAATGATTTTGCGGATGCGCATGCTCTTGGGGGTCACCTCCACGTATTCGTCGGCTTTGATATATTCAAGTGCTTCTTCCAGCGAGAGTTGGACAGGAGGAATGATGTGAGCCTTCTCGTCGGTACCGCTCGCGCGTACATTAGTTAATTGCTTTGCCTTGGTCACATTGATGACCAGGTCGATTTCATGCACGTGCTCACCCACTACCTGACCGGCATACACCGTGTCTTGCGGGAAGATGAAGAATTTGCCTCGGTCTTGCAGGTGGTCGATAGCGTAGGCAAACGCCGTGCCCGACTCCATAGCGATGAGGGAACCATTGGTGCGGCGTATCAGTTCGCCTTTGAAGGGTTGATAACTCTTGAAGCGGTGTGCCATGATGGCTTCGCCTTGGCTGGCGGTGAGCACGTTGGTGCGCAAGCCAATGATGCCGCGTGAAGGAATTTCAAATTCGATGTTCACGCGTTCGCCTTGTGCTTCCATGCTGACCATGTCGCCTTTGCGGCGGGTCACCATATCTATCATCTTGCTGGCAAACTCTTCAGGCACATTGATGGTCAACTCTTCAATTGGTTCGCATTTCACTCCGTTGATTTCCTTGTAAATCACCTGGGGCTGACCCACTTGCAGTTCATAGCCCTCACGACGCATGGTCTCGATGAGCACGGAGAGGTGCAGCACACCGCGTCCGCTCACAATCCACTGGTCGGTGGTGCCTTCCTTTGCCTCCACCCTGAGGGCAAGGTTCTTTTCCAGTTCCTTGTAAAGGCGGTCACCAATGTGGCGGCTAGTGCAGAACTTGCCTTCCTTGCCGAAGAAGGGGGAGTTGTTGATGGTGAAGAGCATCGACATGGTCGGTTCGTCGATGGAGATGGTGGGCAATGCCTCTGGCTCCTCGAAGTCGCAGATGGTGTCGCCAATCTCGAAGTTCGACAGGCCAATCACGGCACAGATGTCACCCGAACTGACCGCTTCGGTGGCACGGTGCCCCATACCTTCAAACGTGTGCAGTTCTTTGATTTTTGTCTTCTCCATGCTGCCGTTGCGATGAACGATGGTGATGTTCTGCCCAGCCTTCAGGGTGCCTCGGTGTACACGTCCCACAGCGATACGTCCCGTGTAGGTGGAGTAATCGAGCGACGTGATGAGCATCTGGGGAGAACCTTCCAGTTGTTCGGGGGCAGGGATGGTGTTGAGAATCACATCTAACAGGTAGGTGATGTCATTCGTTGGTGTTTTATAGTCGGGACCCATCCAGCCTTGCTTGGCTGAACCATACACGACGGGAAAATCCAACTGGTCTTCGGTGGCATTGAGTGAGAACATGAGGTCGAACACCATCTCGTACACTTCCTCTGGACGGCAGTTGGGCTTATCCACCTTGTTCACCACCACCACAGGCTTCAAACCAATCTCCAAAGCCTTCTGCAACACGAAGCGTGTCTGTGGCATCGGACCCTCGAAGGCATCGACCAGCAGGATGCAGCCGTCTGCCATGTTCAGCACACGTTCCACCTCGCCGCCAAAGTCCGAGTGTCCCGGCGTGTCAATCACATTAATCTTTGTACCCTTATAATTGATGGAGACATTTTTGGAAAGAATCGTGATTCCGCGCTCACGTTCCAGTTCGTTGTTATCCAGTATCAAGTCGCCTGTTTGCTGATTCTCGCGAAAGAGATTCCCGGCGAGCAACATCTTATCGACCAGCGTCGTCTTTCCGTGGTCAACGTGCGCAATAATTGCAATGTTTCTAATGTCCTGCATAAGTGTTTTTTCGAAAATCGGGTGCAAAGTTACGGAATAATTTGCACACTAACAATTTTTTCCTTACCTTTGCACCCGATTTTCGACGAGTTGGTTATTCGGCTGAAAGAATTCCTGCTTGTCGAACAACACATTATTAATTAATATATACATTAAATTTTATGTACTTAGATTCAGCAAAGAAGGCAGAGATTTTTGCCGAGTATGGCGCATCTGCCACTGACACAGGTTCTTGCGAGAGCCAGATTGCACTCCTCACTTTCCGTATTCAGCACCTCACAGAGCACGTGAAGGCTAATCACAAAGATTATGTCACCAACCGTTCTCTCGTGAAACTCGTAGGTCAGCGTCGTCGTTTCCTCTCTTACCTCAAGAGAAAGGACATTGAGCGCTATCGTGCCATCGTGAAGAAACTGGGTCTCCGTAAGTAAGACTTCGGATTTTCTAAAACAAGTAACCGCAACATCTCTCTCGGAGACGTTGCGGTTTTTTTTGTTTTACTTATTCCTTCTCCTCTTTCTCTCCTTGCCGTTTCAGCCACTCCTCTTTAGTGCGGCTCCAGCGTTTGTGGCTCCAGAGCCACATTTCGGGGTGTTCTCTGATGTCGGCTTCGAGGAGTTGGAAGTAGCGGTCGGTGAGGGTGTTTTCGGGAAGGGTGGCAGGGTGGTCTTCCATGGGGATGATGTCGAGATGGTAATAGCCGCGTTTAGGGCGGCTCATCCTGCCGTACATCATGAAAGCATTCACCTTGCGGGCGATGTGTTCGGCACCGATGAAGACAGCGGTGTCGTGGTTGAGGAAGGGGATGAAGTGATGGATAGCGTTCCACTTGGGTTGCTGGTCGCTGATGAAACCAATGGTGTAGTTCTTGTTCTCTTTGCGCAGTTGGAGGATGCGACGGAAGGTGTCTCTCATCTTGATGTTCACTCCGCCGTATTGTCCGCGCAGGTCGAAGAAGAGTTGGTCCATCACTTTGTTGCTGAGTTTGTGGTAGATTTGTCCAGATGTACACCACGGTTGCAGTCGGTAGTTGATGGACGAAATCCATTCCCAGTTGCCAAAGTGGCTCAGATAGAGGAAGTGCATAGGCTGTCCTGCCTCATGGCGTTTTTTGATTTCATCCAGCCCGCTGAAGGTCATGCGCCGCATGGTTTCCTCCTTGCTCATGGAGAGCATCTTGATGTCTTCCACGAAGTTGTCGCAGAACTGGTGATAGAATTTTCGTTCAATCATCTTTCGTTCTTGTTCCGACTTTTCTGGGAAAGCACTCCGCAGGTTCTCTCTCACCACTTTTGTGCGGTAGAACCTTCTCACAATGAGATAACAAAAGTCAGAAAAGGCATAAAGTACGGGAAATGGCAGCAAACTGATGAGCCATAAGCATCCTTTGATGAATTTATATTTTATATTCTCCATTTTTCAATTTTCAATAGGCTATGTCTTTTTCAATGGGCTACGCTGGGTTAAAAGTTCTTCTATTTTTTCTACAATGGCGTCGGGCGAAATGTTCATGCAACGGAGGTCACCAAAGGCACAAGGCTTTTTCCCGTAGATGGAGCAGGGGCGGCAAGGCAGGTCGAGTTGCATTTCACTGTCAGGTGTTTGTCCGTAACCTGAGAAGCCCGCCTTCGGATGGGTGGCTCCCCAGATGGATAGCACTCTTGTGCCCAGCATTGATGCCATGTGCATATTGGCAGAATCCATCGAAATCATTAGGTCGAGTTGCGACATCAGCAGCAGTTCATTTTTCAGTCCTCCTAACTTTCCGCAGATGCTTTGGATGCAGCCTTTTCCTTCATGGTCCTTTTCCCATGTGGCAAGGATTTCTGCTTCCTTCTTGCCTGCACCGAAAAGAAGTATCTTGTACCCCTTGCCTGCCAACATGTTCACTACGCGTTGCATCTGTTCCAAAGGGTATATCTTTTGTGCATGAGCGGCAAAAGGGGCCACACCAATCCACGTGTCTTCTTTTTGCTTTCTGCCCACCACGCTTCTGACAATAGCGAAACTTTCCAGCCGGAGGTTGAGGTGTATGGGTTGGGATAGGTCGATGTCCAATCCCAATGAGCGGAACACATCAGCATATCGTTCCATCATGGGTTGCAATGCTTCGTGATGCTGTCCGTCGGCAACCAGAGCCTTTTTCTCTTTCCTCCCCTTGTCAACCACTGCCACCTTGGTGCCAGCCACAACAAAACAGGTGCGGAGATATTTCGACCTCAGCACATCGTGCAGGTCAGCCACTGCGTCGTAGTGTCCTTCTTTCAGTTGGTTGTACAACTTGGTCAACCCGATGATTCCGTCCTGTTCTGCAAAGTCCACCCCTTTCACTTGCACATTGGCAGGCAGCCACTCAAACAACGGCATAAATCGTGTGCGTGTCAGCATTGTGATACGCAAGTCGGGGTGCTGAGAGGCAAGTGCATACAGCACGGGCACAGTCATGGCAGCATCGCCCATGGCACTGAAACGCATTGCCAACAACCGTTTGATGCTCTTGTCGTGATGGTGTGTCCTTGCTTTCGTCATCCTGTTTCGCGCGAAGATTCTACTGCAAAGGTAAGAAAAAGTTAGGAGTTAGAAGTTAGGAGTTAGAAGTTTTTTACCATTCTGAATGTTTTTTCATCCGATGGGAACATTTTACTCCTATCTCCGAACTGTTTCTCATCTTTGTGCCTGCTTAAATCTTAGCCAATTGCGATGGAAGGAGGAATAACTGGCAAAGCCACACTTGTGCATGATGTCGTTGACGGACATGTCGGGATGTTCGGCTTTCAGTTGCTCGCCCCATGCGATGCGTCGGCTGTTGATGAAGTCGCTGAATGACAGATGGGTGACCTCATTGATAGCCTGTGACAAGTAGGTTCGGTTGGTGCCCAACTGTCGTGCCAATTCGTCAAGTTTCAGGTCGGGACGCAGGAAGAGTTGCTCGTCAACGATTCGGTTGACAATGCGTTGCTGCCATGTCGTAGTGCCATCATCCTTCGTCTTTTCTGCAACCGCTGTTTTTTCTTCCTCGGGCGCGGCGGTTTTTTGTTCCTCCTCTTGAAGATCCAAAATGGAAAAGTTTTGTCGCAACCCTGTTCGTCCAATGCAAAAGAGCAACACCGTGAATGCTACCGAAGGGATGGCAAGCAGCCAGAGAGAGGTGCCGAACCATTGTCTGCCCACTACGTTGCTGGCAAAGGAGGTAAGGGAAGTGAGCAGGAATAGCCACAGCAGTGTGCCCAACGTGCGGAGCGAACGCCCTTCCGTATCAGCATAATTCTCTTCCACGGCATGGTTGAACCTCCGAATATGGCGAAGCCCGACCATCACCACGGGCAGTATTTGCAGAGCGAACACCACTTTGGCTGCATCGTGTGCCACGGCTTGCCACCATGCAAGTCCGTCCAGGGGTGCATGATGGGCACCATAAAGGTAAGTTTCAAGAAACTGTTCCGTTTCCTTGTGCGACATGAGCAGGTAGAGCACGCCGATGGCGGTTCCACATACGAATGTTGGTAACAAAGGGAACCATAAACGGGGAGCACGGAGCGTCGGTTGAGAAGTGGTGAGCGATGCAATATAAATATAGTAAAGAGGATAAACAGCCACATTGCAATAGGCATAAATGGTATCACTCAATGGAATGAACAGTGTCGCATGGTTAAAGAAAATGCAATGCCCCAGATAGAGCAGGGTGGTGACACTGAAAAATACCGCTAACAGGTATCGTTCTGGGCGATGCCGAAGGTCTAACCACAACAGTGCGGTGAACACGGCACACACGAACATGGGCATGGATGTAATGATGGCTTGTAGCATAATGTTTGCAAAGATAGGGAAAAATGGGACATGATGATGGGCAAAGAATGAAAATTTGTGAAAATGGAAGATTTTTTGTAAATATGAAATATTGGAAAGAGGGCAATTTTTGCTGATGTAAGAAAAAGTTTTGTGAATGTGGAAGGTCGAAGTCGTGAAAAGTGCCTAACTTTGCCACCGAATCAGTAAACTCAAGAATCTATAGTTGTGCGCCACTTCTTTTAGTGACCGTTCGCAACCTCCGATTCATACCATGAATTGTAAAATTCAAATAAGGAATTATGAAATTCATAGTATGAATTGTACAATCCAAAGAATGGATTAGAGGTGGAGCAGGGTGCTTCCTACTAATAGATGATAAATTAAAAAAATACGTTTGTTGTTCTTTTTCCGGTTGTCATTCGGGTGGATTTCTCCTTTTTTCTGTCTGAATGGCAACTTTTTTTATTCTATTCGTCGGATTTTTTGTTATTTCTGTGAGAATTTCATATCTTTGCACCCATATTACATATCAACCAACTAATTCATTAATTTCTAACTTCTTAATTACTACCTTATGAAGAGACTATTTCTACTTTCTTCACTTTTGGTGTCAGTATTGAGTACACAAGCACAGGTGACTCCAAAGGTACAGCCTGAGACGTTGGTCAATGGCAATCAGTATGTACTGGTGAACAAGGCACAAACGGCAACACAGTACACGAGCCGCACCTCATGGGATGGCGCGTTTTATTTCTTGAGCGAATCAGAATCCAACTACGCGAATCATGCGCTTACCGCTGTGGATAATGGTGATGGCACATGGTCGTTCACGCTGGCGGGAGGAGATGCGGAATCCCCCACCACCTATTATTTTGGACTTCCAGACGGTAGCCCTAACGCAAATGCCAACATGGTGGATGTCGTAAAATGGATTCCTGTGCCCAAAGATGGCAACTTCTACCAACTCATCTTGGGCGAAGGTAATAATGCCAATGCACTGGCACAGGCTGAAAACACACCTACTGGCGACCTCCGTCTGCACTTGAATAATGGCAGCCAATATTTTGTAGCCACTTATTATTCTGGTCCTTGGTACCCTGATTGTGTAGGCGGTATTAACGAAGTGGAGAATGAGGCAGAAGGAACAGTTTCTTTTGCTGCCAATGACTCAACTTCATTTCATTGGGGCTTCGTCAGTGTGGAGAAAATCCCTGCTTATATGGCTGACATTCAGTATTCTGCCACTATCAATAAGTACTATGCAGACTATTGTGATATAGACGAATACAAGGATGGTTTTCTTGCCACTTATAATGCTGTAGCCAAGGCTTACAATGAGGCTACTGATGCTGATGCGCTTTTGGAGGCGAACATACCAGAGCAGATTAATGCCAAGGTGGCTCTCTACAAGGAGATTGAGGCTGCCATCGCTCTCAATGAAGAAGGTGATGCTGCGCTGACGGCTGCCATTGCTGCTGCCCAGAAGGCTTTCAATGAGAAGACGGCGTTGTCGGAAGTGGAGGCTGCCACCACGACTTTGAAGAATGCCGAGACCGCTTATTCAATGGGTTCGGGTGACATCTCTTCATTGGGAACCAACATGTCGTTTGAAGATCTCTCGGCACAGGGCGGCAGTCAGACGACAAGTGGAAGCCCCGCTCCATACGGTTGGAATGTTTATATCAATGGTTCTCAATTGGCTGCGGGCACAAATGCACCTTTCGGTTGGCATGGCGTAAACGATGATGCAGAAGGTGAAATCATGGATGGTGCTGTAGCATTTGGTATCTGGAATGCTTCTATCCCAACATACGAGATTTCTCAGACCATCACAGGTTTGGAGAATGGTACCTATGAAATCACTGCAGGTCTGATGGCTGGTAGCAACGGCAGCGGTTCACGTCTGACCACTCAGCGCATCTTTGGTAACTTGAACTCTACTTACTATGCCAGTGACTATGAGTATGCACAGGATGCACTGGACAAGTCTGAGGTGTATGATTTCGCGGGCAACGAGATTCTTCAGACAGACCGCGAGATGCGTCCTGTGACAGTGCAGGCTTTTGTTTATGATGGAACGCTGACGTTTGGTGTGCGCACTGATGGCAACATCGCTGCTACAGGTCGTACGGATGTCAATGGTGCTGGTGGTGACGGCTGGTTCAAGACAGATAATTTCACCATCAAGAAGTTAGGTTATGTGGCAGAAGACGCAATTAAAATCTATGAGCACTATGTGGAGTTGCTGAAGGATTTTGATGGCGAACCGATGGCTGCCAAGGTGGCAGACAAGATGAGTGACAGTGCTTTGGGCAATCTGACCGCTGACAGCAAGCAGGAAGACATTATTGCTGGCATCCTCAGTGCCAAGGACTTAGTGGTAGAGGTGGATGCATCAGTGAAGGCATACGAGAAACTCATTGCAGCCATTGAGCAGCATTGGACTTATTTGGACCAGTATGACAATAAGTTGGGTGCTGGTGAATATGGCGATGCAATTGGCGAGGCACAGGAGGCTTATGAAAGCGGAAGTGCAGAGGATGAGGCTGCTGTGGATGCCATCATCGCAGGTCTCAATGAGGCATTGCAGGCATGCATTCAGAGTGATGAAATCAACGAAGGTGATGATTTGACAGAATATATCAAGAATGCGTCCTTCGAAGACCTCTCTGCTCAGGGTGGCAGTAATTCAAATGGTGTATCAAATGCTCCTGCAGGTTGGGATCTTTATGTAGAAGGTGAGAAAGTTGCCTCTGCAGCAGATGCTGGTGTTTCTGGTTGGTGTGCTATCAATAGTGGTGACAATCTGGACATCGAGAATATCTACGGCGAACCTGTGTCAGTGCAATATACTGATGGCGATCACCTTTGGGGTATTTGGTCGAATGCTATTCCAGTGATTGAACTTTCTCAGACTATCAAGGGACTTCCTGCTGGTCAATATACACTCACTGTTGATGCTGTCGTACAGAATGACTGGGCTGGTGATAACCTTGGTATGCAGCGTCTTTTCGCAAACGAATACGTAACGATGTATGGTGCAGAAGAGGATTATGTTCAGAATGCAGATGAGGAACTTTACGCTACATTCCCAGAGGATGTGCTGGTTGCTGCTGAGATTGACAAAATTGCTGCAGATGCAGAGGTGAAGCACCTGAACTATGCAGGTAATTATGTACATGAGGGCTATGGTGCATCGGGTGCTCCTTACACCACGACACTTGTCTTCGGATTGGCAGAGAAGGGTGATGTGACTTTCGGTTTCCGTTCAAGCCGCATCAGTGCTGTGGATGGTCAACTCTCCAGCCAGGCTTCTCTTGGTTGGTTCAAACTTGACAACTTCACACTCACTTACGACTCTGCTGAAGTTCCTGCTGGAGCCGAGACAAAAGGTGAGGCTACGGCTATTGACAAAGTGCAGACAGCCGAGCAAGGTGCAGTTGAATTCTATTCCATCAACGGTATTCGCCTTGCTGCACCTCAGAAGGGTATCAACCTTGTGAAGATGCCTAATGGTAAGGTGAATAAGGTGTTGGTGAAGTAAAAAGATACCTTAGCATTATAAAAAATGGAGGCACGTATGTTGTGTCTCCGTTTTTTTTCGTACTTTTGCAAATGAAAATCAATGAGACACAAATGAAAAGATTAACATTGACTCTCCTTGTCGCCTTTTTGTCGCTTTGCACTGCGATGGCACAGGATGATATTGCCACGTTCCGCACGTGGGCAATGACTCCACCGATGGGATGGAACTCATGGGATTGTTATTACTCTTCCGTCACCGAGAGGGAGGTGTTGCAAAATGCACAATATTTAGTGGATCACGACCTTGTGAAGCATGGGTGGGAATATGTTGTGGTGGACATTCGCTGGTATTGCAACCATCCCTCGTTGGGAGGTGGCAACTACAACCAGCGGGGTACACAGGATTATGTGCTCGATGCATACGGACGTTATCTGCCTTCGCCCTCACGCTTTCCTTCTGCAATGGTGAATGGCGAGAATCAAGGCTTCAAGGCTTTGGCAGACAAAATCCACAGCATGGGCTTGAAGTTTGGCATTCACATCATGAGAGGTGTGCCCAAGTCGGTGGTGGGTTCTTCTTATCAACTGAAAGGCAGTGAAGGAACGGCATGGAACCAAGTCTATAGCGGCACTTCGTCTGCTTGCACGTGGCTAAAGGATAATCTGACTGTACGCAACAATGAATATGGTCAACTTTACTATAACAGCATCTTCGACCTCTATGCCGAGTGGGGTGTGGATTTTGTGAAGGTGGACGACCTTTCTCGCCCTTTCTATACCAATGAGATTCGCATGATTCGCAAGGCGATAGACCAGACGGGACGTCCCATCGTGTTGTCGCTTAGCCCAGGCAAGACACAATATTCGTATGCCCAACAGTGTCTGGAGAATGCCAACATGTGGCGCATGATGGATGACCTGTGGGACAGTTGGAGTGCCGTCGATGCCGTGTTTGCAGAAGCCCATGCTTGGAGCAAGTATGCTCAACCAGGCAATTATGCCGACTGCGACATGTTGCCTCTTGGTCAGATTGCCATGACCATCGCCGACCAGGGCTATACTGCTGCCGACTATGGCAGATGGACGAATTTGACACAGAACGAACAACTCACGATGATGACGCTGTGGGGCATCTGCCATTCGCCCCTTTTCTTTGGAGGCGAAATGACGAAGAATGATGCCTTCACTTTGTCGCTCCTGACCAATGAAGAATATCATCGGATGCACAAATATGGGGAGGATGCCCATCAAGTGCTCAACGACACGAAGACAGGGCAGACCGTATGGACCTCCACCGACCCCACTTCGGGCGACCGCTATTTGGCAATATTCCAACGTGACCCTTCTGTCGAGTCTGGTGAGATTGCAGCACGTTCTGGACTCATCTCTCGTCGTGGCACTAAGTCCTATCAGTTGGAGGCAGACATTACAGGAGCCGAACAACTGAAAATCGTGGTGAGCGACTGGAACGACGGTTTCTCCTACGACCGCGCCGACCTCATCAATCCTGTGCTCATTGATGCCGAGGGTAACGAAACTTCGCTCACCACCCTGACGGCTGCCTCTTATAGTTCGGATTGGGGTACACTCCACATCAACAAGAACGTGGAAAACGGCACGTTGAGAGTCGATGGTCAAACCTACTCCACAGGTCTTGGTTTGAATGCCCAGTGTACCCTTATCTACGACCTGCCACAAGGTCACAACTACACCACATTCCGTGCCCTGTGCGGTTATGATTCTTCGTGCGACAGCGACAATCCTTCCACATCAGGCACAACGATGGAGTTCATCGTCTATACGTCCTCGGACAAGGATGCAGCATGTGACTTTGACCTGACTCTTTTGGGTTATGCGCCTGATGAAGAAGTGGAGGTTTACAATGTGTGGACTATGGAAAAGAACCTTATGATAGCCTCTGGTACACTCCACACAACTGTGCCCCACCATGGCGTGAAACTTTTCAAGTTACACAGCAATGCGGCAAATGCAATCGTAGTTCCTCAGAGCAAACCTTCCACGGCGGGCTCATGGTATGACTTGCAAGGTCATCCCGTTCAGTCTCCCGCCAAAGGACTCTACATCAAAGATGGTAAAAAGATTCTTATTCAATAATGTACAAATTTCTCAAGACACTCAGTGACACCTTGAGCGGCAAGGCGAGCCTCTTCATCATCTTGACCGCTCTCGTCACATTTTTCTTCCCACAACTTTTTGTGTGGGTGAAAGGCGACACACAAACCATCATCCTCGGCATCATCATGCTGACGATGGGACTGACGCTCACTCCCGACGATTTCAAACTGCTTGCCAAGCGACCTCTGGACATCCTCATCGGCGCGGCTGCACAATTCACGATTATGCCGTTGGTGGCATTCATCCTTTCGTGGCTCTTCAGTCAAGTGCCAGCCTTTGCACCCTACAGCACGGCGATGGCAATTGGCATCATCCTTGTGGGGTGCTGCCCAGGTGGTGTGTCAAGCAATATCATGTCATTCCTTTGCAAGGGTGATGTGGCATACTCCGTAGGCATGACATGTGCCTCCACACTCCTTGCCCCGGTGCTGACTCCACTGTTGGTGCTTTGGTTGGCAGGGGAGCGGGTCGATGTCGATGCGATGGGCATGTTTCAGCAAATCCTTATCGTGACCATCATCCCCATTGCCATCGGCTTTTTCCTCAATGTATGGTTGGGGCACAAGGATGTGTTCAAGAAAATCCAAGGCTGCATGCCCGGACTCTCGGTGACTTGCCTTGCTTGCATCGTGGGTGGTGTGGTCACCACGGTGCACGACCCTTTGGTGGAGAACGGGCTTCTGCTCTTCCTGCTCACCTTCGGTATGGTTTTCTGCCACAATACCATCGGCTATCTGCTTGGTTACGGGGTCGGCTCTCTTTGCCATTTCTCCGTGGCTAAAAAACGCACCCTTTCCATCGAGGTGGGTATGCAGAATGCAGGACTTGGCACCAATCTCGCCATGACCTTCTTTGTGGCAACAAACCCGATGGCTGTCGTGCCCTGCGCCATCAGTTGTGCATGGCACAGCATCAGCGGCACCATCTTGGCAAATATCTTTGCAAATAAAAGTAAAAAGGAAAAGTGAAAAATGAAAAATTTGATGCCGCACTTGCACGTTGACAGATTGCGAACTGCTGCGGCAGCAAATTTTTCACTTTTCACTTATCACTTAACAATTAAACTATGGTACTTAACTACATTTGGATAGCATTCTTCTTCTTGGCAGCCTTGTGTGCCATTGTTCAGTGCTTCACTGGCAATACGGGCGTGTTTGCCGACATCATCAATTCTACCTTCGACAACGCCAAGACAGCCTTCGAGATTTCTCTTGGGCTCACAGGGGTGCTTTCCCTTTGGATGGGTGTGATGAAAATAGGGGAGAAAGGCGGTATGGTCAGTGTGCTTTCTAAAATGCTCAGCCCCCTCTTCACCCGTCTCTTCCCCGACATCCCCAAGGGACATCCTGCCACAGGACACATCTTCATGAATATTGCAGCCAACATGCTTGGACTCGACAACGCTGCCACTCCCTTGGGCTTGAAAGCGATGGAGAGCATGCAGGAACTGAACACCGAACGGAACAAAGAATTAGGCGAATTAAACAAATGGTCGAAAGAGCAGGTGGCAGAACGGAATGAGACTGCCACCAACCCTATGATTATGTTCTTGGTGCTCAACACATCAGGACTGACCCTCATTCCTGTCTCCATCATGGTGTATCGTGCCCAAATGGGTGCGGCACAACCCACCGATGTCTTTGTGCCTATTCTTCTTGCCACATTCGTTGCCACTTTGGCTGGCATCATTGTCACGAGCCTGTATCAGCGCATCAACCTGCTCAAGCCCGTTTTGCTGGGCACCCTCGGTGGACTTTGTGTCCTCGTTGCAGCCGTCATTTGGGGCTTCAGCAAGATGGACAAGGACACGATGGACATGGTGAGCACCCTTTCTGCCAACATCATCCTCTTCGGCATCATCCTGCTGTTCATCATTGCAGGTGTGGTCAAGAAGGTGAATGTCTATGAAGCCTTCATCGAAGGAGCTAAAGATGGTTTCACCACAGCGGTGCGAGTGATTCCTTATCTCGTTGCCATTCTTGTTGCCATCGGCGTTTTCCGTGCCAGTGGCGGCATGGACATCCTCATTCGTTGTATTGATTGGCTGGTTGAACTTTGTGGTGGCAACACCGACTTTGTCGAGGCCCTTCCCACGGCTTTGATGAAGCCCCTCTCTGGCTCAGGTGCCCGTGGCATGATGGTCGATACCATGACCACCTATGGTGCCGACTCCTTTGCTGGTCGCCTTGCATGTATTTTCCAAGGCTCCACCGACACCACCTTCTACATCCTTGCTGTTTATTTCGGTTCAGTCGGCATCCGCCACACCCGCCATGCGGTCACATGCGGTCTCCTTGCCGACCTTGCTGGTATTCTCGCCGCTATCGCGGTGGCTTATTTCTTTTTTCAGGTATGACCCTCATGGCTAAAGAGACAACCATACAACCCTGTGTCGCGACCATCGGCTCCTTCGACGGTGTCCATCAAGGGCATCAGTTCGTCCTTCGGCAAGTGGTCAGTCAAGCCCGACAGCGAGGACTTGATGCCGTGGCTGTCACCTTCTCCAACCACCCTTTGCAAGTATTGCGTCCTGGTTTCACCCCCCAATTGCTCACCCTCCCCGACGAGAAAGTTAGGCTCTTGCAGCAAACAGACATCGCGAAGGTCGTCCTCCTCGATTTCACCCCGGCGATGGCTCAGATGACAGCCCGTGACTTTATGTCTCAGGTGTTGAAAGAGCAACTCCACGTGCAGGTGCTTCTGATAGGTTACGACAACCACTTTGGTCACGACGGTAAAGGTTTCCACGACTATGTGCAATATGGCAACGACCTCGGCATCGAAGTCCTTCCTGCTGGCGAACTGGAAGGTGGCTATTCATCCACAGCCATCCGACAAGCCATCCTCGAAGGCGACATCACCACAGCCAACACTCTGCTCGGTCATCCCTATACCCTGCAGGGCACCGTTGTGCAAGGTTTCCAAAATGGCAGGAAACTCGGTTTCCCTACTGCCAACTTGCAAATCGACCCTCTGAAACTCATTCCTGAGAATGGAGCCTATCTCGTCAGAACCAGCCTTGCTCACCCCCTGTCGAAAGAAGCCGCTCCGCAACCTCCCCTCTGCTTCGGTATGCTCAATATTGGCACTCGTCCCACCCTTCACAACGGCAAGCAGCGCAGCATCGAAGTCCACCTCTTCGATTTCGAAGGCGACCTTTATGGTCAATCCCTCCAAATCGACCTCCTCCACCATCTTCGCAAAGAAATCGAGTTCCGTTCCCTTGACGAACTGAAAGCCCAACTCTTGCAAGACGAACAGGCTTGCCGTCACCTCATCCCCCATTGCTCCTGAGTTCCCGTCAGCCCCTGATTTCCTCATCATTTTCCAATTTTCATCCATTCCTCATGATTGAAATCCTCAACACTCTCGTCTCTCTCGACCTTTTCAAGACCTTCTTCTGTTGCGACCTCTCTCAGTGTCATGGCATCTGCTGCATCGAAGGTGATGCTGGCGCACCTGTTACCATCGATGAGGTGGAACTGCTTGAAGAAGCCACTGAAACTGCTGCCATTTGGGATGACCTCACCCCCGAAGCCCGTCAGCAGATTGACTGCGAGGGTGTCGTATATCCAGACAAGGATGGTGAACTCGTCACCCAAATCGTCAATGACAGAGACTGCGTTTTTGTGAAGCACGGCTTCTTCACGGAGCCCTCTTCCCCTTCCACCCAACCGGTTCCTTGTGCCTTCTGTGCCATCGATTCTGCCTATCGTTGCGGCAAATTTCATTGGCAGAAACCCATCTCCTGTGCTCTCTATCCCGTCCGCCTCTCCACCGTAGGGGGGATGACAGCCGTCAATGTGCATCGTTGGGACATCTGCCAGCCAGCGCGTGAACTTGGAAAAAAACTCCAGTTGCCCCTTTATCAGTTCCTTAAGGAACCTCTCATCCGTCGCTTCGGACAAGCATGGTGGGATGAATGTGACCTTGCAGCCAAAGAACTCAAAAAAGCGGGCTATCTTGACTAAACAGAGCATCAAACATACCCGAAAAAGCACAAAAATTTCTTTTTTGCTAAAAAAAATCCTGTAAAAGTGATTTTTTAGAAAAATTTATTATAAATTTGCAACCTAACTGGCGTGATGTGTGCAATTCATACTTGTCACATCATCCTCCAAAGTCGTATCGACCAGTGTAATCTATTTGATAAAAAACAGATATGATAACCATTCAAAATAATGACGGTGACAGACGAGTGCTCCTGCTCGACAGTCCTTTCGCTCTCGACGAGAGTCCGGACTTCCCAGAGTATCTCTTCGATGTGGTGTTCATTGCCAACCACTCAGTTGAGGAAACCAAGACCATCCTCAACAGCATCAACCCTGTGACCTCTACCAAGTGCTGCTACAAGCCCCTCTTCGTGTCCAAGTCACTCGAAGGCAAGATGGGCAACTACAACGAAATCATCGACGGTTATGCCGACGATTGGAACAGCATGGACGTGCTCACCCTTGTCGAAAACATTATCAATTATAATACACTGATAGGCTTAAGTGCCACGGAAGACCCCATTCTTTCGTCCAACCAGTTCTTCATCCGACTCACGCGCTACCTCATTTCGCGCAAGAAGACCATCCTCGAGCCCCAACTTGACGTTTCTGCCTCCACTGGCTACGTCATCCCTGTGTTCGACCTCTTCTACCGACTCGGAGCCTACGAACTCAGCGACTACTTCGTTTTCATGCAGTCCATGACCGAAAAAGGTCTCTTCCGCGCCTCTAAGTTCGTCAATAAGGTCTATCTTTGCCCCAAGTGCTTGCACTCACATCTGCTCTACATACAGACGTGTCCCAAGTGCCGTCAGTCATCCATTCAGACCGAAGAAGTTATCCACCACTTCCGTTGCGCCAACGTTTCGCCCGAGCATACCTACAACTTCGGCGGACAGTTGCGTTGCCCCAAGTGTCACAAGGTGCTTCAGCACATCGGAATGGACTACGACCGACCCGCTATCATTTATACCTGCAACACCTGCGGCAACACCTTCATCGAACCCAAAACCAAGACACTTTGCACCAGTTGTCACAACCTCTTCGATGCTGACGAACTCATTCCTCAGGATTTCAACATCTACGAAGTCACATCCGAAGGCAAGCAATCCATCATTTCGCCCAACATCGGATTCACCATCTATACAGAGTTCTACGACAACTACATCGAGTTCAACCGCTTCCTCAGCCGCATCCGTCTCCTTGCCGAACAGAAATTCTCTGGCAACATACAAGGCGACCTGCTCGTCGGAAAAATCTGGGTGCTCGATGCCGAAGGTCTCACCACCTCCATCCGTCCCGAACTCATCGAACTGGTTTGCCAGTACTTCCCCAACAACAAAGTGTCTGTTGCCAACAACATTGCCTACGTGGGCTCCGTCGTGCGTGACTACGTCAATGGTGGCGACACAGAAGAAGACATTATCAACTTCCAGGTGCTTCTCTCCGAGACCATCCGTGCTGCTGCCGGCATCATCAAGCCGCAAGAGAGAATCTGCTACACCTACATGAAGTTGCAGGGCAACCAATCCACCATCGACGACTTTGTCAAGGAGATGGAATTCATCTCTCCGACACCCGACGACAGTTACAGCCCTGCCACCGACGACCCGTCGCAGAAGCCCAAACCCGCCGCTGCACCATCCTTGCAGGATGAGCCAGACATAGAATAACATTCCATTAAAAATTACAAATAAAAAACCAAAATATAGAATATGAATAATCTGATTGACCCCGGAATCAACGTTGAAAGCCTTTCCGTTCTCGTCGTGGACGACGTTCCATTGAACATCCTCCTCATCAAGAAGATGCTCTCTCAGTACACGTTTGAAATCCGAACCGCCAATGGCGGTCAGGCAGCACTTGATGCCATTGCACAAAAAATGCCAAACCTTGTGCTTCTTGACCTCATGATGCCAGGCATTGATGGTTTCGAAGTTATCCGTCGCCTCCGTGCCGACGAGAAGACCAAGAGTCTGCCTATCATCATCCTCTCCGCGCTCAACTCCGAGCAGGACATCTCCAAGGGCTTCCAATTGGGTGCCAACGACTTCATCAACAAGCCCATCATCATGGAGAAACTGCTCAGCAGTGTCACTACGCAAATCAACCTGCAAGCATCTAAGTTGAGAGGTTAAGCAGCCTGCACAGGCATAAATACATAAAAAAATCAAGAACAGAAAGCATGTCTCATTCAGATGTGCTTATCTGTTCTTGATGCGTTTTAGAAAATGAAGAATTTATGACCGTTTGGGGTTAAAAAGTCCAACCAATTCCTCTGCCGTCACCATTTGCTGTTCGCCCGTCGTCATGTTCTTCAGGTTAATCTTCTGCTCAGCCAATTCGTTCTCGCCCACGATGGCAACAAACGGAATCCCCTTCGCGTTTGCATAACTCATCTGCTTCTTCATCTTTGCCGCATCAGGATAAATCTCCGCGCGGACACCTGCAGCACGTACCTTCTTCAGTACTTGCAGGCAGAAATCAGCCTCTGCCTCGCCAAAGTTCACAAACAGCAACTGAGTGGCGTTCACTGCCTCCTTCGGATAGAGGTCGAGTTGGTTCAACACGTCGAAAATGCGGTCAGCGCCAAACGAAATGCCCACACCGCTCAGCCCTGGCATGCCGAAGATGCCCGTCAAGTTGTCGTAGCGACCACCACCCGTGATGGAGCCAATCTGCACGTCCAGTGCCTTCACCTCGAAGATGGCACCCGTATAATAGTTCAAGCCACGAGCCAGTGTCAAATCCAGTTCGATTTCGTTGTTCAAGTCCGTCAGTTTCGAGAGGATATACTCCGTTTCCTCCACACCCTTCAAGCCCACTTCACTCCCCTTCAGCACCTCCTTCATCGTTGCCAACTTTTCAGCATTCGTGCCGCTCAGGTTGATAATCGGCTGCAACTTCTCAATCGCCTCCGCAGGGATGCCATCCTCTGCCAGTTCAGCGTTCACAGCCTCCAAGCCAATCTTGTCCAGTTTGTCAATTGTCACGGTGATATCGACAATCTTGTCCGCCTGACCAATCATCTCCGCAATGCCCGTGAGAATCTTGCGGTTGTTGATTTTGATGCACACACGCACCCCGAACCTCGTGAATACCGTATCGACAATCTGCATCAACTCCACCTCGTTCAGCAGTGAGTCACTGCCCACCACATCGGCATCACATTGGTAGAACTCCCTGTATCTGCCCTTCTGTGGACGGTCAGCCCTCCACACAGGCTGAATCTGGTAACGCTTGAACGGCAATGCCAGTTCCTCTCGGTGCTGCACCACATATCTGGCAAACGGCACCGTCAGGTCATACCTCAAGCCCTTCTCGCAGAACTTTGCTGCCAACTTCAGGGTGCTCGTGTTCGCCACCTCGTCCGCCGTCATGCCGTGCAGGAAGTCGCCTGAGTTCAGAATCTTGAAGAGCAACTTGTCGCCCTCCTCACCATACTTGCCCATCAGTGTCGAAAGATTCTCCATTGCAGGAGTCTCAATCTGCTGGAAACCATACAAGGCATACACTCCCTTGATGGTGCCAAAAATATAGTTACGCTTCGCCATCTCCACAGGCGAAAAGTCACGTGTTCCCTTTGGAATGCTTGGTTTCTGTGCCATATCCTTCTTATATCCTTTTGAATTTTTATGCAAATGTACATAAAAATCAGGATTTATAAACCAGTCTCCATAAAAAACATCAATTCTTCGCTCATATTTTTCTTTTTTCAAGGTGCTCAGGCGAACGGAGTTCGGAGTCTCGGAACAAATTATCGTCAATTATTGGTAATTATCGTTTATCTTGCGCCGCAGCGCAAGAGCCACCAGAACTTTTTGCTCCTTCGCCGCCAAGGCGACTTGGAAAAACGATAATTGGCTACGCCGAGCTAAAGGTTGCCGATAATTGCCGATAATTATTCTTACGATAGTTGAGTAAATCAATGGAATGAAGCAGTTTCCAGTTCTGTTGATGATAGACAACATCACACAAAATCTGTTTACAGTAAACAAAAACATGCGCATTGTGTTTAAAACTAAACATACAGAACAGACTGCACGTCGTGGACTGCAATGACTGCACGTCGTGAATGTGAAAGACTGCACGTCGTCGTCTTGTTGCTGTGCACGTCGTGGATCTTTCATCATGTGTGCCGTATTATTTCCGTTGTGCACGTCAGCACCAGTATGCCCATATAATCGTAGATGTTCACCTTCTTGCTCATAGTGGTAACAGATGTTTCTTATTGATAGTCAGAGTTGTTTTTATTTGAGTACTTCATCGAATATAAGTCCATTGTCGAGCCATGCCTTGATGCTGTCACCGGCTACGGTCAGTTTTACGTCATACCACTTTCCTGTTTCCACGCTGCCAGAATGTGTGGTCAACCGCTTCCTTTTGTCACCACGGATCTGCTCGATGGCGTGCTGCGTGTTGCCATTACAGCCGAAGTTCAGTTGGCAGTAGTGCTGCGCATCCACGTAGTTGAATACAATGATGAAACCATCAGACCCGTTGTCCTTGCGGGCGGTACACTGAATGGTGTAGTGGTTGGAGGGGATGACGTAGTTGCAGATGGCCAGCGGAGCCTCTTCGTATGCCGTGTGTTGCAAGATGCCGTCGTTCATCTCCCACGAGCCGCTGACAAGTTCGGGCTTCCCCGTCTTGGGCAGCGGGTCGCAATGGGTGTAGCTGACCTGCGTGTTCC
>JAFUYM010000001.1 GCA_017470525.1 Bacteroidaceae bacterium
CATGTCATTCAGAGTTTTATTTGTTTTTTATTTGCAACACTAAGATAAGTGAAATTTCTGACATGGCAAAATCCTGAGCAACTTTTTGTTGCTCAGGTGCTTATAAAAAATATTAAATTATAGTGTTGCGGAAATTAGAATTACTAACAAATTATGAAGAAAAGTTTACTTTTTCTAGCTACGATGTTGTGTAGTGCTGTTAGTTTTGCACAGTGGACTCAACCTATTCCTGAGTTTCAGGCATTGGCTGATGATGGTGAAACCATTCAGTACATGTACAACGTTGAGTATGGTGGCTTCTTTTTAGGAGCAAACGCATGGGGCACTCGTGCTTCCGTATCCAAAACGTATGGATTCAAGATGAAGTTCGAGAAAGTTTATGCCGAGGTTGACGATGATGGCAATCCAATCGGTGATCCGACAGGATGGGCACTTCGCGACTCTGTGGAAGCAGGTAACGCCAAGGGAAAATGGAACGAGTATGACTGCCAAGGCTTTGACAATCTCTGGTGTGACGGTGCAGGTCGTAGCGGTGCCCAGATGTGGCAAATCACTGCGCTCGGCGGCAACAAGTACAACATCTACAGCCTGAATGTTACATGCGAGTTCGATGCTGGAACTTATCCACTTCTTGGATGGGCACCCTACAATGGCGGTACCAGCCATACTGAGTGCTACATGTTGGACTATACGAAGGTGGATGCTGACGAGGTGCCTTTGTTCGACGAGTCAAAGGCATGCACCACTTGGGCTTTCGTTTCTGAGGCTGCCTACGCTGCATGGCAGGGAAAGGCTGAAATCTATCAGGCTGCTCTTGCACTGGGCGACTACCTCACTCAGGCAAAGGCTGACTGCCCTACTGCTGATTTCTCCGCACCAGAGGCAGTTTACAACAACAACAATTCCCAAAAGGACGAACTGGAGGCAGCTCTTTCTTCCGCCAAGGAAATTGCCAATGCATGGAAATCAGCCCAGGCTTCTGTGAAAGACCCGAAGAACATGACTGACCTGATTGAGAACTCCACATTCGATAAGATTGGTGACTTCACTGGTTGGAAGGGTGACAGTTTCGGTGCTGGTGGTACAACTTCTACTTGTGCCGAGCATTACGAGAAGAACTTCAACACCTATCAGGATGTGAATGCTGGTGAGGACATTCCTAACGGTGTATATAAAGTGGGCGTGACAGGCTTCTACCGTGCAGGTTCTGCTGCTGCCGACTGGAGTACACGCGACGACATTTCTTGTCGTTACGCTAAGTTCTATGCAAAGTCTGGTGAAGGCGATTCCATCTATACCGATCTTCCCGCTCTTGCATCATGGGCAACTGACCAACTTTCAGAGGGTGTGACTGTCGGTGACGGTTTGTATGTTCCTAACACAATGGCACAATTCACCACTTTCAAAGAGAGTGGATATGGAAAAGACATCTATTTGTTTGTTCCTGTAGAGAACAACAAACTGCGCATCGGTGTGGCAAAGACTACCAAGTTGGGTTCTGATTGGACCATCGTGGATGACTTTACACTCACATATTATGGTGATGCCATTGACGCTTACCAACTCTGGCTTGACGAAACATTGAAGGAAGTGGAGGAGAGTTTCAATGCCATCAGCGAAGACACTCCATACGACAAGAACGCATACAAGAAATACACCGACTACGCGAAGGAAGCCAAGGCTGCCACCACTAAGGAGGACATCAAGAAGTATGCTGCCGGGATTTCTGAAGTAGCCGCAGATGCTCTTTCTTCCATTGCAGCCTATGCTAAACTTCAGGCAAAGATTGAAGAACTGAACGAACTTCGTGGAGAATCTGACCTCGAAGGTATCATTGAGGCATACTGGGATATGATGGATGCAGAAGACAAGGCAAGTTCTGATGAGGCTATCGATTACCTGAAGGAACTGGGCTGCCCAGATTCTCTGATGAACATTGTTGACGTGGCTCCTGCTGTGCTGGTTGCTACTGGCGATGCTGCTGTTGAAGGTCTGAGTTGCTCAAAGAGCACTGAAGAAGTGAATGCTTACATCAGTGCATTGCAACAGATTTACACTTATGCTGTTGCCAACTCTCTCCGTGAGGGTCAGGACTGCACGACAATGCTGACGAACCCATCTTTCAGCACGGGTGACTTCACTGGCTGGACTTACAAGGAAGGTAAACTCGGTGACAAGAACGTGGAGTGCTATGAGCAGGTGGTTGAAATTAGCCAGACCATCAAGGCTCCAGCAGGTATCTACTCTATCTCCGTTCAGTCATTCGAACGTCCTGCTAGTAATGGAAACTACGACGGTACGGAGGAATCAAAGGTGTTCCTCTACATGAACGACTTCCAGACTCCTGTTCAGAACATCGTAACAGACGCTCTTCCTGAGGAGCAGGCTGTAGATGGTGAGAACTGTTTGCTTACTTCTGGTACCAACACTGTTCCGACTTGGCCATGTGACTATCTTGGCGAATGGGGTTATGTTCCTAACTCTGTGACTGGCGCACGCATCGCATTTGAGGCTGGTCGCTACGTACAGAACGTGTATGGTCTTGTAGGTGACGACGGTGTGATGAAGATTGGTCTTACTTCTAATGGTGTACAATGTCACTGGGTACTTTGGGCTAACTTCAAACTCACTTACATGGGCAAGAATGTCAACGCACTGAAGAATGTGCTGCCTACATTTACAGAATCTCTTGAAAACTACATCGCTGACAACGCTGACAACCTGACAGAACCTGCAACTAAGGAGGCAGAGGCTGTTCTCAAGGCTGCCAACACTGCTATTGCTGACTCTGATGCAGAAGGCATGTATCAGGCACTGACTCAGATTAATTCTGTCATGAATGACATGAAGGCTAACGTGGCTGCTGTAACTGCATTGCAGAACGCTGCCGATGCTCTGGAGACAGCATTCAACGACTATGGCGAAGAGGCTTCAGAGGAGGCTCAGAATGCTTATGCAGCAGTGAAGGAAAAGGTTGATGCCTACACATCTCTCACAACTGCCGAGGTTGAGGCTCTTACGGATGAGGTGAACAATGCCGCAACAGCATTGAAGATTCCTGCATACGCTGATGCTTCTGACGACAATCCTGTTGACATGAGTCGCGTGATTGTCAACGCTACATTCGACACCATCGGTGACTTCACTGGTTGGGAAGGCTCTAGTTTCGGTGCAGGTGGTACAACTTCTACTTGTGCAGAGCGTTACAACATGAATTATGACACATATCAGGATTTGAAGGGTCTGCCAGCAGGTACTTACAGAGTTTCTGTGAAGGGTTTCTATCGTCAGGGTTCTGCAGAGAACGACTACAACAACACCGTTGCTGATGGCGGCACTCCTGCTTACAATGCTTATCTCTACTCTATCGGCGAGAATGGCGACTCTTGTCTGGCTGTTATGCAGGCAATCTCTACAGGCAGACTTCCTGAGGCTGAAACTCTTGGCGGTTCAACTGTAACTATTGGTCAGAATGAGGTTGTTCCAAACTCAATGGAATCAGCAAACTACTGGTTCACTGCCGACTACTATGCTCCAAACGATGACTTCAACTCTCTCATCGTGAAAGTTGGTGAAGACGGCAAACTCCGCATCGGTGTGAGAAAGGATGTTACCATCTCTGGCGACTGGTCTATCTTCGACGACTTCAAACTTGAGTACTTCGGAACCAACAGTTCTAAGAAACCATCTGTTTCTACTGAAATCGAAAGCGTTGAAGTGGTTGCTCCTGTTAAGGCCAACGGCAAGTACTTCGAGAACGGCAAGATTGTCATCATCAAGAATGGCGTGAAGTACAACGTGGCTGGTCAAGTCATCAAGTAATCCTCGCGAAGATACAGATAACGAATCATTACGGTGGCGGACTCCCCGAAAAGGGTGTCCGCCACTTTTTCGTTTGTTTCCTTTGTCCGTATTAGAAAAAGTTGTACATTTTCTCTATAAAACAAAAAATTATCGGAACAAATTATCGTTAATTATTGCCAATTATCGTTTTTCCAAGCCGTCTTGACGGCGAAGGAGCAAATAATTTTATGGGGCAGGCTCTTGCGCTGCGGCGCAAGATAAACGCTAATCACCGATAATTAACGATAATTTGTTCCGAGACTCCGAACTCCGTTCGCCTGAGCACCTTGAAAAAAGAAAAATATGAGCGAAGAATTGATGTTTTTTATGGAGATGGGCTTGTAAATCAAGATTTTTATGTACATTTGCAGCGAATTCTATAACTAACATTTATTTACTAACTAAAAACTAATCATTTAATTATGAGGCAAAAACTACTCTTTTTCTTGGCATCCATGCTGGTCAGTGTGGCTGCTATGGCACAATGGGTGCATCCTGAACCTCAGTTCACTAATATCACGTATGGTGATACCGTGTATCTTTACAATGTGGAAGCCCAGTCTTTCTTCTTGGGCGCAAATTCATGGAACACTCGTGCATCGGTGAGTGCCACTAAAGGTTATAAGTGTGTGCTGGCACTGAATGAAGAGACAGGATACGTGACTGTCACAGACTCGGTAGAAGTGGGTGATAAGGCAGGGCAGATGGTCATGCTTTGGGCTAGTGCTGTTTCAAACATTTGGGTTGACTACAACAACGAAGGCACTTACTACTGGAAGTTTGAGCCACAGGCTGACGGAACTTATTACATTTATAACCAACAGGAGGATTTGAAAGGTTTCCCTTTGGGTGTGGATTTGTTGTCCGACAACAAGACAGAACTGTATCTGACAGACCCTGAATACAAGGACGATTCACAGGTTCGTTGGGGTATTGTTTCTTTGGAGGCTTATCAGATTTACTTTAATGCTGTTGATGTGTATAATGCTGCTTTACAACTCAAAGAAAGGATTGATGAGGCTACAGAATTTGGTCTGAGCACAGCAGAGGCACAGGCTGTTTATAATAATACCTCTTCTACGCTTGAACAATTGCAACAGGCTTCAGCGGCAGTTTTAGCAGTTATCAACGATTATAAGGAGAACAGTGCAACTCCTGATGACCCGAAGGATTTGACAGAAACTTACATTCCAGATGCAGACTTTGAATTGAACCAAGGTCCTGGTGTATGGCAGCGTGAACAGACTCCTACTGCGCAGAATTTCCAAACAGGTGGTACACAAGGTAAGCAGGGTGACAACACTTATTTCTTGGAATCATGGCATGGAAGCAACTTCAGTGGAAGAATTTATGTACCGATTACAGGTCTGCCCAATGGTGTTTATCAGTTCTCACTTTCGGCATACACGACAGCAGGAGAAGGTTCATACGTTTATGCAGGTAATGACTCTGTGGAGGTGACTTCTGCCAGCATGACTCCTTACACAGTCTTCACCTGTGTGGAGGATGGTAATTTGGAGGTGGGTCTAAAATCTCCTAGAGCAATTCAGGGATGGGTTGGTATTGATGATGCCAGTCTTCTCTATCTGGGTAACTCGGTGGCATCTTATGCTTTTTGGGTGAATTTTGCTGTGGAGGCCGCTCCAAAGTATGATGAAAATGATTATGTTCAGACGGCTGCATTAGAAGCCTATAATCAACTTCTTTCGACAGACTTGACAGCAATGAGTTCAAAAGATGCTGTTTTGGCATTCAAGGACCAACTTGCAGAGGCAATAGTCACTATTAAAGCAAACGTTGATGCTTATGCCAAGTTGGTGGAAAAGATTGCTGAGGCTGAGGAGTTACAAACTATCGGTTATGCAGGTGAGCAGGCTGACCAACTGTATGATTATGTAGGTGACTCACAAGATATTTTACGTGAAAAGGCTCTTTCTACAGAAGAAGTTCTTGCGGAATGTGAAAAGTTGGAGGGTATGATTGATGATGTGAAGAAGAATTGTTTAGGTCCTGGCATGGACTGCACGAATAGCATCGTGAACCCTAACTTTAGCAACCGTTTGGATGGTTGGAGCCATGACGAGCAATATGCTGATGGAGCATGGGGTGGATTGACAGACAGTAACCCTTGTGTGGAGCGTTGGAATGACAACTTTGATTTCTACCAGATTCTGACAGGTATGCCTAACGGTGTGTATGAATTGAAGGTTCAAGCATTCTATCGTCCTGGTGATAATACAAAGACTGCCTATGACAACTATATTGAAGACCCGGAAACAGACGAGATTCTTGCCTATATCTATGCTAATAATAGTGAGGCAAAGGTGATGAATATTGCAGCAGGAGGACCTTACGCTGAACCTCTGGAAGACAATTATACATCAATTGGTGATGGACTTTGTCTGCCAAACGGAATGAATGCTGCATCTAATGTATTCTCTCGTGGTGATTATGATAACACAGTGCGTGGTGTGGTGACTGATGGTACATTGAAGATTGGCATCAAATCTACTACTGGCACAGCAAGTGGTCGCTGGACACTTTGGGATAATTTCCGCCTTACTTATATAGGAATGAATAAGGAGGCTATTGATGATGTGTTGCCAGATTATATGGATGAAGCGGAAGAACTTGTGGATGAGATGATGAGTGATGCTACACGCCAGGCTTTGTCAGATGCTGTCAAGGCTGCAGGAAAGGCAGAAACTGGTGAAGAGTCCTTTGCTGCACTCACTGGTCTTATCAATGCGATTGCTTCTGCTAAGGAAAGCATCGCCGTTTACCAGAAATTGGGTGATGCACTTGAGACGCTTGTTCAGTGCATAGAAGATTATGAAGAATCTGTTGCCTATAACGAGGTTGCAGGACAGTACACAGAGTTGTCTGCTTCATATAGCAGTGGGGCTTATTCCGATGAAGAAGCAACGGCTAAGGTGGCTGAAGTTGATATGCTTTGTGCAAAACTCCGTGTGCCAGCCTACGAAACTGCTTCTGATGCTCAGCCTGTAGATTTCACGCAAGTGATTGTGAACCCGAGTTTTGAAACTGGTGACTTGACAGGTTGGACTGCTGCCAAGGGTGATGATACGGGTGTGAAAGAGAACTCGAATGCTACATATACTATTGATATTGTAGATGGTGCATATGTGTTCAATACTTGGAAGAACGTCGCTACCTTCGATTACTATGTGGCTCAAACGGTTTTGGTACTCCCTGCTGGTACATACGAACTCTCTGCTGTCATGGCTTCAGACCAAGGTAACAAGGTTTCGCTCAGTGTCAATGATGCCGATATGGAATACACCATGAGTAATGCGAAGGAAGTGGGTCAGCGTGAAAGCCTTACATTCAAGTTGGACAAGGAACAGGCTCTCGAAATCAAGGCGTTTTCTACTAATTGGTTTAAGGTGGATGACTTCAAACTCACTTATTACGGAACAGAGAGTGAGAAGGAACCTGTTAGCATTGATGCTGTTGATGTTGCTCCTGCTAAGGCTAATGGCAAGTTCTTCGAGAACGGCAAGATTGTCATCATCAAGAACGGCATGAAGTACAATGTGGCAGGTCAAGCCATCAAGTAACTTTCGTATAAGTAGAGACTAACTCTAAAAACAAAAGTGGCGGACGCTCCAATAGAGTGTCCGCCACTTTTGTTTTTAGGGTGCATGATTCCTGAAATGTCATTTTTCTCCTATGCGCGCACCCAGTGCCATTGATTTCACGCACTCAGCGCATAAAATTACGCGCACCCAGCGCCTATTATTTAGTGCTGAGTGCGCGTTTTCTTGCAACCATCTGTCATTAAAGTGATTAACCCTTTTCTTGAATAAACACGACAAAATTCATGTCTCATCTGTTCCCATGCAGGTAAACTTTGTAGAAGGTTTATTTTGTCCTATATGGTTATTCCATCTCTTTCATCGAATCTCTGGGTGCAACTGTTTTTCGATGCCTTTTGCCACAGCGTATGCGGTGGTCCATGCAGCCTGAAAGTTGAAGCCGCCCGTGATGCCGTCGATGTCAAGCACTTCGCCAGCATAGAAGAGATGGGGCGTCCGTTTCGATTCGAGGGTCTGTTTATCGATGCTGTTGAGGGGGATTCCTCCACAAGTGACAAACTCATCTTTGTAGGGACTGCGACCTGCGATTTGGTAAGCGTCGTTGGTGAGCAGGTCGGTGAGTCGGTTGATGCCTTTTTTGCCCAACTCGTTGCAGCGTTTGCCTTGTAGTCCTGCTTTGGTGAGAAGATATGTCCAAAGACGAGAGGGAAGAGAAAGACCCTCTCTCGAAAGACCCTCTCCCCAGCCCTCCCCCATAATGGGGAGGGAGACCGTGCGGGGTGTTTGTGAGTCGGTGCGAGATTGTGAATCGGAAAAGGGGATGCGAAGGTTGTCTATGAGTTTCTGGGGATTCTGCTCTATCTGACATGTAATGTGTGTGCGGATGGCTTCTGCATCGGTCTCTCCTGTCCAATTGACGAGCAGAGGCGATTGATAGTGCTGTTCTGCCAAATGTCGGGCTGCATGGCTGGAGAGTTTCAGAATGGCAGGACCGCTCATGCCCCAATGGGTGATGAGCAGGGGACCTTGGGTGCGGAAGCGGGTGGAGGGGATGTGGACGATGGCATTGTCCACCACCAGCCCCATGAGGGCTGTGAGGGCTTTGTCGGGGATGGAGAAGGTGAAGAGGGAGGGCACACAAGACCCTCTCCCGTCCTCCCCAGTGGAGGGGGAGGGGAGCCATGCGGCTTGTTGGGAGGGTGTCATGCCCCCAGTGGTGACTGCCACAAAGTCGAACTGCTGAAGCAGTGTTTCTGGGTTTCCCACTTTGGTGCCTAACTGGATGTGGATGTTGTGCCGCTGCGCTTCGTGGAGGAAGCAGTCGATGATGGCATGGCTGTCTTGTGCCTCGGGAAATACGCATTGGTCTGCCTGAATGGTAAGGGGAACGCCATGCCGCTCAAACCACTGGTAGGCATCGGCGGGAGAGAACTGCTTGAAGAGGCGTTTGAGCAGATTCGCACCCCGTGGATAGACCTGCTTGAGGTCGGTCACTTCGGCAAATGTGTTGGTGCAGTTGCAACGTCCGCCACCAGAAATCTCCACTTTTGCCAGCACTTTCCGTTGCTGTTCGAAGATGGTCACGTCCAGTTCGGGCATCAGTTCCTTGGCATTGATGGCAAGGAAGAAGCCCGCGGCACCGCCACCTACGATGGCTAATGAAGGAAAGGATTGGGTCATTGTTTTTTTAACTACGAATTGCACTAATTAAACGAATTTGTTCAACCATCCGCATGGATTCGTGAAATTCGTTGCCGCTTGCGGCTTCGCATAATAGCCTTTCCTCATCCGCATGGCAAAAATTCGTTTCATTCGTACAATTCGTAGTTTTAATCATTGGTAGTTTTAATCATTCGTTGTTTTTGCTCGTTCGAGTGCTACATTGATGTTGGGACAGATGTTTTCTTCGCCAATCAGTTCGTAGAAGCCGTTCTTGGCAAGCACACCACGCACATAGTCGTTCACGCCAGAGAGGATAATCTTGATGCCCTCCTTCTTCGACATTTCAATGAGGTTGGTGAGGTTGTGCATGCCTGTGGAGTCGATGAAGGGCACCTTACGCATACGGATGATACGCACTTGGGGACGTTCCTTCATGCGCACCATGACTTCCTCGAATTTGTTGGCGATGCCGAAGAAGTAAGGACCATTGATTTCGTACACCTCCACATGCTCAGGGATGGTGAGATGTTCGATGTTCGGGTTCTCGGCAAGGTCGGTCTCTGCGGTCGGGTCGATGTCATCGTCCTCGGTGAGCACACTGACTTGTGTGGTCTCTGCCATGCGGCGCATGCAGAGCAGACAGGCGAGCATCAAGCCCACTTCGATGGCGATGGTCAGGTCGAAGATGATGGTGAGACCGAAGGTGAGCCACAGCACGAAGATGTCGCTCTTGGGGTTGTGCATCAACTCGCGGATGGTGCGCCAGCCGCTCATGTTGTAACTGACCACCACCAGCACACCTGCCAAGCATGCCATGGGAATGTACTTGGCGTATGGCATGAGGAAGAAGTAAATCAGCAGAAGCACAACGGCATGGATGATGCCTGCAACAGGGGTCTTACCGCCGTTGTTGATATTGGTCATGGTGCGGGCAATGGCACCTGTGGCTGGGATGCCGCCGAAGATGGGGCTGAGCACGTTGGCGATGCCCTGACCGATGAGTTCTTGGTTGGAGTTGTGTTTATGTCCGATGATACCATCTGCCACGGTGGCGGAGAGGAGACTCTCGATGGCACCGAGGACGGCGATGGTGATGGCAGGGGAGATGAGTCCCTTGATGTTATCCCAGTCGAGTGATGGGATGTCTGCATCGGGCACAGAGGGGTTGATGTCGAAGCGGTCGCCGATGGTATCTACATGGATGCCGAAGTATTCGGTCATGATGATGCCAGCCACGGTCATGACGATGATAGCAACGAGAGAGCCGGGCACTTTCTTGCTGAGGAAGGGGGTGCAGGCAATGATGACCACAGACAGGATGCCCACGATGGCAGTGGCGAGGTCAACGGTGTTGAAGTTCTGGATGTAGCATATCCATTTCTCGATGAAGTCGGCAGGTACGGCACCTTCGATGTGAAGACCGAGCAAGTCCTTGATTTGGGTGGAGAAGATGGTGAGGGCGATACCGCTGGTGAAACCTACAATGATGGGGTAGGGAATGTAGCGGATGATGGTGCCGAGGCGCAACACGCCAAGCAGGATGAGAAAGAGTCCTGCCAGGACGGTGGCGATGGCAAGCCCCGTGAGTCCATACTGCTGAATGATGCCATAGATGATGACGATGAAGGCACCGGTAGGACCACCGATTTGTACACGGCTGCCACCAAAGGCACTGATGGCAAAACCGGCGATGATGGCGGTGAGGATGCCTTTCTCGGGTGAGACACCGGATGCGATACCGAAGGCGATTGCCAAGGGAAGGGCGACGATGCCCACGATGATGCCCGCCATGAGGTCGGCGGTGAATTTTTGCTTGTTGTAGTTTTTGAGTGTGTAGAACAACTCAGGCTTAGATGGATGAAGTTTCTTCATGCTCTCTTCTGTTTTCTTTTACTTTTTAATCAATGCTCTGAATATAAACCAAATATGTTGTCCGATGGTTGGCAGAAGCCCATAGTGCTTTGCCATGATGCGGAATCGTTCTTTGAGGGATGCCTTGTGGTTGGCTGTGGTCATGCCTTCGCTCAGGTAGTCGGCGAGGGGTTCATGCACATAGATGTTCTTCATGCCCCGACGTTCACCTTCCTTCATGCAGCGGATGCACCAGTCGAAATCGGCGGAGAAGCGGTAGGAAGTGTCGTAGGGAAGGGCGATTTGGCGGTTGATGTAGAAGGCTTGGTGGCAGACGAGCATGCCGTCTTTGAAGGAACGCCAGGTGAGGTGTTCGGGAGGAGTGAGGCGGCGATTGCGAAGGAAGATGCCGTTGTTGTCCACAATGTGGGTGTCGCCGTAGAGGATGGCGGTTTTTTCTAGTCTTTCTAGCCCGTCTAGTCTATCTAGCCCATCTGGTTTCTTTTGCCCTTTCCTGTCTCGCTTTTCCATCGCTGCTGCAATCTTTGCGAGGGTGTCCTTGCTGTGCAGTTTGTCGCCAGCATTGAGGAAGCAGAGGTAGTCGCCTGTGGCGAGTTTCAGCGCCTTGTTCATGGCATCGTACAGCCCTTTGTCGGGTTCGGAAACAACGAGGACATGGGGGTGCTTTTGGGCTATCTCCACGGTGCTGTCTTTCGATGCGCCATCCATCACGATGTGTTCGACATCGGGGTATGTCTGCTCTTCCACACTTTGCAAGGTGCGCTCAAGGGTGGCTTCGGCGTTATAAGTGACTGTGATGATGCTGAATTTCATAAAGATGAGGATGGTGTATGGTGGGAGTATACCTCTTCATACACTTTTATATATTGGTGTGCCACAGCATTTTCACTGTAGGTGGTCATCACCTTGTTGCGGGCATGACGGCTGAGAGCCTCATGGTCGGCAGAGAGTGTCCACAGGATGCCCTCGGCAAAGTCTTGGGCGTTTTTATATGCAGCCACATAACCGTTCTCTTGATGGTCAATCATTTCGGGGATGCCGCCTACGTTGAAGCCTACGCAAGGGATGCCGCATGCCATTGACTCCATGATGGTGTTGGGCAGGTTGTCTTGCAGGGATGGGGTCACGTAGATGTCAACGGCATTGTAGAGCGTCACCATTTTCTTGGGGTCGCTGACATAATTGACTGGGATGATTTCGAACGGCACTTTGTTGCGGATGTTTTCTGCCTCCCCTCCCACAACGACCAGTTCGATGCTGGAGGCAAAGTCGGCATTGTTCTTCTTGATGAGTTGCAGGGCATCCACCAAGTATTGGAAACCCTTGCGTTCATCGGTGATGCGCTGGCATCCGAAAAGCAACAGATGCTTGTCGAGAGGCAAGTTGAATGCTTGTCGTGCCTGTCTTTTGTCTTGTGGGCAGAATAAATCGGTATTGATGGCATTGGGAATGCTGACCACCCGATGTCCTTGCGTGAGTCTCGACTGCTGGGCTAAGTTCGCCATCCATTGGCTGCAACCCACGAAGGTCAGTGGGGCGCTATTGTAGATTTCCCGTTTTTTCAGGAATACTCGTTTGGCAAAGTCGCCCAGTAAGTTGCCATTCATCAGTTCGCAATGATGGCACATTTGGGTGTATTTGTTGCACGAACCTGAATAATGACAAATGCCAGTGAAGTACCACTGGTCGTGCATTGTGATGACGACAGGTTTGCCTGAATGCATGATTTTGCGGATGTCAGCCAACGAGAGAAAGCCTTGATTCACCCAATGCAGATGCACCACGTCGGCACGTTGAAACTCGGGCACGGCTGTCACGTCAGTGCCAGCGTTGGCAAGATCTACTTGAAAGAGATTTTTGCGGCTGAACTTGTTGGCAATGAAGATGCACAGACGTTCCCACACAAATTTTAGAGGGTGTGCCCAGTGGTGTCCTACAGCCATCACCGTGAGGCGGTCGGTCTGCTTGTCGCGCACCAGCATCTTAGCCTTGACGTTGTTCTTCTTCAAGGCATCCATCAGTCGGTTTGCCGCGATGGCGGCACCGCCGATACGTTCGGAAGTGTTAATGATAAGTACTCTCATTGCTCAGAAACTGGCTGCAAAGTTACGACTTTTCAGCCACATAATGGGTCAAGGATGATATTTTTGTGCAAATTCTTCCTATTTTGTTTGGTAGTTTGCCGCAGAAGACTTACCTTTGCAATCGTTTTCATGATCGGATGGTTTTTTTGCTTCAGTAGCTCAGTTGGTTAGAGCACATGACTGTTAATCATGGGGTCGTTGGTTCAAGCCCATCCTGAAGCGCCTAAGAAAGAGTTCTGTAAATCAACGATTTACGGGACTTTTCTTTTTCTCACATTTCAAAGTTGCACCCAATTTGCACCCAATTTTGAACGATGCACCCAGCCTGCACCCACAACTTTGCAGAATTCCCTCGAATTTGAAAAGGCGGTTGAACACTTACGTAAATCAATAATTATCATGCAAAAGCACCTGCTATATTGAGATTTAATAACATTGTAATATAAATCCTTTCTATTTTTCGGAAAAAGTATATAACCCTTAATTCCGCAACACTATAATTTAACTTTATTTATAAGTTCCTGAGCAACAAAAAGTTGCCCAGGATTTTGCCATGTCAGAATTTTCACTTATCTTAGTGTTGCAAAAAGAAAACAAGCAAAACTCTAATATGA
>JAFUYM010000007.1 GCA_017470525.1 Bacteroidaceae bacterium
GAGGAGAGGCTTGATGGGAGGAATTTTCTTGATAAATGGTGTAATTTCTTTAACCATAGGTGATTGTGAAAAAATGAGCACCCAGCGCGAAATGATAGGCGCTGGGTGCTCGTTATTTTATGCGCTGGGTGCGGGAAAAGAAGTCCGCAGGGTGCGCATATAGGAGAATATTGTACGAAGCCTTTTTATACCAGATGGCGGATGAGTTCTTCCTTGTCGCCACAGAGCATGTCGATGACAGGAATTTCAATCATGGTGTAGGCACCGGGCTGCTGCTTGAGGGAAGCACGTGCCACGTTGACAAGCACCTGGGCGGTGAGGGCTGGGTTGTTAATCTTCATGTCGAACTCGAAGAGTTGGTTGTGGGTCTTGCCACTGACGCCCTTGCGGACGAGGTTGACACCATGACCAACATCGTTGAGGGCATCGACACAAGGAACCTGCTGCACGTGGGTCTCGTCGTTGACGAAGTATGGGTCTGCCTTGATGGCTGCCTCCACGGTCTTGAAGTCTGCACCTTCCTCCAGTTCCACATACACCATGCGGCGATGGATGCCTGTGCCGACGGGGATGGTCATGGAGAGGGCATCTTTCACGCCTTCGATGGCACGTACTGCCACGGAGTGACCCATGGAACGACCTGGTCCGAAGTTGGTGTAACTGACGCCTTTGGGGGCAAGGCTTTCCATGAGGGAGCGGACGATGGAGTCGGAACCGGGGTCCCAACCTGCAGAGATGATGCTGACGGCGTTGTTTGCCTTGGCTACGGCGTCGAGGCTGCGACGAAGGTCAACAATCTGTGTGTGGATGTCGAAGGAATCGACGGTGTTGATGCCGAGGGCAAGGCATTGCTTGGCATATTCTTCGACCTTGCGGGTGGGGGTGGCAAGTATAGCCACCTGCACGTCTTTCAGGTCGGTGATGTTCTTCACTACGGGGTAGTTGGCAAGTTCTGCTGGCTTGTTGGCTTCGCCGTTGCGGCGCACCACGCCTACACACTCCATGTCCTGCGATGCTTCGATGGCTTCGAGCGCGTACTTGCCGATATTGCCATAACCAACGATGGCGGCACGAATTTTTGTCATAATTTTGTGTTGTTTTTAATCTAACATAAAAATTCATGAAAAATTCGTGGTTAATTCATGGTCATTTATGTTAAAGATTAAAACACGAATTACCATGAATTAGCCACGAATTATCATTAATTAAAATCCTTTTTATTTAGTCGTTGGTTCTTCTTCCTCATCGGCTTCCTTGATGCGGGCACCCATGACGAGGTATGCTGTAGGAGCGGCGATGAAGAGTGACGAACTTGTTCCGATGATGACACCGAGCATCATGGCGAAGGCGAAGGCACGGATGCTGTCGCCACCGAGAACGAAGATGACCAGGAGCACGATGAACGTAGAAACAGATGTGTTGATGGTACGTGCGAGGGTGCTGTTCAAGGCATCGTTGAAGATGCGCTGACGGTCACGCTTCGGATAGTTCTTGAAGACTTCACGAATACGGTCGAAGATGACCACCTTATCGTTGATGGAGTAACCAATCACGGTCAGGATGGCACCGATGAAGGTCTGGTCAACTTCGAGGGAGAATCCAATCCAGCCGTAGCAGAGTGAGAACATACCAATCACGAGGAGGGTGTCGAGGGTCAATGCCACGATAGAACCTACGGAGTATGCCACGTTGCGGAAGCGGATGAGGATATAGACGAAGATGACTACGATGGCGAAGAGCACGGAGAGGATGGCACCGCGCAAGATGTCGGATGCAATGGCTGGACCCACCTTCTGGGAAGAGACGATGGAACCGCCTGCACGGTTGTCGCGGTCGAGGAATGCTTCTTCAGACACGGATGCATCCACCATGCCGCCATCGACGAATGACTGGTAGAGGAGAGACTCAATCTGAGCGTCTGCCTCAGAACTGTTGTCGTTGATGTTGAAGTTGGTCGATACACGAACGTTGTTGCCTTCGGTACCGATAGCGATGACGGTCACGTTGATGGCTTCGTCGTTCTTGTTGTTTGCCTCGAAGGTCTTCACAATCGCGTTCTTGACTGCCTCTGGCTCTACCTGCTTCACGAATTCAATCTTGTAGTTGCGACCACCTGTGAAGTCGATGGACTGGCTCAAGCCACGGACTGCGAAACTGATGAGCACAATCACCAGGGCGGCTCCGAAGCCGATGAATGACTTCTTGTAGTTGCCCATGAAGTTGTACTTCGTGTCCTTCATCATGTTCTGAGAGAACTTGGTGGTGAACTTGAGGTCTTGCCACTTGCCGCGGTTGAGGAAGTGCTCGTATGCGATACGGGTCAACCAAACTGCGGTGAAGAATGAGCAGACGATACCGATGATGAGGGTGGTGGCGAAGCCCTTGATAGGACCTGTACCGAAGTTGTAGAGAATCACACCCGTGAGGATGGTCGTCACGTTGGAGTCGAAGATGGCTGAGAAGGCGTTGCTGTAACCTGCTGCCACTGCGGCGCTGATGTTCTTGCCGCTGCGCATCTCTTCCTTGGTGCGCTCGTAGATGAGCACGTTGGCATCGACCGCCATACCGAGGGTGAGCACCATACCTGCAATACCAGACATCGTCAGTGCGGCACCGAGTGAGGTGAGAATACCGAATGAGAAGAAGAAGTTGAGCATGAGGGCGCAGTTGGCTACCATACCTTCGCGTACACCGTACATGAGTACCATATAGAGCATCAGCACGATGAAGGCAACGATGCAGGAGATGAAACCTGCCTGAATGGACTGGGCACCGAGGGTTGGACCTACGATGTCTTCCTGGATGATGCTGGCAGGAGCAGGCATCTTACCTGACTGGAGCACGTTTGCCAAGTCCTTGGTCTCGGTCGTGGTGAAACTACCGGAAATCTGGGTGCTACCGCCGTCAATCTTGTTCATGACGTTAGGTGCGCTATAAACGAGGTTGTCGAGCACGATGGCAACGCAGTGGTCCACGTTTGCTTCGGTGAGGGCTGCCCACTTGCGGGCACCTTCTGTGTTCATCTTCATGCTGACAACGGGCTTTCCCCACTGGTCGAAGTCGTCCTTTGCCTCGGTCACCACATCGCCCTCGAGTGGAGCACGACCGTTCTTGCCTGTGGTGCGGATGGCATAGAGTTCGAAGATTTTGCCAGCCTTGTCGTAGGACTTCACACCCCACTTGAGGGAGAGGTCGGCTGGGAATATTTGCTTGGCTATCTCAGAGTTGAGGAGTGCGTTGATTTCTGCAGTGTCAAGTGCCTGAGCAAGACCTACGAGACAACCGCGCTGGGCATTGGTTGGCTGGAGCATGGCGAAGAGAGGATTCTCTTTCTTTGCCTCGTCGGATGCTTTGGATGCCTTGCCTGCTGCCACGTCGGCTTGGTTCACCTGAGACAACACGCTACCGCTCTTGGCTGAGTCTGCCTTTTCGGCTACCTGCTCGGCGGCAACGGAGTCGGTTGCCACAGAATCGGCTGCTTCCTCTACAACGGCACCGTTGCGGAGGGCTGCATTGAGTTGTGAGAGGTAAGGTGTCACCTGTGGTGCGTCGTAAGTCTCCCAGAACTCAAGGTTTGCGCTTCCCTGAAGGAGTTTACGAACACGCTCTGGCTCCTTGATACCTGGAAGTTCGACCATGATGCGTCCGCTCTGACCTTCAATCTTCTGAATGTTGGGCTGAACGACACCGAATCGGTCGATACGGGTGCGGAGCACGAGGAATGCGTTGTCAACGGCTTCGTCGATGCTCTGGCGGAGCACTTTCTCCACGTCGGAGTCGCTGCTGTTGGTGTTCACCTTGCCCTTCAGTTGCTGGGTGGCAAAGATGGTCGCAAGCGGCTTGCCCGGCGCATTCTTTTTATAAGCCTTGACAAAAAGTGTGATGAAATCGCTCTGACTTTCTTGTGCTTCCTTGGCTGCTTCGTCAACAGACTTCAGGAATGCTTCGTCAGTTTTGTGGTCAGCCAACGCCTTCACTACTTCAGGCACGCTCACTTCGAGGATGACGTTCATACCACCTTTCAGGTCAAGACCCAAACCGATGGCAGTCTCGCGGCAGTCCTTGAGCGTGTAACTACCCAAGTAGAATGGAGTCGAATTCAACGAATCCAAGTACAGTTCTGCTTCCTGCTCGTCCATTTCGGCTGCTTTGTCCTCTACATACTTGGTAGCGACAGAGAAGGAAAGGTAGAAGAGGCAGATGAGGGTCAACGCCACTGCTAAAAACTTTACAAATCCTTTGTTTTGCATTTTTGTTGAAGTTATTAAATGATTGATTGTTATGAATATTCTTTCGTCAAGGTCGGCTTGGGCTTGAGTGCCCGTTTTTGAACCTATAAAATGCCCCAAAACAGAACTTGCGACACATCTTTTATATATATGCGCGTAGAGTTTAGGGCAATTCAGGGTGCAAAGTTATACATTTTTTTGCAATAAGGAAGAAAAAACCGCTAAAAATATTCATTTAGCGGTGTTTGGGGGTCATTTTCGGCTTATTTTGACGTAACAATAGATGGGATAGTGGTCGCTTTCCTTGATGGATTTGTCCACCTTTGCCTGATAGCACTCCAGGTCGGGGCTGACCATGATGTGGTCTAACCTGAAATACATGCCACTGCGGTTGTAACTGGTGCCGGGACCGTTTCCGCTGTGTGTGTAGGCGTCGTTCAGATATTGGGTCAGGCGATGGTGGGGGTATGAGATGGGGGAGGAGTTCAGGTCGCCACACAGGATGATGTGGCTGTCTTGGTGGCTCTCCACGAAGTCTGCCACATAGTCGGCTTGGATGCCACGGATGGAGTCGCGATGGGAAATCTTTTCCGTCAAGGTCAGGTATTTCGTTTCGGAATTGTTTTCTTCGGGATGGCTGTAGTTCTTGATGATGGACTTGTAGTCAGCCTTGTCTTCCGCACTGAGTTTGTAGGATTCGAGGTGGTTGTTAATCAGCAGGATGGTGTCTTCTCCCACTGCCACTGTATAGACGAAGGAGCAGTTGGTTTCGGTGGGGTAGTTAATCTGGATGGTGGAGAGGATGGGGTATTTGGAGAAGCAGGCGATGTAGTTGTCGGTGCTGATTTCCATGGAATGATAAGGGTAGAGTTCCGTCAGTTTGTCTAAGGCGTCATCCACGGTGGTCTTCTTGCCTTCTTGCAGGCAAATGATGTCGGCTTGGCTGTCGAACAGATAGTTGAGAATGGGGTTCTCGTTCCAATGGACGTTTTTGTTGCCGAATGCCATGACGTTGTAGGAGAGCACCTTGATGCAGCCTTCGGGTGTGCTGGATGGGATGTTGAGGGGGAAGTAAGCCCTGATGCTGCTGGCACAGAGCAGCAAGCCGATGGCTGGAAGGATGACGACTTTCCACTTGAACACCAGCCAGAAAAAGAGGAAGACCACGTTGGCTCCGAGGAAAAAGGGGAACATCAGCCCGAAGTAGGAGAGGTGCGGAAACCTTTGAGGGGGGAGGTAGGAGGTGTAGGCACAAAAAATCATTGCCACAATCGTGAGTAGATTGATGGCAATGAAAATAATCATTGGTATTTTCTTCAGCAACTTCATTCTTCGCCTCTCATCTTTTTGCTGGCATTGAAGAGCGTTGCCTTCTCGCTTTCGGAGAGGTTCTGATAGCCGTTCTTGCGAATCTTGTCAAGGATGCGGTCTATCTCTTCGTTGTCCTGAGCCTTTCTTCTGTTGTATTCGTGGTCTTCGTGGTTGGCTTCCCGAACATTGGTGACGCGCATCTTGGGGGTGCGGCTACCGACAAAGAACTTCTTCACCTTCTCCCAGATGCCTTCATCTTTGTCGTAATGAGAGTCGTAGGTGGAGGAAGAAGACCAGTAATTGCCTCTTTGAGTTTTCTTCTTTTCCTGCATTTTCCAGAAGAAGAGGATGAGGGCACCAATCAGGATGCCGCCCAAGTGGGCAAAGTGAGCCACGCCGTCGATGGACGTGATGCCCAAATACATTTCGACCAGGGTGTAGAAGCCCACCAGATACTTTAACTTGAGCGGGAAGGGGATGGGGATGATGAACAGTTTGGCATTAGGGAAGAAGAATGCCGCTGCTGCCATGACACCATAGATGGCACCTGATGCACCTACGAGTTGGGAGGGGGGGATGATTCCGATTAACGTGCAGAGTTGATTCACCAATGCGCTGCCGATTCCGCACATCAGATAGTAGAAATAGAAACGCTGGGTGCCAATCTGCTGCTCGACGGCATTGCCGAAAATCATCAGTGACCACATGTTGAAGAACAAGTGCCACCAGCCACCATGCATGAACATGTAGGTGACATACTGGTAGAGGGCAAAGCCCCCATACCCTATCGGATGCAGCGCATTAAAGTTGAGAAACCAATCAGTGTGTCCATCCAAAGCAAACAATGGAGTGACCCAATAAGTCAAAATATAGAAAACTACATTGATAATCAGTATAACCTTTACGGCAGGAGTTATTCTCATACAATCCTTACATTTAACGATAAATAAGTCTCACTTCTATTTTGACTGCAAAATTAGAGTTTTTCTTCCTATTAAAGGGCAAAAAAGAGGAAAATACAAGTTTTTTTTGGTTTTTTCAACATTTTTTTGCCGATTTTGTTTGTTTGCGAAAATATATCTCATATATTTGCAACAAAGTTACGAAATGGACGGTGCTCTATAAGCCCGTATGTGAAACTGATTAAGAAACATAACTACCCAAATAACTTTATTTATAAAACCTAAATTCATTGTATTTATGAACAAGACAGAACTCGTTGGCTCTATCGCTGCAAAGGCAGGACTGAGCAAGGCTGATTCAAAGAAGGCTCTTGATGCAACTATCGAGGCTATCGCTGAAGCACTCAAGGCTGGTGAGAAGGTTTCACTGGTTGGTTTCGGAACATTTGCTGTTGCTGAGCGTCCAGCACGTCAGGGCATCAATCCTGCTACAAAGGCTCCTATTTCTATCGCAGCAAAGAAGGTGGCTAAGTTCAAGGCTGGTGCAGACCTTGATGGTGCTATCAACTAATAGACTATTGAGAAAAAGCAGAGGGGGCATGCCTGTTATTGGCATGCCCCCTCTCTATTTGTAATCATTGCTTGGGAGGATTGTCTTTAGGTGCTCGACCATCATTAGGATGTTCAACCATTATTAGGGGACTCAACCCTCATTAGAAAGGAAGGTCGCTTGAATCGTCGGCAGCCGTTTCAAAGTTGGCTTGTGCTGGAGCCTGTTCTGCAGGTGGGAAAGGTGCAACGGGCTGTTGTGCGGCAGGTTGAGCGGTGGCAGCGGGTTGTGCAGGTGCGGCAGGCATCACGTTCCATACGCGTACATCATTATACCAACGGCCATTGTATTCACGTGCGTTGATGTCGAAAGAGACGGTGAGTTCCTGCCCCTCCTGAATGTTGAAGCGGTTGAGGTTCTCTTCTCCAAATACATTAAACGCCATCCGCTTGGGGAATTGCCCCATTGTTTCCTCAATCACGAAATCCTGCATCTTCCAAGGATTTCCTGTCCTGCTTGACACACCGCCACGTGGCTCAAGTGCCTTGATAATTCGTCCTGTAAATTCCATATTTTTATGTTTATTTGTAATACAAATCGATGGTTATTGATGATACAAATTGAAAAATCTGCTACAAAAGTACGCTTTTTTTTTGTATTGTCAAAACTTCTCCATAACTTTGTGTTCAAATAAATGTTTTTCGACAATGAGATTTAATGTTTCAAGTACCAGTCTCAGCAATCGCTTGCAGACAATAAGCCGAGTGCAGAGTTCAAAAAACGCTCTGCCCATCCTCGACTGTATCCTTTTTGAACTTTCTGGCGGCATGTTGAAAATGACTGCCTCCGACAGCGAAACCACCATGATAACGAGCATGGAAGTCATGGACGCTGAAGGAGAGGGAAAGTTCGCTATCGGAGCCAAACAACTCATCAGTTCCATCAAGGAAATTTCGGAACAACCTATCACGTTCAATGTGGATGTGAACACCTTTGCCATTGAGATTAACTATCAGAATGGTAAATACAACCTGATTGGTCAGAATGGCTATGAGTTTCCTGTGCCAACAGGCATGAACGAGATTTCCCGCAGCATTTCGATGGATGCCCAGGTGATGTTGAATGGCATCAACCGTTGTCTTTTCGCTGCTGCCGACGACGAACTTCGCCCGCAGATGAACGGCGTCTATTTCGACATGACTCCTGAGAACATCACGTTTGTGGCAAGCGATGGGCATAAATTGGTGCGCAATCGTATCCTTTCCGTTCATGCAGACGACCCCTCTGCATTTATCCTCCCCAAGAAGCCTGCCATTCTTCTGAAGACAGTGCTCCCGAAGGTGGAAGGCGATGTGGTGATTCGTTTTGACGACCGCAATGCAGAACTGCAGATGACGGACTATGTGATTAGTTGCCGCTTGATTGAGGGTCGCTATCCTAATTACAATTCTGTCATTCCGACCGATAATCCATTCCGTGTGACTGCTGACCGCATGGCATTCATCAGTGCTCTCCGCCGTGTCAGTGTCTTTGCCAGCCAAAGCAGTGCGCTGATAAAGATTCATGTGGATCAGGGTACCCTCACAGTTTCGGCACAGGATTTGGACTTCTCCACCTCGGCAGAAGAACACATCATGTGCGAATATGAAGGCATGGCAATGAGCATCGGCTTCAATGGTCCATTCCTCATTGATGTGCTCAACAGCATCACCAGCAACGAGGTTGTTCTGGAGTTGGCTGACCCAAGCCGTGCTGGTGTCATCACTCCTGCTGAACAGGAGGAGGATGAAGACCTCATCATGCTGCTGATGCCAATGATGCTAAAAGACTGACATGAGACTGAACTTACAGAATCCCATCATCTTCTTCGACTTGGAGACGACAGGTGTTGATGTAGCAAAGGACCGCATTGTGGAACTTTGCTACATCAAAGTTTTTCCGAATGGCAACGAGGAATCGAAGTCAATGCGCATCAATCCTGGCATTCCGATACCCAAGAAGGTGTCTGAGGTGCATGGCATCTATGATGAGGATGTGAAGGATTGCCCCATGTTCAAGGACATTGCGGCAGATTTGTACAAGACCTTTCAGGACAGCGATTTGGCTGGCTTCAACTCCAACAAGTTCGACATCCCCTTGCTTTGTGAAGAGTTCCTGCGTCAGGGTATCGATTTTGATGTGGCAAAACGGAAGTGTATAGACGTGCAGAACATTTATCACAAGTTGGAGCGTCGTACACTTGTGGCTGCCTATCGTTACTATTGTGGGAAGGACTTGGAGAATGCCCATTCGGCATTGGCGGACACACGTGCCACCTTGGAAGTGCTGGAGGCTCAATTGGATAAATACCCTGCTGATTTGCAGAACAATGTGGAGTTTCTGGCTGAATACAGCAAGATGAACAACAATGTCGATTTTGCAGGACGCATCGTGAGGGATGACAAAGGAGTGGAGGTGTTCAACTTCGGCAAGCACAAGGGAAAGCCCGTGAAAGATGTGCTTCTGCGGTTAGACCCCAGTTACTATTCGTGGATGATGCAGGGAGATTTTGCGCAAAACACCAAGCAGGTGCTCACCAAGATATATTTGGCTTCGAAGCAGAAAAGAGGATTGCATTGAGAAGCAGAAAAGAGGATAATATGTTAAAAGACAAGAAAATCGTTCTTGGCATCACGGGTAGCATTGCTGCCTACAAGTCATGTCTCATCATCCGCCAACTCATCAAGAAGGGGGCGGAGGTGCAGGTTGTCATCACGCCTGCCGGCAAAGAGTTTATCACGCCCATCACGCTTTCCGCACTGACCAGCAAGCCTGTCATCAGCGATTTCTTCTCTCAGCGCGATGGCACATGGCATTCGCATGTTGACCTCGGTTTGTGGGCTGATGCCATGCTGATTGCTCCTGCCACGGCTTCCACAATAGGAAAGATGGCGAACGGGGTGGCGGACAACATGCTCATTACCACCTATTTGTCGATGAAGGCACCCGTCTTCATCGCTCCAGCCATGGACTTGGACATGTATGCTCACCCATCCACTCAGCAAAATCTGAAAACCTTGCAGTCGTATGGCAATCACATCATCGAGCCGGGGACGGGATTCCTTGCCTCGAAGTTGGAGGGTAAGGGACGGATGGAAGAGCCTGAAAACATTGTGGCTTGTCTGGAGCAGTTCTTTGCCACCCAGCAAAGCATGGCGGGGAGGAGAGTGCTCATCACAGCCGGACCCACTTATGAGAAGTTAGACCCCGTCCGTTTTATTGGCAACTATTCTTCGGGCAAGATGGGATTTGCCCTTGCCCATGAGTGTGCCGACCGAGGTGCTCAGGTGGAGTTTGTCTGCGGTCCTGTTTCTTCTGCCATGCAGGTCAGTCACCCGAACATTCATCGCATCAACGTGGAGAGTGCACAGGAAATGTATGAGGCTTGTATGCGCATATATCCTTCGATGGAATCGGCGATTTTGTGTGCGGCTGTGGCAGATTATGCCCCAGAAACCGTTGCCTCTCAGAAGATGAAGCGTACGGGCGATGACTTGGTGATTCGCCTGAAACCTAATCCCGACATTGCAGCCTCATTGGGCAAAATCAAGAAAGAAGGACAGACTCTCGTTGGATTTGCACTTGAAACCAACGACGAAGAGACCCATGCACAAGCCAAGTTGAAGAAGAAAAACTTCGATTTCATCGTGCTTAATAGCCTGAAAGATGAAGGTGCAGGTTTCCGCACCGACACGAACAAAATCTCCATCATTACGGCGGAGGGAAAAAAAGGCTATCCGTTGAAATCGAAAGCCGAGGTGGCAAAAGACATTGTTGACGAGTTGGAAGCACTTTAATCCTCTTTAAGGATCATGTCGATGGCTGCGGCGACGGTGGTGATGGCAATGCGCTGTGTCTCGTCCGTCACCGAAGGGTCAATGCTTACAACGTATTTGTCGGCAGTGGTGAAGAGTTCCTTGGCAATGCCGTTCCATCGCTTATCTACGGAACCGATTTTCTTGCCGGTTGTGTCCGTGATGTCAAAATTCCATGCTTTCCAGTCGCCCTTGATGGTGGCGACTTCATTGCCCAAATTGTCGTATAAAGTGAATTTGGGCTTCATCAGTGTGAGCCTTTGTTTGAAGGAGCCGATGGACGCACCGTTCTCGTTGTAGATTCTCACTCTCGACATGAACAGTGTCACGCCACGTTTCAGTTGGGCGATGCGCTTTCCGTCTGCATTGAGGATGTTCAGTTCGAAAGGCTCCATGCTTTCGGGCAGGATGATGCCGAGCAGGATTTTCCCTAACGACTTGTGCTCCTGAATGGCACCCATCTCACGCCCATCCTTGTCATACACCCTGTAGGCATTTGACAATTTGAAAGCTGCGATTTTTTCGTCAATCACGAAAGTGTTGTTTGAAAAGAAACGGTCCATACTTGATGCTGTTACGACCGCAAAGATATCGCCGACAAAAGACTAAATCGGTGATACCTTTGCGGAGAATTAGAAAAGATGTTTGTTCACTTATTTAAATAAATAATGTGTGCCAAGATTTACAAGAAGAACCTCTTGGCGACCACACGTGCCTGGAAAGCCTCCTCTGAATCTACCAGGTAAACGATGCCCTCGATGAGACCGAGAATAGGCGGAATTCCTGTCCAAGCGAACAACAGATAAACAATGCCTGGCATGATGTTGCCCAGGTAGAACTTGTGTATTCCAATCCCTCCGAGCAAGATACCCAACACACCTGCTACCACTTTATTTTTCATAACGTTCCTTTTTTCTCGCGGTTGAGAAATGCTTTTAAGTTTTTATTTTGGTGGACAGCCGAACCGCCAGTTGCCACCCTTTTTTATGGATCAATCTTTGTAAATGAGGAATGTTTCTGTCAAGTCACATTTCTGTGGCAAAGATATACATTTTTTGTGATATGTCCTATATAACGGGGATAAAAAGTTGAAAAAACAGCGAAAACTTTTCGTCTGTTATGACCGCTTTTCGTCAAAAATACGATTAGGTATCAAAATTGAAAAAGCGTGTTTCATTTTTGAAAGCGTGAATGGTTGTAAATTCATACTTTTGCATCGGGAAAGATTCCTATGGCAATTTTTAATGCTAACATATATGTGTTTATTTACTATCTAAATTTATCAACTTTCTAATCAAAACAAAAAGTCATGAGAAAACTATTTACTCTTGTTTTTGCATTGGCTGCTGCTTTTGTGGCAAATGCACAGGCTCCTGCCGAATGGACTGACGGCATGGATGTGACGGCACAACTTGGACTTGGCGACTGCGACGGCTCATTCTCAGGCGACTGGAAAGAGAACAGTTACGATGGAGGCGATGTGTCATCTATCGGTCAGTACTGGAAGGGCAGTATGCCTAACGAGTACAGCGGTGCTGCGGAAGGCGGTGACGGCTGTATCGCATTCTACAACCAGAAAGAGTTCGACATTTATCAGGTGGTGAAGGTTCCTGCTGGTACCTATACCATTCAAGTGCAGGCTTGTTATCGTGAAGGTGGTTTCAACGACACTTTTGCCAACTACAACAAGGGACAGGTAAAGAAGAATGTCTATCTCTATGCTTCTATCCTGTCAGGCGAAGACCCTGCATCAGAGGTGACACGCGACTTTAACACTGTCATCCGCTCATTGGCTTCTTCAACTCAGACTTCTCGCCTGTATGAATCCAGCCTTGGTTGGGCATCAGACGGTAGTGCCAAGGTGAAAGACGCTGAAGGCAACGAAATCACGGTTTATGCTCCATCTTGTAACAAGGGTTGCCGTGCATTCTTCCAGGCTGGTGAGTATTGGAACTCTATTGACATCATCCTGCTTGAGGATGCATACGTTCGCATGGGTATCCGCAAGGTGGCTTCCATCTCTGAGGATTATGTTCCATTCAGCAACTTCCAAGTGATTTACACTGGTGAGGCTGGTGAGGCTGCTCAATTGGAGGCTGCTAAAGATGAGTGCCGCAATGCGCTTGAAGAACTGGTTGAATTCCAGGTGAAAGTGAGCGATGCTGGTTTCGAAGGCTTCGCTGGTGCGATTGACGACGTGGTGATGGATTTCAATGACCAAATTAGTGGTGCAAAGTCAGTTGAGGCATTGGATGGAATCCTTGCTTCTATCACTGAGACTGTTGCTAACTACAGTAAGAGCCTTGTGTTTGTGAACAGTCTTGACGACCTGCTCAACATGTCTGCAGGTATGTTGGCTTCCACTTCATTCCCAGGTTACGATGCTTTCAAGGCTGCTTATGATAAGGCTGTGAATGATGCCAAGACCGACGATGTGGAGGCACTCGGCGAAGACCCTGGTAAGTACTTCGATGGTGTATATGCAACATTGGCAACGGCTCGTGCTACTTATCTCGACTCTCAGGAAGCAGACGAGACTGGTGCAAAGGACTTTACGTCTCTGATTAAGCATCCTTGGTTCGTGAACCCAGAGTACAACCCAACCCAGAATGAGGATGGCACTTGGACACTGAAGGAAGCAACTTGGAACTGGGGTGACGTTCAGGGTCAGGACGACTATACTAATAAACTGACTGGCGATAGAGTGGACATCGCTTCTGAGGTTGAGTTGGCAACAGATGAATCTGTAACAAATCAATGGTATAAGAGACTTAAGACTTTCGGTAATGGATGGTCTGCCAACAGTTATCACCTTTACTATCAAGGCGGTCTGATTGGTGTATCTAACGGATGGTGCTCTGGCTTTGATGATTGGGAAGGTGTTTGTCAGCAGTTGGTAGGTCTGCCAAATGGTTACTATAGTTTGAGAGGTCTTGCGCGTGGTAACGCTGCCGGTGACAACAAGTGGACAGAGTCTAATATGCCTCCATACCACAACATCTTCGCACAGAACTCTGAAGAAGTGACGGTTTCTTCTATGGTAGGTCACACTGACTCTTACTATTCACCAGATTACGGTTGGTATGAGTGGAATCCTAACGTATGGCAGGAGCATAGAACTGGTACCATCCAGATTAACGACGGTAGGCTCCTCATTGGTTGCCAAAGTAGTTGGATTGCTAATTTTACTGGTTTCCGTCTGATGTTCTATGGCACGAATCCTCCATTCAGCGCAATGATTCAGGAAGAATTGGATGCTGTCAACAAAGAGGCTAATGATCTGCAATTTGCTGGCGACAAGAAAGTAGTTGCCGACCTCTTGGAACAAATTAAACTGCCTATCCCAGACGCTGCTACTTATGATGCCGCACTGCTTGTTATTCACGACGCAAATGAGTACATCGCTCTTGCAAAGCAGGCTGAGAAGAACTTCAATGCAGACAAGACATATTCAGATTTGCTTGCGAAGTATTCTACAGACGAGGCACAGAGCATCCTCACTCCTCCATACGTATATGTGGTTTCATTCGGTGAGTCGGAAGCAGACACTTACAAAGATTGTGCAACGCTTAACGCTAATGCCAAGAAGTATGGTGAATACATGGCAGAATACGAGAAAGCCACTGCTCTTGACAATGCTGAACTCAAGGCTGTTCTTTCTAAGCAGGTGGCTGTGCTGACTGCATCTACGACAGGTGAATCAGCCGAGACTCTTGACCAGTACATGTCTGAACTCGCATTGCCATACAATATCGCTCTCTTCCAGTCTCTCGAAGCAGGCAAGGCTACTGTTGCTGCTCCTGTTGACGTGACCGGCATCTTGGTGAACCCAACTTTCGCAGAAGGTCCATCAAAGGGCTGGAGTGGTGAGACTCCAACTATCAATGAATATGGTCGTGAGAATGCTGAACTCTGGAACAAGAGCGCATTCACACTCTCTCAGAAACTTGTAGGTCTGCCAGCAGGTACATACGAACTCCGTGCAAAGGCTATTTATCGTGATGCAGGTGCTGTCAACGCTGACCTTGTTGCTAAGTTCAAGGCTGCAGGTAGCGAAGAGGCTTGGGAGAACCATAATGCACAACTCTTTGCTAAGGTGAGCGACGACAACGACCAGTTCTCATACATCCGTGCAATCGAAGCATTGGTTGGCACAGAAAACTCTTTTACAGAGGTTGTGACTGCAACAGATGAGGAAGAGGATGCTGATGGTAACAAGATTGTATATCCAACCACTATTCAGACTTTGGCTCCAGCGGGTGAAGGTGAAACCGAAACTACAGCCAAATACGAGCATAAGAATCAAAGTGAATACCCATTCGACACTCAGGTAGAAGTTGATGGAACGACACTCTTCTATCCTTCCTCAATGTATGGTTTCTACCAGTGGTGTGTACAGCATCCAGCAGATGTTGCCAATAAGGTTCAGATTACTATCAATGCAGGTGAGACTCTTGAGGTTGGTATTCGCAAGACTGCTGCCATTGGTTCTGACTGGGTAATCTTCGACGACTTCGAACTCTGGTATCTCTCTGGTGACACCTTTAATGAAATGCTTACAGGCGTTGCAGAAGTGGCAGCACCAAATGCTAACGGTGCTATCTACAACCTCGCTGGTCAGCGTGTAGGCAAAGACTATAAGGGCATCATCATCCAGAATGGTGTAAAGAAACTCAATAAGTAATTTGTGTACTAAAAAAGTGTAATGAGAGAGGGGCGAGTCGTGTTGACTCGCCCCTCTTTTTTGTGCCTTTCGCCTATCGCCCCTTCACCGTTCGTGGAACCACCGATAGAAAAATGCATGAACAACCCCTGAACCGACGTCGTCAATGTCGGTTGACCGATGTCGACGACATCGACTTGCCGACATCGACGACGTTGGTTCAGGGGTGCTGAGTGTATGCCATTTTTGATGCTGTCATGGTACTGTTTCGTCTTACGGATGAAAAGGTCTATTTCTTCTTGAATCCAAACTTGAAATCATCCACCACATCCATGTTGTGGATGCTGTCGATGTAGAGCCAGTTGCCTGGAATGTAGAAGCGGTGGGTTTCGATGTGCATGACAAGGATGTGGAGACCTCGTGAGTCGTTGCCTACCTGAAAATGGAGCATCTTGCCCTCTTCATCTCTGGTGATGGACATTTGCAAGACTTGAGAATCTGTCTGTCTGTCATCGATGATTTCGTTGTGCTTAACACATTCGAAGCCCCAGTGCCCATCTACCTTTGAGTAGTGATTCTTCACATGGTCGGAGAAGAGGTTCCACAGGTCGTCAGCCACTTTTCTGCGTTCCTCACCATGCACGGGGATGATGTAGTGGGTGGCGGTGATGAACATGCTGTCCGTCTTCTGCATGGCTCTGGAGAAGGAGACACAATTGTAATCGCCCCTTCCCATAGCAAAGCCCTCGTCGATAGTGTATTTCCTGGGTTTCTGCTTCACATTCTTCTCCTTGGCAATGAAATCGAGCACTAGCCGTTCGGTTTCCTCGGGAGTGGTTTCTTCCTTGTCTGCCACTTTTGCTTCTTTGTGGTAGGTCATGTATGTGAAGGTTCCGGAATTGTCGGTGGTGTGGTTTTCGTAGTGGAAGAACTCGGGATACCAGCGGAAACTTTCGCTGAAGCCCTCTTTCTCTGCCCATTGGGGAATGGTGTCCTCCACCTCTTTCAGGGCAATGATGTATTGGGTAGTGTCCTTGTCGTCAGTGTGGGTGTCGTATTGATAGCACTTGACAGCCGTGGGAGCGTACTTGTCCATCAATGCCTTGACACCCGTTTTGGCGTAGTTGTCAATGGCTTCCTGCTGTTTAATGATGCTGTCAGCCTCTGCACGATGATCTTCATATATTCCTGCAACAGAATCGACAATTGTTGTATAGTCATACGCCTTTCTTATATCCTCGGGGGCTTTATAAAAGAAGTGGGTGCTGTAGTATTCGGAATATCCAGCAGAGTCGCTTGTGATGGCATATTCCACCTCGTTTCCTAATGCTTGTATCCCCTCCATCAGTTCCATGAAGTTCTCAGGAGTTTTCACGACTGACGTCGTGTCGGTAGAGCATGCGCCAAGTGTGAGAATGAGTGACGCACTCAATAATATCTTCTTCATAAGTCTTTCTTTTTTAATGGTTTTCATTCATTTTTAGTTCGTATAGCAGTTGGTTGCGTCTGCCCCTCATTACCTTTTCAACACACTCAAAACTCTCTTCCTGATAGGGTTCGTCCATGTTGCGGACGGTGAGGTTTTGGGGCATCTGGCGATGATGATAGGCGATGGGGTGATGTTCCTTTGTCTTGGGGGGAGTGAGGTAGATGGCAATCACGCCTGCCACACATGCTGCAGCAATCCACGGCCAGACGATGCCTCTGTGTGGTTTCTCCTTGCCCGCCTCGTTTGCCACTCGCTGCATGAGTCGGGCATTGAGGTCGGAGGGCATCTGAGGACGCTCCATCTCTTCCATGCGGATGGCTTCGCGAAGGTTCACGTCCTTCTGCCTGAATGTGTCGATTTTGTCCTCTTTCATGATTGTATCATTTTGATGATTCTACAAAGTTTCTTTCTCGTTCTGCTCAGTTTCGAGGCGATGGTGGAGGGGATGGATTCAGTGATGAATGCGATGTCCTTCAGGCTCATCTCTTCGTAATAGAACATGGTGATGAGGGCTCTCTCGTCGGGTGGCAGATGCTTCAGGGCTGCCCGTATCAGTTGCACGGTTTCGGGATTGGGATGCCCGAAGGTCGCTTCCACCTCCGTTTCGGATAGTGCCTCTGCTCCTTCTTCATCATCCTCGAAGTAGATTTTCAAAGGTTTCTTTTGTCGGAGGAAGGTGATGGATTCGTTGTAAGCGATGCGCGACACCCAAGTCTTCAGGGACGACTTCTCCTCATCATACATCTGGATGTTGCTGAAGACTTTGACAAAAACATCTTGATATACCTCCTCTGCATCCTCCATTTGTGGCACCATCCTCGCAATCTGTGCGAAGACATCTGTGCCATAGCGATGGAGCATCTGCTGTTGTGCTTGGGGGCTTTGTTTCCGTAGCCCCTCTATCAGGTTTATGTCGATTTCTTTCACCATGTTCTGTCGGTCTTCTATTTATATATACGAGTGAAATGCCCGAAACATTGCAAAGATGAAAGAAAAAATTCAGAAAGAATGTTGTTTGGTTTCTGAAATGTTTTTTTTAAGGGGTAAACATCAATAGCGATATGAGGTGACAAAACAAAAAATCCCTGTACGCACTTTGTGGTGAGTACAGGGATTTTCTATCTCATTGTTATGTCTTTACTTCTTTGCGAGACCTCTTCTTTTGTCCGGCAAATGATGCGTTACACGATGATATTCTGGATGCCTGAAAGCAATGGGGCGATTTCCTTCTTGATAGCCTTCGCCGTTATTGCCTTCTTGAAATGGGGAAGGAAATGGAGGTCGGAGCCAAAAAAGTTGTAATATCCTTTCGAAAGAAGCATCTGCGCCTTTTCCTGTGCTGGTTTCCCATACCCCCCAGCCAAGGAGACAAGATTCATCTGAAACTTAATCTTCTTCGCAGCAAGGTCGTCATAATCAGACTCGTCCATATAACGATAGCGTTCCGGATGTGCAAGAATCGGTGTATATCCCTTCTCCTGTACACGTTTCAACGTTCCTTGGAAGTCAATGGGAGGTTGGAAATAGGAGGTCTCAACCAGCAGGTGGTCACCTTTGGGGCCAATAGGCAGCAACTCGTTTGCCTCCAGACGCTCATTGAACAGATGGTCAATCATGTTCTCCGCCGCCAGATTCAGTTTGATGGAACCGCTGTATGCCTCTTGCAACTCCTGAAAGCGCGCACGAAGTTCATCGGGCGTGTTGGGCATATCCTCCATAATGTGAGGTGTTAACCACACCTCGCTTATGCCAATCTCTTCATAATATGCCAGAACCTCCAAAGAATCCTTCATGCTCTGAATACCATCATCAACACCTGGCAGGATATGGCTATGCCAATCAGTGGCACCCTTTAGAATCCCTGTCCCAATCAATTTCTTTTTTGTATTGAAGAAAGAAAACATAAGCAATAACTAATTAAAAACATTACTAAATCTGCCCCACTAAACCATACTAAATCACCCTCACTACCTATTCTTTATCTTAGTCCCACAATGCTTGCCCTATGACAAACCAAGCAATGGCTTCAACTGCCCTTCTTTATGGAGAATCCATGCAGATGTGCAGAGGAATGCAAGGAAGAGAACAGCGAGAACAATCTTTGTACGAGGAGGACCTGACTTTTCCACCGGAACTGTTGCACTCTGCAAAGTCGTGAATGCAGGTGTGTCTTGCTGAACTTTCGCTTCCGAAGAGGTCAGTTGCTGTGCAACAGAATTGTAAGTGTTATATCGAAGTTGCATCTCATTTTCAAGGTTAATCAACTTCGTACGGTCCTTTTGATACATCAGGTCAAGATTTGCATCGGCATAGGTAGCATATTCCTCCCGCGCTTCATCATAGAGATTTTTTGCCTCTTCATATAATTTGCGATTAAACTCAAGATCTACACGTGCTTTCTTCGTACGGTAATCTGTAATGAAATCTTGCAAACGTGCCTTGACAGAATCCGCTATTGTTGCACAGATGAGAGGGTCCTGGTCTGTTACAGTGATAGTGATGGCAAGCGATTTGTTATCTACATCACAGACGATTTTTTTCTCCAAAGATTTGACGATTTTTGTTTGTAGTTTTGTCAACTGGAATGGGTCAATATGCTCTTGGTCTATCGTGTCTTCCAATGCTAAAAGTTCTACAACCCCATCTACAACAGCACCAATTGCGGAACTCCACCACGGTTTATCTTGGTCATTTCTCAAATAGTCATAATAGGTCATCACTTGTGTGCTGTCTTTTCGATGAACAGGAACATTGAAAAGACTCACCTTAAAGTCACTTGAATTAATCAAATCTGGATAAAGTGTTGGGTACAACGCTTCCGAATTACCCATAGTTCCCATACCCATCTTCAAACCAAATTGAGATGCTAACGCGCTAATAGACCCGCTATTACGGGTCGTGGTCAACTCTGGCGCCAACTGTACTTCGCATGTATAATACACAGGAATGGAAAGCACAATAAAGCATGCTAACACAAACGTGATAGGAAGCACCTTTTTGTAAAGGCTTTTATGCTTCATGAGAGTAGCGAACAACGCCCCATAATCAATGCGGCTTTCTTCCTTCTCTTGAAACTCATTATTTTGTTGTTGATTATCCATAACAAATATCTCAAATTTTATTTTGACAAGTATGCAATCATTGCCGCGATTGTGGCAAGAGGGGTCAAAGAACTGGTCAACAGAGCAATTGCATTGACGTTAACATGTTTTTCCTTCTTGCTGGGAACCACAATCTCACTGCCAGGCTCCACACGAGTTCCTTTTGCCAGTACATCCATCAAACCATTTTGATAGACAATGAATGCTTTTTTCTTCTTGGCAGACTGGCTATAGCCGCCAGCATTGTTAATATACCACTTCGGATTTTTACCTTCCACATAAGTCACCGTGTTGGGGAATTGAACATCTCCTGAGATTCTCACCGTTCCATTATATTCAGGAATATCAATGTGGTCATTTTCACGCAGTACAATATCATATCTGCCTCCTGGTTCTGCCAAAGCCTTCTCCAAATCAATGCCGATAGAATAAGTTGTTCTCATTTCCATCTTATTCCAAGCAATCGAGTCATTTGAGTCCAAAGTGTTGCGCATGGCTTCCAGCACTTCACGCTCACGAAGACGCTCTTCATCATTCATGTGACGTATCAAACGTGCTCCTTGGATGAACGCATCCTCTGTCACGCCGCCAGCCATCTTGATGGCGTCAGTCAGACGTAGGTTCTTTTTCTCTATTGTGAAAGCACCCTCATAGTTCACTTCGCCTGTCACACGAATATTTCTTGGCATCACATAACCAGGGCTACGGCGTACATGCACAACATCATAGGGCTCCAGATAGAACACTGAACTATCTTTCCTGATCACCAGACCATCTTTAATGTCGAACTGGAATGTCTCAGCAATGTTGCGAGTTTTCGTTGTTGAATAAGGGTCTTTAATACGGCGGCTTACATCTACACGTGCTAAAGACGCCCCATCACGTAAACCTCCTGCCATCACAATCAAGTCTTCAATCGTTGTATTGTCTGCATACTCGTATGCACCAGGTCTCATCACTTGACCTGTGACATAAAAAGAGCGTTCCTTACGCAATTCTTCTTGGGTAGGAATAAAGACAACATCCTCGTTCTTCAATGGAACATCAGCCACGTCACCATCCATAATTCCTTTTACATCAATAGGGATGATTTCTAATGAACGATCTTCTTTCAAGCGATGAATAATCGCATGGTCAAGAAATGCATCCTCCGTCAAACCATCTGCTGCTTGAATCAATGTCCTCACCGAGCAAACATCCCCGCTGATGTTGAATTGTCCTGGGCGGAAGACGGCACCTTTGATTTCAACCATATTTTCGTAACGGTTCAACATGGCATCAACCGACACGGCATCACCATCTGCTATCGTGAAGGCATTCATTTCAAACTCATCTATGTTATGTATGGTGTAACGCTCACCCGCTTGACGAACCAAACGCACCGATTTCTTATAAGCATCACCTGTATAGCCACCTGCGTATTTAAGTAATGTACCAATAGTCTCCGTATGGCGCATCTCATAAAACATTGGACGCTTTACATTACCTGTAATGCCGACCAAACACTCGTAAGGCTCCACATGAATAACATCGTTATCCTCCAAAAAGATGTTTCCAGCCAATCTACCATTCAAGATGTATTCATAGAAGTCAACGATGGTAACCAGCCTGCCCCCTCTATACACTTTGATATTACGCAATGTACCTAAAGGTTTGATGCCTCCTGCCATAGAAATCGCATGAAAGATGGTGGAATAGGATGACATGTTATATGTTCCTGGATTTCTCACCTCACCCATGATATTAACCATGATAGAGCGAGTCTGTCCTAATGTCAGGCGAATATTTGAACCAGAATAGTGCTTTCCCAAAGTGTTCTTAATCTTACCTTGGGCTTCTGTTACCGTAAGACCGCTCACATAAACAGGTCCTACACCTCCTAGGGTGATTGTCCCTTCTGAAGAGATTGTATGAACGATTGTCTTTTGTGACTCTCCGTAAATGTCTATCACCAGTTGGTCACCAGGTCCCACTACATAATTCTGAGGAGTAGGAAGATTGGGGTTGACGCCAATACGTCGGAACTGGTCATGACCAAAAATCCTCTTTCCTGCTGTTTCACCTTGTACTCTCTGCATAGACTCAACATCACGTTCCGCTTCTTCATAGTCCTCTGCCGCATCTTCATGGATTTCGCCTGTTGTACCACGACGAGCCGTTGTCAACTCCTGTGATGTTGTTCCGTCGCTGTTAGCCACCATGCGGTCTGTTGCCATTGATATTGCACCCTCTGCTGCACGGGAGTACCCGTCGCTATTTACTTGAGAATCATACTCATTGCGAAGTCTGCGTATTTGCTCAATCTGTACACCACGCTGCATCAATTGGGTAGTAATCTGCGATTGACTTGCACCCGCCTTGCTCCTACTTTTAATGAAACTTAGCACCTGTGCATCTGACATCTGCGCAAAAGCACCTATTACAGTTGTCAAACATAGTGCCATCGCTAATACAAATCTTTTCATACAAATCTAATCTTTCTGTTGTTTCTTTCCAATTCGTTAAAGTTAAATAAGAAAATCTTATTTGAAAATGTAAATCATGCCAAGTGCCCCGCTTGCTTTTGATATAATTAAGTACAGAACACCATATTCGGTGCAAAGTTAAGACTTTTTTCTGCCATTTTGATGAAAAGTCATCTTTTTTTATGAAAAAACAAAAAAGATTTAATAATTTTGCATGTTATTTTAAGAATATGGCTGTAGAAGGTGAAGAATTTAGGGTTGATGTTGACCAAGTATTGAAGGACAAACTCGGAACGAAATCGAAGTTTGTTCCTCCGTTTTTGGTGTCGTGGTTGAAGAATATCATCCATCAGGATTGGATGAATACACATCTGTGTGGTGAAGGCAAGGGGCAAGTAGGTGTTGAATGGCTGGATGGCTGCCTCCGTTACTTGAATTGCACGACGAAAGTGCAGACCAATATCAATGGAGTGATTCAGGAAGGATTGGATGCTTTGCCCGGCAACGAAGGAGGGCGCTATTTCACCATCGTGAGCAATCATCCACTGGGAGGGCAAGATGGCATTGCACTGGGTTCCATCATCTGCCATAAATATGACAGTCAGATGGTCTATTTGGTGAATGACATCTTAATGAGTTTTAAGGGATTGGCTCCACTTTGTGTACCCATCAATAAGACAGGACGCAATGGACGAGACTTTCCTAAAATGGTGGAGGCGGCGTTTCAATCTCCTAAGAACGTGGTGATGTTCCCGGCGGGACTTTGTTCCCGCAAAGGTGAAGATGGAATCATTAGAGACATTGTGTGGAAAAAGACCTTTATCACCAAATCCGTTCAATATCAGCGGGATGTGATTCCTGTCCATTTCTCAGGACATAATTCCGACCGTTTCTATAACATCGCCCGTTGGTGCAAACGACTCCACATCAAGTTCAACATTGCCATGCTTTATCTGGCAGATGAAATGTACAAGAATCAGGGAAAGACCTTTACAGTCACGTTTGGAGAGCCCATCCCATGGCAAACCTTTGATAAGTCGAAGACTCCAACGGAATGGGCGCAATGGGTGAAGGAAAAGGTCTATCAATTGCAAGAAGAATAAGGAAATACTATATATGGAAGCAGAAATTATAGCACCAATTCCCAAAGAGGTGCTGAAGAAAGAACTGACAGAAGAGAAACGCTTGCGCATGACCAGCAAGAGCAACAACGAGGTGTATGTCATCACATGGCAGGACTCTCCTAATGTGGTGCGTGAGATTGGTCGTCTTCGCGAGATTGCCTTTCGTGCAGCAGGCGGCGGAACAGGTCTGGATTGCGATTTGGACGAGTTTGACACAATGGAGAATCCATACAAGCAACTCATTGTGTGGAATCCCGAAGCAGAAGAAATCATCGGTGGCTATCGTTATATTCTCGGTCCAGACATCCAGTTTGATGACCAAGGGCAGCCCATTCTTGCCACCAGCCACATGTTCCACTTCTCCGACAAGTTTATCAAAGACTACCTCCCCTACACAATCGAGTTGGGGCGTTCATTTGTCACGCTTGAATACCAGTCCACACGTTCAGACAACAAGTCCATCTTTGCCCTCGACAACCTGTGGGACGGGCTTGGTGCATTGGCTGTCATCATGCCTGGTTGTAAATATTTCTTTGGTAAGATGACCATGTATCCCAGTTATAACCGCAAAGGACGTGACATGATTCTCTATTTCCTGAAGAAACATTTTGGTGATAAGGATGGATTGGTCATCCCCACCAAGCCACTCGAACTGGAACACGACCCCAAGGAATTTGAGGAACTTTTCTGCGAAGAAACCTTCAAGGAGGATTACAAGATTCTCAACCGCGAGGTGCGTGCCTTGGGCTATAACATTCCTCCATTGGTTAATGCTTATATGAGCCTTTCTCCCACAATGAAGATGTTTGGCACAGCCATCAACTATGGTTTTGGTGATGTGGAAGAAACGGGCATCTTGATTGCTGTGAGCGAGATATACGACGAAAAGCGTATCCGTTATGTAGATAATTTTGCCAAAGAGCACCCCGAATATATCCAGATCACCAGTGGGGCAAACAAGGTCATCTACGAGCCTACTAATAAGCAAGAATTGGAAGACGACTTCGAGCCCGTGAAATAGACAGACGACTATACATTATTTATATAAAGTAAGGAACTAACCTACAAAAGAAGCACAAAATCTCACATTTTGTGCTTCTTTTTTTGCCATTCCAAATAAAATGCCTACTTTTGCACAAAATTCAATCATCTGTGTAATTAAAATAACTATGGCATTTACAAAAATTACGGCTGCAGAGGCTGCAGCACTCATCAAAAATGGAGACAACATCGGTTTGTCAGGATTTACACCAGCAGGCACACCTAAAGCGGTGACAGCAGAGATTGCGAAAATCGCTCATGCAGAGCACGAAGCAGGTCGCCCCTATCAAATAGGCATTTTCACTGGTGCATCTACAGGTCAGTCTTGCGATGGTGTACTTTCCGACGAGCAAGCCATTCGTTACCGTGCTCCTTACACGACTAACTCCACATTCCGCAAACATGTGAATGCAGGAGAAATCGCATATAACGACATTCACCTCGGCATGATGGCTCAGGATCTGCGCTACGGATTCTTGGGCGATGTCGATTGGGCAATTCTCGAGGTGTGTGCCATCGAAGAAGATGGAAAAGTTTACCTCACCGCCGCAGGTGGTATCTCTCCTACAGTGGCACGTCTAGCCAAGAAAGGCATCATCCTCGAACTCAATGCTTTCCATTCACCCAAGTCAATCGGCATTCACGATGTGTATGAACCACTCGACCCACCTTATCGCAAGCCCATCCCCATTGAGAAGGTGACAGACCGTGTGGGCACACCTTACCTGCAACTCGATCCCAAGAAGGTCGTGGGCGTGGTCGAATGCAACTTGCCTGACGAAGCACGTTCATTCAAGGATGCAGACCCTGTTACAGATAAGATTGGTGAAAACGTGGCAAACTTCCTCATGAATGAAAAGAAACGTGGTATCATTCCTTCTGGCTTCCTGCCTTTCCAGAGCGGTGTGGGCACTACAGCCAACGCAATCCTTTTTGCTCTCGGTTCCAATCCTGAGATGCCTGCGATGGAAGTCTATACAGAAGTGTTGCAGAACGCTATTGTGGACCTCATGTTTGAAGAAAAAGTAAAGTGTGCATCCACTTGCTCGCTCACTGTCACCAATGACAAATTGCTGAGCATCTATGATAACATCGATTTCTTCAAGGACAAACTCGTGCTCCGTCCATCCGAAATCTCTAACAACGCCGAAGTTATCCGTCGTCTTGGTCTTATCGCCATCAACACAGCGATAGAAGTCGATCTCTACGGACATGCCAACTCTACCCAGATTTGTGGAACTAAGATGATGAACGGCATAGGCGGTTCGGGCGACTTCGAGCGCAATGCTTTCCTCAGCATCTTCACTTGTTCGTCAGTGGCTAAGGGTGGTGCCATCTCAGCCATTGTGCCATTCTGTAGCCACGTTGACCATACCGAACACGATGTGAATGTCATCGTTACAGAACAAGGTGTGGCAGACCTTCGTGGAAAGAGCCCAATCCAACGTGCTCATGCCATCATCGAGAATTGTGCTCACCCAGACTATAAGCAACTTCTTTGGGACTATCTCAAGATTTCTCAAAAAGGTCAATCATGGCACAACCTCGCTGCCACTCATGCTTTCCACGATGTCTTTATCAAGGAAGGCGACATGCACAAGGTGGACTTTAGCAAGTATGTAAAATGAAATTCATTTCCTGGAATGTAAACGGACTCCGTGCCGTGTGCGGCAAAGGTTTTTCTGAGACCTTTGCCACACTCGATGCGGATTTCTTTTGTCTGCAAGAGACCAAGATGCAGGCAGGGCAACTCGACCTCGCTTTCCCTGGCTATCAGTCCTACTGGAACTATGCCGAAAAGAAAGGCTATTCGGGCACAGCCATCTACACCAAACACGCACCTCTTTCCGTGGTCTTTGGTTTGCCCGAAGACATCATCTCCTCTCTCCCCAACAACGGTTGGCTGGACATGAACACCGAAGGGCGTGTCATCACTCTCGAATATGAACAGTTCTACCTTGTCACCGTCTATACCCCTAACTCACAAGATGGACTTAAACGCCTCGATCAGCGCATGATATGGGATGATGCCTTCCGCCTCTATCTCCAACGTCTTGATGCACAGAAACCAGTCCTTGCCTGTGGTGACATGAATGTGGCACACAAGGAAATTGACATCAAAAACCCCAAGACGAATCGCCACAACGCAGGCTTCACTGACGAAGAACGTGCCAAGTTCACCGACCTCTTAAACGCCGGTTTCATCGATACTTTCCGTCACTTCTTCCCCGACCAAAAGGACATCTATTCCTGGTGGTCTTATCGTTTCCATGCTCGCGAGAAAAATGCAGGTTGGCGCATCGACTATTGGATTTGTTCCGACCGTCTCACCTCACACCTGCAATCAGCACACATTCACACCGACATTTTCGGCAGCGACCACTGCCCTGTAGAGGTGACCGTAAATTGGTAAAAAGCCCATCCTCATGCAACGTCTGCTGAACATTCTTCTTTTGGTTATGGCGACCTTCGTTTGGTCGTCATGCCAAGATTTGTCTGTACCTCAACAGATAACGGTTCGGCACCCACAGGAAATACGCGCATCGCACCCCACAGGCAGTTGGGCTGAAGGCAACAGTGACATTCGTTATCGAGAGATGACCCTCTCCAATGCCATGTCACTATGCCGTACAGCCAATCAGCCCGAGGAGAGGGTACAGACCAACAATGGCGAGCGTACATCGCCCACTTTCAGAGGTGGGGGCAAAGCGTTCACCGTATGCCGTGCCCCTCGTTCCACCATTCATCTTTCTTTGGGCGGATTTGTGCAGCAAACCACTCTGCCCGTCCGCTCCTTTGCCTCGCGCACGTATTATATATATGTGTTGAGGCACATCCTTCGTTAGCGTTTTGACATTCTTCTTTTGGTGGTAAGACATGCTTCCAGCATGCCTTGCTGATGTCGTGTGCCTTTTTATGGGGTGTACCGCATTCAGAAGTCGTTTGTCCTCGATGAACGACCCTCCCTCTCAAACACATTCAAATCATTTTATTCAAAACAAAAACGAAAGGAAACAATTATGGCAAGTTTCAAAAACATGGAGATAGCACCTGCTGTCACCGCTCATGAGAACATTTATGTGAGACAAGGATTCCTTGGCTTCAACACCAAAATATATTACAAACCCACTCTCTCGCTGGTGGATTGTACACGCAATTACTATGCCCTCTCTTCGGGCAATGAGATTCAGCAGTTCCTGCTCAAGTTTCAGAATAACCCGACCATTGCTGAGAAGACTCAACTGAGGTTCATTCATGACCCCAATGGCAACTACTGTCTTGAAATGTGTGCCTCTAGCGACGGGCAGTTTGTAGCCCTCCAACTTTTCCGCTACTCCGACCTCGCTTACAATGCTGTCACCGACATCAAAATCTACGAGGGAAAAGAGGCGGAACTGCTCTATCGTGTTCTGCGTCATCAATAAGGTTCATTCACATTCTCACATAATGAAAGCAATGAAAATTAGGCATTCCACAATCTATGGAGTGCTACTGCTTGTGTGTGGCATTTTGTTAATGGTCGAACCCATACTGACTCACTTGCAGGGGCACTCCCTCTTTCGCCATGCCGTCATTGTGTTCGGTGCGGCATGTGTGTTACTGAGTTATCCTTTATTGGGAAACAGGCACAAAAAATAAGGAAACGTTTTCTATCAGATTTCAAAGACAGACAAATTGATGACTCATCTCATTATTACCATTTTCATCATTGGCTATCTGTGCATCGCCCTTGAAAGTGTCACCAAAGTGAGTAAGGCTGCTGTTGCTTTGTTTATGGGGGTGGCGTGTTGGGCGGTTTACATGGTAAGTCATCCAACGTTGACTGCTGATGATGTCTTTCTTCCTTGTGTGGGAGAAACCTGCGAGACGATTCTTTTTCTGATGGGTGCCATGACCATCGTCGAAGTGGTCGATTCCAACGGGGGATTTGGCTTTGTCGCACGTTATCTGCGTACCACCAATGCACGTATTCTGTTGTGGGAAATCGTTGGCATCACGTTCGTGCTATCTGCTTTGCTCGACAACATGACCACCAGTATCGTCATGGCGATGGTGCTGAAAAAACTGGTGGCAAATCGGAAGCAGCGTCTCCTTTATGCAAGCATGATTGTGTTGGCAGCCAATTCGGGTGGTGCATTCTCTCCCATAGGAGACGTGACCACCATCATGCTTTGGATAAAAGGTTGTGTTTCCACCACAGGTATTATCAGTAGTTTACTATTTCCGTCCATTGTTAGCGTTGCTGTTCCCACCCTCATCACGTCGTATTGGTTGAGAGGCAAGATTGAGGCACCTTGCAACGACGGCAGCGAAGAGGAAGATGCCCCATTAGTGGAACAAAACCCTTTCTCGCGTGGTAGCAAAATAGCCATCTTCATCATCGGGGTAGGCGGATTGACCCTTGTACCATTGTTCCGCACAGTTACGGGGTTGCCACCTTTCGCAGGTATCATGGCATTGCTCAGCATCTTGTGGATAGTCACAGAAATCATGATCAGGCGCAACCAACGGCTCCTTGCATTGGACACAAAAGTGCGTGTGTCGGGCATTCTTCGTAAGATTGATATGTCTACCATCCTCTTCTTTCTCGGCATTCTTTTTGCCGTGGGAGCATTGGGACAGACGGGTACGCTAAGTCAATTGGGTGAACAATTGAGCAGCACTTTTCATGGCGACATCTATGCCGTCAATGGCATCATCGGCATCCTTTCTGCCGTTGTTGATAATGTGCCACTCGTTGCCAGTGCTATGGGTATGTACGACATTGCTCCAGCCACAACTACAGGCGCTCTGCAAAATTTTGTTCAAGACGGTAACTTCTGGAGCCTTCTTGCCTATTGTGCTGGTACTGGTGGCAGCATCCTCATCATCGGTTCCGCAGCAGGAGTTGTCATCATGGGTATGGAGCACATTAGTTTTGGTTGGTATTTTCGCCATGTCTCTTGGCTCGCTCTCACTGGATACCTCTCTGGCATGATAGCCTTTGCTCTACAAAGCGGTTTGTAAGCATCCACGATTTCACGAAACGAGAGGGTGTGTCAAAATACATGCTTCAATAGCCTCTGAATCGACCTCGACGACATCGGCTGACCGACGTCGTCGACATCGGTTAACCGACATCGACGACGTCGATTTTGAGGAGTTGAGACGATGTAATTTGACACACCCTCTTATTATGGGAAAGACTCGCTACTTAAAGTATGTTTCCATCAACTTCTGAGCGGCTTCATCGCCCATGTCAATGGCTTTTGGGATATTGTTGCCTATATGCCTTATTCTCCTGATAGGTTCTGCTTGAATAGTCTAACGTGCCATCAGACAGGAGTGGTCTAATGAAGAAGGTCTTGATACTTTATGTCACCTTTACAACTTCTATACAATAGTTGATGATACAAAAAACTTATAAAAAGTTGCAAAGTATTGATAATAATCGTAACTTTGTACGATTATTCAACTAATAGAAACATGAAGATTATGAAAAGAAACATTTTTTGTTTATTTACTCTTTTAGTTTTATTGTTCACTTCATGGTCTTGTGGCAAAGATAACGAAGGTGACAACGATTCACAAGAAGAAACTACTTATACTTATTCGGTCAATGTCCGCAATACGATTAATAAATCAAAAATATCTTCCAACATTTCCGATGGAGTTTTATATGATGTCTTTGTTTTTACAGAAAAAGGAGATTTCTACAGTATTGGAGATATAGAAAATGGTAAAATGAAAAAAATTGAGTTTACCAATTCCCAAATGGAGAATGTTCAATTTTGTATATTGCTTAAACTTGGTAGGAGCAAGCAAAGTGCCAACATTAAAAACTTTTGTAGTCCAGCAGAAAGTCCAGAAAAATGGAGAAGATATAGAGTGGAAGCCAATTCAAACGTGGAAATATATATAACAGAGGAAACAGCATTCTACTTCTTCGATTATACTCATATAGGAGAACTTCGTAATATTGTAACATCTTATTTATTGACCACGAAATAGTTCATACTGAAATTCTCCTTAGAAGTATGTTTCCATCAACTTCTGAGCGGCTTCATCGCCCATGTCAATGGCTTTTTGGATATTGAGGCGAGCGTTGGTCTTGTCGCCTTTCTGAAGTTGAGCATAGCCAAGAATGCGATAGGAATCGATAATGTCGGGGTTGAGGCGGATGGCATTCTGGCAGGATTGAATGCAGTCGTCCAGCATGTTGACACGCAAAGTCAAGGCTGCTCGCTCAATGTGATAGAGAGGTTCGCGGGGAGCCATTTGAACAGCCTTGTTAATGTCGTCAAGGGCGGGCTGGTACATACGGGCATTCACCTCTATTTGGGAACGCTCAAAGTAGAAGACAGCACTGACCTTGTTGTTCATCAGATAGCAATACTGGTTGTAGTCCTGCACGGCATCGCGATATCTTCCACTATTGGCATAGAGTTGACCACGACGTATCATATAGTTGGCAGCATCTTGTGGTAGGGGAGTGCCAAACAGAGCAATGGCACTGTCCAGTGGTTCAATAATTGCCCCGATGGAATCGCCTCTTCCCTCACGAGCCATGCTGATAGCATAAAGATAAGAGGGGCTTTTCCCTTCCTCTTGGCAAAGGGTCTCATACAACGAAATTGCTCCGTCATAATCAGCCTTGCTCATCAACATTTGAGCCTTCAGAACTTGACACTTGCCTCGTTCACTTTTCTGTTCATTCCCCGATGGCTTCGATGCGTTGAGTTCCAGTGCCTTATCTACATATTGCAACGCTACGTCATAGGTCCATTTTTCGTAAGCAGGTTCGGGCTGAAGACGAAGTTTGTCGTAAATCAGCGATGCCACATTGAAATTACCATTTGCCTTGTCTTCCACCAACGAGAGATAACGCTGTAAGTCACTTTCTGCTTCATCAAAACGAAGAAGGTCTATCAGAGGGGTGGCGCGTCGCAAGTAACCTTCAGCGTTCTGAGGGAAATTCGTCACAAAGCGATTGGTCATGTTCATATATTCTTGATTGTTGGCAGAACGCGACTTCAAGTAGAGATACACCAATGCTTCCTCCGCTGTTTCAGGCAAATTTTTAGCGATGAAAATATTGTTCAATGCCACCGATGCCGAATTGGTGGGAATGGCATCTATCTTGAGTTCTTCACGGAAGCGGATGTCCAGCACATAATTCTTCTCTCCGATTTGAGAGTGAAGCATGCCAACCAAACTGCCAGATTCGTTGAACACAGGAGAGCCTATCAGGGATGCATCCACTTTCCTGTCTAAACCATAATACACATATTTACCCTGAATCATTGCTGTGTCAACCACCACTGCTTGTTCACTTTTCAGGTTGCCGCCTTCAGCGTTGCTCAATATAAAAAGTGTCGATTTCATCGGCTGAAATGCCCCAACAGTTGGAATGACTGCATTGCCTTTTGTATTCACACGGAATCGCACCATCGAGTAGGTGTCATCAGCACCTAAGATGCAATCCACATCAATCTGCTTTCCACTGGCATCCACCACCTTTGCCTGATATGAACCTTTGAATATCCGATAATCAGCCACAGCCTCGCCATTGGCACCCACATAGAAACCCGTACCTTGATGCAACAGGTCTCCATTCTTGTCGTATGTGTTCACTGCCACTATACCTTTCTTTACTTTTGAGGCAAACTTAGGTTGAGCCAATGCACTCATCGTGGCTGCACAAAGAAAAAACGAGAATATAATCTTTTTCATTGATGTTGTTTTTTGATTAAAAATAGCAGAGGAAGGTCAACTTTCATGCAATAGTGCCTTTGCGTTCTCCAATGCTGCCTGTGTCAGTGTCTCTCCACTGAGCATGTGGGCAATCTCCTCCACACGCTGCTCATCTGTGAGCGGTATGATATGGGTGACGGTTGCTTCGGCAGTATCTTCCTTATACACTTTATAATGATGGCTACCTAAGGCTGCAATCTGAGGCAGATGGGTGATAGAGATGACTTGTCGCTCATAGTCACCCATTTCTTTCATGATGCGAGCCATCTTTTCCGCGATGGAACCGCTCACTCCTGTATCGATTTCATCGAAGATGATGGTAGGCAGTTTCACGGCTCCTGCTATCAACGCTTTAAGTGAGAGCATCACTCGGGCTATTTCGCCACCCGATGCAATCTGACTGACGGGCTGCAATTCGCCACTTTTATTGGCGTTGAAAAGAAACTGCACCTGGTCGTAACCAGTTGGGGTAAGTGCCGATGGATTGGCGATGACCGAACATTTGAACTGCACATGAGGCATCCCCATCGGCACCAAACGTTCTGCCATTTCCTGTTCCACCTTTCGGGCAGCCTTTCCTCTTGCTGCCGAGAGTTGCTTTCCAATCGTCTGCACCATCTCTTTCTGCTGTGTCATCTTTTGGCGAAGTTCCTCGATGAAATCGTCAGAATGGTCGATTCGTATGAGCCGTTCTTCCAACTCTTTCTGGAGTTCCATCAATGCCTCCACATTATCCACATTGTGCTTTTTTTGTAGTGTGTATAGTGTGTTCAGACGTTCGTTCACCTGTTCCAGACGATGAGGATTATACTCCACATCCTCTGCTAACCCCTCCAATTCGTTTGCCACATCTTTCAATTCTATGTAGCAGGAATCCAATCGCTCAGAGAGTTCTTCTGCGGATGAAAATACCGATGAAATCGACTGCAATTCAGAAATTCCCTGTTTGAGTAACCCCAACACATCGACTCCTTCTTGAGTGGACTGCAAATGATTGGCTGCACTGTATAGCGATGATTTGATGTCCTCTGCGTGTTCCAGGGTTTCCGATTCTTCTTCCAACGTTTCTTGTTCGCCTTCCTTCAGGTTGGCATCTGCTAATTGGTCAACCTGAAAGCGCAGATAATCCTCATCTTCCCGACTATTTTGGGCCTCTTCCATTGCCTCTTCCAATTGCTTCTCAAGGTTTCTATATTCCTTGTATTCATTCTTGTACCTCATGAGCAAATCCTGTTGGGCTGCTACAATATCTAAAATGCTCAATTGGAAATCTTCCTTTCCCAACAGCAGGTTTTTATGTTGAGAATGTACATCAATCAGTCTTTCCCCTAATTCTTTCAATTGAGCAAGAGAGGCTGGCGTATCATTGATAAAAGCACGTGATTTCCCTGCCGAAGTCAGTTCGCGGCGGACACAACACTCCCTTCCATCAAAATCAAAATCATTTTCTTGGAAGAAAGCACCCACTTGTTGGTCGAACATCTCAAAGGTCGCCTCTATCATACAACGACGTGCTCCCGACTTGATGGAACGAGCATCGGCTCTTTGCCCCAACAACAGACCGATAGCCCCGATGAGAATGGACTTTCCCGCACCCGTTTCTCCCGTAATGACCGAGAAACCTGTATGGAAATCCATGTCCAGATGTTCTATCAGTGCGTAATTCTCTATATGAAGATGCCGTATCATTGGATAGATGTCTTATTTTCTTTACAAGGTACTGCTCATACAAAACTTGTTTTCCCTCACTTCAATCGTCATTTTTTGATTTTAGCCCAATAAGAGCCTTGACTGGCATTGATGTCAGAGACAATGTCATATACTTCCTGTTTCTCCTTTTCAGTGCCATGCCCTGAATAAATGCTTACAATCTCATCACGCTTGAAGTCTGTATAGATAGTGGGCAACTGAGATAGTGGCTTATTGCTATGTGCTTCTTTCAGCATTTCCAAAGCCTCAGTGACAGCAGCCCGACCACGGTCGGCATTTTGTGCCATCTCATCAAGTCCTTGACGATAATATTTGTATTGCATCTGACGAATCGGTTCCAAAGATGACTCCATGTAATCGTTGATGATAGCATGGCGGTTGCGGTCATCGCCGAAAGCCTTCCATCCTCCATCTGATGCTTGGGAGGATTGGGCATTGTTGACAATACTTTCCACCATGTGCAGGACATCCGTTCCCCCTAACGGAGCAAAGGTGTCCATATCCAATCCGATGAACAAGTAGGCATAATAGCCCAACATCGCAGTTAGGTTATTGTCCAGATTGTTGATGTTGAAATCCAGATTATCTTGCTCTTGAAAGGTGAAGTTGAACTGAGTGTCACGCATTGAGAAGACCGTGGAATTGTAAGCAGAATTATAAACAGGACGGGTGACTTGCCACAACAATTCGCAATTGAAATGCCCGCTGGACTCTTCATATTTCTTCACGGTGATGTTCATTGTGCAGTCAATCCGTTCCGCTTTCTGAAACTGTAAGTCCGTCCATTCCCGGTTGTTCATGAACTCCGACACAGCCGTCTCTAAAGTCTCAAAAACCCCAGTTTTCGTGCCTTGGACTTGTGCATGGTTCACCTTTACCGTGCAGTTCAATTCCTGTGCCAGCAGTTGTACTTCTGAGCAGACTTGGAAAAGCAATAAAAAGAGAATGACATTAAGCCTATTCATAAATGAAACTCCATATTTTCGGCAAAAGTAATACTTTCTTGTGACATGCCCAAATATTCGTTTCCTTTTCCTCGAAAAAAGCCCGAAAAGACAGTTTTTTTCAATGCCATTCCCACAAATTCGGAAAAACGAAAGTTTTTGTTTCATTTCTTGAATAATTAATTTTTTTTATGATGCAACTTTGTAAAAGAATATGGGTCTAACAGAAGAAAAGACACTATTTACTTAATCATAACTAATCTACAAAGAACAAAATGAAGAAATCAAGAACTGTCCTCTTGGCAATGGCATTCGGACTTACAGCATGTACGTGCTTGGCCCAATCTTCGCCAGAACAAAAGTCCGTTACTTTCCATGATGACGGCACGATGACATTCCATTACAAAAATCCGACGGCAAAGAACGTGCAAGTGGATGTGCAGTTCGCAGGCAGAAATCCCATGACCAAAGGGGCTGATGGGGTGTGGACAGCCACACTCGGTCCTGCTGCTCCCGATATGTATCCCTATTGTTTCATCGTCGATGGAGTGAGTGTCATGGACCCTTTGTGCCCTCAGTATTTCCCCAACGAGGGTTTCAAGAATAGTCTCCTGGAGATTCCTGCACGTAAAGGAAGTCTCGCACACGACATCAAGAATGTGCCTCACGGTCTGGTAGAGTACATCCACTACTATTCCAAGAGTCTGAAAGGCACCAACAATGCCATTGTCTATCTGCCGCCTTCCTACAATGAGAAGGGAAACGAAAAGAAGTCCTATCCTGTCTTTTATCTTATCAGTGGCACTACTGATACCGAAGAGGTATATTATAAAGTAGGACGCATGAACTATATCCTCGACAACCTTTTGGCTGAAGGTAAGGCAAAGGAGATGATTATCGTCCTTCCCTACGGCAATCCTACCAAACTCTTGCCAACACCTCCGCAAGGTAGCATGATGGGCATGGGGATGGATGTGTTTGGCAACGACCTCATCAATGACCTTATGCCCTATGTGGAAAGTCACTACCGCACCATCAACGACCGTGATCATCGTGCCATTGGTGGTTTCTCCCGCGGTGGCAATCAGGGGCTTTCCTGTGGATTGACTCACCTTGACAAGTTCTCCTATCTCTGTTCTTATAGTTCTTTCACCTCCACCTCCTTACCCAATGTCTATGACAACGCTGAAGACACCAACAGCAAGATTCATCTCTTCTGGCTCGGTGTGGGCACCGACGACTTCCTCTACGGCACCGCACGTGACTACATGGAGTTCCTTGACAAGAAAGGCATCCGCTCCGTCAAGGAATACACCCACGACAAATTTGGTCACACTTGGATGAATGCCAAATATTTCCTTGACAAGACCCTGCGTCTGCTCTTCAACCCTGAGGCATCTGAAGCAGCCATGAAGAACGGACAACCCGCCCTTGCTGCCACAGGCAAGGAAGAAGCCTTCACCCCTGCGGTCATGGCACGTCTCTTCCCACGGGCAGTCGTTTCTCCTGAATTCAAGGCTGGCGATATCACTTTCCGCATCAATGCGCCCGACGCTCAGGAGGTTCTTCTCGAAAGCGAAATTCTTGCCAAGCCTGTGCCCATGCAGAAAGATGCTGAAGGTGTGTGGATGATTAAGATACCGGAAAACGCAGGCGAGACTTTCAAGTATTGTTTTGTGGTGGATGGCACTCAGGTGGCTGACCCCAGCAACATGTATTTGTCACCCGACAAAGGTTTCAAATACAGCATCTGCAACAACCCTGCTGCCCCGTATAGTTTCTCCGCAATGGGTGACATCAAACATGGCAAAGTCTCTTACAATCTCAACCTCAATGTGGCGAAATACTTCCCGCCCGTTGACAACGACTCCCCTCTCCCTCTCATCCGCCTTATTCCAGGGGTCAATGATACGATGGAAAGTTGGTTCAAAGTGGGTGGTGCCGATGCGATGGCAGACAAACTCCTTGCCGAGGGTAGAACAAAGCCTTGCATCATGATAACAGACTCGATTGCAGAAGGCGACTTCAGCAACGCAAAGGTGAAGGTCTATACGTTAAAAGCCTCCGACTACAAAACGTGGGCAGAACGCCGCAAAGCATTAGAAAACTTACTCCTAAAACTTAAATAATCACAACATGAAGAAATTAGCATTCCTGATGGTCTGTTCGCTCTTGGCAACAGCACCATCATCGGCACAAAGCAAGAAAAGCCCCGTCACATTCGATGCCTACGAATGGGACTTCGGAGCCATTCAGGCATGTAAAGGTACCGTGTGCCACACGTTCACACTACAGAACACCTCCAATGCCTCTGTCAAGATTGGCAAAGCCATCCCCTCTTGCGAGTGCATCAAAGCGCTCTATCCCACCGACGACATCAAGCCTGGTGAAATGGTGAAAGTGATGGTTGCCATGTCTCCATCGGGCGCATCGGGCAAGACCTATCGCAGCGTGGAACTCGTTGATAACAACGGCAAGACCCTGGGGTCGCTGACTGCCAAGGCAAACATAGATGCCACGGCTGCTGACAACGGGCAGAAGTACCCCTTCCAAAACCCGAGACTCTCTAATGAGGAACGTGTGGAAAACCTCATCTCCCTGCTCACTCCCGAAGAGAAAGTCGGGCTGATGATGAACAAATCCATCTCGGTGGACAGGCTCGGCATTCCCTCCTACAACTGGTGGAGCGAAGCCTGCCACGGTGTCCGTCAAGGAGGCTATACCGTCTATCCGCAACCCATTGGCATGGCTGCCGCCTTCAACTCCCAACTGGTTTATGACGTGTTCTCTACTGTTTCCGATGAGGCACGTGCCAACTGGAACCGCACCAACCACGACGACTCGAAACTGTTCAATGTTCCGATGGGTGTCACCTACTATCCCGGCAATCCCGAATTGACTTTCTGGTGTCCCAATGTCAACATCTTTCGTGATCCACGCTGGGGACGCGGACAGGAAACCTGTGGTGAAGATCCCTACCTCAATGCCGTACTCGGAGTGCAGACCGTGCTGGGCATGCAGGGCAACAACGACAAGTACTTCAAGACCCATGCCTGTGCCAAGCACTATGCCGTGCACAGCGGTCCTGAGCCACTTCGTCACTCCTACAATGCTTCTGTTTCCATGCGCGACCTGTGGGAAACCTACCTCCCGGCCTTCAAAGCATTGGTGAAAAAAGGGAATGTGCGAGAGGTGATGTGCGCCTACAACCGCTATGAGGGCAAACCTTGCTGCACCAGCGACCGCCTGCTCGTCGACATTCTGCGCCGCAAGTGGGGATACAACGCCATTGTCGTGACCGACTGCGATGCCATCAACAACTTCTATAATAAAGGACAGCACGAGACCCATCCTGACCCGCTGTCAGCCTCGGTGGATGCTGTACTGAACGGCACCGACCTCGAGTGTGGCAAGGTCTTCATGGTGCTCACCGAAGCCCTGCAAAAGGGACTCATTCAGGAATCCACCCTCGACGACCACCTGCGCAAGACCCTCATGGGACGTTTCGAACTGGGCATGTTCGACCCTGCCGACATGATTCCGTGGGCAAACCTTGGTCCAGAAGTCATCAGCAGCGAATCCAACGATGCCCTTGCCACTCAGGCAGCCCGCGAGTCGATGGTGCTGCTTGCCAACAATGGCGTTCTGCCACTCTCCAAGAATATCAAGACACTTGCTGTCGTGGGTCCGAATGCTGACGATGTGGAACTGCTCAACGGCAACTATGGCGGCACTCCGACCGATGCCCACAAACACTCCCTCCTGGCGGGCATTAAGGCAGCACTGCCCAATACCAACATCATCTATCGGAAAGCCTGTGAATTGGCAGACGAATACACCACCGTACACCACCTGCAGGAGTTTAATAACGGCAAGGGCGTGCTGGTCGAGTTCTACAACAACAAGGAACTCAGCGGTAATCCCGACAAGACCGACTACTACAATGAACTCAACTTCTCCACTTTTGGTGCGTGGGGCTTTGCACAAGGTATCAGCAAAGACACCCTCTCCGTCCGTGTGTCAGGCAAATATGTTTCGACCTTTACAGGGCAGATGCAATACACCCTTGCCACCGACAATGGCTATCAGCTCAAAGTCAACGGCGAGGTGGTGGAAGAGGCACAACCCAGCACCGGTCGCCGTGGCTTCGGCTTCGGTCGCGGAGTGGAATACAAATCCTTCCCTGTAAAGGAAGGTGAGACCTACGATGTGGTGATTGAATATAAGCACGGCAACGGCAACTTCGCCATGCTTCGTGGCGACATCTGCGAACGCAAACTGGTGGAGTTTGACAACCTCGCCAACGAAGTGAAAAATGCCGATGCCATCATCATCATTGGCGGCATCTCCGCACGGATGGAAGGCGAAGGCGGCGACAAGGCTGACATCGAACTGCCCAAGGTGCAGCAGCGTCTGGTCAAAGCCATGCATGCCACAGGCAAACCAGTCATCTTCGTCAACTGTTCCGGTTCAGCCATCGCATTCGGCAGCGTGGAAGGTCAGTACGATGCCCTCCTGCAAGCATGGTATGCCGGTCAGGGAGGAGCCAAGGCATTGGCAGACGTGATTTTCGGCGACTACAACCCCGGAGGAAAATTGCCCGTCACCTTCTACCGTTCCAACGACGACCTGCCCGATTTCCTCGACTACAGCATGGACAACCGCACCTACCGCTATTTCAAGGGTGTTCCTCAATATGCCTTCGGCTACGGTTTGAGTTACACCACATTCTCCGTAGGGAAAGGTAAACTGTCAAAGACATCGATGAAATCGGATGGTTCAGTTAAACTAACCGTTCCCGTAACCAACACCGGCAAGCGCGAAGGAACCGAAACCATACAGGTCTATGTGAAGGCACTCGACTACCCCGAAGCCCCCATCAAATCGCTCAAAGGTTTTCAGAAACTGGAACTTGCAGCAGGTGCCACAGGTAAAGCCGTCATCACCCTCGACGGAGAGTCCTTCGAATACTATGACCCCTCCATCGACGAACTCTCCACTCGTCCTGGCAGATACAAGATTCTTTATGGCACGTCTTCACTCGATAAAGATTTACAAAGCCTCGATTTCATCGTGAAATAACGCTTGCATATTCGCTTGGACAGAACTTCTTTGAAGGGAACAAACCTTCTTTGTTGAAAAAAGAAAAGCCTCCTCGTTGCTATCACAGCAATGGGGAGGTTTCTTTTTAACTAATCTTTTATTGCTATATCTGTCACTTCTTGGGACTTTTTTGGAACTTCCACATCGCACTGAGCATGGCATAGTTGTGGAGGGAACGATACCAGATGCTGGTCATGCCAGTGCTGGTATAGATGGCGTAGATGTGAGATGTCTGCCCGAGGAGGTCGAAGGCTGTGATTCGGGTGACGAGGCGACCGTGGCAGAGAGGCTTGGTGAGTTGGATGTTCCAGATGAGGTGGCGAGTGTTCATGTCTGGCGAGTCGTAACCGTGGCGGGTGTAGCGGGTGAGGTCGGTGGAGAGGTTAAAGTCTTTGCCCGTCTCGCCAAAGAAAGGGAGAGAGAACGTGTAGTGGAGTCGGAAACCGTAGTCCAGTTCGGTGTAGTTTTGGGGATGGTAAGTGGCGAGGGTGCAGGTGGTGCGGATGTGGTGGAGGTCGAGGTAAGGAGTGAGGTCGAAGCGGTCGTTGAGGCGGTAGGTGACGTTGAGGTTTTCGGAGAGGTCGTAGAGACGGGTGGTTTGTTTTGTAGCGACAGCGTCGCTACCTGCCCTACCTAAAGGCAGGACGGCTGTCGTTGTGCTTTCGGTGTACTGCGGAAGTTGCCGATAACTAAGGGTAAGACCGTTGTAAAACTGCCAATGCTTGAGGCTATCCAAGGAACGGGAGAAGGAGGTGGCGAGGTTGGCTTGCCAAGTGCCGTTGATGTTTCGCTGCTGGTAGATGTAGCCACCTGTAGTGAGGTTGTAAGCGTAACTTTGGGTGAGGTCACGGTGGGTGATGTCTGCCTGTGCGGAGAGGGAGAGCACTTGTTCATGTTGGGGTACACTATGTTGATAAGTGCCCGAGAGATGATAGGTGTGGGAGGGTTTCAGATGGGGGTTGGCAAGAATAATGGCCAAAGGGTCTTCCTCGTTTCGATAGCCGGTTAGCCCCACGATGTCGGGAGTGGAGGTGGAGCGAGATGCGGTGACATGGTAGTAGTTGTGGTGGGGGTAGTCTTGGTAGATGAAGGTCATGTCTGGGTTGAATGTGAAAGTGTGGCGACGCACCAGCGTGTCGATGGGTACACGGAGGTAGCCTTCACGCTCGTGGGCGAAGGTCATGGGCAGATGGACGTTGAACCAGAGGTATTTCTGGCTGTCTTGCTTGTAGTAGTAGAAGCGAGGGCCGATGCGATGGCTGTTGGCATGGTAGTCTTTCCACACGGAGTTAGAGGGATGGAACGTGCCGTTCCAATAATAGCGGTCGTCCTCCTTCGTGTCCGTATGCGTGAACCGATAGTAGGTTAGGAAGTGCCAGCCCGAACGGAGGTTCACAATGTATTCGGCATGTCCTTCGAGACTGGTGCTGCGACTCCCTTGTGGCTGGAAGATGTTGCGATGGTCGTCGGTTTGCTGCCCTCGGTAGTAGTCTTGGTTGCGTTGGCGGTCGAAGTCTGTATCTCTGTTGCGGTAGTCAGCCTGAGCATGGACGAAGAAGTCGTGTCCCCACGGCAGACTCTTTGCCAACCGTACATACTGGTTGAGGTGAAGGGAGTGGCTGGTCATGCGGCTGTCGTCCAAGACGCTGTTCAGCGCCAGCGACTGGAGGGTTGCGGAAGAACGCATAAGGAGGGAGTCGAGCACCAGCATCGTGCTGCCGAAAAAGGATGGGTCGGCATCGAACAAGGCGTGGCGGACGTTGCTTTGGCTCTTGACATGCGGTTGCCAATCGACGGCACTCTTCACTTCGAGGCGAAAAGGCTTGAGGAGAGTAAAACTATTGTTGAGTGCCAGGGATGTCGTTCGGGTCTGGTCGCTGTTCCACGAACGGACGAACGATTGAGCCCCCTCCAGATAGTTGGCATTGGCACTGCGGCTCTCGTTTTCGGTCTTTGCCCATCGCACGCTCACTCCGCCTTCATTCTTCCAGCGTTTGTCCTTGTCGTCCACGCTCAGGTCGGCATACACGTCTCGGCGAGTCTGCTCCCCGCGGAGCGTGTTGCTCGGACTCCACTCTCCGTTGCTGCCCGGCTTTCTGCTTTCGTTCACGTTGTTGGCATTGCCGATGAGGGTCAGACGCGAGTGGTCGGTGTAGCGGAGTCCGAAGCCACGCCCCAAGTAGCGGGCGTTCGTGCCGACAGCAGCCTCCGCATTGGCGAGGATGCCCGTGCGATACTCCTTCTTCAGCCGCACATCCATTACGTACTCCTTCTTCTCGTAGTCATGCCCAAGATATTCGCTCAGTTCGGTGGTCTTGTCATACACATGGAGACTCTTCACGGTATAGTTCGGCAGGTTGTCGAGCATCACCTTGTTGTCGCCCTTGAAGAAGTCCTTGCCGTTCAGCGTCAGATAGTCCACCCGACGACCGTTCACCACGATTTCGCCGTTGTCCTTTAGTTGCACGCCAGGGAGTCGGCGGATGAGTTCGTCGAGCATCGAGCCTTCGGGCACGTTGAAGGCGGTGGCGTCGAATTGGATGGTGTCGCCCTTCCACACCATCTGCACCTTCGAGGCTCGGACGGTCACTTCTTGCAGGGTGTCGCCCACCAGGGCGGTGGTGCCTGCCTGTTCCTGAGCAGACATGGCGAGGGCTGTGCTTGCCAGTGCGGCAAGCAAAAGTCGTTTGATTTTCATGTGGTTGAAATGTTTTTAGAAGTCAAAGAATGTCACTTTTGTTCGTTCGCTGCAAAGGTATGAAGAACTTCACTCTGACAACGAAAAAACTTCCTGACATTTGTCTGACATTTTGCGGACAAACGTCTGACAAGCGATGACTCCGATGGGTCAATATGAGAAAAACGGTAGAGAGTTCTGTGCCAGCCTCCACACAGGGTCGTCCTCTGCCCACGCACGGGGCAGCAACCCTGCTTCGTCCACTCGGCTCTCGGTGCGGACAAGGTAGAGGTCGGTGCCCTTTAGGGCGACACCGAAGCAGACCGTTTTGCCGTTGTTGAGCGAGCAGCAAAGCCCGATTTGCTCGTACTCGCCATAGATGCCGCTGTAGAGCACCGACAGGTTGTGGCGGAAAGAGTAGCCCCTGAATAGGTCGGCAAGTTTCTGGTAGTCCTCTGCCGAGCAGTCGGGGATGACATAGCGTGTGCCAGCCGAATAGAACCTGTTGGCATCCACGCCGTTGAAGGTGTAGGTCCTGTATCGGTCACCCTCATATTCCACCGCCTTGCTGCGTGCCTCTTTCCGCTTGGTGTAGGTCTTGAACACCCTGTCCACCTCGTCGGCTATCTGCTGGCAGGACTGTTGGGTAGGAGCGTACTTGGGGCGATTGTTCGCATAGTAGCCAAACTCCACCCGTTGTTCGTCCCACGTGAACTGCAAGTAATCATTCTGGTCGTAGAGTTCGCACGGCAAGTCCATCGTCACACGGTGGAGCCGCCTCCCTTCTTCTGTCTGGTCGTTGGTGTAGCGGTTTAGATAGCCAAGCCGCAAGATGTGTTGGTAAATGTCCTCCAACTTCGCCCGTTTCTCTTCCCACTCAGCCTTGCTGCGGAAGCGAGCACGTATCACGTAATCGACCTTGTGGGGACGCTCGTTCACCACATAGTCCATGGGGAATAACTCATAAAGTTGGTTGTAAATCGCCACCGCCTCGGCATTCACCTTGAGAAAGTGGGTCTCCACGTCGGTTTTGCAGTAGCCGTTGCCCGTCATCTGGGCAAACGTGGCCAATGACAGGGTAGCGAAAAGGGCTGTTGTCGATAAAAGTCGTTTCATATTATATATAAGGTATAAAGGTTAATATCGTTCCAAAGAGGTGTAGTGTATGTCCCTGCGGCTCTCTACAAACTCATTCATCATCCGTTCCATGTCCGCCATTTGCAAGGTGGGAGCATCGTCGGAAGAGGAGGCAATGGGCATGTCGTTGGCGGCGACACGCACAGGGATGTTGACCCGAACCGTGTCATGCACCACCACCGTTTTCTCCACGGCAATCTGCCTGTCGAGATACACCGTGTCGGTCTTGTGTACAATCTTTGCCGCCATTTTCTCTTCTGCAGTGTTAGGTCGATTGGTTTGTAGCGTCTCTTCGTGGTCAGCCGCAGGCATCCATCTTCCCAACATGAATGCCACCACCACGGCTGCCGCCACCGAAGCATACTTCACCCATAGCGGCACCACACGTTTCGTTTTCTCTGCCATCTTCTGACTTACACGCTTCGCAAAGTCTTCCGCGAGTCGTGGCTCCTGTGCATATTTCTTTTGTAGGGCTTCCCGCAAAAGGTCATTCATGGGTATGTTATTCTTTGTCATAGTCGGTCATGATTTGATGAAGTTTCTTTCTGATTCTGTGCAGCCTTGTGGCGAGGGTGCCTTCACGCTCTCCTGTGATGTAGGCGATGTCGCGGAGTGGACGATTCTCCAAGTGGAACATCGTCACCAAGATTTGTTCTTCGGGCGGAAGCGAGTCGATGGCATCCAGCATTCGGTGAAGTAGTTCCTGGTGGTTGTCCGCCTCTTCGATGAATAGTTCCTCGTCTTCCGCCCCCATCTCTCCCGACACGTTCAACTCTTCCAGACGGAGGGTCGGTGGTCGTCGTTGCCGTAGGCGGTCAATCGCCAATCCGTAGGCAATGCGGCAAAGCCATGTGGAGAATGCAGCCTTTGTTGAGTTGTACTGTCGGATGTTCCGAAACGCCTTCACGAACGCGTCCTCTGTCACTTCCTCCGCATCGAGCACGTCGGGCACCAGTTTCACCACCAGGGCGAACACCTCCTGCCCATATCGTTCCATCACCGCCTCGTGACTTCCTGGTCGTCCACGGCTCACCGCCGCAACCATCTCTTGTTCGTTTGCTTGCATCGTTTCCGTTCTTTACTCTATTATACGAGGGTTTTGCCGAAATATTACAACTTTCGGCAAACATTTTCCCCAAAAAACGGTAGATTTCTTCCCCCTTTCCGCCTTCCGCCCCCTTCTTTTTTCCCTTCTTGCCGCTGTCCTCAATCTCCTCAGAAGGGCATTCCCCTTTCTCTCAAAAAGGCATCCCCAACCTGTTTTTGCGGGGAGTGTTCTTAAAATTAAACCTTAGTTTTAAGAAAGAGTACGGCTTCCTTGCCCATGTTGAACAGAAGGTCGATGATGGAGAGGTCGGGCAGGAAGCCGTGTTTCTGCTGAAAAACTTGATAATAGGGTTGGGGAACGAAGTCGGCAGTGGGGGCGATGCCGGTGTACTGCTCGGTTCTTCGGAAGTCGGATTGGAAGTCCAGCAGTTCGCAGCATCGGATAATGAGGGCTTCGTTAAAGTCCATGAGGAACGTCCAGTGGCGTTCGTAAAGGGGACGAAAATCGTCCTGAAGATACTCGAAGAAAGGGGAGTTGAAGTAGGAGGTCTCCAGAGCATACCAGTGCTGATGCTGCCAGTCGCTGTGGGTGCTGATGCGTACATCCTTCATCTGGCACTTGCCACCCACAAAAGTGCTTCTATCTACGGGGATGGAGAGGGAAAGCAGTCCATTGGGTGAATCGATGGTGCATCGGTTGCGGATGGTCTGCTTGTGGTAGTTTTCGTATTGCTCAATGAGGACTGGTTCGCCTTGTTGGAGGGCGGCGAACCATGAAATGGGTGGAAGATAAGCGCTTGGAAGAACCATAAATGAAAGTGATTTATTCATCCTTAATTCCGCAACACTATAATTTAACTTTATTTATAAGTTCCTGAGCAACAAAAAGTTGCCCAGGATTTTGCCATGTCAGAATTTTCACTTATCTTAGTGTTGCAAAAAGAAAACAAGCAAAACTCTAATATGAC
>JAFUYM010000008.1 GCA_017470525.1 Bacteroidaceae bacterium
TGTCGTTAAGCAGTTGTTCTATTTCTGCCCATGCTTCTTCTGTCATCTTGACTTTCTCGTTTTCAGATAAGGATTGAGAAATATGCTCCAATTTTTCCAGCAAATGTTTCTGAAGCAGGGATATGGTCAGAACTTTTTGGTGGATGATTTCTTTTTGGTATTGAATTTCCTTTTCACGGGTTGCAATCACCCGTTCTTTCTCTTGTTGCTCCTGAAGATGTCTTGCATGTTCGTATCGTTGTGTCAGTACATGGTTCAGGTGTTTCTGACGTTCCAACACATATCTATTTCTTAACATATTATATATATAAGGCAAGCAATATGATAAAGAATATGATGAATCCTAATATCCACTTGCTGCGTTCGGCTTCTCGTTGTATCTGTTCTTTCTCCAGTTCTTTGGCAATATTGGACTGGTAGTATTCGTCTTTCACATGCTGTGCATGGAAAAATCTGTTTTCCAAGCATTCATAGGTGGAATCCACATAGATGTAGAGAGAGTCAAGGTCTCGTTTCTGATAAGCGACCTCAGAGAGATTGCGGAGTACAAGGTATTTGTTGATGTAATCATCAGAGTCGCATTGAATAGATTTCAATACATCTTTTGCCTTGTCTAATGAATCACATGCATAATAACATTGTGCTATAATCTGTTGGGATGGTACTATTTCTGCATCATCTGCTGTTTCGATACCTTTTTTTGCATATTTGAGCGCATCACTATATCGTTCATTGAATAAATAAACACCTGCAAGTCCCATGCACATTGCATTTTCTGATTTGTTGATTTTATTTTGTGATGGGTAAAAAAGTACACCGCTCCAGTCCGATGCTTCGGACTGGAGCGGTGTGGTATGTCGGACTGGAGCAGTCCGAAAGTGAGGCGCTGCATGCGTGTCAGGGGGGTCACTTGAGCAGCACTTTGGCGGTCTTTCCGTTTGCTTTCACCACATAGATGCCTGCGGGAAGGGTGGTTGTGGCATCCACCTTGTTTCCTGCCAGGCTGTAAACCTCGAATGTGGTGGCGCCATCCACATGGATTCGTCCATTGACAATGCGTGGAGACAGCCTTCCGCTCTTTTCTGTGGCTGGGAGGGTTTCGATGGCTGTTGGTGCGGAACCGCCCGACTTGTATTTGCTGATGGCTACCCAGCCGATGAGGTCTTGGTAGGCTTCATCGGTGGTTGAGGTTTTCACGCCCGGACTGAGGTCGTGGTCGAGGGTACGCTTGATTTTGATTCCTGTCGTCCATGTTGTTCCGTTGTCGTCCTTCTCGGTGATGTCGGTGCGTCGGAGCATGGTGACGGCTGGATAGTTGTTGGTTTGCAGGGCGGCAAGGATGGTGGGCTGATGGAACTTCAGGGTGGGGCGTAAAACTTTTGTCGCATCGATGCCTGGTGTGGTCTCTGAATAGAAGGTGTTGTCACGGGCTGAGATGCCGTAAATGGGGTTGTCTATGCCATGTCCTGCGGCGATGATGAGGTCGTTTTCTGCATCAATGGTGCCGATGCCGGGGGCGATGGCAAAGTAGCACACGGACTGGGCGATGGCTACCTTGCGTGTGGATGCTGCCTCGGAATAGATGATGAACTTGAAGCCTGTGTTGGTCACGTCGAAGACCCGCACGTTCAGCGATGTAGCATTGCTGCTGGCTGTGGCGTAACTTGGATTGCGAATCTCGGTCAGGACGATGGGGGTCTCTCCTGTGGGGAAGGGCTGTCTGAAGGTCACCTCGGTCACGTCGGTCCATGTGTCGCTGCCTGTCGCCTTGTTGGAACTGACTAAACCCACTTCGCAGTCGAGGTCGCCAAATTTGTAGTTGCGTGGGCTGTAGGTCTTTGCATCGTTGTCGTATTCTGCTTGCAGCGCCATGAAGGGTATCTCTTCGTTGTTGGAGAGTGTGCCGTCGTTGGTCTGCCATGCCAGAGGCTGGTAGGTGAAGTATGACTTGCTGCTGTTCTTGGTGATGTTGCCTGCATAGAACTTGGTGTTCTTGTTGGTGGGCGCGCCGATGAAGACGAAGGGGGTTGCCTCTTCGAAGGCTTCGGAATAATAAACCTTGTTTTCGTCGGCGTTGTTGATGGAGAGTTTGCCGTACTGGAACTCGTTGGTGCCTTGTGCCGGTGCCACGTTGACGGTGGCATCGTCGGTGTATAGGGTCTTGTTGTTGTAGGAGATGGCCTTGATGCGATAGGTATATACACCGGGTTCGGTGATGGTGTCGGTGTAATTGTAGGTCACACCGCTGCTGGAGTTTTTGTCTTTTGGTGTGAGGGTCGTAAGGGTCGTGTAGAGGCTTTCGCCTGGCAACTTGCACTGTACGGTGATGCTTTCCGTCAGGTCGCCGTTGGGGTCGCTCCATGTGAGGGCAACTGTGCCTTTCGTGCGTGTGTAGGTGCAGTTCAGGTTGGAGAGGTTTTCCAGACGGGTGGGCTTGGGTATGTATTCGTTGGCGGCATTGTATGCCAGTCCGTCATCCATCGTGGCGTAGTGTTTGCCCAACTCGGTCAGTGCGCCGTTCTCATAGATATGTGCCTTGCTTTCGCTATTCCAGTAGGCATAGCGTTCCACTCGGCTGTTGGTGTTCAGGATGTTCAGAAGATTTTTGGTCTCGGAAAGAATCTGTGAGTTGGTGACTCCGTCGCCAAACGCTCCGTTATGATTCCATGATGCTCCCCAGATCCACTCTGAAATCCAGATGGGGCGGCCGTTTCCGTAGTTGTCGCTGTACCAGGTGAGGCTGTTGAAGGTGCCTGATGCCCAGTAGCAGTGAAGGTCGAGGATGTCGCATCGCCAACCACGGGCGTCAATCGAGTCGATGAATGCTTTAAGGTGGTTCATGGAGCCGTCGTGGGAGGATTCTGAACAGAGTCGCATGCCTGTGCGCATGAGGTTCTCCCAGTTGCCCAGCACGGTTGCCACGTCTTGTGGGTGGTCGTCGGCTGAGTTGCCGGGCTCGTTGTTGGTCTTCATGTGGCAGGAACCTGTCACGCTGCCGCAGGTGGACGAGGAGGGCCAGTCTTCGTAGATGTGGTTGGGCACCCATTCTGTATCGGGCAGGTTGCTGGCGTTGCCTTGTCCCCAGTCATAGCACCAGGAGGTGTTGAGGGCTTGGTTGGCTTCGGCTCTCCCGTCGCTTGCCAAACCTGCTTTGTGGGCGTTGTGCCACTTGAAGATTCTGTAGGAGGAGATTTTCTTGTCAAGGATATTGGGCAGGGTCTTCACCTCCAGGTCTTCTTGGTCGGCAATGAAGCAGCGGCTGTACCCCCAACCGCCTGTTCCGATGGCAAAGGTGACCATATAGCCGCGTTTCAGTTTGAAGGAGCGGATTTGGTTGTTGAGCAAGGATGTGTTCAGCGTCTTCATGTAGCCGCCCGAACTTCCCTCGCTGTAGTTGTTGCACGATTCGCCGCCGAAGTTTTGTTCCGTGTAGCAGGTGAGGGGTGCCATGTCTTTGGAATATGGGAAGATGATGGCGCCTCGGTTGTACATCTTCACTTGGCAGTTTTCACCATCCACGGCTTTCTCGCCGTTGATGTAGATGTAGTCCATCCAGTTGCTCAGCACTTTGCTGGGTTTGATGCTGGAGAGGATGAGCACGGCGTGTTCTGTGTTCACGATGTTCACGCTTCCTGTCGTTGTGAATGGTGTCGCACTTGTCACCGTGTAGTCAACGTCGGTGGTCAGTTGCACGGAGTTGGTCACCTGTTCCACTGTTGTCTTTTCGTTTGCTGCCTGTGCCGCTAAACCAAGGCTCATCAGCAATGCTAACGTTAGTTGTTTCAGTTTCATAATATAATAGGTTTTAGTTTTTATTTAACTTTCGAAAGTTCTTCTTAACGCTTTGCGTCTTTAGAAAAACCATAAAAAACCAAAGAAAACCTCAAAAAAACAATCATTTTCATCATAAAGAACTTGAAGCCTCATATTGTTTTTTATGGTTTTTTCTTGTTTTTATTGGTTTTTCAAAGACCGCTTGCGGTATAATTACATCCGAAACTTGAGTTTTTATTTTGCAGTGTAAAAGTCTGTGATTCGGATGATGGCGCGTGTGCAGACAGGGCAGAAGTCTTCCACTTCGTTAATCTTCATGCGGCACTCCTGTGCAGGACGGTAGCATCCTTTGCTCTGATAGCCTGCTCCTTCAAACACGCCGACCACTTGGGTGCATTTGTTGAGGACTTCCATTGCCTTTGCGTCATTCTTGTCAATCCTCTTGAAGTCGGGCACTTTGGGGTCGAGTGGGGTGGGGATGGATTGCTTTTTCGGCATCATGTCCGCCCATTTCGAATTGAAGTCTTTGAGGGTGGTGATGTTGGGTTCCCATGGCTCGGTGTCGGCTGGATACCATTCGGAGTCCATGTCGTCGTAGGCATATTCGTCTGCTAAACCTGCATAACTGTGCCCGAACTCATGTACGAACACTTCGTTGAAGGTGGGGTGGTCGCTGGTGGAGAAGGTCACTTGGTTGTAGATGCCGCCACCGCCGTAAGTGTCGCTGTTCACCAACACCATGATGTGTTCAAAGGGGACTCCTGTGAGGAGGTCGTAAATCTTGTGCATGTCCTGCGACATGAGGTAACGGTCGGAATAGAAGGTGTCGTAGTGACTGCCTGCCGGTGTGTTGTGCCAAATGCCTGTATGTGGCACGGTGGGACCTGCCTCCTGCGACGGGGCTGCCACTGCCACCACATTGAACCTGCTCTTCAGCGATTTGAAAGGTTCGCGGGCAAACAGCGCATCCACTGCCCTTTGGCAATCGTGGTAGAATTTGCCCATCTGTGCTTCGGTATATCCTTCTGCCACGATGGCAAGGTCGATGCAACTGGTGATGTCAACTCCTTGGAAGGGGTCGTATGCTGATGCCACATAGTTTCTGCCTTTGCCGTTGCGTGGTTCGTTTGTCGTCTGTTGTCCCTTGTTGGTTGCCTGTTGCCCTTTCCACACATAATGGAACGGTATGCCGTTGTTGCCAATCCTGCGGATTAAAATGTCCTTGGGGTTTACCGTGTGGGTCATTTCCGTCACCACTTTCTGGTGGTTGTCGGTCAAGGTTACGGTCACGTCAACGGGCTGTTTGGGAAAGGGTACGTTGTAAGAGGTCTCGAAAGCCTTATCGACTTGCTTTGCCTCGTCATATTGCAGCCACTCCTGAAACAGCGTGGAGAAGGTGGTCACATAAATCACCTGTCCTGATGCGTGGTCTTTTACGGTGACTTGTCCGTTGCCGTTCAAGAATTTCTCTGCCAGGCGGCTTTTGCGTCCCGCCCACTTATCTTGCTTTTTCAGTTCCTGGAGATAGATGTGCTGCTCTTTCACGTTGCCGGCAAAGATGTAGTCGATTCTCAACGTGGCATCCTCAAAGTATTGGTCATAGTTTTGTGCCTTTACGCTCATCGGGAGTAAAGGCATGAGTGCAGTTAGTAATAGCGTCGTCAGTTTTTTCATTCTAAATGAGGTTTTAATATCATGTTATGAGTTGCAAAGATACAAAAAAAAATAATGTGCAAGAAAAGAAAGCATTTTTTCTTGCACATTATTTATATATTATAGCAATTTGTCCTGCAAAAACTGTCCTGTGTAACTGTAAGCACATCGTGACACCTCTTCTGGCGTGCCTTCGGTCACAAGGTTGCCACCCGCCTCTCCACCTTCGGGACCGAGGTCGATGATGTGGTCGGCACATTTGATGATGTCCATGTTGTGTTCAATGATGAGGATGGTGTGGCCACGGGCAATCAGGGCGTTGAAGGCATTGAGCAGTTTCTGGATGTCGTGGAAGTGCAGTCCTGTGGTCGGTTCGTCGAAGATGAACAGGGTGGGCATCGTTTTCTCCTGACTCAAGTAGTAAGCCAATTTGATGCGCTGGTTCTCACCGCCAGACAGGGTGGAGGAGGTCTGTCCGAGTTTGATGTATCCTAATCCCACATCTTGCAGCGGCTTCATCTTTTCCACAATCCGTTTCTGCTTGTGCTTCTCGAAGAACTCAATCGCCTGATTGATGGTCATTTCCATGATGTCGTAGGCATTCATCCCTTGATACTTCACTTCCAGAATGTCGCTCTTGAAACGCTTGCCGTGACACTGTTCGCACTCCAGCACCAAATCGTTCATGAACTGCATCTCTACGGTTACCGTGCCTTCTCCCTTGCATTCCTCACATCGTCCGCCTTCGGCATTGAACGAGAAGTAAGCGGGTGTGTAGCCCATCTGCTTGGCTAATTGCTGATTGGCAAGCAGTTTGCGTATCTCATCCCATGCCCCGATGTAAGTCACTGGGTTGGAACGAGACGAGGTGCCGATGGGATTTTGGTTTACGAAATCCACATGTTGAATCATGTCCATGTCACCTTCCAACTTCGAGAAAAGTCCTGGTTTTTCTGCACTTTCTCCGAGGTGACGCTTCAGGGCTAAATAGAGCACGTCCCTCACCAATGATGACTTTCCTGAACCTGAAACGCCGGTCACACAGGTCATCACGTTCAAAGGGAACTTCACGTCGATGCCTTTCAGGTTGTTGGCACGGGCATTTTTCACCATGATATAGTTGTTCCACGGACGGCGGGTCTCAGGAATGGCTATCTTTTCCGCTCCTGTCAGGTAATCCAATGTGTGCGAACGCACTTCTTTGAGCGTTTTGGGGTCGGGCTTGGGACTTCCTGCATACATGATTTGTCCTCCCAGTCGTCCTGCATCGGGACCGATGTCGATGATGTAATCCGCTGCCCGCATGATTTCCTCGTCATGCTCCACCACTATCACGGTGTTGCCCAACTGCTGTAACTGCCGCAGCACTCGAATCAGTCGTTGCGTGTCTCTTGAGTGCAAGCCGATGCTGGGTTCGTCCAGTATGTACATGCTGCCCACCAACGAAGAGCCAAGGCTGGTGGCAAGGTTGATTCTTTGGCTCTCTCCACCCGACAGCGAGTTGCTCAGTCGTGAGAGTGTCAGATACCCTAATCCCACGTCCACCAAGAATTGCAGACGGCTCTTGATTTCCACCAACAGGCGTTTGGCGATTTTGGCTTCCTGAGCCGTGACTTTCAGGGTGCGGAAAAACTCATGCAGTTCGGTCACGGACAATTCACACAAGTCTGTGATGCTTTTTCCTCCCACTTTCACATACTCTGCCTCCTTCTTCAGCCGCCTTCCCTGACAGGTGGGGCACACTGTCTTTCCTCTGTATCTTGCCAGCATCACCCGATACTGAATCTTATACTGATTTTCTCTCAGCATGCGGAAAAATTCGTCGATGCAGATGGAGTGGTTTCCCCATTCGTTTTCCTCATACACACCATGCCAAAGCACTTCCTTCTGTCTCGGGGTCAGTTGGTTGTAAGGTGTGAAGACAGGAAAATTCTCATAGTTCTCTGCTCTCCTGACAAACTCCTTCTTCCATTCCGACATCTTTTCTCCTTTCCAGCATGCCACACATCCGTCATACACTGACAAATCGGGGTCGGGGATGACCAAACTCTCGTCAATTCCGATAATCTTTCCGTAGCCTTCACATTCAGGGCAAGCCCCCACTGGCGAATTGAACGAAAACATCTGGTCGGTCGGTTCCTCAAACTCAATGCCATCTGCCTCAAACTTCAGCGAAAACTCCTTCGTGTCTCCATCTTCAAATTTCAGCACGCATTTTCCGTCTCCTTCATATAATGCCGTATTTGCCGAATCCACCAATCTGTTCACCGTGGCTTTGTCGTCTCCCACCTTCAATCGGTCGATGACAAGGAAGACCCCCTCTGCCTGTAAGGTTGAAGGGGACTGTAAAAGGTCACTGATTCTCACCACCTCTCCATCCACCTCCACTCGCTGGAATCCTGTCTTATAATCTACATCCAACTGCTCCTTCAATGTCCTTCCGTTCCTCACCACCAGCGGAGTCATCACCATCAGCCTTGTTCCCTCCTCATGCGTCAGCATGCACTGGATGATGTCATCTGTCGTGTTCTTCTTCACTTCCTTGCCGCTTACAGGCGAATACGTCCGTCCAATCCTCGCATACAGCATGCGCAGGTAATCGTAAATCTCCGTGCTGGTTCCCACCGTGGAACGCGGGTTCCTGCTGCTCACCTTCTGCTCAATCGCAATGGCGGGCGAAATCCCTTCGATGAAGTCACATTCGGGTTTTCTCAACCTTCCCAAGAACTGTCTTGCGTAGGTCGATAGGCTTTCCACATACCGCCGTTGCCCTTCTGCATACAGCGTGTCGAACGCCAGCGACGACTTGCCGCTGCCTGATACGCCTGTCACTACCACAAACTTGTCATGCGGAATCTTCACGTCGATGTTTTTCAGGTTGTTCACCCGACATCCTCTTACACTGATGTAGTCCTTCAGTTCTGCCTTATCGTATTTTTTGAGTTTCATCTTTGTCCATTTGAATGACAAAGATACGGAAAAAAAACAAAAAACAGAGTGGGGAAGGGAAAAAACTATAGAAAGCAGGTTGTGAATCAAATATTTTTTAATACTTTTGTGGCATGAAGATGAAGTTGTGAGTAAAAAACTGCCATCATGATGCGTTCCTGCTATATCTGTTTGATACTCGTGTGGATGTTCTATGCCTGCACCCCATCGTACGAAAGTTCCGTTTGGGTAGAGGATGCTGATTTCCGCGAAGGTGACTTGGTGTTGCGGTGCGGATGGGGGATGGAAAGTCAGGCGGTTGTGGAATCCAGCAATTCTGTCTATTCTCACATTGGCATGTTGCATTACGATTCTTTGAGTGCCCTGTGGATGGTCATCCATGCGGTGCCAGGGGAGGCGGAGAAGGGAGAGCCTGAATACCTGAAATACGAGTCGCTTTCAGATTTCTATGCCCCCGACCGTGCTAAGTGTGGTGCGTGGATGCGCATAGATTGTTCTGACAGCATAGCATCTTCCGCAGTTCTTTATGCTCTGGGAAAGGTGCGGGGGAAGGTTACGTTCGACAACGATTATCTGCTCTCCGACACGACTCAACTTTACTGCACAGAATTAGTCTATCAGGCATACCTTCATCAAGGGCTTGACATCACCGATGGGCATCGTCGCGACCTGCCCGTTATTCTTTGTAAAGACGGTGAAGGAATCTTCCCCATCGATATTGAGGAAAGTTCCCATGTTCTTTTTGTACAACCTTTTCAAACAAAAAAACTGAAAAATTAGCATTGTTCAACCCATAAAAACAAAACACAATGAAAAAAATTCTTTCTATTCTGAGTCTCGCGCTCATGACAATTGCCTTCGTTTCATGCTCTCAGAACAATCCCGAAGGTGTCATTAAAAAGTATTTCACCTACATTCAGGAAGGGCAATATGATGAAGCCATAGACCTGCTGTACTTCAAGAAAAGCCTCTCCGACAAGGACAAGGTGCAGTTTGTCACGCTGATTCGTGAGAAAGGTGTCAAAGACATTGACAAGAAGGGTGGCATTTCCTCTGTCGTTATTGACAATGTGCAGATGGAAGATGGTGACGAATCTGCTTTGGTGAACTACACCATTAAGTATGGTGATGGTTCTGCCAAAAGTGACAAGACCAAAGTCCTTAAAGTTGATGGACAGTGGTTGATTGATTCGGGCAAGTAACTGAAGAACAACAGAGGCAATCAAAAAAATGGGCAGCAACCTGGTGGAGGTGTTGCCCATTTTTTGATTGGAGGGGTTGATGTGCCCGCTGTGTAGTTATTTCTTCCAGAATTTCTTGCCGTTCTTAATGACGATGCCGTGGTAATTTCCATCCACTTTCTGACCTGCAAGGTTATAGAGGTTGTTGTCGGCAGTTTCTGGAGTGCTTGCCACTTCGTCAATAGCAGAACTCTGAACAAGTTTCAACTCAATCTTGTCAATGTTGCAGTTGGCACCGTTGATGGTGATGCGGAAGATGTGTTCACCGGCTTCCAATTCCTTGAGGATATTGCCTTTCACCACCTTGTAGGTGTCCCAATTGTTACTACCTGTTTGAGGTACATTGACCTTGCAGAGTGAGGTGACTTTGCCATCCTCTACGAGTCCGAGCGTGAAACCTGAACCCGAAACTCCTGAAGAGACGGTGGCTTCGTAAGAGTAAGTGCCAGATTCAGTGACTTTGACGCTATATTCAAGCCATTCACCTACAGCAGTATAACCGATGACTGTTCCATTGTTGCCCTTCACGAGATCCACACCTTCATTGTCAGTGCGGCTCTTGGCATCGCCTTGGTCTTCGCTGTCAGAATCATGGAAAGTGAGTCCTTCGCCACCCTTGTCAAAGTTCTCTGCCTGAACGATGCCAGGAATACTAATGACACTCTTGTATGGTGTGCGCTTGTTGTTTACCTTCAACGTGTATTTGACAATCTTCGATTCCTTGCCTTCAGCATCTGTGGCAATGGCAGTGATGGCATATTCACCCTTTGCCGTAGGCTTGTAATCCGTCTCGAAAGGCTCTTCCGAAACACTCTTCAGAAGCACGTTGTCCAGATAGAAACTTACGTTGGCGATAGTGCTGGTGGGTGATGATGCTGTTGCTTTCAACGTAGTGTTGGTGTTGATGGTGGCAGGTGCCGGGTCGGAGGTGACGGCGAGTTTGATGTTGTTATCGACCTCCGTGTGCTTGAAGACGAACTTATCGATATTGCCGTTGCTACCGCTGATGTTGAGTCGGAGGATGTGCTTGCCTTCAGCCAGTGAGACAAGGGTGCGTCCATGTATGGGTACATAATTACTCCAGTCGCTATTGCCTGTCTGTGGGATGGTGATGACCTCGCTCAAGTTGTTAACGGTGCCGTCTGGAGTTTCGATGGAGAGGCTGAAGGAGGCACCTGTGACACCCGAGGACACGTATGCATCGTAGGAGTAAGTGCCAGCCTCGGTGACATTGACGGTGTATTCAGTCCACTCGCCATTCGCGGTATAGCCCAGTGCGTAACCGTTGTTGCCCTTCACCACATCAATACCACCATCTGTACGATAAGATGCGCCATCGCCTTCCTTGTTGGTGTTGGAGTCGTGGTAAGTGACCCCTTCACCACCCACGTCGAAGTTCTCTGCCTCGATGGTGCCTGGCAATTCCGCAATTATGTTTTTGAATGGAGAACGTGGGTTGTAGGCAGTGAAAGCACCTTCACGTTCATAAGTACTGCCATCAGTGTCATATACAATGGCTTTGAGGGCATACTTTCCAGTGGCAGCAGGGGTATATTCGGCTTCATAGGCAGCATCGAGAGTCTTTTCGTTGACAGAAGATGCCTCCTTGATGGTTTGGTAGAGCGCTCCTTTCACGTAGAGTTCGATGTGGTCGATGGTTTTAGTGGCAAGGCGCGCATTCACGGTGATGGTCAGTGGCTCGCCCTTGGTGGGTGTGACCGTTTGCGGCTTGATATAGACTGATGCCTCCTTTTCATGCCCGGGAAGGGGCTCTTGGCATTCTTGGCAGCATCAGTCTTCATATATTCACGGAGCCAAGTCATGGCTGGACGGTCTTTGCCATCCCTGATGATGCCTGAATTACCGTCTGTGGTCCAAGTATGTCCGTAGATGTACCCCCAAAGGGTGATGCCGGCACAATAATCTGCTTCCCACATGTATGGAATCTGCTCTTTGTAGCGTTGCAACTGTAAATTGTCATCCGAGGTGCCGATGTCATATTCCGTGCTGTACATTGGCATCTTGAGCGCATTCTGAATCTCATCCATGGCAGACCTGAAGTTGCTCACATTCATATCGGTGAGGTCGTGTGACTGACATCCGTATGCATCAATGGGCGCACCTGCATCGCGCAGGGTCTTGACAAGGTCTATAAACTGGCTTCTTTGCCATTGGAACGTGTTGTAGTCGTTATAAATCAGAATGGCATCTGGCCAACGCTCGTGCGCCATCTCGAATGCCTTGATTATCCAATCGTAGCCCGTTTTTCCATCGCCTCCCAGAGCCGCTTTGTAGGGAGCAGGGGCATGACCGGGTACAGCCTCGTTCACCACATCAATCATGGGCAGGTTAGGATAGTGCTTCTTGATGGCATCCATCCACTCAACAATGGCTTTGTACTGTTCTTCTGTGGAGAGGTCGTTTATCCAACCGGGGTATTGGGACCCCCAGATGAGCGTATGGAACTTGAAAGGAAAATTGTGGTTCTTGGCATAATTGTAAGCGTTGTCACATCCGCCCCAATTGAAACTGCCACGGCGTGAACCTTCAATAGATGACCACTTTGATTCATTCTCTGGGGTAATCTGGTTCCAGAGGGTGTAGTACTTCTCATTGCCGTAATCCACTTGATAACTCGTGGTAATGTTTCCCAGAAACTTGTCGGGATTAGACGACAATTGCGCATGCGATTTCATGGTGAAAAGGCATGCAGCCAACATCGTTAAATGGATAGTCTTCATGATTGTTATTCTTTATTGATAAATGTTTTAGATATGACACAGTGACATCAGTTGTGTATAGGTCAAAAAAGTGATTTATCAGTAAAGTCAGTCAATCAGTCGAGGGATTCTCGAAGAACACATCGAGATTTTTCGGTGTAAAGATACGCCAAATTCCGCAAATGACAAAGAAAAATAGGAATAACTTATTAAATTTTTTGTTTTTGTATGTGGAAATGCCTCTTTGAAGGGTTCGATGTATTCATTCCCCTAATTCCTCGCTGGTATATCCTTCGGGCAGTTTTCGGCAGTTGTAACTGGATGCCATGATTTCGCCATAGGCACCACCTGAGAGGATGGCGAGCAGGTCGCCTCGACGGGTGTAGGGGAGGGAAATGTTCTTGTCGAAGACATCGCTGGATTCACAGATGGGACCTACTACATCGTAGGTTACTTGCTGTGGTGTGTGCTCCTTGCCACTACGGGTTGCCTCATCGATGGCAGTGAGGTTGATGATCTTGTGGTGGGCATCATAAAGAGCAGGACGAATGAGGTCTGTAAAACCTGAATCGACAATGACAAACTTCTTGATGGCGTTCTCTTTCACATAGTTGACTTTGGTAATGAGGGCACCACATTGCCCGACAATGGCACGTCCCAACTCAAAGTGCAGAGTCTGCCCTGGACGCAGTTTCAAGTATTTGTGATAGACCTCAAAATAATCCTTGAAGTCGGGAATTGGGTTGGCTTGCGGGTCATCATAGTCGATGCCAAGTCCACCGCCTACGTTGATGATTTCCAGTTTGATGCCGATGGCTTCCAGTTGGTCTTGCAGTTCATTGATGCGGTGGGCAAGGGCGATGAAATCGTCCATCTCAAGAATCTGTGAACCGATATGGAAATGTAATCCCTTGAACTGCACGTTCTTCATGCTTTGTGCCAGGCGAATCACTCGCTCCATGTCCAGCATGTCAATGCCGAATTTGTTTTCAGCCAGTCCAGTCGTGATGTTGGCATGTGTGTGAGCACCGACATTGGGGTTGATGCGGAAACAAACGGTTGCGACTTTACCTTTTCGGGCGGCAATTTCGTTGATGACTTCCAGTTCGGGGATGCTTTCCACATTGAAGCAGAAGATGTCCTTGTCCAGCCCCAATTCTATTTCCCAGTCACTTTTACCCACACCAGCAAAAACAATTTTATTGGCAGGAAATCCAGCCTTGAGCACCTGTTCAATTTCGCCACCAGATACGCAGTCGATGCCAAGACCTGCTTCGTTGATGACTTTCAGCACTTTCAGGTTGGCGTTTGCCTTCACGGCATAGTGAACGAAATAGTTGTCGTATTTCTGTGTTTCTGTGTTGATGGCGTCAAGTGTCTGACGCAGTATGTTTGTGTCGTAATAATAGAAAGGAGTGCGGATTGCCGCCAGTTTCTCCACATTGAAATTCATTGCCATAGAATATATATAAAATTCATGAATAATTCATGGTTAAATTATGGCAATTCATGTTATAAAAAGAACACGAATTATCATCAATTAGCCACGAATTATCATCAATTCATTTTCTTTTAATTAAACAGATGGTCGCTCAGCGACTGCAAAGCCTTCTTCTTATCCTCGGCAGAGATGAGGAACGAGATATTATGGCTGGAACCTCCGTAGGAAATCATGCGGACAGGGATTTCCTTCAGTGCCTCGGTTGCTTTGCTTTCAAAGCCTACGTTTTCTGCATCGAGGTCGCCCACCACGCAGATGATGCACATGTTCTTATCCACCTGCACATGACCAAATTTCTTCAGTTCGTTCACGATGGCATCGAGGTGAATAGGGTTGTCGATGGATACGCTCACACCCACTTCCGAAGTGGCAATCATGTCGATGGATGTCTTGTATGACTCGAAAATCTCGAATACCTTGCGCAGGAAGCCGTATGCCAGCAGCATGCGCGAAGAGGTGATTCTGATGGCTGTGATGTTGTCCTTGGCTGCTACCGCCTTGATTTTGCCGTGCTCGGTCTCGTTGCTGATGACGGTGCCGGGAGCCGTTGGGTCCATCGTGTTCAGCAGTTTCACGGGAATGCCTGCAAACTTGGCGGGCTGCACACAGGTGGGGTGGAGAATCTTGGCACCGAAATATGCCAGTTCGGCTGCCTCCTCAAAGTGCAGATGGTTGACAGGCGAGGTCTTCTCCACATAGCGAGGGTCGTTGTTGTGCATGCCGTCGATGTCTGTCCAAATCTGGATTTCGGATGCGCCCACAGCGGCACCAATTAGCGATGCTGTGTAGTCGCTGCCTCCCCGTTGCAGGTTGTCAATCTCGCCGTAAGCATTGCGGCAGATGAAGCCTTGTGTGATATAGATTTCCTTGTCTGGGTTTTCGTCGAGTTGAATCTTGATTTTCTCGCGGATGTACTCAAGGTCAGGCTCTGAGTTCTTGTCGGTGCGCATGAACTCCAGGGCAGGAATGAGCACGGCATTGTAACCCTGTTCGATGAGGTAGTTCGTCACCATATTCGTCGAAATGATTTCACCTTGACCTACAATGATCTTTTCCTCAAACATCGTAAAGATGCCTTTGGTGAAAGAACGCAGATAGTTAAACTCTTCCTTGAGGAAGGCAAGGGTCTGCTGCTTCATGGCATCGGTGGTGTAGAGTTCATCCACGTGCTTCTTGTATTTCTTTTCCAGTGCGTTGATGGTCTCGTTAGCACCTTCTGGGTTCTTCTTGTAGAGATAGTCAGAAATTTCCACCAGTGAATTGGTGGTGCCCGACATGGCTGAGAGCACGACAATCTTCTGCTCGCCGTCGGTGATGAGTTTTACGACATCCTTCATTCGCTGAGGAGTGCCTACGGATGTTCCGCCAAACTTAAGTACTTTCATAATATATTATATATGTGTATTTTTATTCTTGTTCTTTAATCTAATTCTTCGGTTGTTTCTTCTTCCTTTTGGAGGTGTTTCACTTCTGTCAGTTGGTGGTCTTTACATAGGAATTGTCTGCCTGGAAATTCTTCCAGCAACTGGAGGTTGTGAGTAATCATCACCACCGTACTGCTCGCCTTGCTGATTTGTTGCAAGAGTTCCACAATCTGCCGGCTGGTTTCGGCATCAAGGTTGCCTGTGGGTTCATCTGCCAAGATGAGTTTTGGGCGGTTCAGGATGGCACGTGCAATCACGATGCGTTGCTGTTCGCCCCCCGACAGTTCCGATGGCATCTTGTAGCCTTTGGTCGCCATGCCCACCAGTTCGAGCACGTCACTGATGCGCTGATTGATTTCCAGTTTGTTTTTCCATCCTGTCGCTTTCAACACAAAACGCAGGTTTGCATCTACCGTGCGGTCAGTCAGTAGTTGGAAGTCCTGAAAAATGATGCCCAACTTTTTTCTGAGTTCTGGCAAATGTCGGCGTTTCAGTTCCGTCATATCATAATCCAGTACCTTCGCTTCGCCTTCTTTCACAGGAATTTCGCCATACAGCGTCTTGATGAAAGAACTTTTGCCTGTGCCCACCTTTCCTGTGAGATAGACAAATTCTCCCTCGCCAATCGTCACGCTAACGTTTTGCAACACCAATTGTGACTCCTGATAGACATTGACATCCTTGTATTCAATCAGATTCATCAGACCGCTCTCAATTTTCGTTCAATTTGAATTTCGTTGTTAAAAGAGATTAGTGCTTATGCCAGTTCGGATCGTGACGTTCAGCCAGTTCTGCTGCTAAGTCTTCGATGGTCAGACCCTTTGAGGTGAGCAGCACGATGAGGTGGTAGAGCATGTCGGATGCTTCATACACCAAGCGTTCGTTATTGTTTGCCACAGCCTCGATGACAGCCTCCAGTGCCTCTTCGCCTACTTTCTGTGCCATGCGGTGGCATCCGTCCTTGAACAGGGATGTGGTGTAACTGCCTTCGGGCATCTCCTCATGACGCTTCTCGATGAATCGCTGCAACTCCACCAAAAACATGATAGGGTTGTCGTTCTTCTCGTCCCAGCAGGTGTCGGCTCCTGTGTGGCAAACGGGTCCCACAGGGTTTGCCTTGATGAGCAGCGTGTCCTTGTCGCAGTCGTTCAGAATCTCCACCACGTTGAGGAAGTTGCCGCTCGTCTCACCCTTTGTCCATAAGGTCTTTCGGGTGCGGCTATAGAACGTCACCTTGCCCGTTTCTACCGTCTTGTTGTATGCCTCCTCGTCCATGAAGCCGAGCATCAGCACCTTGAGTGTCTTGGCATCCTGCACAATGGCGGGCACCAGACCATCCATCTTCTTGAAATCAATTTCCATTATCTTTACAATCTTACGTTTACTCCTTCATTTGCTAAATACTGTTTCAGTTCAGGGATGGGTATTTCCCCGAAATGGAACACGCTTGCCGCCAGTGCCGCATCGCTGTGCCCGTTGATGAATGTGTCGCGGAAGTGCTCTTTCGTTCCAGCACCACCTGATGCGATGACCGGGATGGTGAGCGTGTCAGCCAGTTTGCGAAGTGCCGCATTAGCAAACCCACGTTTCACACCATCGTGATTCATCGACGTGAACAGGATTTCGCCAGCACCTCGTTCGTTCACTTCCTTTGCCCAGTCGAATAGCCTGTATTCAGTCGGCACACGACCGCCATTCATATAGCATCGCCAATCACCGTCAATGCGTGGGTCGCCATTCTCATGCACCGTGTCGTCTTCACATTTCGCATCGATAGCCACTACACACACCTGACTGCCAAAGTTCCGCGCAATCTCATCAATCAACTCTGGGCGACGGAGTGCAGCCGAATTGATGCTCACCTTGTCGGCTCCGGCATTAAGCAACCTGTCCACATCGGCAAGTTCGTTGATGCCGCCACCCACCGTAAATGGGATGTTGATTTCCCGTGCAATCCTCTTCACCAGTTCCGTGAACGTCTTACGTCCCTCGTGCGAAGCCGTGATGTCTAGATACACCAGTTCGTCGGCTCCTTGCTCACTGTACAATTTGCCCAGTTCGATGGGGTCGCCAGCCTGTCGCAGGTTCACGAAGTTCGTTCCCTTCACCGTCTGTCCGTCCTTGATGTCAAGGCAGGGTATGATACGTTTAGCCAACATACGTCTCCAACTCCTCCATCTTGATTTTACCTTCGTAGATCGCCTTGCCAAACACCACCGCAGGAATACCTGCCGAGTTCAGTAGGTCGATGTCCTCAATGCAACTCACGCCACCGCTGGCAATGAGGTGCAGGTCGGGAAACTCCTTCACAATCTGCTCATACAGTTCCATGGCAGGACCTTCCAGCATGCCGTCCTTGCTGATGTCGGTGCAGAGCACATTATCCACTCCCTTGTTCACATACTTGTGCAGGAAGGGCATCAACTCGTCCTCTCCCTCTTCCTTCCAGCCGTTGATGCTGATGCGTCCGTGCTTCACGTCGGCACCGAGAATGATTTTGTTGTCGTTATACTTCTCCAGCCAAGTCTCAAACAGTTCGGGCTTCTTCACTGCCACACTGCCGATGGTCACCATCGTGGCACCGCTGGCAAAAGCAATGTCGATGTCCTCGTCCGACTTGATGCCACCGCCGAAGTCAATCACCAGACTTGTGTGGTCGGCTATCCGTTCGATGGTCTTCCAGTTCACGATGTGCTGCGAACGCGCTCCGTCCAAATCGACCGTGTGCAAGCGTCGGATGCCGTGTGCCTCAAACATCTTGGCAACCTCCACAGGGTCTTCGTTGTAGACCTTCTTCGTGTCGTAATCGCCCTTCGTCAGACGCACACATTTACCATCAATGATATCTATTGCAGGAATAATCTCTATCATAGTTCTATGAAATTCTTGAGGATTCTTTCGCCCACCTTACCGCTCTTCTCGGGGTGGAATTGAGTTGCATAAAAATTCCCCTTGTGCAAGGCAGAAGAGTAGGGCTGAATGTAGTTCGTTGTGGCAATCGTCCAGTCGCACGTTGGCACGTAGAAACTATGGATGAAATATACGAACTCAGGCTTCTCAAACCCCGCAAACAGCGGCGACTTTGTGTCTTCCACCGTGTTCCAACCCATCTGAGGCACCTTGTCCTCATGCGCCTTGGGCAGGAACCGCTTCACGTCCACATCAAACACACCCAGACAATCTGTGTTCTGTTCCTCGCTGTGGCGGCACAACAACTGCATGCCGATGCAGATGCCCAGCACTGGCTGCTTCAGCCCCACAATCACTTCGTCCAGACGATGTGCCTTCAGATACTCCATCGTGCTGTGTGCTTCCCCCTGTCCCGGGAAAATCACACGGTCAGCCTTTTGTATCAGTTCAATGTCGTCGGTCACCATTGGCTCCAATCCCAAACGCCTCACAGCATTCTCCACCGATCCGATGTTGCCCGCATTATATTTTACGATTGCTACGTTCATTTTGCTTCACTAAACCACATAAATCGATGCAAAGTTACGATTAAGTGAGCACAATACAAAACAAAAAGCCCTTTTTTTGCTCTTATTGCCGAACGGAAGCCCCTCCGCTTCCATCTAACGGTGGCTAAAATGAACAATGCTTCAATTCCATGCTTCTTATCACGAGGCTCGCGTACTTTGTGGGTGTGGGCTCACTGAGGGACAGAGTGTTGAGTATTTTCTCACAAAGGTGGAGGGATTTTGTGAAATAAACGGGGCAATCCTTGTAGTATTGCTTTTTTTGTGCTACCTTTGCCAAAAATTTAGCCTATTTGGTATGAAAAGATTCTTTTTTCCTTTGCTGACTTTGGTGTTTTGTTCACCATTTTATGTGCTTCCTGTCTCGGCGCAATACATTGAAAGACAGGAAGGACGGGAGGGTGAGAATGCCCCTCTGAGTGAGTTTGTGAATCATCAGAAGACATTGTTCAATTTCGACTGGAAGTTTCAGTTGGGTAATCCTCATGGTGCCGAACGTGCTGATTTTGATGACAGTGCGTGGCGGAAACTGGATTTGCCGCACGACTATCAGTTTGAACAGCCTTGGGAAGAGAAAGAGAATAGGGGACGTGGATTCAAGCGGATGTGTGAGGGCTGGTATAGAAAGTCCTTTTTGGTGCCATCAGAACTGAAAGGCAGACGTTTGGTGCTTGATTTTGAGGGGGTGATGTATGTGAGTGATGTATATGTGAACGGCAAGAAAGTGGCAAGCAACGAATATGGCTATACGGGTTTTGAGGCAGACATCACTAAGGCTGTGAATTATGGAGGCGAAAATGTGGTGGCTGTGTATTCGAACACGGGACCTGTGAACGGAAGCCGTTGGTACACGGGTGGCGGCATCTATAGGAATGTATGGATGAGAGTGAGCAACAACACGCGAATTGCACGACATGGATTGTATGTGAACACAGAGGGGGAAAAGGTGAATGTGCAGGTGCAGGTAATCGGTTGGCAGAAACACGATGTTCAGGTGAAGGCTTGTGTGAAGGATGCGTCAGGAAAGGTGGTCGCATCGGCAGAAAAGGGAATGCCTGACCATACGATTCAGAATAATACTGAAGTGCAGTTGCCTCAGATGACGGTGGCTAATCCTGCTTCGTGGGATTTAGATTCACCGAATCTCTACACTGTTGAGGCTGTATTGCTGGAGAAGGGTGTTGTGATTGATTCTGTGGCAGATCATTTCGGTTTCCGTACCATCGAATATGGTCCGGATTTTGGTTTCAAACTGAATGGGAAAAAGGTTTTTCTTACAGGTATAGCCAATCACCACGACCTTGGTGCCTTGGGTGTGGCTGCTTTTGAAACGGCTGTGGAACGTCAATTGCGCATTATGAAGGATTTTGGTTATAATGCCATCCGCTGTTCGCACAATCCTTATTCGGAAGACCTTTACAAAATTGCTGACAAGATAGGTATGCTGGTGGTGGATGAGTTGATTGATAAGTGGTCGGACAAGGACTATTGGGGAGGCAGAAAACCATTCATGCAAATATGGCCCGACTTGTTGACCGAGTGGGTGAAACGCGACCGCAACCACCCGTCAGTTATCTTGTGGAGCCTTGGTAATGAACTCCAGACACGTTCGGATTGGAGCGGCTACCAAACGAACGACTGGGGTATCACCACCTATCGTATTTTCGACCAGATGCTGAAACGCTACGACAAGACACGCCCCACCACTGTTGCCATGTTCCCGGCTCGTGCGGGTGGACAACGCAATACGCCCGATTTCAAGACCTATCTTGTTCCACCAGAACTGGCATGCGAGACGGAGGTGGCATCCTTCAACTATCAGTGGGATGCTTATCATGGCTATTATGATTTCAAGCCCGATTTGATTCTTTTCCAGAGTGAGGCAGTGACCAATCAGTTGCAGCAACCTTATTATGGCATGGATCAAAAGCGCAGTGTGGGGCTCTGTTGGTGGGGTGCTATCGAGTATTGGGGTGAGTCGAACGGTTGGCCCAAGAAAGGTTGGAACTATTCGTTCTTTAGCCATGCCATGCAACCATTCCCGCAGGCATATCTTATCAAGTCATGCATCCAACCGAGTGAGCCAGTGGTGCGTATTGGTGTGCTGGAGGGCAAGCCCGAGAGCCTTGAATGGAACGATGTCAAGGTGGGGCAGCAGAAAATCACCCAGAATTGGAACTGGAATCAAAAGGATGGCACTCATCCGAATGTGTTCACCTACACAAATGCGGAAGAAGTGGAACTCATTTATAATGGGCAGTCTTTAGGTGTTCAGAAGAATGATACCACCAATATGGTCAAGCGCAACATTATTCTTTGGAGCGGCATCGAGTATGGCATGGGTGGCAAACTGCTGGCAATTGCCCGAACTGCTGGCAAGGAAGTGGCGCGTGATGAAATCGAAACGAGTGGTAAGGCTGTGGCACTGAAGGTGGTGGAGGAAACCACAGAGGCATGGACAGCCGACGGAATGGCGTTGAAGTATTTGAATGTTTATGCTGTGGATGCGAAGGGTAGGGTGGTTCCCAATGCTACGGACGACATCTCTGTCTCAGTCGATGGGGCTGCCACATTCGTCTCTCTTGACACGGGTGACAACTTCACTTCCGACCTCTATTACGATGTCACCACCAAGAAGATGGTGGCGGGATATATGCAATGCATCCTTCGTAGTACCAGAACGGCGGGCAAAGTAAACCTCACGTTTTCGTCTTCCACGTTGAAAAGTACGAAACTCTCCTTGAAGACCCGATAACATCAAACATGAAAAGATATCTATTGACCGTCCTGTGGCTGTTTGTCTTTACCCTTTTCTGTGCGGCACAAAGCATGAAGGGGCGTGTCTATTATGGCGAAGACATTATGAATCAGGGCACGGAAAAGTCGGACGTTGATGCCAGTGTCCGACTTGAGTTTGTCAGCGATACGGAGGTAAGGCAGACACCGACCATCAAGGCGAAGCCCGATGCCAACTTCATGCTGAAGTTTGGACTCAAGATGGCACAAAAGAAGATGGCGAAAGCGATTGCAGAAAAACCTCTCCTGAAATACACTCAGAAAGGGAACGTCATCACCGTCATTGGCGGCGGGCAACGCGGCAAAGGCGATGCTGTCTGTGTCATTCAGAATGAAGGCAAATCCCTCCGCTGCAACGACGGCAAAAAGGAATACACCTTGCAGCGTGTGAAATGATGGTCGACAAAATAATCGAAAACCCTCACTTTGCCCCCAAAACTCCTCTTCGCAACACATTTTTCCGAAAGAATAATTGCTGAAATGAAAAAAAGCGTGTAACTTTGTGGGGCAAGAAAAAGTAGAAGTGTTTGTTAAAAGACGAATATGGGCATTACGTATAACCAAGAAGAAAAGAAATTCGTGTTTGATTTTCTGCACGATGGGAAAGAGGATATCATCTCTCTGACAGGGAGTGGCTATCAAGTGGAAGCATTCGGCAAGTGCTTTTACTATGGGTATGAGTTTTCCGAACAGGTGGACGGCTCTGTTCGTAGTGCCTTTATCAAACACCTTAAATTCACGGAGGCTTTGCAAGACCACCCCGACCTGACAAACTTTATTAAGAAAGCCGTTGATGACCTCAACAAACAAATCAATCTCTACAACTACGACCTTGTGGTGATGCCCGAATCCTCCAGCAAAGTGAACCAATATATGTTACGTTACATCTATCGCTTTGCCCAGCCGTCGCTTCATAAGATGGAACTTGTCAAGGCTCTTCCTGTCAGCATTTCGTTCGATATGGATGCCTACGAGAAGCAGTATCTTGATGATGTGTTGGAAAATGGTCGTCCTCGTTACACCCCTGCTCAAAAAGAAGAAGTGAAGCAATCCATCAATAAGATGCTTGACCTCATCCATCAGAAAGACTATTTCACCATTGCCAAGGATGTGAAGAAAAGTCGTTTCCGTCCCTACATGATGCACTTCCTCAAATTTGCCAATGCTGCCGATGAAGAACTCTGTGCCTCCATCCGTCGGCAAAATGTTCTTATCATTGACGACGTGACTACCAGTGGATCCACCCTCAATGAGATTCTTCGTACTCTCCGTATTCTCAACGAAGACAATGACATCACCATCTTTAGTTTGATTGGCAGGAAGGATTTGATGGCAGAGGCATTTTGACAAGAAATGACAATTCGATATGGAACCGCGAAAGAAGATTGGTAAATATCTTCGATATCTCGATAAAGAAGGCTGGTCGGAATTGATAGATAGCCGATGGAAAGGAGAAGTGAAGTCTATGCTCAAGGAAAAATTCCCAGACATGACAGAAGATGAATGGGATGATATGAGTTATATTTTTGTGTGACGATTATATTAATAGCCCAAGGGAATAATGCGTAAAGAAAGATAGAAAGAACAATCCGATTAGGGCATATAAGGGGACGCCTGCATAACCGATCACACTCGGTTATGCAGGTGACTCTATTTTCTCCTATAAAAGTGAGTGTTGGGTTCGTTTTTCTTCTTCCACATTTCTGTTGCGCCCGTCACCGTATTTACGCTGTGCCCTTTGTCGTAATTACGATGACGGGTGCAACGTAATTACGGTGATGGGTGTGGTGTTTGTGGGGTGATGAGTTGAAAAATGAGGGTTTGATTGGTGGTTCTTGGTGTGATTTTAGGGTAAAAGAAGAAAAAAACGGAAATTGTTTTTTGTTCCAAGAAAGTTTGTGTATCTTTGCATAAAGAATAATTATTCAACAAAAACTAATATTATGGATCAAGAATTGATTAAGCAGTGTACGGCTGAGGCACAGAAGTGGCTCTCGCCGGCTTTCGATGCCGAGACACAGGCAGAAGTGAAGGCTATGCTCGATGCGGAGGACAAGACGGCTCTCATCGATGCGTTCTATCAGAATCTGGAGTTTGGTACGGGCGGTTTGCGCGGTATCATGGGTGCGGGCACCAACCGTATGAACAAGTACATCGTGGGCATGGCCACACAGGGTTTTGCCAACTACATCCTGAAGGCTTTCCCTGGCAAGAAGGACATCAGCGTGGTGGTTGGTCACGACTGCCGCAACAATTCGCGCCTGTTTGCTGAGACGGTGGCTGACATCTTCTCTGCCAATGGCATCAAGGCATACCTCTTCGAGAGCCTTCGTCCTACACCCGAGATTTCTTTTGCCATCCGCCAGTTGGGTGCTCAGGCAGGTGTGAACATCACCGCCAGCCACAACCCACGCGAATACAACGGCTACAAGGCTTACTGGGACGACGGTGCTCAGGTGTTGGCTCCGCACGACACGGGCATCATCGACGAGGTGAACAAGGTGACGATTGACCAAGTGAAGTTCACGCCTAACAACGACCTCATCCAGATTATCGGTGGCGAGATGGATGTTGACTACCTCAACGCTGTGCATGAGGCATTGGTTGACCAAGAGGTGATTAACCGCCAGAAGGACCTCTGCATCGTTTACTCTCCACTGCACGGAACAGGTCGTGTGATTATCCCTGCCGCTCTGCGCACTTGGGGCTTCCAGAACATCAACGTGGTGAAGGAACAGATGGTCATCGACGGCAACTTCCCAACGGTTGTTTCTCCTAACCCTGAGAACTCTGAGGCAATGACCCTCGGCATGAAGTTGGGCGATAAACTCAATGCCGACCTCGTGCTGGCTTCCGACCCCGATGCCGACCGCCTCGCTGTGGTGTGCCGCGACCCGAAGGGCGAGTGGTGCATCCTGAATGGTAACCAGACGGCGCTGATGCTCTCTTACTATATCATCGAGAACAAGAAGAAACTGGGTCAGTTGAAGGGCAACGAGTTCATGGTGAGGACCATCGTGACGACTGAGACGATTGCTGAAATTGCCAAGCGCAACAACGTGGAGATTCGCGACGTTTACACAGGTTTCAAATGGATTGCTCGTGAAATCAAACTCTCCGAAGGTGTGAAGAAATACATTGGCGGCGGTGAGGAGTCATTTGGCTATCTGCCATTCGACAAGGTGCGTGACAAGGACAGCCCTGCTTCTATCTGTCTGCTCTGCGAAATCGCTGCATGGGCAAAGGACAATGGCATGACGCTCTACGACCTGCTGATGAAGATTTACCTTGACTACGGCTTTGTTTACCAGAATGCCATTTCTGTCACCAAGCCCGGCAAGTCGGGTGCCGACGAAATCAAGCAGATGATGGAAGACTTCCGCAAGACACCTCCAACATCTCTTGGCGGCAGCCCTGTGGTTTGTGTGAAGGACTATAAGACCCTGAAGATGGTGTGCGACGGCAAGGAAAGTGACATCGACATGCCAGCCACCAGCAACGTGCTCCAGTGGTTCACCGCCGACGGCACCAAGATTTCCGTCCGTCCATCTGGCACCGAGCCAAAGATTAAGTTCTATGTGGAAGTGAAGGGCGAGATGGAGTGCCCGAAGTGCTACCCATCTGCCACAGCCGAAGCAAAGGCGAAGGTAGATGCCATCAAGAAGGACTTAGGGCTGTAAAGCCATCTAATTGCCAAAAATAATTTATGAAAAATTCATGGTTAATTCATGGCAATTCGTGTTTTTCTTTTTAACATGAATTGCCATGAATTAACCATGAATTTTTCATCAATTATATGTATCATTTTTTCAACGGTATTTTTTCGATAAGAGAATAATGAAGAAGAACATTTGCAGGATGATAGCCACCATCCTTATTTTCAGTGGCGTGACGAGTTTGAGTGCTCAGAAACTGGTGACGGTAGACACGGAGGACAATCCTGTGGCATACGCACATGTGTTTGACGAAGAAGGCTGCATTATCGGCACTACAGGCATGGACGGAGAGATAGAAGGGTTCAAGGGCGACCAAACCATCACCATTACTCATGTTGCCTTCAAGACAAAGAAAGTCTATGTGAAGGGGCAGGGCGATGTGCGTGTCCCGCTGGAGGATAGTGACTATAGTTTGGACGAAATCGTGGTGAAGCCCAAGGACTATGTGTATGTGCAGACCTACTACCGCCTGATTTACATGTGGGACGATACCCTGCAGTATTGTCGCTTTGGCGTGGCAGACAATGTGTATGACATCAAGAAGAAGTCGGTGTCATCCAACACCACCCACCTCTCGAAGGCTGAGATGGGACTTTTGAAAACAACGCTCGACGGCCTCTTAGGACGAATCATTGACGGAATGGGTGACCTTCCCAAAAAGAAAAATGTATCGAATACTGACCTCACGGATTCAAAGTTGAAACTGAAGGCTGCTGGCGAAGGGCGTCAGAATATTTACTACGGTGACCAAGTGGTGGGTAATGTGGTGGACGATGCGAAAGACCGCCTGCATCGCATCACGCTGGACGAAGGAGCCTGCCGCAGAATCAGCAAGAAAGAGAAGCAAGATGCCAAGGCAGCGAAGTTGGAGAAAAAAGGAAAGACACCAAAAGAAAAGGAGGAAAACAAGAAAAACGAACAGAATAATATTTATCGGGTTTATCAGTTGGGTGAAGATGGAAAGTGTGGCACAACGGATTTCTTGATGAGCCAATGGCATGACGACTATGACACGTATCTGAAATCGGAAAAAAAGGACGTGCATGTCCGCCTCTGGTTGGAGTCATACGCGATTGAACGTGAGTATGTGACCAAGGAGGAACTGAAAGAGAAGAAGAAGGCAAACAAGGTGAAGATGTCTTACTCATTTGTGCAGGACTTCGAGCGTCAGCACAACATCCCTGCTCTTCCGACCAAGGCACAGGAAGGCTTGCAGAAGTTGTTTAGCAAATAGGACGGGGCACGTGCTCGTTTACATTTCGGTATTTTGTCAAAAAAGGCACATTAGAACATTTGGCATAAAGTTTATGATAATTCGTGGTTAATTTGTGATAATTCGTGTATCTTTCTATTTAACATGAATAACCATGAATTAACCACTAATTTCTCATGAATTGTATAAATGAACTTATATTAGTTGATGGTCACATTCTCTTTTTGGAACAGGCTTTTCAAACAGGATGGAAAGCGGAAAAAGCCTAAACGTTTGCGAATCTATCAAGAAGGAACGCCTTACTGCCCTTATTGCCATAGCGGTAATACAATTGTGGATGAACAAGGAATCGGTTATTGCTGGGATTGTATCAAAATCATGAACTATTTTGTGTCATGTCACATTCTGATGGCTTTTTTATGTAGTCAAACGAAAAAAGAGAGGAATTTTTGTTTTTCTTTCAAATATTTCTTACCTTTGTATTCGTAAAAAGTGAAGAGATTATGACAACATCGGCAATGAACAATTTGTGGACTTATCTTCAAGGGCTTTCGCTTTCTTCCGAAAATCGTCAGTGGTTGGTTGAAAGACTAACAGAGTATCCTCCTCAATCGTATACTGTTGATGAGTTAGTGGAGAGGGCGGAACGAGGACATCGTCAAATAGCAGAAGGGCAATGCTATAGTACCGAAGAGGTCTTTCGGGAGTTTGAGGAAGATTTGCAGTTGGCAGCTAAAGATTTGCATTTGGAGGCTGTATGAAGGTGACGTGGTCAAAAGATGCTAAAACCGTTTTGCGCGACACCGCTGATTATCTTCAAACGGAATTCGATGGCTATGCAAGGCGGCACTTCTTGCAAGAGGCATACAAAACGGCAAAACTCTTGGAAAATAGTCCCTATATGGGGAAGGTTGAACCACTTTTAGCCACAGCGTCCAATGTGTATCGTAGCATCGTTGTTGGTCGTCTTAACAAACTTATTTATTATGTAGACATCGACCATGATGTGGTTGAGATTGTTGACTTGTGGGACACTCGTCGGGAACCTCGGCAGCAGGCGAACCATTTGCTATCATGATTTTTCAAAGAAAAAGGCTTTCCGTTCCCAATGGAAACGGAGAGCCTTTTTTGTTCTTTCACGTCACGTTCAGGTAACTCTTCAACGCTTCCACGTAGGCTTCGAAGGCTTTGCGTCCCTTGTCGGTCATGCGGCAGAGGGTGCAAGGCTTCTTGCCTTTGAAGGTCTTCTCCACGTTGATGTAGCCAGCCGTGGAGAGTTTGTCGAGTTGCACACTCAGGTTGCCAGCCGTGGCACCCGTCTGCTCTTTGATGTAGGGAAATTCGGCTTCCTCCACACTGATGAGCAGGGAGACGACGGCGAGGCGAAGTTCGGAGTGCAACAAAGGGTCTAATGGCTGGAACATAGGCTCATATCCTCCTTATTTTTTGTGTTGAAAATGAATGACGAGACCTGGCACGATAAGACCAGTGATTGCCACTGCTGCCATCACGTAGAGTTGTTCGTGCCCCGGAAAATGTAGCGCGCCGAAAAATCCGCCGATGCCTGCAATGAAACCACAAACCTGAATGACTCGGTTTCGGATGATGAACCCCATGATGGTTGTACCCATTCCGAAGCAGAGAGAGATGACACTTGTGATACAGGCAAAAATGAACACATTGGGCATAATCAGACTCAGAGGCAGGACTCCGCTGCCCATCAATCCGAGCAACATGCCTGTACCACCACAGAAGATGCCAAATGTTGTCCATACATATCCGATGCATTTGCTTACAAAGGTCGTTGGAACGGGTTTCTCTTTCTTGTCAATCATCCAATTGCCGATATAGCCGATTGGCCAAATAGCCGCCCAAAGGAGATTCCAAACAGGTCCTCCATGACTTTGCCACAAGTAAGCGATAAGCACTGCAAGGGCGAAAACGCAGATTCCCCACCATATCAGCGGCAATGCCGAATTTTGGGTTATCGTGCGCTGGCTGCGCTCTATTGATTCGCGGATGATTTCAAGACTGCGCTCTGCGGTCAAATTTTTCTTTTCTTCCATTGTTTTGATTCTGTTTTGGGGTGGGGCTGTCCTTACACATTATTTATATATAGGACATGCCCGACCCGATTTTTGAACTTCTTTTACTGCTCTCTTGCCGTCCCAATCCCTCCTGCAGAAAGGGAATGAAACGACGGTTGTGTTCGAATCACGATGCAAAGTTAAAGAAGTTTGTTTTATAAACCAAATTATTTTGTGAATTATTATTACCTTTCTTTGTTTTTTAACATTTGTAGGAAGAAAAGGAAGGGGCGGAAGGGTGGGGTGAATTGAGGTGTTTAGGTCAGAACTCTATTACCTCAAAGTGCATCCATTTGCCTGTGATGGGGTGGCAAAAGCCAAGGCTCTCGGCATGGAGGTAGAGGCGGTCGGCGGCTTTGCCATAAAGGATGTCGCCTTTGATGGGGCGCCCCAAGCCCTCGGGGTGGGCGCAATGGATGCGGAGTTGATGAGTTCTGCCGCTGGCAGGGAAAAGTTCGATGCGTCGGGGCGAGGTGAATTCGTAATAGGTGAAGGCTTCCTTGCCGAACCGGTGGTCAACCACTTGACGAGGGCTGTCGAAAGGATTCTTCGAGAGGGGCAAAGAGATAGTGCCTTGTGGAAGTCCGTCAACCCTGCGCAGTTCAGTCACTCCTGAATGAGGCTCACGATAAGGTGAGGGTTCGTCATTGAGAATATTTTGTGCCTTCTTCGCTTTGAGCAAAGCCTTGTCGGGCATGGGAGAAGGCTCGTCGAGGATGGCGACGTATTTCTTCATCATCTGGTGCTCCATGAACAGATTCTGTATCCATCCACATGCCTCGTGGGTCTTTGCCACAATCATCACGCCCGAGGTGTCTTGGTCGAGTCGGTGCATAAGGTGGTAGTTGGGGTTGAGGCTGTAGAGGTAATCCATCAGCGATGGCTCGCCGTGATTCTTGCTGGGCACGGAGAGAAGTCCCGAGGGCTTATAGACAATCATAAAGTCCTCCTCCTCATGCACGATATGCACACGCTTCAACAGCAGTCGGGCACGATGGAAAAGGGGATTCTCCTCCACATTGAGTCCTTTGAGCATGAACGTGAGGATCGGCACGCACTTGTGCTGACAGGCAGGGTAGAAGTTCTTCTCAATGCGCATTTGGTTGCCCTTCGACGGACCTATCCAGAACTCTTCCATGCAGATGGGCTTCAAACCGTGCTGATAGGCATATTGGAGCAGTTTGGGCGCACAGCATTCGCCGGCACCACCGGGAGGAACGCCGTACTTCCCTTTGGGTTTTGTGGCGATGCGTCCTTCCTTATAGGCGATGTACTCCTCCTCGGGGAAGGGTGATTTGTAGTCTTTGAAGATGTCGATGAGGTCAGCCTCCTCTCCTCGGGCATTGCGCATGCGGAATTGGTGGAATGTCCACATCTGAAGGTCTTGCGACATCTCCTTTCGAAGCACTTTGAGTTGGGCGATTTCGTCCTTTCTCAGTTTTTGTTCAGGTGTCTCTTCCACAGGGTCGGCATGTTTGCTCGGCATGTCGCTGTAGAGGTTGCCGATTTTTTGGGTCAACGTCACAATCTCCAATTCTTTTTTGCGGAAATAACCTTTCGGATTCTGCAAATCGACCACAGGCGGCACAAACCCCTTGTGGTGGTAGGAGCCGTTGTAGATGCCCGAAAAGGCTCTCAAGTAATACCGCTTCCCTTTGTATTCCACCACGAGCACCCCGAACATCTTTCCTTCCGTCGGCACCATCTCGGGGGTGTTGTAGCAATACGCAATCACCTCGTCTGCTGCGGCACGGCACAACTTGTGGGGACGGTAGCAGAAAGGGAAGGTGAACTCTTTGGGTGACTCGGTTTTATGCACCGATTGGGGAAGCGGATGCAACTGCCTCCTCAATTCCCATTTGTCCACAATGCCCCTGAAGAAACGAATGATATGACTGAAAGCCTTGTTCATTGCTTGCTGACTTCAACACGCTGTGTGGGTGCCATCTCCACATTCCGCTTATCCACTTGCGTGACCACCTTGGCAGCAAGGCTCATGAAGGCGATTCCCTCTGGCGATGCAGGATTGAGCACGGCGGGTTCGCCGCTGTCACCTGTCTCGCAAACGGATTGGATAAGCGGAATCTGTGCCAAAAGTGGCACATTCAGTTCCTCTGCAAGACGTTTACAACCATCCTTGCCGAAGATGTAATATTTGTTTTCGGGCAACTCGGCAGGAGTGAACCATGCCATGTTCTCCACCAACCCGAGAATCGGCACGTTCACCTTGTCGTTCATGTACATGTTGATACCCTTGCGAGCATCAGCCAGTGCCACCTGCTGTGGGGTGGAAACGATGACAGCCCCTGTGATGCCGAGGGTTTGAATCAGCGTCAGATGAATGTCGCTGGTGCCAGGAGGCGTGTCGAGAATGAAGTAGTCGAGATCGCCCCATTTCGCCTCGGTGATGAGTTGCTTGAGGGCATTCGATGCCATGCCGCCACGCCACAAGGTTGCCTGTTCGGGGTCAACGAAGAAACCGATGGACAAGAGTTTCACGCCGTACTTCTCCACAGGCACAATCAAATCTCTGCCATCCACCGTCTCTGCGTAGGGACGTTCATCTTCCACCCCAAACATCTTGGGCATGGAAGGACCGAAGATGTCCGTGTCGAGCAATCCCACACGGTAGCCGAGTTTTGCCAAACCGATGGCAAGGTTGGCTGTCACGGTAGATTTGCCCACACCGCCTTTGCCCGAACTGACGGCAATGATGTTCTTCACGCCAGGCAGTAACTTGTCAGGCTCTGGTGGCAATGCTGTCTTGGCTTTCGTGCTGATGGTCACGTCGATGTCTGGATGTACAAATGTCTTGATGGCAGCCTCTGCCGCTTTCACAACAGACTTCTTGAAAGGGTCGGTTTCCTTCTCGAAAATCAGCGAGAAGGAAACTTTCATGCCATCAATACGGAGGTCATCCTCCAGCATTTCATTCTCCATGATGCTCTTTCCGTTGCCCGGATAGCGAACCGTGGCAAGTGCATCGTGTATAAGTTTGGGGTATATGGTCATGATGTTTATTTGTTTTGATGTTGGTCAATCTTATACATGGTGGAGTCTTGTGCCTTTTCTAATAGCATCTCTATGTATTTGTCGGATGTGTAACGGTAAATGCAGATGAGACCATACCCAACCAAGAAAAGGATGGGGACAAACCATAAGAAGAATTTATCTAAATCCTTTTTGGGAAGTCTGCGTTTCCAAAGGGCTTCGACAAGTGCCGTGAAAAAGCCTATAATGCATATTACACCTCCAAAACCGATGATGAATAATAATAATAAACTAATCAGCATTTTTGTTATTTCCCTGTCTTTTTGGTTGATACTACTTGATGATTGTATGAACGATAGCCATCTACGGGTATTTCAATGTCAGGTTCTTCGAGTGTGCCGCTTTGCGGCAGGCGGAACTGAAGATACTTGATGGGAATGCCACGTTCCAGCCACATACCCTCGTAGTAAGTGCGGATGTCTGTCAACGACATATCCACTTCTTTTTCTGCATAGAGGTCGAAGGTGCATTGCTCCATCGGCAAGCCGTTCTTCTCCACCATGTATTTCGTGTAGGTGGAAAGGAAGTTGGAGTCGGTCTTCACGTGGATGATGCCGCCATCAATGAGGAAACGACGGTAACGCTCCATAAAGTAGGTGGAAGTCAACCGCTTGGTGGCTTTCTTCATCTGTGGGTCGGAGAATGTGAGCCATAGTTCTGCCACTTCATTGGGGGCGAAAAACCCATCGATGCATTCGATGTTCGTGCGTAGAAAAGCCACGTTCGTCATGCCTTCTTCCAATGCAGTTTTGGCTCCATGCCACATGCGGGCACCTTTGATATCGACCCCGATGAAGTTCTTGTCAGGGAAACGGCGAGCCAATCCGATGGTGTATTCACCACGTCCGCAACCCAATTCGAGCACGATGGGGTTGTCGTTCTTGAAGAAGTCCTGATGCCATTTGCCTTTCAGTGGAAACCCGTCTTGCTGGAGTTGCCAGAAAGGACACTCCACCACCAACGGATTCTCCGCCATTTCGGCAAACTTTGCTAATTTCCCTTTTCCCATTTATGCAAGTTCCAATTCAAATTCTTCTTTCAGTTTCCTTAATGCTTCACTCTGTTCGAGCATCATGTTCAGTTGTTCCACACGGCTGTAGGCACGTCGTTTGTCTGTCACCTCGCGCAAACGGGTCGTCATGTGGAGTGCGTTGTTTTGCAACCGTTGTTGCAAATATGCCTCCACGCGTGGCTGGATTTTGCTGAGTGCGCTCTGTATGGAGGGATTGTCGGCAATGACGAGGAAGGTGGTTCCGTCCTCTTGCAGCATAGGCTCCATGTTATCCATCTGATGCGACATCGCCGTTTCCTCTTGAGGCAGTTTTGCGGCAAACTCTCGCCATGCCACTGTCAGGTTGACATTGTCCACTGGCTTGTTTTCAAACGTTTGGGTTGGCTTTACTGTCTGCGGACTTTCTTTCTGTTGATTGTTTGCTTGGCTCTGTTGACTCGCCTTTCGGAGAGAGAATCCCCTAAGTCCCCCTCTCAAACCTCCGATGGATGGAGTCACTTTTGGTGGAGTGGGTACTGAAGGTTGAACGGTTGTCGTAGAGGATGCAGGAGCCGCGGGCTGTGCTGCTGTCGTAGGTTGCGTTGCTGTCGGTTTTGTGGCTGTTTGAGATGTCACAGGAGTAGCAGAAACCTGACTTTTTGCCTGGCTCTCGCTGCCAGCCGCTCTCAATTGGTCGAATATGGGTTTCAAAATCTTCGTAGGGCAAAGCCCCGACGAAGCCCCATCATCGGAGGAGAGTTGTGCCGTCTCGATGAGGGTGAGTTCCACCAGCAGCCGTTTGTTTTGGCTCTGCTTATAATTCAAGTCGCAGTCGTTCGCCAGTTTCATGGCACGATAGAGAAACTGTGGCTTGCACTTTTGTGCCTGTTCCTTATATTTGTTCCGCACCTCCTCGCTGGCTTCTATCAATCCTACCGTTTGTGCATCGCGGCTCACCAGCAAGTTGCGGAAGTGAGTGGAAAGCCCGCCGATGAAGTGCTGACCCTCAAATCCTTTGGAGAGGATTTCATTGAGTGTCAGCATGCACTCTGTGATTTTCCCTTCCAAGAAATAGTCAGTCAGACGGAAGTAGTAATCATAATCCAGCACATTCAGGTTGGCAATGGTCTGCTGATAAGTGATGTTACCACCGCAGAACGATGCCACTTGGTCGAAGATGCTCAGTGCATCGCGCATACCGCCATCCGCCTTTTGTGCAATCACGTTCAGGGCAGCATCTTCAGCAGTAATGCCTTCTTTTTCCGCCACATTTTTCAAGTGCCGCATGATATTATCCACCGACATGCGGTTGAAGTCGTAAATCTGGCATCGGCTCAGGATGGTTGGCAGCAGTTTGTGCTTCTCCGTCGTGGCAAGGATGAAAATGGCATGGTGAGGCGGTTCCTCCAGCGTTTTCAGAAAAGCGTTGAAGGCTGCTTGCGACAGCATGTGAACCTCGTCGATGATGAACACCTTATATTTGCCAATCTGCGGTGGAATCCGCACTTGTTCAATCAGTTGGCGGATATCCTCTACAGAATTGTTTGAAGCCGCATCCAGTTCATGGATGTTGTACGAGCGTCCTTCGTTGAATGCTACACATGATTCACATTCACCGCAAGCCTCACCATCTTCACGCGGATTCAGGCAGTTGATAGTCTTTGCAAAAATTCTTGCACACGTCGTTTTGCCCACCCCACGCGGTCCGCAGAACAGGTAAGCATGTGCCAGTCTTCCGCTTCTGATGGCATTCTTCAGCGTCGTGGTCAGTGCACCCTGTCCCACCACCGTGTCAAAGGTCATCGGGCGGTATTTTCGTGCCGAAACAATATAGTTTTCCATGTTGTAGGGTTTTATTTTTGCAAAGTTAGTAAAAAAATTCTTACCTTTGTGCATAAAAAGGAAAAAAACAATGATTGAAGAGTATCAGATAAGAGTTCTGCCCGAACAGGCAGCAAGTGAACAGGGCATTAAGCAGTTTCTGCAAGATGAAAAAGGATTGTCGGTTGACGAGGTGACGGCAGTGCGGGTGTTGAAACGGAGCATTGATGCACGGCAGCGAACCATCTATGTGAATCTGAAGGTGAGGGTGTATCTGAATGAGTTGCCTTCCGATGATGAGTTTGTGCGGACGGATTATCCGAATGTGGAGGGACGGCCACAGGCGGTTGTAGTGGGTGCTGGTCCTGGTGGCTTGTTTGCGGCGTTGAGGCTGATTGAGTTGGGGGTGCGTCCTGTGGTGGTGGAACGGGGAAAGAGTGTGCATGAACGTCGGAAGGATATTGCACAAATCTCTCGCAGCCAGATGGTTGACCCCGAATCAAACTATTCTTTTGGTGAGGGTGGTGCCGGTGCTTTCTCTGATGGAAAACTCTACACGCGTAGCAAGAAACGTGGCAATGTGGAGAAAATCCTGAATGTGTTTTGCCAGCATGGAGCCAGCACGAATATTCTGGCAGATGCCCATCCACACCTGGGTACAGACAAACTCCCTAACATCATTGAGGCGATGCGGAACACCATCATCCGTTGTGGTGGTGAAGTGCATTTTGAAACGAAGATGGATGCCATTCTTGTGGAAGGCAATCGGGTGGAGGGTGTTCGATGTGGAAATCAGACATTTAAGGGACCTGTTGTTTTGGCTACAGGACACAGTGCTCGCGATGTCTATCGCTATTTGTATGCACAAGGCATTGAGATTGAGGCGAAAGACCTTGCTGTCGGAGTTCGGTTGGAGCATCCTTCTGAACTGATTGATAAAATCCAATATCATCGCAAGGAGGGTAGGGGTGAATATCTGCCCGCTGCCGAGTATTCGTTTGTCACTCAGGTGGATGGACGTGGCGTTTATTCCTTCTGCATGTGTCCGGGCGGCACGGTGGTTCCTGCTGCCAGCGGACCGAATCAGGTGGTGGTGAATGGTATGAGCAATTCGTTGCGGAATAGTCCTTGGAGCAATTCTGGCATGGTGGTGGAATTGCATGTGGATGACCTCGCAGACCGTTCCATCATGGAGTTGCCACCCGTACCAGGCATAGAGCCGAAAGGGGGTGCACTCGCCATGATGGAGTTTCAGGAAAGGTTGGAATATCTTTCTTTTCTGCAAGGAAACAGAACACAGAAGGCACCAGCACAACGGATGGCGCATTTCGTGAATGGAAAGGGAAGTTATGACTTGCCTAAGACATCATATACTCCAGGGCTTATCAGCACTCCCATCCACTTCTGGATGCCAGATTTTGTGTCGAAGCGTTTGCAACAGGGATTTAAGAATTTTGGCAAGGCTTCTCATGGTTTCTTGACCAACGAAGCCGTCATGATAGGTGTGGAAACTCGAACGTCTGCACCTGTACGCATCCTTCGCGACCGAGAGACATTGCAGCATGTGCGTCTGCAAGGGCTGTTCCCATGTGGTGAAGGGGCAGGATATGCTGGTGGCATCGTGAGTGCAGGTGTGGATGGAGAGAGGTGTGCAGAGATGCTGGCAGCATACATGAATAGTGTGAGAAGATAAAAGTATTCAGAACCGTACCCGAGGGGTACACCGTGCCGTACCCCTCGGGTACACCGTGCCGTACCCCTCGGGTACACTGCATCGTAGTCGAGGGGTACGGTTTACATCTTATGAACATTCGCGACAAACAGATTCTTCATATCGCTTTGCCGAGCATTGTGTCGAACATCACGGTGCCATTGCTGGGTCTGATTGATGTTGCCATCACGGGACATTTAGGTTCGGCGGCATACATCGGGGCGATCGCGGTGGGTGGTATGCTGTTCAACATCATCTACTGGATGTTTGCCTTCTTGCGTATGGGCACCAGTGGCATGACGGCACAGGCGTTTGGGGCAAGGAACTTGACGGAAGTCGTGAATGTGTTGCTAAGAGCATTGTCGGTTGCCTTGCTGATTTCAGCGGTGATGCTGTGTCTGCAAGTGCCTGTGAGAGAGTTGTCTTTGTCTATCATCATGCCATCGGAAGAAGTGGCTGCACATACGCGTACTTATTTTAATATATGTATCTGGGGTGCCCCTGCAGCCCTTTCATTGTTTGCATTGACGGGATGGTATGTGGGCATGCAAAATTCAAAAATACCGATGGTGGTTGCTATCACACAAAATGTGGCAAACATTTTGGCGAGCCTGTTGCTGGTGTATGGATGTGGCATGAAGATTGAAGGTGTGGCATGGGGCACGGTGATAGCACAATACATCGGACTTGCAGTTGCACTTTTATTGTTTGTGCGTAACTATTTGAGATTGAGAAAATACATGTTTGCTCAATCTGTGTTCAAAGGAAATGCTCTGCTTCAATTCTTTTCTCTCAATAAAGATATCTTTTTGCGTACCTGTTGCCTCATTCTTGTACACTTCTTCTTTATTTCGGCAGGAGCCAAACAAGGAGACACGGAACTGGCTGTGAACACGATGCTGATGCAACTTTTCACCCTCTACAGTTACATCATGGATGGCTTTGCCTTTGCGGGCGAGGCAATGGTGGGGAAGGCGATAGGCGCACAAATGCGCACTATCTATGAAGAAACCATTCGCCGATTGTTTCGCTGGGGATGGGGTGTGGCTGCTTTGTTCACGGCAGCGTATCTTCTGTTGGGAAAGCCTTTCCTCTCCCTGTTGACAGACGATGCGACGGTGATAGAGGCAGCGCTGATTTATCAACCCTGGACGTTGCTGTTTCCACTCTGTGGCATGGCGGCTTTCATTTGGGATGGCATCTACATTGGGGCGACTGCCACCAAGGGCATGCTCATCTCGATGGCATCGGGCATGGTGGTGTTCTTCCTGCTGTATTTGACCCTTGTTCCTCTATGGGGCAATCACGGTTTGTGGGTGGCTTTTGTTGCCTATTTGACCACACGGGGCGTAAGCCAGACACTGATGCGGAGACAGGTTTGGAAATGATGTTTTATGTGTCATTGCGGATGCTAATATGGAAAGAATGGGACGATAAACAAAAAAAATATGCATATTAGCATCAAATTTCTTATTTTTTATTTGTTATTATATATTTTTTTGTATCTTTGCAAGACAATCTTTTAAGAACTTAATCATGAGAAAGCATCATCTATCACTGATACTACCGATTCTTATTGTACTTTTGGCGTTTTTGACAGGCTCTTGTAGCAAAGTCCGTGAGTTTAGGTCTCAGGGACCTCGTCATAGCATTGTGGTCATCCATTCATGGGACAGCATCGGAGAAGAGAAGGAACTCTTCTCGAAATATATGGAGGAGGCTTTCCAAGAGCATCACATGAATGTGGATATTCACCATATTTATCTGGGGATGGTGCGCCGCCCTGCAGACATCTTGCTTCGGTATGACTGGGAGAAGTATGCCGCACAGATTAAGGCATTGAAGCCAGAGGTGATTCTGTTGAATGATGACCCGATTGTAGAGTGGGTGCTGACACATGCAGAGGGCGATTCTGTGTTCATGAACACCCCGACGGTTTTTGCTGGTGTCAATACTCTTTTGCGTGATTCGTTGCAGAAGTTCCCTTTGATGACAGGATTTGAGTCACGCATTGATTTGGGACGTAACATTGAGATGGTGATGAAGATTGCCAAGACCCAGAATGTGACAATTGAGTTGGATAATTCTGATATCGAAAATCGGTTGCGCCATCAGTTTAGGGAAGAATTGGCGGACTCTACGCGATTCATCAACAATGAAGATTTTCATTTGCGGTATGTGGATGATGACGATATCGTGAAGAATTATCCAGGTTTGGCTGTTGTGAACTTTGTTTCCTGTGCATCTCCTTATCTGAATCGTGGTGAGAACGAATCGGACTCTTTGGGTAAGTCAATTACAGGATATTTCTATCATAAGGCAAGAAGCATGTGGCACTTGCAGGTGAAACGCGACATCTACAGCAACAGCATCATTGACCATACGGGACGTCCTCAATTCACGGCTATCCGTGAGCAGTTCAATAATCCGCACAATGTTCTTTTCTTGGCGGGTTATTTCACCAGCACAGAGACGCAGGTGAAAGACCAGGTGAATTATGCCGTGCGCATCATCAGAGGTGAAAGACCTAAATCGCTGTCAATCAGTGTCCACTCCAGTGAATATTACATGGATTGGAATGCCATGCAGCAGATGACCCCCAAGATGTCATACAGTGCCTACAGCAATCGCTTCACCATTGTCAATGCGCCTTTCTATCTGGAAGAACCACTGCAATTTGCCATTGAGGTGGGTGTGATCGTTTTGCTGATAGGTATTGTCATTTATGTCATTGTTTATTTCATGTTGCAGTGGAAATGGAAGGGACAAATGAACCTTGTGGAGGAATTGCAATATGAAGAGAAAGTGCATGATTTGATGTTCTCCAGTGCCAAAGATACCATTTGGGTGCTGAAGGATGATGTGATTACACTTACGCCACAATTTGCCAACTATTTTAAACTGCCGACAGACCATCTGACCTTGGAAGAGATGGAGGGCATTGTGCATGAAGACACCAAGGCCTCGTTTGAGTTCCTGAAGAATTTCCGAAACCAGCGAGGCAGAAAGACCGTGCGTTTGCACTTGTCGCCTGATGGAGGTAAAAAATGGTATTGGGCTGAAGCCATGTACACAGCCACCGACGAGTCTGCCAAGACAGGTGAACTCTATGGATTGCTGCTGAACATTGACCAGAAGAAAGAGACGGAAGAGAAACTTGAGCAGGCACAGATTCTGGCAAGTCAGGTAGCACTGAAAGAGAATTTCCTTGCCAACATCAGCCACGACCTCCGTACACCGCTGGGTGCAGTCACAGGCTTCTCGACCATGTTGACCACGCCGGGCATGACTTTTGAGGAAGGTGAACGGGAGATGTATGGTGAGGTCATCCATCAGAACACTGACATGATTCTGAACATGATTGACAGTGTGATGGAGAAAGCGCAGATTGAGACGGGTGACCTCGAAATCATCCAGAAGCCTGTCTCTATCCAGAAATTGATTGACGAGTGTTACAAGACAAACTACATCATCGCTCCGACCCACTTGAAGTTCATCCTTGAGACGGTTGAGCCGGATGCAACGGTGAATATTGACATGACACGCACCAAGCAGGTTATCAATAACTTTTTGAGCAATGCCTTCAAGTTCACGACCGAAGGAAGCGTGACTTTGGGATGGAAGTATATGGAAGACAACCAAGACATGTTGGAGGTCTATGTGAAAGACACTGGTATTGGTGTGGAACCCGAGAAACAGGCGATGCTCTTTGAACGCTACAAGAAGGTGAACGAGACGGACAAGGGTACAGGATTGGGCTTGAACATCAGCAAGACCATCATGGAGAAGCAAGGTGGCACCATTGGTGTGGAGAGCGAATTTGGTCATGGCAGTAAGTTCTTCTTCCGTCTGACCCGTATGGTGGAATGCCTCTTGCTGATGGTCACGCTCGGAATCGGGCTTCTGCTTCCATCTTCTTGTGTGTCCAGAAATAAAGTGCAGGAAGAAAAGGCAAAAGTGTTGGTGTATTACAGTTATGAAAAGGACTATCCTGCTTATCAGGGTTTGAATGACAAGATTCTTCAGACGTTCCGTAATAATGGCATCAATGCTGATATTCAGTATGTGTATCTGGATTTGGAGAATCCTTCCCGCACAACGGACAAAATCCATCATGAAAAGAGAAAGGAGATGGAAAAAATCGGATGGAAACCTGATGTGATCATTACAGAAGGTGACCGTGCTGCCCATGATTACATACAGTGGCGAGAGAAGGGGAACTTCTTGGATTTAGACTCGGTTCCTGTTGTCTTCGGCGGTTTGCACCATCCTGAATGGGAGTACATCAGAAAGCATAATAATATTGTGGTCATTAACGACCCGATAGATTATTGCGCCAACATCAATCTGGCAGTCGAACTGTCGGGGAAGAATTGTGTGGAGATAGAACTTGACTTTTTCCATCAGGATTCACTCATCAGGAATGAGTTGAGGCAGGCGATATCGCGTCCACCATACATTGATAACTCTGACTTCCATGTGGAAATCACGGCAGACGAGCAGTTCTCGACCATTTGGAAGGATAGTGTGATGGTGTTGGTGTATTCAACAGAATCTCCTGAACGCAATTCCCACGACATGTATGAGCGTGACGAAGGCTATCGGAACTTGGAACGTATTTACGTGCATTCATGGCTCTATCCTTCATTGGCTGTGAAGAGAGACCTCTACAGTTCTTCGATTGCCGACAAGACTGGAAAGCCCCAGTTCACAGCAGTGAAAGCAGGGTTTGCAGAAGGTGATGGAAAGTATCTTTGTGGATATTTTGCTAATTATGAAACTGTTGCGGAAGATGTGGCACATGTGGCTGCTGAAATTCTGAAAGGTGCAGACCTGGCTTCGTTTGTGGGTATGACCCACCAGAAGAAGTATTACATGGATTATAATGCAATGGAGAAACTGGGCTTGGAATACAAGGACTACAAAGACCGTTTCGTCATTGTTGATGCGCCTATTGAGAAGATTTCACCTTTCTACCGTTATGTGACGTTTTTCATCATCTTCATCATCTTCATCACTGCCATCGGTGCCATTATTCTGGTGTTGCAGTCATGGAAGAGCCGAACAGCGCAAGGATTGGTGGAGAGTGTGACTCGCCGGGCAGAGATGCGCCAAATGGCGTTGCATGGTGCCGATAGCCACATGGTGCGCACTGAAGCAGGTCTGAAAGACATCATTTCCCATGTTCATCCTGACTATTCGAGCGAGATACCGTTGATTATGCAGTCCATCGACATCGTGGGTACTCATAGCCATGAAATCTATGCCGATGTGGACAAGGCTGGAAATTATCGTTGGTGGCAGTTGCGCTTCGTGGTGATTTATGATAACAAGACTGGCGATAAGCATGTCGATGGTATCTTGATAAACATTGATGAGACCAAGCGTTATGAAGAGGATTTGCGCAAGGCAATGCTCTTGGCTGAAGAGGCTAAGCAGAAGGAAGACTTCTTGACAACGATCAGTCATGAGATTCGTACTCCTCTGAATGCTGTCGTGGGCTTCAGCGATGTCATTGTCAGCATGCCTCCAGATGCCTTCACTTCTGAAGAACTGGCTGAATATGCTAAGATAATCAAGGCGAACAACACCAGCCTTTCTGCTATGATTGAGGATATTCTCATGTTCTCGCGCATTGAGAGTGGACGTATTCAATATGTGAAGAATGAGTTTGATGCGGTGGAACTGATTCGCGAATTGGTGCATGATTGGGAAGACTTAATCCCAGAAGGTGTGGAGTTGTACACGGTAGCGTTCCAGAAAGGGATTGTCATTAATAATGACCGCACAAGAGTCAAGTATATATTGAGCCAGTTGGTCAGCAATGCTGTCAAGTTCACGAAAAAAGGCTTTATTGCTATCGGCATGGAGTGCCATCTCAATGACGACAAGGTGGAGTTCTTTGTCAGCGATACAGGTTGTGGCATTCCGAAGGAGAAACAGCGACTGGCATTTGGCTTGTTCTGGAAAGATGATGGCTTTGTGCCGGGCTTGGGACTTGGTTTGCATGTGGCTCAAAAGTTGGCAGATGGCATGGGATTGGTTCTTGATGTGACAAGTAAGCCAGAATGCGGTTCAAGATTCTCGCTCTATGCCGATGCACTCTTGCAACCGGTGCTTTCCGATAAAGAACCAGATAGTTCACAGCAGCAAGTAAGTTGATGCTGGTTCTCATTACAATCATATTATATTTTAGTGTTTTGCTTCTCCTCTCCCATGTTGTGGGCAAGAGGGGAGGCAACGCTGCTTTTTTCAGTGGCAATCGTCAGTCGCCGTGGCCCTTGGTGGCTTTTGGCATGATAGGTGCCAGCATTTCAGGGTTGACCTTCATCGGAGTGCCGGGGTGGGCTATGAGCATTGACATGACCTATTTGCAGATGTGTCTCGGATTTGTGGTGGGATACGTTATTGTCGCCTTTGTCTTGTTACCGCTGTATTACAAACTGAACCTTACCTCCATTTACACCTATTTGGACCATCGTTTTGGCAAGGTGAGTTATCGGACGGGTTCATCTTTTTTCATTCTCAGCAAATTGTTAGGTGCTGCTGCCAAGTTTTATGTGGTTTGTCGAATCTTGCAGTATTGTTTGGCAGACACGATTTCTGTACCATACGCAGCCGTGGTTTTTGTGGCGTTGTTCCTGATATGGCTATACACACGTCGAAGTGGCATTCGTACGTTGGTGTGGACAGACTTTTTGCAGACTCTTTGTTTGCTTTTTGCGTTGATTCTGATATTGTTGAAAGTGGCATCCTTGCTTGGCATGGATTTCTCTGGAGCCATGTCTGCTGTGTGGAATGACCCTCATTCACGTATCTTTGAGTTTGACGATTTTACCTCGAAGCAAAACTTTTGGAAGCAGTTTCTTTCTGGCATCTTTATTGTCATTGTGATGACCGGTCTTGACCAAGACATGATGCAGAAGAACCTCACTTGTAAGGACTTACGTTCCGCACAAAAGGACATGTGTTCCTATGGTGTGCTGTTTGTCCCCGTCAATTTTCTGTTCTTGGCATTGGGTATCCTTCTCATGATGCTCTATCAACAGCAAGGCATCTCCCTTCCCGAAAAAGGGGACGACCTGCTTGCAGGAGTGGTGTTGGATGGCACCTTGGGAACGGCTTGCCTCATTTTCTTCACCATTGGCATCATTGCCAGTGCTTTCTCCTCTGCCGATTCAGCCATGACAGCCCTGACCACCAGTTTCTGCATTGACATTCTGAATCGGGAAAAGGACGAGAAGACACGCAAACTCGTTCATCTTGCCATGCTTGCAGCGTTTGTCATTGTCACCCTTGCCTTCAATGCCATTGGCTCGGGTAGTGTGATGGATTTAATCTATACTTTGGTGTCATATACCTATGGTCCTCTGCTTGGGATCTTTGCCTTTGGCATGTGTACGAAACGCCATCCACGTGAGGCTTTCGTTCCTTACATTGCCATTGCATCCCCCGTCATTTGTTACGTCATTGACTACGTGGTGTTGCAGTTCACAGGGTATAAGTTTGGCTATGAGATGCTGATGTTCAATGGCTTCCTCACCTTTGTCGGCTTATGGCTTTGTTCGTCTTCTCTCAGCAATAGTGAAATAATAATAGAATGAAATTCATCGATTTGTTTGCCGGTCTTGGAGGTTTCCACCTCGCCTTGTCCCGATTGGGACATGAGTGTGTCTTTGCCTCCGAAATTCAGCCGAAACTACAGAAACTCTATAAAAGAAACTTCCCCGGTGTTCCCATCTATGGCGACATCACTAAAATCAGGGAAGAAGATATTCCGCAACATGAGATTCTTTGTGGCGGCTTCCCTTGCCAGCCCTTCTCTTTCTCTGGCAAGAAGCAAGGTTTTGAAGATGAGTTGGGACGTGGCAACCTCTTCGATGAAATCTGCCGCATCCTGCGCTATCATCATCCCAAATACATCTTTCTGGAGAATGTGTCAGCCTTACCAGGGCATGATGGCGGACGCACATGGAAAGTAATTCAGCAAAAATTGGATGCCCTCGGGTATGACATTCGTTCCCACATTTATTCTCCCCATGAGTTTGGCATTCCTCAGCACCGTCCCCGCTTCTACATTGTTGGTATGTTGCGCAATGAACAGGGCGTTAGTGGTATGCACAAATTCCATTTCATGCGCATCAAGAAAGATGTCATCAGCGATGTACGCAGCATTGTGGATATGGAAGACAACGACCGCCTTCAGCCTGTTCGTCGGGGTTTGCATCCGGTGTTTGATGCATGGCAGGAATTTGTCTATAATGTCACCAAGCGCGATGGCTATATGCCTTCTCATTGCATCTTCACGATGGAGTTTGGTGCCGACTATGAATTTGAAGATACGCCTCCTGCATTCCAACCATTGGAACGCTTGCGTGGCAGACATGGCGAATATGGCAAACTGCTCGAAGGGGAAACTCGTGAGGAACTGATTGCAGGGCTTCCTTTCTATATGCAGAAGACCAAATATGAAGACACCTACCCAGAATTTAAGAAAGTGCTCATTCGGCAAAACCGCGAACTATACCAGCGGCATAAGGATTGGATTGACCCTTGGCTCAAAAAAATCATGAAATACCCGCGTACCCAGCGTATGTTTGAGTGGAGCACCAATCAGGATTGGGATTTCAAGCACCATGTCATCCAACTTCGTCCCTCTGGCATCCGCATCCGTTCGATGAACTACATTCCCACCATCACGCTTTGTACTACAGCCACTCCCATCTTGCCTTTTGTCCCATATCCTTCTCAAGGGGCTCTCGACAAGAAAGGGCATCCCTATACTCCTGCCGATTTCCGATGGGGACGTTACATCTCTCACAACGAGGCTGCTCGCATCCAATCCATGCAGGAACTGGACTACGGCACCCTTTCTCGTGTCCAAAAATTCAAAGCCCTCGGCAATGCCGTCAACGTGGATGTCGTCGAACTCATTGCCCGTCGTATCCTCCGCTGCTAATCCCAACCTTGTGGGCAGAGGTTTCCCTTCTGCCTTCTCATCTGCACGTCAAATGAAAGCACCCCTGCTTCCTCTCATACTTCACATAGCACAGATTCCGTTTCCTCAAATCATTCAACACCTCAGATAGCACCTGCTTCATCGGCTCATTCCATCTGAGCAAAGCCGCTTCCGATTCATACTCTCCCGTCATTGGCATGAACTTATTATAGGCAATATCCACCGTCGTGCCATAGCAATGACAAGAGTTCGTTGTGGCATTCTTGTTGCCCCTTTGCAAATTCGATACATCATCCGTCGTGCGTAACACCGATGTCACAATCGGCAAATGAATGGGCAATCCCTTCACCTGGCATGAATCGATGAAATTCAAACAAATAGTATTCAATAAATGCTGTGCCCTGGGTACCAGATAAGGAATAGAGTGGGTGAGGTTGTCAATCGCGTAAAAAGGTGAATGACAGATGTTCACCAATTGATGCCGTTTCACCAGCACCTCTGCTTCCATCCTGTTCTTTACGGGTGTGATGCCATACTTCTGTGCTGCCACAATCTGCACATCTTGAATATCCGGGAAACACTCCGCATAACTCCACACTCCTCGAACCCGATGCTCCTTTCCGCTATCCACCGCAATGGATTCTGTCACCTCACTATACAATATCTCATCCTCAGGATTCTCTATATCATCCATTCCATCCACCTCCAACTCATCGACTTCCTCTCCATCCATCATCTCCTCATTTCCTATCTCTTCCTTACTTTCCACAGCCTCAAAATCTCCCATCATTCCCATCTTTCCTATCTCCACTTCTTCTTCCACCAACGCCATCTCCCTCTCTCTCATCTCCAATGGAATCTCTATCCCAAACGCATGCCTCACCACAGCAAACAATCCCATCACCACCCCAAAGGTCATCAGGAACTTCCACTTACTATACCTCACGTTCTTTTCTTCTTTCTTTCTCATTCTCTCATCCTCTTCCCGAATTTTCAATCAAACTTTTTATCTTCCCATTCAGCCCTTTCTCACTCATTAATTGCTCGATGGTCAGATGCATCCTCCATCTCCAGTAATGCCTTGGGTTGGCTGGGATATTGATTCTTTCAGCGTTTGGGTCTGCCAATCTCACTCTTTCGTCCATCGACAGCCAATCCTGCAATGACAGCAGCGTCATCACTGATGGGCAGAACAGATGCGCCGTCACAATCTCCTCACACAGCCATCCAGGAGCAGGGTGGGGGGCTGTGCCGTCCTTATACAGCGCATTGTTGTAGAATTGCTGTGCCCTTTCCGTGTCTTCGTCCCACCATTGGCGCAAAGGTGGCATGTCATGAGTCGAGATGGTTGCCACCGAACGGTACGGATTTTCCCACAGATGTCCGAACTGCAAGGCTGGTGATTTCGGCATCCTCTGAATCTCCAACGACAGCATCTTCAGGTTCTCCATCACCCAAGGCACACAGTCGGGCACCATACCCAGGTCTTCGGCACATACCAGCATGCGTGTCGATTGAGTCAGAATCGGCAGTTTCTTCATTGCCTCTTCATACCAGAATACATTGTGGCGGCGATAGAAATAGTCATTATAGAGGTTGTTGAAGGCATCCTTCTCATGCTGAGGCAGTGACTCATATGTGAAATCCAGTTGTGCCGAAATGCGTGGGTGATACACCTCTGGATATTTTCTGTCGGGCACAAACAGCACACACGATGCCAACCTGTACAATCCGTCGCGAAGGGCAATGCTGTCCTCGTCCGTTTTTCCAGCAAAGGCAGCCTCAATCTTCCGTTGGCTGGCATACTCGTCCTTCAGGTCATATCGTCCGTCTGTGCGTGGTTGCAGGTAGATGGTTTTCACCAAATCGGCACGATAACCGAAAATGCGTTCCAATGTCCAGTCGGCAATGAACGGACGGGTCATGTACTCTGCATTGAATCGCATACCGTAGCCTTCTATTTCATTGATGCTCATAGGAATCGATGGTGAGAACTGTCCTAACAGTCCATGTACCGAATGCAATGGAATCTCCCAAATGCGGAAAAAGCCCAACACATGGTCAATCCTGTAGGCATCAAAGTACTCAGCCATCTTTTGGAATCGGCGAATCCACCACTGATAGCCTTCTTCTGCCATTGCCTCCCAGTTATAGGTAGGGAAGCCCCAGTTCTGTCCGTTCTCAGAAAAGTCATCAGGTGGTGCACCAGCCTGTCCGTCCAGATTGAACAGATGAGGTTGTGACCATGCCTCCACACTGTTTCTCGAAATGCCAATCGGGATGTCTCCCTTGATAATCACGCCCTCTTTCCGAGCCTCATTCCTCACCTCTAACAACTGTTTATGCAACTGGTACTGAATGTAATAATACAATGCAGCCTTGTCGTATGCTTCACTACCTTTGGCAATGAGTTTCTCCACTTCTTTCTTGTTGTACTTGCTGTGTTTAGGCCACTTTCCGAACTCTGCTGTTCCGAATGAATCCCTCAAATAAGAGAAGGCGGCGTATGGCACCAGCCAATCTTTGTTTTCTTCGAAGAACGTCTGGTAATCCTTTCGTTCCATCACCTCTTTCCCTTCTTGAGCATACGCCATCCGCAGATACTCCATCTTCAGCGCAATCACCTGCTCATAGTCAATCTCTTTCAGCGCGTTCAGCCTTTGCTGCTTCATCATGAAACGCTCCATTGCCAACCGGTCTTTCAGGGTTGGCAGCGCATTGATGTCGCAATACAGCGGATTGAACGCATAAATGGAAATGGAATTGTAGGGGTAGGAATCCTTCCATGTGCCTGTCATGATGGTGTCGTTGATAGGCAGAATCTGAATGGCATGCATCTTCGTCTTCACCACCCACTGAATCAATGCCTTTAAATCTCCGAAATCACCCACACCGTAACTTCTTGCTGTCCGCAACGAAAACACGGGAATCACCACACCTGCCACTTTCCAACTGTCGCCTGTCAGCATCACCTGCTTGTCCGTCTTCACCCACATCTGCTTGGGCAGCAATCGAGGACTCCGCATCCGTCTGTTCGGACCTTCTTCCCAACGCAGAATCTGATTCTTCGCATTCACCACCACATATTTGTATTCCGCTTCATCATACAGCAATTCCGCATCAATGTTCACAGCCCACTCCTGCAAGTTGATGAGTGCCATGCGTTTCGGTCGTTGCCATTCGCCTAACTGAGGGGTGCTGCCGCATACTGCCAACCATTCGCCTTTCCGCAATCGGGGCTCTACCACTCGCAGTTGCAAGGTGGAGGAGTACAGCGTGTCAATGGCGTTGCACCCATCAGGCGTCGCACCCACACATTCCGTGTATGCCGACGAGAACAAGGGTTGGTCTTCTGGAATAGGACGCCACTTGTCACTCAGTATGTAATGGTTGGTGATGCCGTCAAACAGTACCCGATGTGGTGCCACTTCCCATTCTGTCCACACCAACTGCTCGTCGCGGAACATCGCATACTTATATTCGATGCCTTCCACACCCGTGCTCTGGAACGTGATTTCACCTTCCCACAATCTGCCGTCATAGGTCTCCAGTCTGCACTCCTTCACAGCCTTTTTCTGCCCGCCTTTCTCTATTTTCTGCAACAGCACACGCAGGTCTTCGCCCCATTGGGTGTAATATTCGATGCTAAAACGAATCTTCATCTTATTAGTTATTAGTATAGTTAAGTTATTTTATTGGGTTGCAAATTTACTAAAAACTCCATGTAGGACAAAATATTTTTCGTCCTTTTTCAGTCAAGAGTGTCAACTCTTCTTTGCAATCGCCCGAAAAAGCCCCGATAGTCACTCTGGGTAAACCTTTCGTTCACCTGTCCCTTGCATATCAGGCAACTCTCTAAAAGTGTAATTCATATCCTTATATATTAATAATGTGTAATTCAACTTCCGAAAGTTGTATGATTCTAATTATGCCAATTTCTTTCAAAAAATATCGTCAAAGACGATTCGCTGTATAGTTACTTTCAACTTTTTGGCTGTTAATTTATCTTAAAAGTGCATTTTCCGACAAAAACCCTTCCTTCCATACCACCTATTTCCTTATTTCTTCGTACCTTTGCACTCCGAAAGCGTTTTTTGCATGAAAAATAGCGTGTGAAAAAGGCTTCCTACCTTTATGGATAGAGTTATGCAAGTCAACTCTCAAACGGTTTCTCCGGTGCCGCCAACTCCTAAAGTTGACGACGCCGAAGGCGTGCCCAATCGCAAGTGGTTCGTTGCCCTGGTGGGTCGCAACACTGAGAAAGCCTGCCGTGAGCGGCTGCAAAACCTTGGCTATGAAACCTACGTAGCCACCCAAAACGAGATGCGTGTCTGGCGCACAGGACAGAAGAAGCAAGTCGAGCGAGTGTTGATCTCCAACCTCATCTTCATTCGAGTCACCGAACCCGAACGACGTGAGGTGGTCAAACTCCCCTACATCAAGTATTTTCTGACCGATAAAGCAGCTCATGCCAACGACTTCGGTCGCCATCCCCTCGCTGTCATCCCTGACAGCCAGATGGACATGCTCCGCTTCATGCTCTACAACGCCGATAGTCCCGTCACCTTCACCTCCGAGCCCCTCCGCCTCGGTGACCACATCCGTGTCATCCGAGGTCCCTTTGCTGGCAAGGAGGGGAAGGTCTTCCACCAAGGTCGCCGCGCCTACTTTGTCATCACCATCGACATCCTCGGTGCCGCCATGGTTGAGATTTCCGAGGGTGACCTCGAAAAAATCGCATAGCAATTTGTTGTCCAAGAATTTTGCTTGAATTTGAATGACGTGCTTAACAGACATAGACCACAAGGCTCAAATGGAGAGCATGAGGGAGTTTGACGAGCAGATGCCATGTGTTGGTATCTTTTGGTATGATCAAGACGAACATGCTCTTTTTGGTGTACACAAGCAGGAACTCACCCCGAAAATGGTGGAAGAAGCGGCGAATAAGGGAATGCCTTTCATCAATTACCCCCATCTGCATCGTCAAGTATGGGCAAAGGAGTATTTTCGTGCACAAGCAAAACACGAAGATACGAAATTTAAGGGAGACTACACACAGGTTCCTCGTGGGCGTGTTACATGGAATATAGACAAATTTATCGTGTTAGTAGGGCATTGGGCAGAACCCATCACAGAAGAACTGACCACCCTGATAGAGCAAGAGTTCTCTCTTCCCTATTTTGAATTTGTCTATGACGAACATTGGGATCTCGGTCATGGTTGGTCTGGTGACATGAAATAGCGGTGTCCTCTCATTTTATATGGGCTTTCCAATTCTTAATTAATAAAGATTTTCAAATCACAAAATACTGGGTGCGGTGGTCGCATCTCTCATTCTTCGGTTCAATAGTGCGGCCACCAATCCCATTCCTTATAAAGAAGAATATTCAATATATCTCAATTATCAACTATCAATTATCAACTAACATAATGCCAACGATACTACATCTTTTTCTTATGCAACATTTCTTATAAGATGCAAGTCTGCGGCTTTTGAAAAGATAATCATTCTAAATAAATATATATAAAGGCCAAGGAAACTACACTTTGTTAAAACTATTCCTTTGGAAGTGCAAGTCTGCGGTCTTTTCTATCTGGTAATCATTCTAATTTGTTTAGTAAGAACAGATGAACAAAGATATCATAACAGTAACATCTCCATTGCTTCCCGATCTTGACGAGTTCCACGGAATGCTCAAGGAAATATGGGATAGCAAGTGGATTACCAACAACGGTTCCTTTCACCAACAACTGGAGAAGGAATTGGCAGCCTATCTGAAAGTTCCATACGTGAGTCTTTTCACCAATGGAACGCTGCCACTGATTACAGCCTTGCAGGCATTGCGCATATCGGGGGAAGTCATTACAACACCCTATAGTTTTGTAGCCACAACCCACGCTCTTTGGTGGAACGGTATCAAACCCGTTTTTGTGGATATTGATTGGAATACGGGATGTATAGACCCCAACCGCATAGAGGCAGCCATTACTCCAAAGACCACAGCCATCATGCCTGTGCATGTTTATGGAAAACCATGTGATGTGGATGCCATACAAGCAATAGCAGATAAATACGGGCTCAAGGTCATTTATGATGCCGCCCATGCTTTTGGTGTGGAGGTGAATGGCAAGAGCATTCTGAATGCAGGTGACATGTCCACCCTTAGTTTCCATGCCACTAAAGTTTATAACACCATAGAAGGCGGTGCTATGGTGATGCACGATGAGAAGACCAAGAAACGCATTGACTATCTGAAAAACTTTGGTTTCGCGGGGGAAACGGAAGTGGTTGCTCCTGGCATCAATTCCAAGATGGATGAAATGCGTAGCGCTTACGGATTGCTCAATCTCAGACAAGTGGATGCCGCTATCGAAGCACGTCATCAAGTTGCGGTTAAATACCGTGAGGCATTACGGAATGTAGAAGGCATTGAGTTCTGGGAAGACCTGCCCGATGTCAAGCACAACTACAGTTATTTCCCTATCTTTGTACATGCCGAGCAATACGGTATGACTCGTGACGAACTCTACTTCAAGATGCGAGAACAAGGAGTTCTCGGTCGTCGCTATTTCTATCCTCTCATCAGCGATTTCACCACTTACAGAGGTTTGCCAAGTGCAACCAGAGAGAACTTGCCGGTGGCAACGAAGATGGCGGAACAGGTGATATGTTTGCCGATGCACCATGCATTGTCAGAAGAAGATGTAGAAAAGATATTAACATGTATTATCAAATAAGATTATGATTCAACCTTCAATAGTATCACAACACGTACAGCCCTCGTTGACCAGAAAACTGTTCAACATGGCAAAGCAGTTCGATGATGTCATTGATTTCACTTTAGGTGACCCCGATGTGCAGCCCCATCAAGCAATTAAGGATGCAGGCTGTGCTGCTATCCAGGCAGGTCAGACTCGCTATTCACAAAATGCAGGATTGTTGCCATTGCGCAAGACTATAAGCAGTTATTATGAGCGTAGTGAAGGATATAAGTACAATCCTGATGGTGAGATTATCGTGACAGTAGGTGCAATGGAGGGACTTTTTCTCTCTCTGCTTTCGATGATAAATCCAGGTGACGAGGTGATTATCCCAGCACCATATTATGTGAACTATGTACAGATGGTATATCTCTGTCATGGTGTGCCTGTTGTGATAGATAATCCAGAAGCCGAAGAGTTGAGTTTCAATATTGAGGATGTGGAGGCAGCGATTACTCCACGAACGAAAGCCATTATTATTAATACGCCAGCCAATCCATCAGCCAAATTGATTCCTTGGAATAAAATAGAGTCATTGGCGGCTATTGCCAAACGACACGATTTGGTGGTTATCTCTGATGAAGTATATAAATGTTTGATTTATGGTGACGAGCCATTCAAAAGCATTGTTTCCATAGAGGGAATGCGCGAACGCACCATATTGATTAACAGTCTTTCAAAAGAGTTCTGTATGACAGGCTGGCGTATAGGATATGTACTGGCTCCAGAGGAAGTTGTTGCAACGATGACCAAATTGCAGGAAAATGTTTGTGCATGTGCACCGCTTCCTTCTCAGTATGCAGCCATAGAGGCTTTGAGTGGCAAGGGTGATTATTCTTCCCACATGGTGGAAACTTTCCGTACAAGAAGGGATTTTTTGGTAAAGGGCATCCAGTCTATTCCAGGACTCTCTTGCAATGCCCCAGAGGCAACATTCTATTTGATGGTGAATATTTCTAAAACAGGACTGAGTTCTGAGGAATTTGCTGTTGATTTATTGAAGTCTGTGCATGTTGCTTTAGTTCCGGGCATAGCCTATGGGAATAGTTGTGACAGATATGTGAGAATAGCCTTTACGCTTGATGAAGAAAAGATACAGGAAGGCGTTCGCAGAATCAAAAAATTCATGGAGACAAGATGAAGAAAGTATTGATGTTGGGCGGTTCCATCTATCAGACTTATGCCATCAAGGCGGCAGTAGAGATGGGCTACCATGTGATAACTTGCGATTATCTTCCAGACAATCCTGGACACAAGTACGCGCATGAATATTATAATGTTAGTACGACAGACAAAGACGCCGTATTGGAACTGGCGAAAAGGTTGAATGTAGATGGAGTCGTTGCTTATGCATCAGACCCAGCGGCTCCTACTGCAGCATACGTCTGTGAGAAATTGGGATTGCCAACCAGTCCTTACAAATCAGTGGAGATTTTGTCAAAAAAGCATCTGTTCCGCCAATATTTAACAGAACATGGCTTCAATGTACCCAAGGCAAGGGGCTATAGAACTTTTGAAGAAGCGGAAGCGGAAATCGATTCCTTTCAGTTGCCAGTGATGGTGAAACCAGTTGATTCATCAGGCAGTAAAGGCATCAATAAAATGACGGATAAGGCGCAATTGAAAGCCTTTGTTGAAGATGCGTTGTCATATTCCAGAGATAAAATTTTCTTGATAGAGGAATTTATTGTGAAAAAAGGACCTCAAATCTCTGGAGATGCATTTTCTGTAGATGGAAAGTTAGTTTTTCATTGTTTGGGCAATGAGTTTTACAGTACGAAGGTAGATAAGGATTTCTCCCCACTTGGAGAATGTTGGCCTACGGTAATGCCTCAGGATGTTATTGATACGTTGGCTGAAGACCTGCAACGACTGATTACATCGCTCGGGATGAAATCCAATGCATACAATGTGGAGGCCATTTATGGTGAAGACGGGAAGGTGTATATCTTGGAATTAGGTGCCCGAAGTGGTGGTAGTCTTATTCCTCAAGTAACAGCCTTGGCGACAGGTGTCGATATGGTGTCATACGTCATTAAGGCTGCATTAGGTGAGGATTGTTCAGACTTGAAGATGGCTCCAGTCAAAGGCTATTGGTCTAATTATATGACTCATGCTAATGAAACAGGAAAATATGCAGGTATTGAATATGAAGAGGATTTCAAGAAAAAACACCTTGTTGATTTTGTGACAGATATCAAAGTGGGTGATGCCGTACATAAGTATCGTGATGCCCAAGATTGCACGGGTGAGTTGATGCTCAAGTACGATTCGGCAGAACAGATGAATGAAATGATAGAGAATATGGACAAATATGTTAGAATAAAAATATTGTGAAAAATGAAAAATCTGATTATTGTAGGACTTAGTGCGACTTCGCGTCTGGCTTTATCTTTTGTACAGTCACATAATTTGTATAAGGTTATTGGATTTGCTGTTAATGGACAATATAAAGATAGAAGTGAGTTTTGTGATTTACCAGTGTACACGTTGGAGAATTTGAATGAAGAAGTGGATAGTGATGATTTTTGTGTATTTGTTGCACTATTGTGGAATCATTTGAATGCCGATAGGCGTAATGTATATAATTATTGCAAACAAAAAAATTATGAGATGGTAAATCTCATATCGCCTTTAGCTGTTATTAGAAGTGAGATAACTGGCGATAATTGTTGGATTCATGACCATGTTGTTATTCAAAACAGTACAAAATTAGGTTCTAATATTGCTATTATGCAAGGAACACTTATTGGAGCTGATGCTATTGTGGGTTCGCATTGTTTTTTCGGTGCTCATTCTATTCTTGCTGGTGGTTGTACTGTTGGTGAACAATCATTTATAGGACTTCATGCGACAGTTTTTGATGATACTCATATTGGGAGAAAATGTATTGTCGGAGCATGTACTGCGGTAAAACGAAATATGCCAGATTTCTCCAAATATGTTACATCCTCAGATAATTTTGTGATTAAAGAGTATACGGAAAATGAAATAGAAAACAAATTGGTATTTTCAAAAAATGTAAGGTAATTAATATGACACCATCATCAATTGGGCATTATTACGAAGATTTCACAGTCGGTGAAGTTATTAAGCATGAACTTTCGAAAACTATTTTTGAAAGTGACAATAACTTTTTTAGTTTGCTGACCATGAATAATCATCCCGTTCATACAAATATAGATTATGCAGGGAAGAACCAGCATGGCCAGATTTTGGTTGTTGGGACATTGGTATTCTCTTTGGCTGTAGGTATCACGGTGCCAGACATTAGTGGTAAAGCGATAGCTAATCTTGGTTATGAAGATGTCAAGCATCTGGCTCCAACATTCATCAATGATACTATCTACGTGCGTTCTACCATACTTGATAAACGTGAGTCGAAAAGCAAGACGGATAGAGGTATCATATATGTGGAATCCATCGCATACAACCAGCGTGGTGAAGATGTGCTTTCTTTCCGCCGTCATGTATTAATTAAGAAGAGAAGTAATGAATAATGAGACCTATCTGATGCGTAGTTTAATGTTTGTTCCTGCGCATAATCAGAAACTTTTGGAAAGTTCATTGCATCGAGAAGCAGATGTGCTACTTCTTGATATAGAGGATTCCGTGCCTCCTGTTGATAAGCAGACTGCCAGAAATAATATTTTGGAGTTTGTAAAGCGTCCTGAGGCTCAAGGGAAAGTGATTTTTCCCCGTGTTAATGACCGAGAGAGTGGTGAATTACTCAAAGACCTCTATCAATTGACCGTTGAGGGTGTCACAGGTTTTATGTACCCCAAGTCAACCAAGGAGGAGGATGTCTATTTTGTGGGGAAGTTACTCGAAACCATCGAATATGAAAAGCATCTTCCTATAGGAACATTTAAGCTGATTCCGTTGATAGAAACGGCTGGTGCCATTGTTAATATCAAGGAGATATGTACAGCATGTACCCGTGTAATCGCTGTGGCATTCGGTTGTGAAGATTATGTCACGGATTTATGTGGAAAGCATGATTCTGATGGACAAAGTATTTATTATGCAAGAAATGCCATAGTGAATGCAGCCAGGGCTGCAGGGGTACTTCCTATTGATACCGTTCACATCAAGGTACACGATTTGGAGGATTTGGAAAAAAATTTGATACTTTCCAAGAATTTAGGTTTTGAGGGGATGCTTGTTCTGAATCCAAAAGAGTTACCTTTAGTAAATAGTTATTATGCTCCATCCAAAGAGGAAATAGAATGGGCAACTGAAATGGTGAGGCTTTCTGCTGAAGCAAAGGCTGAAGGCAAAGGAGTTGCTGTAAAAGATGGCAAATTCATTGGTCCTCCTATGTTGAAAATGGCGGAAAAGGTTTTGTATAAACATAAGTTGATTAGTTAGAGAAGATAAATGGAATAATCTATAATTTCTAAGTAATAGAAAATTTTTACCAATGTCGGAGGAACGAAATAAGCAAATAAGCCCCCCACATGAAAATCCCACGGGAAAAATGTATTTTTGTGGGTTGATATTGTATATATTATTATATTTGCAATATGAAACGCAGTGGGAGTATGGTGGTGCAATTAGTTGGGGGCTAAAAATGTTTGCCATATCGGTGCTGGCATTGCAAACTATTTTAACTTTCCCTCTCTATAAAAAGCCAATAGAAAAACTTGTTTTTATTCTTGCTTTAATGTTAACTTGTATTGTTGGTGTTAATGCTGGACATATAAAAGGCACAAACTCATTATATGATTTATTAATCGTTTTTTTGTTAGTTTTTGGCGCGAAAGGAGTAGAATTTCGAAAAATTGTTAAGATCTATTGGATTGTAGGTGGCATTTATTGTTTTGTGACAGTTTGTGCGAGTCTTATGGGGATTATTGATAATCTTGCAGATGTTGCGAATCGAGATGAAGACACAATTGGTGCCGTAGACACTTATGATAGAATGAGTTTAGGTTATGGATGGTCAACAAATATGGCAAACCATGTACTTTTTATACTTTTAGCCTATTTTTATTGGGTGAGAAGAGCACTAAAATTAAAAGAAATTTTGCTATATGGTCTAATTACATCTATTGTTTTGTATTATACAGGTAGTCGATTGAGTACATTTTGTATTATAATAATGTTGTTGATAACTTTCATGTACAAAACAAAATATGGGAAGAGATTCCTGACATGTAGAATTGTATCTTTTACGCTTATTTTATGTATCCCCATATTTGCTTATGTGTCATATTATGTAACAGACGCGTATGATGAAGCGGACTTGACCTGGATGATTGTCGACACGATACTTTCAGGTCGATTAAGTTTAGGACAGGAAGCATTTGATAGAGTAGGAATTCCATTGTGGGGGCAGTTTTATGAAATGTTTAGTTCTGCAAGAGATGATGGAGTCTTTTATAATTATCTTGATAGTTCATATATTCAATCATTAGTCATTAATGGTTTGATCTATACGCTGTTTCTGATTTTTGCATATATTGTCATTTGTAAAAGGGCATATCAAAGGAAAGACTTTTTCTTACTTTATTCTATTTTTGTTGCGGGAGGGTCTGCTATGATTGCTCAGCATTTTATAGAGATGTATATGAATCCATTTCTAATAGCACTTTTTGCCACACATACAGTCGATAATAAAATTAAAAAATGAATATGGGATCTTTGAAGAACAAAACATTGTTGGGTGTTTTGTGGAGCGGTGCGGAACGTTTCTCTGTTCAGGGTATTCAGTTCATCGTAATGATTTTTATAGCCCGTGTCCTTTCACCCAAAGAATATGGGTTGGTGGGTCTGCTTACCATTTTCATCGCGGTTTCTGATTCGTTAATCAACAGTGGTTTTTCACAGGCATTAATAAGAAAGCAAGGGAGGACTGACATTGATAATTGTACGGTTTTTTATTTTAATCTTGTTGTCAGCATTGTTTTGTATATCCTCTTGTATTCAATTGCTCCGTGGGTCGCAGACTTTTACGATGAGCCTCAACTATGTGCTATAATGCGCGTGATGTGTTTGATTGTCATTTTGTATTCATTGGGGGTGGTGCAACGGGCAATCTATACAGCGAATATAGACTTCAAGACACAGGCAAAGGCTTCTGCAATCGCTGCAATAGTCTCAGGAGGGGTCGGTATTTATATGGCGTATTCAGGGTATGGAGCGTGGACATTGGTATATCAGCAACTTCTTAATGCAGGTTTAAACACAATGGTGTTATGGCTATATTCCCATTGGCATCCAAGGTTGATTTATTCTTGGACTTCTTTTAGACAATTGTTTGCGTTTGGTTCAAAACTAATGGCTAGTGGTCTTATAGATACTATATATAAAAATTTGTTTCCATTAATTATCGGAAAAATATTCTCGACAAATAGTCTTGGCTATTATTCTCGATCAAGACATTTTGCAGAATTTCCGTCATCTAATATAACGAATATTTTGCAAAGGGTAACCTATCCCACATTGTGCGAAATACAGGATGACGATGAAAGGTTGGCTGTGAATTATCGGAAGATACTGAAGTTATCAGCATTTATTGTGTTTCCGATGATGGTTGGTTTGGCTGCTGTTGCGTATCCGTTTATAGACGTTATATTGGGTGAAAAGTGGCATTTTGCAGGCACGTTGCTCATTCCTCTTTGCTTTAGTATGATGTGGTACCCCATACATGCTATTAATTTAAATTTGTTGCAGGTAAAAGGTCGTTCTGATTTGTTCTTGAAATTGGAAATCATTAAGAAAGTGATGGGTGTTGCAGTCTTGTTGGGGAGCATTCCTTTTGGATTGATTGCCATGTGTTATGCAAATATTTTTAGTTCTTTAATAGCATTGGTCATTAATACCTATTATACAGGTAAACTTATCAATGTGGGCTTTTTTTGCCAGATAAGAGATTTGTCACCTACATTTGTTGTTTGTATATTGATGTTTGTTCTTGTATGGATTTTAGTTTCTCTTTTTAATATGCCGATTATCCAACTAATGATTGGGAGTATGGTTGGTATGTGTTTCTATCTATTAGTTACTTATAAGTTTAAGTTTAGTGAATTACAAGAGTTGTTTTTGTTGATTAGAAAAAAATGATTTTGAGAGATGCAGAAAAGTGAAGATAATAGACCTTTGATGGTCTCCATCAGATGTGCAACGTATAATCATGCAAATTACATTCGACAATGCCTTGATGGTTTTGTCATGCAAAAGACCAATTTTAGGTTTGAGGCGATCGTTCATGACGATGCGTCAACGGATGGCACGACAGAGGTGGTTCGTGAGTATGCAGAGAAATACCCTGATATCATAAAGCCGATGTATGAGGTTGAGAATCAGTATTCCCGAAATCTTGCAGAAATGAATAAGAGAATTAATGATAGATTAGTGGGTAAATACATTGCGATTTGTGAAGGTGATGACTATTGGATAGACCCATTGAAATTGCAGAAACAGGTAGATTATATGGAAGAGCATCCTGAATGTACGATGACCTGTAATCGGACTAAATTGTATTCCGAAAGGGATAAGGCATTTATTGGTGAACAATATTGTTTGAACGAAAATGGAACTTTAAGAGCAGAGGATGCTATTAACAGGACTGGTTTATATGTACCAACTTGTAGTATATTATATAGAAGGCAAATTTTAGACGCCTATCCAGATTATTGTAAGAAATGTTTAGTTGGTGATTATCCTCTTCAAATATTTTGCGCAATGAAAGGATATATTTACTATTTTAATGATGCGATGTCTGTGTATAGAAGGTTTAATTCCAATTCATGGGTGGGACAACAGGAATGGGGAAAATTCTCTATGAAAAGGATCGAGATTGTAAAATCACGTGTAAAAATGCTGAGAGGCTTCATGTGTGAAAATTCAACATATCGGAAAGTTTTTGAAGATAAGATTTCTGATGAAATAAATCGAAATGTTCCTTATAGGCAAACGCCAAAGGAAGATGTAGGCAAATATCTATCATATTTTGCAGATGATATAAATAATTATTCACTACGTTGGCGATTTGATTTGATGATAAGAAAATGTCGGATTCCCAAAATCAGATATTGGTATACTAAATATTTTCTAAAAAAATATACTTATTTGCAGACCTTATATAAATAGAATTATAAGAAAAAGTTATCACATATGGCACCATGACTTACTGGTCAAAATCATCTAAATCTATTGTAGTTTGCAAAGATGATAAATTTTTAATTGATGGCATCAGGTAACGTCTGTAATCTTTATGGTAGAAAGATTGGTTTTCCCAAACGAAAAGTTAATGGTCGTATGACAACACGTAGATATCCAGTTGGCATCCAAACGTTCTCCGAAATCGTTCGGGGAAATTATATATATGTGGATAAAACTGAATTGATGTGGCAACTGGCACATTATGGCAAATATATTTTCATGAGCCGCCCACGCAGGTTCGAGAAATCATTGCTGACTTCCACCTTGGAATCCTATTTTTGTGGAGAAAAGGAACTGTTTGAAGGGTTGAAAGTGATGGAACTTGAACAGGAATGGGCATCATATCCCGTGATTCATTTGGACTTGAGCATGGCAAAAAACCAAGATAGCGCAGTAGAATCGAGAGATACTTTGATGTGGCTGTTGAAACCATTGACACTCATTTATGGACATGATGATGCGGAAAATAGTCCTGGAAAGATGTTGACGGGCATCCTGCAACGTGCATATCAACAGGCAGGTTGAGGTGTGCCACAGGACGTGCTGATATGGTGGTTTGGATGCCAGATATTATCTATGTGTTTGAACTGAAGACATCTGATTCTGCACAAAAGGCATTGGAACAGATTAACGAGAAAGGCTATGTAATTCCATACAAGACAGATGGACGTCGTGTTATCAAAGTAGGTGTGAAATTCAATGCCGAGACTCGTGTGCCTGAAAATTGGGTGGTTGCTTAAACAAATCATCGCAATGACGAAAATAAATTGAAAAAGAATGAAAAAAGTTATTACATACGGAACATACGACTTGTTGCATCAGGGACATATTAACTTATTGCGACGAGCAAAGAATTTGGGTGATTATTTGATTGTTGGTGTTACAAATGACAATTTTGACCGTGAGCGTGGCAAATTGAATGTTAAAAACAATGTTCTTGAACGTGTGGAAGCGGTCAAGGCAACAGGACTGGCTGACAAAATCATCATTGAGGATTATGTGGGGCAGAAGATTGATGACATCCAAAAGTATGATGTGGATATCTTTGCCATAGGTTCGGATTGGGTTGGAAAGTTTGATTATTTGAATGAGTTCTGTAAGGTAATTTATCTGCCACGGACTGAAGGCATCTCATCCACTATGCTGAGAGAAGAGTTGCAAGAGGATATAAAGATAGGCATTGCGGGCACGGGGCGTATTGCTACCCGTTTTGTGCCAGAGGCTTCTTGTGTCAATTATGTGTCGGTAAAGGCTGTTTATGACATTGATGGTAAGAAGGCAAGTCTGTTTGCGGAAAATTTAGGAATCCCAGAAGTGTGCGATAGTTATGAGGCGCTATTGGATGCTGTAGATGCTGTATATGTGGCAACTCCTCATTTGTCGCATGGAGAATTATGTTGGGTTGCCTTGAACCGTGGGAAACATGTGCTATGCGAAACACCATTGGTCTTAAATGGAAACGAAGCCCGCGACTTGTATCAACTGGCAGAAAAGAAGGGTGTTATCTTGATGGAGGCTAATAAAACGGCGCATTCACCCGCTTTTAATCATTTGATTACAATGATAAAAAGTGGATTGATTGGCGATGTGGTGGATATCAATGCTTCAGAATCAAAATTGTGGGGAGAAAAATTCACTCGAGAACTTGATCCAGAACAGGCGGGAGGAAGTATGAATGAATTGGGGTCTTACCCTTTGTTACCCATTATTAAATTGATGGGAACTGGTTATACGGATATTCAATTCTATTCAAAAATAGAGAAAGGTGTTGATGTATATACTCGTGGAGTCATTCGCTACCCTCATGGCGTTTGTTCATTCCAACTGGGTTTAGGTGTGAAAACGGAAGGAAACTTGGTCATCTCGGGTACAAAAGGATATGCTTATGTTCCGTCTCCGTGGTGGCTGACCGATTATTATGAGTTCCGTTTCGAAGACCAGAATCAAAATAAGAAATTCTTCTATAAGTGGGATGGCGCAGGTTTGCGCTATGAGATACAGGAGTTTATCTCGTGCATTTTTAACCATCGTCAGAGTTCGGCTCGCCTTCGTCGCAGGGAAAGTATAGCCATGACAGAGATTATACAACGGTTTGTTGAACGAAAAAATTTTGTGACAATATGAGGGAAATGACTACAGAGGAAATTCAGATGGTAAGTCTGGACATTCTTCGGGACGTTCATGATTTCTGTGTAAAAAATGGTATAAAATATACATTACAAGGAGGAACTTTATTAGGTGCTGTTAGGCATAAGGGGTTTATCCCGTGGGATGATGACATTGATATTGCTATGCCAAGACCTGATTATGATAAATTCATAAGAACGTATCGTTCAGAAAGAGGATATGAGGTTTTTTCACGTGAACTTCCACATTCACGTGATGTATATATATCGTATGCACGCATCTGCGATATGAAAAGAACTTTCGTTGACGATTCTTTATGGCAATGGACTTCAAGGAGTAAAGGTGTTTGGATAGATTTATTTCCATTAGATGGAACCGAAGACTCGATAGAAATTTGTAAAAAGAGAATTTCAAAAATGACTTTTTACTGGAAAGCAGGATCCCGCTTACGCTCTGGACAAAACCCTTTGTCTTCACAATCCTCTTTTCTATCAAGAATTCGTTTATTATTAAAGAAATCCATCATTTTGTGGTACGGATACGATGTGATAGATAAACATATATCCATGTGTCGGGAGATTGACTATACAAAGGCTGCATATTATTGCAATTTGTCATATATGAGATATGGAATACGCGAACGTCATCATAAAAAAGTTTTAGATGAAGTAATTCTTGTTCCCTTTGAGAAAGAGCATTTTTATATTATGAAGGGATATGATGAAGCTCTATCGGAAAAATATGGTAATTATATGCAGTTGCCTCCAATAGAGAAGCAGCAAAGAGGACATGAAATTAACAGGTTTTATTGGTTAGATAGGTAATTTGTTGTATGAAAGAGATGACCACTGCAGAAATACAAGAGGTTAGTCTTGACATTCTTCGGGACGTTCATGATTTCTGTATAAAAAATAATATCAAATATACATTACAAGGGGGAACATTGCTTGGTGCTGTTAGACACAAAGGATTTATTCCATGGGATGATGACATAGACATTGCTATGCCAAGACCTGATTATGACAGATTTTTAGAAACATACAAGTCAAGAAAAGGATATACGGCCATCTCCAGAGAGTTGCCAGATAGTAAAGATGTGTATATTGCTTATACGCGTATCTGTGATATGAGAAGGACGTTTGTAGATGATTCAGTTTTCCCTTGGACATCTAAAGAAAAAGGAGTTTGGATTGATTTATTTCCATTAGATGGAATGGAAGAATCGATGAATGTGTGTAAAAAAAGAATAAAAAAAATGTCCTTTTTATGGTTCCAAGGGAACACTCTAAGAACTTTTCATAATTCTTTACGAAAGACTAAAAGTTGGAACAAATTTTGGCATTTAATTGTAAAAAAGATTTGTGCCCCTTTCTTTTCATATAATGCAATTGACAAACATATTTCAATGTGTCGATTAGTCCCTTATGGGAAAACTAATTATTATAGTAATCTTGCCTTTCTTCGCTACGGAATTAAAGAACGACATCAAGTAAAGGTTTTAGATAAAACTATATTAACACCTTTTGAAAATGACTATTTCTATATTATGGAAGGCTATGATGAAGCACTGAAAGAAAAATATGGAGATTATATGCAACTGCCACCTAAAGAAAAACAAGTAAAAGGACATGATCAAAACAAATATTATTGGAGAGACTAAAAAATGAGAAAGTATTTTATTATTATATTGGGATGCCTGTTTCAAAGTCTTTATGCAGGGGATTATGATTTTTCTCTTTATGCAGATAATGGTGTCATCAATCAGAGTGCAACGAATTATGGCAAATATCTTTTTATTTTTGAAGATAAATTCGCCTCTATAACATTATATGATTTAAGTGCTAAGGAAATAATATATACGTTGAAACTGGTACCACACCCTGAAAGAAATAAGACTTCTATTGTATATCATTGTAACCAATGCTGCTTTAGTAAAACAAAGTTTCATAAAAATGATAGTTTTCCTTTATTATATTTGAGCCAAAGACGCCCTAATGAACAAGAAGGAGCATTTATAGATGTGATTCGAATTATTCCCCACATAACCGACAAAAAACAAATAGATTCTTTTAATATCCAAAAGATTCAGAGAATCCATTTGCCAAAGATGACTGATAAGAACAGTTTGGGTTACCCAAACATTGTGGTGGACTCCAAGAATGGCGTATTCTACAGTTATAGTCGAAACAATCGGATCAATGCAGAGAATCATTGGGAAGCGGTTATAACAAAATTCTCCATACCAGATATAAAGAATAACGAAGAAGTGTATTTAACAGACGAGGATATAATAGATGCTTTTCCATTAGGTATTAGTTTGTATGGGGCGCAAGGTGGGTTCTATCGGAAAAACTCTATTTATTTTGTACAGGGTTTCCCAACCACTAGTGACCCAGAACATAACTATGTGTATTTTAGAGAAATAAATTTGAAACAGAAAAAGGTGAAACGAACTGTCGATATGTTAAATAATGGCTTTAAGATGGAGCCTGAAGGATGTTGGTTCTATAATAAGAAGGTAATGGTGACAAATAATAAAAAGGAGATATACGAATTGACTGGAAAAAAATATAAAGTAAGATAGACATGAAAAAAGTTTTAATAGTAGGAGGTGCCAATGGCATAGGATTGTCAATCGCAAAGATTTTCGCTCAAAGGTCTGACATTGAAAAGGTCTATATTTTAGATAAGGTTCCCCTATCTCAAGAGTATCAGGAGGAGAAGATTGTGAGTATTCAGTTTGACTTAACTAGTGAAGAATATTCCATCTTTGACCAATTCTCCGACATTGATGGCCTGATGATTACAGCGGGATTTGGAAGGCTGCAACTTTTTGAAGAGATAGAGGAGAAGATGATTCCACTGTATTTCCAAGTGAACACTATAGCGGTTATAAGGACTATAAAGCATTTTTATGACAAGTTGTTAAATGAGAAAGATTTCTATTGTGGGGTAATGGTGAGCATAGCAGGTTTTATGTCCTCACCGTTTTTCTCATTATATGGAGCATCCAAGGCTGCTTTGAAAATTTTTATTGAGAGTGTAAATGTGGAACTGGAGAAGGCGGGATCATCCAACCGAATCCTGAATGTGTCACCAGGTTCCATAAAAGGTACAAGTTTTAATCAAGGTAAGACGGATTTAAGCCTTACTGCAAATCTTGCATTACAAATTATTGAGCATTTGGAAAATAAAGATGATCTGTTTATTCCTAATTATGATGAGATCTTTAAAAAGGTTTTGGAACGTTATCATGAAAATTTTAGAGCCGAGGGATTGCATAGTTATGAGTACAAACAACAAAGTGGTAGAATGAGAACAAAATGATTGATACAAGAGATTTGATTTATGCTGAAAGCTTTAAGGTATAAAAAGATTTTATGGCCAATTAATCTAATATTGTTTAATATTAGTAGGCTTTCTCTTTTTCGAAGAAAGAATTTGTGGGTTTTTGGGGCTGTGCGCGGTACTAAATATGATGATAATGCAAAATATTTGTTTGAGTATGTAAAAACTTTCCACTCTGACGAATTTAGGTGTGTGTGGCTGGCTCAAGACAAGAATGTTGTCGCATTGTTACGAGAACAAGGATATGAATCATACAAATCAGATAGTAAGGAAGGCTATAAAATAAAATTAAAGGCGGGAGTCGCTTTTTATACAAATGGGCTTGATGATTTTGGATATTTCCCTATGTTGGGAGGTGCTAAAATTGTATGTCTGTGGCATGGCTTTAGTTTCAAACGACTTTACAATTATAACTATAAGGGGGTAAAAGCCGTATTGAAGTACATTGCTGACTCTTTGTTTAACTGGGTCTATCGGGATTACTCTATGGTGACTTCGGAATATGTTAAGAGCCAGTTTCTTGCAGAATTTAGTATCAAGAATCCCGATACAATTTTTATTACAGGGCAACCTCGGAATGATGCTCTTTTTAGGAAGGTTGACATGAACAATATTCTTACTACGTCGGTTATCGAGAAATGTCAAAATAAAAAAATTATTCTGTATATGCCAACGTATCGTGCCAAAGGACAAGGAAAGCGGCTTGATGCTATTATTAAAGAACTTGTGGAAGATGAACAATTAAATCTTTTCTTGGAAAGAACTAATTATGTTTTTTTAATAAAATTGCACCCTTTGACTCCCCCAATCAATGTTAGGGAAAATGATAATTTTATTGTATTAGAATATACGGATGTGAAGGCAAACCATGAATTGTTATCCTTGGGAGATATTTTGGTTACAGATTATTCTGCAGTTATTGTTGATTATGCTCTTTTGAACAGACCCATTATATTTTATATCCCAGACAAAGATGAATATATAAAATATTCAGGGACATTGGAAGAAGATTTTGATAAAGTTTCATCTTTATGCAAAGCAAATTCTCCTCAGGAATTATTGCCTTTAATCAAAAGTCCACAGATGGATGTCGTGAAATCAATCAATGATATTTTTTCTGATGTATCAACAGAAGGAACATGTTATTGTGAGAATGTGTATGAAATAGTCAGAAATGAAGTACTTTGAATAGGAATGAAACGTGATTATAGTATAGATTTCATAAAATTTTTCGCATTATTATTAATTATCAATAGTCATGCGGATATTTGTTATCCTCAGTATAAAATGTTGGCTACAGGTGGGGCTATTGGGGATAGTCTTTTCCTTTTTTGCTCTGGTTTCACTTTGTTTTTGGGAGGAGTAAAAAGATTTGATAACTATTACAAGCGGCGGATAAACAGAATATATCCTACGGTTTTTGCGGTAATAGTTGTTATGATTTGCATGGATGGTGGATTGGATAATATCTCGCATATATTGTATATGGGAGCGGGACGGCCATTTTTGAATGCAATTATGTGCTATTATATCATCTTGTATATAATTCGTAAATATTTGATGAACAAAATGCCGATTGTATGGCTGACACTTATTGTAATTGTGTTAATTGCATATTGGTTCTTCCCATATAAAATGGAAACAGGAGAAAAAGGAATATATGGCACAAGTTCCTTGTTTAGATGGATACCTTATTTTGGTATGATGCTAATGGGGGCATTAGTGGGAGTAAAACGCGAAAAAATAGAATGTTGCTTGTATAGTGATACCATCAAGTTGTTTTTATGTATAGTTTTGTTCTATGGAATACAAATGGTTGCTCATAAGGTGGATATTATAGCTCCATTGCAAATTATCTCAATTCCTTTTTTGATGGGTATTTGCTTTTATGCCTATAAGGTGTGTCGTGCAAAAATCTTCATGGAGATTTATAATTCCTAAAATCCGCAACTATCATCCAATACACGATTAAGGGTAGATTTATGAGTCGTTAGTAGCAGCTTTCAGTAAAAAGCAACAGCACAACATCAATATGTAGCCACCATCCCCTTACCCCACGATGCGACTTGAGGTAA
>JAFUYM010000009.1 GCA_017470525.1 Bacteroidaceae bacterium
GCCTCGTTTCTGTCCCGGTAGATGCAGCCGAGCAGGTAGTGGGCTTTGAGTTGCTGGTTGGGGGTGCCGTGCGTGTCGTAGTAATCGACCACTTCTTGGAAGAGTGTGTCGGAGGGCAGGGGCTGATAGAGTTTGTTGTTTGCATCTGCCATGAGGATGCTGTGGCGCATGCGGGTCTTTTTCGATTGCTGCGGGATGAGGCTGTCCGCCTCTGTCAGCATCGTGTAGGCGGAGTCGGGGTGTTCTTCCATCACTGCCTCGGCATGGTCGAGCAGGGACAAAACATGTTCGTCGTCCGTGCAGGACGGCAATAGGAAGAGGGGAAGAAGGATGGAAAGGATTTGGTAGATGCTTTTCTTCATCTGTTTTTTAGAATTGAATCTTGTGCAAATGTACATAAAAATCAGGATTTATAAACCAGTCTCCATGAAAAACATTGATTATCGGAACAAATTACCGTTGATTATTGGCAACCTTTAGCTCGGCGTAGCCAATTTTCGTTTATCTTGCGCCGCAGCGCAAGAGGCTGCCCCATAAAGATTATTTGCTCCTTCACCGCCAAGGCGGCTTGGAAAAACGATAATGACCAATAATGACCGATAATTTGTTCCGATAATCAGAATCAAATTTGTGTTCAGGTTGTCGGAAGGGGGTTGGGGGTATAGGACAAAATTGTCTTTTTGTGGTAGGGGGGCTGAAGAAGGGTGAGGAGAGGCTTGATGGGAGGAATTTTCTTGATAAATGGTGTAATTTCTTTAACCATAGGTGATTGTGAAAAAATGAGCACCCAGCGCGAAATGATAGGCGCTGGGTGCTCGTTATTTTATGCGCTGGGTGCGGGAAAAGATACGCGCTGAGTGCGCATATAGGAGGATATTGACACGGGGTCACCATTTGTCCACCCACTTGATGACGGGCACACCGTCGGCACCGAACTCGATGGGGAGCCAGAGGTGGAGGGATTGGGAGAGATGGCGCTCGTTCCAGATGTCTGCCATGAAGATGGGTTTGCCGTCCTTGGAGTAGATGTAGGTGCCTTGTGCACCGAAGGTCTTGTTGGCTGGCATGTCGCGGTAGCCCGTGGCGGTGCCGACGAAGGGGGTTTTCCATTGTTTCCAAGGTCCCCAGATGGAGGGTGCGGAGAACATGCGCGCTTCGTTGGGTGCCCATCCTGTGCAGCCAGAGCAGATGAGCCAGTAGGTGCCGTCGTGCTTGATGATGCAGGGCGCTTCGTTCTGACCGCCGGGTGCCACCATGTTGTATTTGCCTGTGAAGTCGAGGAAGTCGTCGGTGAGTTCGCTGACGAGGAGGGTGAGGTTTTCCTGCGAGGAGGTGATGTGGTATGCCTTGCCGTCGTCGTCGATGAAGACGGTCATGTCGCGGCTCATTTGTCCGCCCTGGAAGTCTTTCCAGAGGTACATGCCTTTTTCCACTTCCTTGCGCCACTCGGGTGTCCACCAGTCTTTCCATTTCGAGGCATCGGTCTGTTGGGCGGCTTTCTGTGCCTTCTTGTTCATGTCGAAGGGCCATCGTTTGGCGTTCACACGGGTGCTGCGGAGGTAGCGGAAGGGACCTGTGGGCGAGTCGCTTTCGGCGAAGGCGACACGGGCTGCCTCGTAGCCGCGTCCTTTCAGTTCGAGGTGGAAGAGCATGACGAACTTGCGGGTCTTCTTGTTATAGACCACCTTGGGTCGCTCCATGATGCAGCCGCGCTCGATGTCGTCGCCAGCCTCGGTGGTGACAGCGAGGGCGATGCCTTCGTTCTTCCAGGTCTTGAGGTCTTTGGAGGAATAGACGCCCACACCCTCCTCGGTGGTGAAGCCTCGGTAGGGGCGGTTCTCGCCGTACCAGTAGTAGGTGTCGCCGTATTGGATGATGTTGCCGCCATGTGCATTGATGTGGTTGCCGTCCACATCCATCCATAACTGACCGTTCACGGGTTCTTGTGCTTGTGTTGGCATGTATGCCAGCAGAGCCATGCTGCATGCGAGCAGGCTCTTCATCCATTGGTTTTTCTTCATGGGGATGTTGGTTTTAGGGGGGATTAGACTTCGAAGTCGAGGCAGGAGCGTTGCACGGTGTAGGGGCGCACTTTTCCGTTTGCCACAGCCACATGTTCGGGGTGGGTGGCGTAGGCTTTGAGTGCGGCTTCCGACTCCAGGGTGCTGTCGAGCATCACGTCGGCGTTGGAGGATGCCAGACGACCGTCAATGTGTACGGTTGCGCTGAGGAGTCCTGGCACTTTGCCGACAAGTCCCTCCAGTCCTTCCTTGATGCCGCGTTTCACGTTCTTTTTCTCGTCTTCCGCGAGGTCTGGGTTCAATGTCCAGAGAATGATGTGTTTAACCATAATCGTGTTGTTTTTTTAGGGTTATTATCTCACCTTCAGCAGGTCGCCCGTGACGGGGATGTAACTGTCGTCCTTGAAGTTCATCTTGTAGAGTGCGTCGATGCGGATGCCATAGAACTGGCTGATGGTGTACATGGATTCGCCCGACTTGACTTTGTGCCAGGTGTCTTTGTACTGGGCATCGGCTTTCTTGGCTTTCTTGTTGAGGAAGATGTTGGTGCCGGCAGGTGGCATGAAGTCTTCATCCACTTCGTTGAACTTCAGGAGTTTCTTCTTGGCAATCTTCAGTTCCGTGGCGAGTGCGTCCCATGTGTCGCCAGCCCGTAGAGTGATGCACTGGATGCCGTTGACGGTGTTGACGGGGTGGGCAACGGCGGCTACGGTTGGTTGGGTGTCGGTCTCGTTCTTCTTCTTCCGCTTTCTCAGCCCCATGCGGTCTTCGTCGTAGTCGTCGAGTTCGTAGGTCTCGATGATGGTGATGAGGCGGTTGGCGTAGGTGGGTGAGGTGGCATAGCCACAGGCTTTCAGCCCCCGTGCCCATGCCTTATAGTCGAGCGGATTGAGGTCGAAGAGTTTCTTGTAACGGTCCTTGAGCAGGAATTGCGAGTGGTCTTCGTAACTATCTGCCACGCTCTTGTATTTGCGGAAACGTTCGTTCTTCTGGTCGTCGTCGCGGGTGACGTAGGGTCCGCTCCACCCTGTGCTGACCTTGATGCCGAAGTGGTTGTTGGCATGGGTGGCGAGATAACTCTTGCCAGCCCCGCTTTCGAGCAGTGCCTGTGCGAGGGTGATGCTGGCAGGGATGCGGTGGCGGCGCATCTGCTCGATGGCGGCATTCTTGTATTGGTCGATGTATTGCTGATAGACAGCGTTTTTTTGTGCGAAAGTGATGGATGACAGGGTGATGCCCAATGCCATCAGAATGAATCTCAGATATCTCATTAGAAAGCGGTTGATAATGTTTCGGTTGCAAATATACACAAAAATTTTGATGTATAAGCCAGTCTTCATGAAAAACATCAATTATCGGAACAAATTATCGTTAATTTTTGTTTTGTACACCATGTCTGTACTCAACGTGCATCATTCTCGGCATTTTTTGAAAAAATTACACATTATATATATAGGAAAATGTCTTTTTTCTTTGCCGTTGGCTTTGTCGGGGGCATTTGTGCTCGAAAAAATCCAAAGTTTTTTGTTTTTTTACTTGCTTAATCGTACCTTTGCACCCGATTTTCACGAAAAAAGGAAATACAACAAGATATATGCAGAAAAATTTAGTGATTGTCGAGTCGCCTGCGAAGGCAAAGACGCTGGAGAAGTTTCTCGGCAAGGATTACAAGGTGATGTCTTCGTATGGACACATCCGCGACCTGAAGAAAAAGGAGATGAGCGTGAACATGGACACGTTCCTGCCTGAATATGAGATACCGTCGGACAAGGAGTCGGTGGTGAGAGACTTGCGCAAGGAGGCGAAGGGGGCACAGACGGTGTGGCTGGCTTCCGATGAAGACCGCGAGGGAGAAGCCATCTCCTGGCACCTGAGTCAGGTGTTGGGACTGGACCCCAAGGCGGCAAAGCGGATTGTGTTTCATGAGATTACGAAGACTGCCATTCTGAAGGCAATCGAGACACCGCGCACGATTGACATGGGGCTGGTGAATGCCCAGCAGGCACGTCGTGTGTTGGACAGAATCGTGGGGTTCAAGATTTCGCCTGTGTTGTGGAAGAAACTGAAACCAAGCCTTTCGGCTGGTCGTGTGCAGAGCGTGGCTGTGCGCCTGATTGTGGAGAGAGAGCGGGAGATTGAGCATTTCAAGAGCGAATCGACCTATCGTGTCAGTGCTGTCTTTATGGCAGAAGGACAGGAAATCAAAGCGACCTTGGGGCATGGCTTCAAGAGCGAGGAGGAGGCAGAGGCGTTTCTTGACCTGTGCAAGAACAAGGAGTTCACGATTACCGATATAGACAAAAAGCCTGTGAAGAGGACTCCTGCGCCTCCATTCACCACTTCCACCCTTCAGCAGGAGGCGGCAAGGAAGTTGGGCTTCACGGTGAGCCAGACCATGATGGTGGCACAGCATTTGTATGAATCGGGACACATCACTTACATGCGAACCGACTCGGTGAACCTTTCTTCGCTTTGCATCAACACCACCAAGGAGGAAATCATTGCGATGCACGGGAAGAAATATTCGAAGTCTCGTCAGTTCCACACCAGTTCGAAGGGAGCGCAGGAGGCACATGAGGCGATTCGTCCCACTTATATTTCGGAACATGCCATCACGGGCAATTCTCAAGAGAAGCGTCTGTATGATTTGATATGGAAGCGCACGGTTGCCTGTCAGATGGCGGATGCCGAGGCTGAGAAGACAACCGTCACGATTGAGGCTGACGGAGTGGATGCCGCATTCACTGCCACGGGTGAGGTCATCACGTTTGATGGTTTCCTGCGTGTGTATAGAGAATCGTATGACGATGACAATCAGCAGGAGGAAGGAGAGGGCTTGTTGCCAGCCGTGAAGAAAGGAGAGGCGCTGACGATGAAGGAGATGGTGGCAACCCAGCGTTTCACCCAGCATCCTCTGCGCTATACGGAGGCAAGTTTGGTGAAGAAGATGGAGGAATTGGGCATTGGTCGCCCTTCCACCTATGCTCCGACCATTTCGACTATCCAGCAACGTGACTATGTGGAGAAGGGTGACAAGAAGGGAGAGGAACGCACATACGGCATCCTGAAGTTGTCGAACGGAAAAATCAAGAAGACCCAGAAGAAGGAAATATTTGGCAGTGAGAAGGGAAAACTCATCCCGACAGACATCGGTACGGTGGTGAATGACTTCCTTGTCCAGTCTTTCCCAGAAGTGGTTGATTATAACTTCACTGCCAATGTGGAGAAAGATTTCGACGAGATTGCTGAAGGCAGGGAGAATTGGCGCGACATGATGAAGGACTTTTATGCGAAGTTGGAGCCCATGGTGGATGCCACCATGCAGGAAAAGAACGAGCATAAGGTGGGTGAGCGAGTCTTGGGTGAGGAGCCTGGTACAGGAAAGCCTGTGAGCGTGAAGATTGGCAGATTTGGTCCGATGGTGCAAATCGGTGTGGCAAACGAATATGAGAAACCACGTTTTGCTCAGTTGGGCAAGGGGCAGAGCATTGCTTCCATCACGCTGGAAGAAGCACTCGAACTCTTCAAGTTGCCACGCACCTTGGGCGAATACGAAGGTGAGACGGTGACGGTGGGCACGGGCAGGTTTGGTCCTTACGTGTTGCACAACAAGAAGTATGTGTCTATTCCCAAGGGGGTTGACCCGATGGCTGTCACACTCGACGATGCCATTCAGTTGATTGAGGAACGTCGCAAGGGTGAGGCGGCTGCCCATCTGAAAACGTTTGAGGAGGATGCGGAACTGGAGGTGATGAACGGGCGTTTCGGTCCTTATCTGAAGTATAAGGGTGCAAACTATAAGTTGCCCAAGTCGGTGAAGGAGCCAGCAAACCTCACCTACGAAGAGTGTATGAACATCATCAATGCCCCGAAGAAGGAGGAGAGCGCATCGGCTCCTAAAAGGGGAAGAAAATCTGCGGTGAAAAAGGCATGACACGCATCATCCTCATAGGCTACATGGGAGCGGGGAAGACCACCATCGGTAAGGTGCTTGCCCGTGAAATGGGACTGGACTTCTACGACCTCGACAACTACATCGAAGACCGTTTCCACCAGAAAATCCCGGAAATCTTTGCCACGAAAGGCGAGGAGGGATTTCGTGAGATAGAACGAAAAATGTTGCATGAGGTGGCTGAGTTTGAGAACATCGTCATTTCCTGTGGAGGGGGCACTCCGTGTTTCTTCGACAACATGGAGTACATGAACACCCGTGGAGAAACCATCTTCCTCAATGCTTCGCCTGCTGTACTGAAGGAGCATTTGCTGATGGGCAAGACTGTCCGCCCTCTTATTCAGGGGAAGACGTCGGAAGAGTTGATTGCTTACATTGAGGAGTCGTTGCAGCAGCGTTTGCCTTACTATCTGAAAGCCAAGCACACGCTGGACATTGAGGTCATCCACACAAAAGAACAAATCAAACATTACGTAAATCAGATAATCGAGTTGGTCAAATGAGAAAATGGCGCATTGAAGACTCCAACGAACTGTATGGCATCAATGGTTGGGGCGTAAACTATTTCCGCATTAACGAGAAAGGAAATGTGGCGGTGACACCCAAGAAGGATGGGGTGGAGGTGGATTTGAAGGAAGTGATGGACGACCTCGCCTTGAGGGATGTGTCTGCCCCTGTGCTGGTACGTTTTCCCGACATTATCGACAACCGCATCGAGAAGACTTCCATCTGCTTTAACAAGGCTGCCAAGGAGTATGGCTACACGGCGGAGAACTTCATCATCTATCCCATCAAGGTGAACCAAATCAGCCCTGTGGTGGAGGAGGTCATCAAGCATGGCAAGAAGTTTAACCTCGGTCTGGAAGCAGGTTCGAAGCCTGAACTCCATGCTGTGTTGGCTGTGAACATGAACAGTGACTCGCTCATCATTTGCAACGGCTACAAAGACCAGGACTACATTGAGTTGGCGCTGCTTGCCCAGAAGATGGGTAAGCGCATTTTCATTGTGGTGGAGAAGTTTAACGAACTGGAAATCATCACCCGCACGGCGAAGAAGTTGGGTGTGCGTCCGAACATGGGCATCCGCATTAAGTTGGCGGCTTCGGGTTCGGGCAAGTGGGAAGAGAGTGGTGGTGATGCCAGCAAGTTCGGACTCACGTCGGGTGAACTCTTGACGGCACTCCAGTACATTGAGGAGAACGGCATGAAGGATTGTCTGCGTTTGATTCATTTCCACATCGGTAGCCAAATCACGAAGATTCGCCGTATTCAGAATGCCCTCAGAGAGGCAAGCATGTTCTATGTGCAATTGCGCCAGATGGGTTATGCTGTGGAGTTTGTGGATTGTGGCGGTGGACTGGGAGTTGACTATGATGGCAGCCGTTCGAGCAGCAGCGAAAGTTCGGTCAACTATTCTATTCAGGAATATGTGAACAACTGCGTTTATACCTTTGTGGAGGCAGCGAACAGCAACGATGTTCCTCAGCCGAACATCATCACGGAAGGCGGTCGCTCGTTGGCGGCACACCATTCGGTGCTGATTATGGAGGTGCTGGAAACGACGGAGGTGCCAGCCATGCCCGATGAATTTGAGGTGGGGGAGAATGACCACCAGTTGGCAAAAGACTTGTATGACATCTGGTGCAACATCAATGTGCGGAATATGTTGGAGAACTGGCACGATGCGCAGCAAATCCGCGAAGAGACGCTCGACCTTTTTTCTCATGGCATGCTTGACTTGAAGACGAGGGCTGAAATCGAGCGGATGTATTGGGCTGTGGCTCGTGAAATCAATACGTTGGTTCACACGATGAAGCATGTGCCAGAAGAGTTCCATTCGCTTGATAAACTCTTGGCAGACAAATATTTCTGCAATTTTTCGCTCTTCCATTCACTGCCAGACTCATGGGCAATTGACCAGATTTTCCCCATTATGCCGATTCAACGGCTCAATGAGCGTCCGGAACGTAACGCCACGTTGCAGGACATCACCTGTGACTCGGACGGAAAGATTGCACAGTTTGCCACTGAGACAGGGGTGAGTCACTTTATTCCATTGCATACCCTCGACAAGAAGAAAGGTGCTTATTATATTGGTGTCTTCTTGGTGGGTGCTTATCAGGAGATTTTGGGCGATATGCACAACCTCTTTGGTGACACGAATGCGATTCACGTCACCACCGACAAGGACGGCTACCACATCAAGAACATCATTGACGGTGAGACGGTTGCCGATGTGCTCAGTTACGTGCAGTATGAACCCAAGAAATTGGTTCGCAGCCTCGAAATCTGGGCAAAGCAAGCCATCAAGGAGGGCAAAATCACCCTCGAAGAAGGCAAGGAGTTTCTTGACACCTACCGGAGTGGGCTTTATGGATATACATATTTAGAATAAAGGTTAAAATGAAAAGCGAAAAATGAAAAATTTGCTACCGCACTTGCACGGAGGCTGGTAGCCAACTGTTGCGGTAGCCAATTTTTCACTTTTCACTTTTCCTTTTCACCTTAATTAAAAAAAGTTATGGCAAATCTTAAAGGTCTTGCAAAAGACACCGCAATTTATGGTTTGAGCAGCATCGTAGGGCGTTTCCTGAACTATTTCATGGTGACGCTCTACACCAACTATATGCCTAAAGAGTCGGGTGACTACGGTGTGAGCGTCAACGTTTACGCTTACACCGCTTTGGCACTTGCCATCCTCACCTTTGGCATGGAAACCACGCTTTTCCGTTTTGCGAACAAGGAGGGGGAGAAGCCCGATACCGTGTTCTCTACGGCAATGGCAGTGGTCGGCACGCTTTCTGCCCTTTTCTTGGCAGGTGTGTTTGGGTTCATCACTCCCATCAGCGATGCTTTGGGCTATACCGACCATCACGAGTACTTGCTGATGATGGCAACGGTTGTTGCGCTCGATGCCATCCAAGCGATTCCCTTCAGTTATTTGCGTTTTCAGAAGCGACCCATCAAGTTTGCATCGCTCAAATTCCTCTTCATCTTCTTCAATATCGCCCTCAATCTGCTCTATTTCGTGGTGTTGGGCAAGACAGAGGTCTATTACGTGTTCCTCATCAATCTCTGGTGTACAGGTGCCATCACCTTCTTCTTCGTCCCTGACCTTTTCAAGGTGAAGTGGCAGGTTGATTTCTCCCTGCTTCGTCGCATGTTCTCCTACTCATGGCCTATCCTTGTGCTGAGTATCGCTGGTGTCCTCAATCAGACCGTCGATAAAATCATCTTTCCGCTGGTTTGCGATGAGGCTGATGCCAAGGCACAACTCGGTGTGTATGGTGCATGTGTGAAGGTTGCGATGATTATGGCGATGATTACGCAGGCGTTCCGCTACGCCTACGAGCCCATCGTGTTCTCCAAGGCGAAAGACAAGGACAGCAAGGAGTATTATGCTCATGCCATGAAATACTTCATCATCTTCACGCTCTTCGCCTTCCTTGTTGTGGTGGGCTATATGGACATCCTCAAGTGCATCATTGGTGAGGAATACCGCGAGGGACTCGTGGTTGTGCCGATTGTGATGGTGGCTGAAATCATGATGGGCATCTACTTCAACCTCTCTTTCTGGTACAAACTCATCGACAAAACCATTTGGGGTGCATGGTTCTCCTTGGCAGGATGTGCCGTGCTCGTTGCCATCAATGTCATTTTCATTCCGAAGTATGGCTACATGGCATGTGCATGGGGTGGTTTTGCGGGCTATGCCACCTCCATGTTGCTCAGTTACTTTGTAGGACAGAAATTGAACCCTATCCAGTATGACATGAAAGGTATCTTCACCTACATTCTCTTGGCAGCGGTCCTCTTTGTGGCGATGCAGAACCAGCCCACTTCATGGCCTGCTTGGGTGCGCATCATCCTGAACACAGCACTCATCTTCCTCTTCCTCGAAAAAATCATCCATAAGGACATGCCGCTGCATAGCCTTCCCATTATTGGCAAAAAGTTCAAAAAATAAAATCACATGAAAAAACTTACATTCATTTTGTTCACTTTGTTTACTCTCACGATGCATGCCGACGAAGGCATGTGGGTGATGGGTAATATTTCGGAGAAGACTGATTCGGTTCTCCGCAGTTTGGGGCTGGAACTTAGCCCCGACGAACTGTACAGCACCGAAACACCCTCGCTTAATGATGCCATCATCCAGTTGGGCGGTTTCTGTTCAGGAGTTGTGGTCAGCAATGATGGCTTGGTGTTCACTAACCACCATTGTGGTTTTGGTGCCATTCAGGACCACTCTACCCCTAAGCACGACTATCTCAAGTATGGCTTCTATGCCAAAACGTTCGCTGACGAACTGCCTAACGAGGGACTTTATGTTCTCTTCCACATTAAAACCGTTGATGTGACAGACCTTATTTTAAGTGCTGTGCCTGAAGGAGCGACAGGATGGGTGAAAGACTCTCTCATCAATGTCGTTTCGCAAAAACTCATGGAGATGGTTGATTACAGCGGCAAGGGCATTCAGAGCGAAGTGAACCCTTTCTACAAAGGCAGCAAATACTTCCTCTCTGTTTATCAGCGTTATGACGACGTGCGTCTGGTTTATGCCCCACCACAGTGCCTTGGCAAGTATGGTGGTGACACTGACAACTGGATGTGGCCTCGTCAAACCTGCGACTTTAGCGTCTTCCGCATCTATGCTGACAAAGACAATGCCCCTGCTGAATACAGCAAGGACAATGTGCCTTACCACCCACGCAAGTTTGCCCATGTCAGTACTCAAGGCTACCGAGACGGCTCCTATGCCATGACCCTCGGTTACCCAGGCTCGACCGACCGCTACCTTTCTTCCTATGGAATCTGGAACACCATGCGCACAGAAAATGATGTGCGCTATCAAGTGCGTGGTGTCAAACTCGCCATTCTTGACGAAGCCATGAAGCAGAGCGATGCTCTCCGCATCATGTACGCCTCCAAATATGCCAGTTCGTCTAACTACTGGAAGTTCTCGTTGGGTCAGAACACTGCGCTTGACAACCTGAAAGTCATTGATGAAAAGCAGCAACTGGAGAAGGAACTCATGGAATGGGCAGCACAAGACCCTCAGACAAGAGGGAAATACCTTGGTATCACCGACTCGCTCAAGATTCTTTATCAAGAAGCATACGATACATATTACGGTCGCAACCTCTGGATAGAGTCACTCTATAGTGGTAGTGAAATCCTCAGTTTTGTAATCCACAACATGATGGGCTCATACAGCGATGACCGTTTCCAAGAGAATGTTGCCAAGGTCTATCGCGACATTGATGTGGACACCGACAAGAAAGTGTTCCTTGCCATGCTGACCAACTATCTGGCACACATTCCCAATGAGCGATTGCAACTGCCTCACGTTCAGCAGGAGGTGGATTCCCTTTGGGGTGGTGACTTCGGAAAATATGTGGATAACCTTTATGCTAAATCTGTTTTCGCCCATCCTGACGAACTGAAAAAGGTGCACAATTTCTCCGAATTAGGCAAAGACCCTATGCTGGATGTGGCAGCCGATGCGGTGGGAGGATTGATGGCAATATGGGGTTCGTCCAACCGTGAAAATGAATACGAACGGCTGTTGGGTGACGGCATTCGTGAAATGAACCATGATAAGGAGTATTATCCTGATGCCAACTTCACCATGCGACTCAGTTACGGGCTTTGTAAGCCTATTGATTTCGCTCCTGGCACCACAGGATTGAAAGAAGAGGCAACCGCCCTTATCACTTCCCCTCGTTCCTTCCTCAACAAGCACGAACAAAACCCCACCGAAATGGACTTTGAACTGATTCCGCAAGTCTATAAATGGATGAAGGCAGGTAAATTCTCTAAGCAATATATTGACAAAAACACGGGTCAGTTGCCCCTCTGTTTCCTCACCACGAATGACATTACTGGTGGTAACTCTGGTTCTGGAATGTTCGATGGCAAAGGTCGTCTTATTGGACTTGCTTTTGATGGCAACTGGGAAGCCATGTCGGGTGACTTGAAGTTTGACAACGCCCTTCAGCGATGCATCGGTGTGGATATTCGATGGGTACTTTCCGTTATCGACGACTACAGCCATGCTAAGCGGCTTATCAAAGAATTGACGATAGAGTGATAAGGGAATAACAAATTCGTCCAAATCTGAAACAATCATCCAAAAGTGCTTTGAGACCGAAAGAAAAAAGGTTTCAAAGCACTTTTCTTTTCTTGGAAAGTTGTAATTTTGTCGCGGCTATTGATTAATAAACTAACAAAAACTTACGACCTATGAGAAAGAATTTACTAACATTTCTGTTTGTCGGGTATGCTGCTTTTGGATATGCAGATTCGAAAGTAACCTACACAACAGATGTCATTCGCAGTGCGGAAGCCACTCAACCTACCCAGGTGAGATTAAGCACTAATGTTCTTGTTGAGGCTTTCAAACTTTCTTCTGAAGGCGCATTTGAGAAAGCCCTTTCGGAAGGCTCTGTCAAGTTCGTTGCCAAGCAGGGCAAGACTGCCAGCACCTCCAGCGCCAAGACTTATGGCAAGCAAGGTTATTGGTTTACGAAGGATGGCATTGCATGTGCCAATACCAATGGCAATCGCCGTGTGGCTTGTAAGTATGAAGAGGGCTACTTCCACATTACTCATTATGCCGACAAGGTCAAAACAGACGACAAATATTCCTTTACAGAAATGTTTGTGCAGGGAAAGGACACTGTGCAGTATGTGTTTAATGTGACCATCGGAATCCCTGAAAGCGTGACAACAGACCAGCCTGCCTATGTGGAAACGATTGAGCATCGTGCTGACGAAATTGACACATGGGCTCTCCAGCCTCTTGTGCGTCAGAACGATGGCGAATGGCTTCCACAGAACTACATTCAGGTGCAGGTGGGTGACAAGATTTCGTTCCATTGTGCAGACAAGGGCGAGAACACTCTTTATCGTGTGAAGTACAGTAATCAGAAGAAGAAGCAGTTGCGAGGTTATAATGCTGATGAGTTTGTGCTTACGGAGAGTGCCACTCTTGAAGATGCTGGTTACTATTATTGCGACTATATGTACAAGGTGGAAGGCGAAACGAGCAGACATTCTGCAACGGGTTTCCGCATCTATGTGGATGTACAAGAAAAGGAATCCGGCTCTTTTTGGGATTGGACCGGCGAAGTGCCTCAACTGACTTATGATTTCCATGATGAATATGGGGACATCCAGCCTCCTACGAAGGTGCACACGATTAAGAAGAAAAACGGACAACCTGCTAATCAGTATGTAGGCAAGTGGTGGTCAGTATTCTGGGGTGACGACCTTAACGATGAAGTGGGAGGTCAGGAGAAAGCGATGGATGCCGCAAAGAACATGGTGGAGAAGTACGATACAGACTTTGAATACATTTATGATAATATCGGTTGGCCTCCTAACCTCAGTGCCCGCAATGGCTACCGTTCCTTCATCTATATCTTTGGTTCTGGGTTGGCGAATGACAACGAGTCGAAAACAACCAAAGGTGGCTATCAAAGTGCCACCAGCACAAGTGAGGGTTACTACGCTTGTGTATGGGCAAGTTACTACCCCTTTAGCCGTTTCCGTTCCGATGCTGACAAGATTTGGAACGACGGTAATTACCAGCGCGAGGCGATGGTGCATGAAGGCATCCACACACTCTTTGCCGATTTGGATGCATGTAGAGGTTCTTCTTGGTTCCACGAGGGTGGTAATGTTTGGTTGCAACAGGAACTGCACGTTCGTCGTGACAACTCTTACGAAACCACTCCAGGTTGGCTGGGTGCTGGCAATGTGCTTTGCCCCTTTATGCCGATTGAGTGCTATTCAGGCTGGTTGCAGGATGGCTCATTTGGAGGTCCTGCCGCTCAAGGTGTGAATATGTATAACAGCAATGGTCAGCAGATTTGTACATGGAGAAACTTGATTGGCGGCACACAGTATGGCGATGTCTTCCCTGTTGTGTTCAGTTCTGTTTGCGGTCCCAAATCGGTGGCATGGATATGGCGACACACAAAGAACCGTGTGCTCGAAACCATAGCCGATACCATTGGCGAAAAAGCCATGCGTAACTTCATTACCCAATATCGCGCCCGTCTTGCCCTCTTCAACCTCGGTGGATGGGATAAAGGTTATCGTCAGTTAGCAGATAACTACTTCAAGACCACCGTCAAGGAAGAATTTTCTCCTTATTGGATTAAATGCGACCCCTTCCAACTTACCCCTTATCAGTCTGTAAAGCGTAACTCTCTGGATGGCTGGATGGCTCCTGACACACTGACCAATCCTGGCTGGTCAGGCTCCAATATCATCCCTATCCACGTGAAGAGCAATGCACAATGGGCAGAAGTGGAATTCCGTCCAGAAGACACCTCCGAACGTGCCTTGCTCTGCTACCGCACCAAGAGTGGTGAGTGCTACTACAGCCAACCCGTCAATTGTGGAAAAATGCGTCTTGATATTTCCAAACAGCCTGCTAACGGGGTCATCTTCTGTGTGGTCATCAACACCGATTATGCTTACGAAGGCGATGCCCAACGGAAGCATCATTGGGACTACCGCATCCGTTTAGGCGAAAATGCCTTGGCGATTGCCGACACCTATCAGAAGTGGTACTTCTACGAGAATGTAATCACTGATCCCGATTATGATGAAGAGGCTGTTCTTACAGGCATTGAAAAAGTGGCTTTCGACTCCGCTGCTGAAGCGAATCCCACCTCTGCTCATGCTGCTACCCGTGAAGTCTATTCCCTTTCAGGGCAGAAACTGCATGACATGCAGAAAGGTTTCAACATCGTGAAATACCCCGACGGCACCATCAAAAAAATCTATGTAAAATAACCCTTTTGCGACGAACTGATAACCCCGTCAACATACAAAATACGCACCCAGCGCAAAATCATAAGCGTTGGGTGCGTACTTTATTATATACTGAATGCAAACGATGCAATATGCAGGGTGCACATATCGCGAGGTTTTCTCCTTATTTCAGGTGACGGGAATGATGTTGGTTCTCGTCAAACACCTTGAAGGTATAGCCTTGTTGTTGGAGCCATTCGATGCTGCGGGGAAGAGCGGTCTTGAGTTTGTCGATGCTGCGGAGAGAGTCGTGGAAGGTGATGATGGAGCCGTTGCGGGTGTAGCGTTTCACGTTCTCGAAGACATCGTCGGCTGTGAGCCGCTTGGAATAGTCTCGGGTGACGAGGTCCCACATGATGATGGTGTAGTGGCGACGGAGGTTGATGTATTGGGCATTTCTCATCCAGCCCCGGGGGGGGCGGAAGAGGTGAGAACCTATAAGTTTGTCGGCTTTGTTGGCATTGCGCAGATAACGACCGCTGCCCACAGTGAGACCGCCGATGTGGTTGAAGGTGTGGTTGCCAAGACGGTGACCGTGGGAACGGATGAGTTCAAACAACTCAGGGTATTTCCTCACGTTGTCACCGACCATAAAGAAGGTGGCTTTCACACCATAGTGGTCGAGGGTCTCAATGAGCCAAGGGGTCGATTCAGGAATGGGTCCATCGTCGAAGGTCAGATAAACTGCCTTCTCCGATGGGTCCATTCTCCATATCGCGCTGGGATATAGCCAGCGAAGCCATTTTGTAGGTTGCTCAATAATCATTGGAGTTGGATTCCTGCACTTTCACACTTTGAGATGAAAGCACCGTACATTGCTTGCAGGTTCTGGTCCATCTTTTGTGCTTTCTTTCCATACTCCTCAGCCTTTGCTGCATTGGATTCACCCAGTTTGCTATAGGTGTCCTGAATGGTGGCAAGGGCATAAATGTCCTCATGACAGTCGCGGGTACTGCCTGCAAAGTAGGTATTGTTCAACGACAGATACCACTGCACATATTCCATCAATCGCTTCTCCACGGGTTGGAGGATGGCAACCGCCTTTTCCGGTTTGCCGCAAGCGATGTAGGCGTTAGCCAGTTCGAGTGAGGCACCATCGACACAATGAGGCACGTTGTAGGAAGGGATTTCCTGCTCGCACTTTTCCAAAGCCTTGAGTGCCTTCTCCGTCTTGCCTTCTTTCACGAGGTTGGTGATGAGGTTGGCGAACCAGCGACGGTGGGTGAAGCACATGCGCATGGTGGTCTCGTCGATGTAGAGCCCAGGCTGCTTCAAGTTGCCGTAGTGGTACTTGTTCATCATGTTGTCATACATCTTCTCGGTGTCGCAAACCGTGCTCATTGGACGGTTGTTAGGGAAGGTGAACGGTGTGATGCGCCAAGCGATACCCTCCTGCATGAAGTGATAGAAAAGGCTTCCGTAGTTGCTGGCACCCACGGTGGTTGACATATAGAGTGGGCGAGAGAAGTTGCTCTGAGCAATCATTTCCAGCATCATCATGAAACTCTTTGACACACGTCCCTGACCTGCAAGGCTGATAGCCATCTGGTCGGGGATGAGTTCGTTACCCACAGAGTCCGTTGGTATCTTCATGCCCGAACGCTTCACGGCTTCCTTGTCAACTGTGACATAAAGGGTGTCGCTGGGCAGACCGACAGGAAGAATCTTTGCAATTTCCTGTTCGCTTTCTGTAAGTCCTTCGTAGTTCTGCAGAACGAACTTCTGGATGGCATTCTTCAGTTCGAAAGGATGGTCACCCCAAAGGTGTTTTGCGATTTCAGGCTCTTCTTCTGAAAGTCTTTGTACAAACTCTTTCAGAGGCATGTAGCCCATCTTCTCTATTTCTGGGTTCACATCAATCATTTCGTGCTTGCCAGCCGTGTATTGATAACGCTTCCATGAGATAGGCAGTGGGCTTGACTGACCTTCGCCAGAGAAAGCCGGACGCTTCATCTGGTCAATGTACCAGTCGGTCTGGAGGTAGGAGAGGTTGCAGACACGCACGTCGGTACGGTTGCCCTCGGTGTCCTCGTTGTACCAGAGCGGGAAGGTGTCGTTGTCACCGTTGGTGTAGATGACACCATCATGAGGCACGGTCTCCAGATAGTTCAGTCCGAAGTCGCGGCACACATAGCGGTCGGAACGGTCGTGGTCGTCCCAAGTCTGGCTGACCATCTGCAACGGCACAGCGATGGCAGGAACCAATCCTACGATACCTGCTATGATGGCAGCCATGCGCTTTTCCATCTTCTTGCCCAGCCACTTGCCCAGCAGTTCGTAGATGGCAGCGATGCCAAGACCGCACCACATGGAGAACGCATAGAACGAACCTGCGTAGGCATAGTCACGTTCACGAGGCTGCAACGGTGTCTGGTTCAGATAGATGACGATGGCGATACCCGTCATGAAGAAGAGGAAGAACACCACCCAGAACTGCTGGATGCCCTTCTTGTCGCGGAAAGCCTGCCAGAAGAAACCGAGCAGACCCAGAATGAGTGGCAAACAGTAGAAGACGTTGTGTCCCTTGTTCTCCTTCAGGTCAGAAGGCAGCATATCCTGATTTCCCAAACGGGTATTGTCAATGAATGGGATGCCCGAAAGCCAGTTGCCGTGTTCCAGTTCTCCATTTCCCTGAATGTCGTTCTGACGACCAGCGAAGTTCCACATAAAGTAACGCCAATACATCCAGTTCATCTGATAAGAAAGGAAGAAACGGATGTTGTCGATTTGGCTTGGAATCTCCACGGTGCGGGATTCGCGACCAGGAATCTTGTACTCGACAGAATGATAGGAAACATTGCCCAACCAAGACTCGTATGCTTCGGGGTGACGGTCCGCATCACTGTAGATGCGTGGGAAGATCATGCACTGGTTGGCAGGATACTTGATGTCGAACTTCTCACGAATGATAACGTATTCATCCTTCTCGTTTTCGTTTTCCTTGTCTTTGCGCTGATAAACAGGTGCACCCTTCTCTGTGTCGTACATGAGAACGGACTCCCCATTTCCGCTTTCCACCACTTTCAGCGAACCTTGTGAACGGTAGGTGGGACCATAGAAGAGAGGACGGTCACCATACTGTTCGCGACCTAAGTATTCACCCAACGTGAAGACATCCTCTGGTGAGTTCTGGTCCATTGGAGGGTTGGCTTCCGAACGGATGACAATCACAGCGTATGAACTGTAACCCACCGTCATCAAGGTCATGCAGAGGATGGCTGTGTTGAGGATGCGCGGTGTGGCTTTTTTCGTGAAGAACAGCACACCGGCAATGATGCCCAATACAATGATACCGATGATGACCGAAGCAACGCCATGTCCATAGAAAGGAATACCGAGCATGGCGGTGCTGACCAAGAAAGAGAGGTACATACGGTTCTCGCTCTTTGCCTTGGTGGTCTCATACAAAGCCCAAATTAAGGCAATGACAAGCAGTGTCAGGTAGATGTAAAGTCCCGTGTTGTAAGGCATTCCAAGCGTGTTGACAAACAACAGTTCGAACCAACCGCCAATCTTCACGATGCCAGGCACAATACCGTAGAGCACAGCAGCCACAATGATGACCGAGACACCCAGCACCAGGAGCGAGCCTTTACCTGTAGGATTCTTGCTCATCTTATAATAGTAAACGAGCACGATGGCAGGAATACAAAGCAGGTTCAGAAGGTGGACACCGATGGAGAGACCCACCAGATAGGCGATGAACACCAGCCAACGGTCGGAATGAGGTGCATCGGCATTGTCTTCCCACTTGAGGATGAGCCAGAACACCAGTGCGGTGAAGAAACTGGAGAAAGCATACACTTCGCCTTCTACGGCTGAGAACCAGAAGGTGTCCGACCATGTGTAGATGAGCGCACCAGCGATGCCGCTGCCCATGATGGCGAGCAACTGACCCACAGATGGCTCTGTCCCGTCCTTCACCAGCAGTTTCTTTGCTAAATGCGTGACACTCCAGAAGAGGAACAGAATGCAGCCCGCACTGAGCAGGGCATTCATTGTGTTAATCATCTTTGCCACCTGCGATGGGTCGCTGGCAAAGAGTGAGAAGAAATTACCGAAAAGCATGAAGAAGGGTGCCCCAGGGGGGTGACCCACCTCCAGTTTATAGGCGGTGGTGATGAACTCAGGGCAATCCCAGAAACTTGCCGTGGGTTCGATGGTGGAGCAGTAAGTGAATGCTGCAATGGCAAAGACTGCCCAACCAACGATGTTGTTAATCAATTTATACTGTTTCATCTTTCTTCTTTTGTTATTCGATTCCTAACAATTCAACCGTGAAAATCAAAGCAGAATAAGGCTTGATTTCCTTGCCAGTCTCGCGGTCTCCGTATGCCAACTGATAGGGGATGTACAACTCCCACTTTGAGCCGACAGGCATCAACTGCAAAGCCTCTGTCCATCCTGCAATCACCTGCTTCACACCGAAAGAAGTCGGTTCTCCACGTTTGTAACTGCTGTCGAACACGGTGCCGTCAATCAGTCTGCCTTCGTAGTGAACCTTCACCTTGTCCGTGGCGGCAGGTTTTTTGCCTGTTCCTTGTGTGAGAATCTTATACTGCAAACCGCTGGCGGTGCCCACCACACCGGGCTTGGTGCGGTTTTCCTCAAGGAACTTCTCACCAGCGGCGCGGTTTGCGCCATACAGTTTTTCCTTGTTGGCAGCCTGACGTTCCGTCATTCTCGACTGGAAAAGGCGGCTGGCACTATCCACGGGAATCTCGCTCTGCTCCATCAGCCCCGCAATGATACCGTTTGCCACGATGCGTCCGTCGATGCTCTTGTCCTTGTCAGCCGAATAATAATCGTCGGAGAACTGCTTTGTCATGCTCACAATCCTGTCGCCAATCTGACCGCCAGCATTGTAGGCAGCCAAGTCCTTGTCGTTAGGGTCGGTGTTGACACGGTCGAGCAGACCTTGGGCAAAGCGGCTCAGATGGGCATCATCTACACTGAACTGGTTGGCGATGTATGGCTTCAGACCGTTCGACTGAGCGACACCGAAAATGTAAGCCATTGAGTCGCCTTCATTGGTCAGCACAGGTTTTTCCAGTTTGAAATCAGAGGCAACCGCTGCAGGCTTTCCTGCCTTTTGTGCCTCGATGAAAGCGGCGAGGTCAGCCTTCTGCTTCTCCTTGAACGCCTTGAGGTCGGCAGCATCCTGCACCTTTTTTGCTTTGGCAGCCTCCTTGGCTGCCCAGATGGAATCCCTTGTTTCCGTCTGCGCGAAAACAGCGTTTGCGGTGGCAAACGCTGCTATGATAAGTATGAATGGCCTTTTCATCATGCTAATGGTCAATAATCCATTGTCAATTATCCATTACTTCAGCACTTCAATTGTGAAAATCAGTGTAGAATAAGGCTTGATTTTGCCTTGGTTCTGAGAGCCGTATGCCAATTCCTGTGGAATCGTCACTTCCCACTTCGAACCTGCTGGCATCATTTTCAGCACTTCAATCCAACCTTCAATGACACGTGGCTGAGCCATGTTCACCTCCAGAGGCTGGTTGCGCTCGTAACTGCTGTCAAATACCTCGCCGTCAATCAGTTTTCCTTCGTAGTTCACCTTCAATGTGGCAGTGTCGGCAGGCAGTGCTCCAGTGCCCTCTACGAGCACCTTGTACTGCAGACCGCTCTTGGTGGTCTTCACGCCTTCCTTCTTCTTGTTGGCTGCCAGATAAGCCTCGCCAGCCTTCTTGTTGTCGCCGTAGAGTCTCATGGCGAGTTTCTCGTTGAACTCTGTGCCCGCATCTTCAGCCGACAGCGTTTCTGTGTGCTTCAGACCACCAATGAGACCAGCAAGGATGTTCTTCACATCCACAGACTTCGTGGAGTCGTCAGCATAAATCTGCTGGCTCAGACCTTTCGACATCTGCTGCACCTGATGACCAATCTCGATACCCTTCATGTAAGCCTCCTTCTTGGGGTCAGGCTCGTTCAGGGCACCTTCCTTCATACCCTTGATGAACTCGTCCAGATAAGCAGAATCCACACCCAGTTGCAGGGTCATATACTGCTTCAAGCCCTCTGACTGAGCCACACCGAGGTCATAAGCGATTGTGTCAACTTCATCCTTGAGATTTGCGCTTACGCCGTTATCACAAGAAACCATAGTCATGGCAGTCATCGCAACAGATGCTGCCACCATAAGAATTTTTTTCATAATTACTTTTATTTTTTTTAATGATGATGAATATTATCGTTGCCTTCAGAGCCCACCGCAAACAGCCTGCAAGGCTCTTTGCCCCGGGGCACAAAATCGTGCAAAGTTAACGTTTATTTTGCTGACAAACAGCCTCCCACAGCAGAAATCTCACATTTTTAATGTTTTTTACATCAACAAAAGCATTTTTGACTTGTTTCCTTGCACTGAAATGCAGATGCTTGCACACGCCTTAGAGACATCGCCATTGCTTTCCCCCTTCAAAAAAGTCTGCCCACAGCATCCCTGCTACGGACAGACCCGAACATGTTCACTTTTACTATTTAGCAATTTCTAATCTTTATTACGTTTTTCTTATTCACATGGAAACCGTACCCCTCGACTACGCTGGGTCGTACCCGAGGGGTACGGCATGGTGTACCCCTCGGGTACGGTTCTGCCAATCATGGAAGAGAGTTCTGTTATTCGTCCCTCAATGCCTCCACAGGTTTCAGTCGGCTGATGTTCCAGGTAGGGATGGCGATGCCGATGCTGACCACCAGCCAAATGACAAGGAAGATGAACGCAGCGACAGCAAAGAAGTGGGGACCGAAGTGGTTCAACCATGTGTCACCTGTACGCAGGAAGGGCAGCAGTTCCTCATCGATGGCTATACCGGTGGAAAGACCGTAGGAATAGGCGTATTGGAAGAAGAGGATGCAGCCCACAATGTGGCAGATGGCTGTGAGCACGAAGCCTTCAAAGAGAAACTCGCGGATGATGCGTCCCTTGCTGGCTCCGAAACTCCGCATGATGCCGATGTCCTCCTTGCGTTTGCGTGTCTGGAGCCAGAAGGTGCCGATGGTGCCGAGACAGAGATTCACCATGAAGAAGATGGCAAGTGAGATGTATCGACGAATCCTGCTGGTCACACCTTGGAAACGCAGGTGGTGGTCAATGAGTTCCTGCATAGACACCGCCTTACAGACGAAGAGCCGTCCGCTGCTCAGTTCCTTCTGCATCGTGGGACGAATTTGGGCACAGAACGTTGCGGCATCCACACCGTCCTTGAGCCTCACGAGGAGGTCTGACTGCTCGCTGACAAAGAGGTTGGAACGTTCCCAAAAGACACCATACTTCCAGTTCATGATTTTCTCCATGCGAATGTCTTCCACCACAGCGGCGATGCGGAAAGGATGGACTTCTTCGGGGGTGGCCAGCGAGGGGAGGTTGTAATATTCATTCATCGTTGCCCCAGCCACGTCCGTCTTGCCGAAGAGTGCCAAGGCAAGGCTTTGGGTGATGACCGCACCTCCCTCTTCGGGTTTGCCGCTGAGCACTTTCAGCCCCAAGGTCTTGTACATATCTTCGCCGCTATGGTAGAAGATATAACTGCTGAGACACCAGTTTACCGTGTCGTCTGGCAGGCTGTAATAAATCACACTCTGTCCATCGCCATTAGGGAAGCCACGCTCATACGTGAGGCTGACACACTCCACCTCCTTCATGTTCTTCAGTTTCGTCTTGATGACCTCCATGCTCTTGATGGTCTCCTCAGCGGGCAGTCCCTCCTTGCTCTTGCCGTGGGTGGTCAAGATGCAGAGGCGGTCGGGGTCGTAACCGTCCGATGCCACAAAGGTGTTATGCACAATCACAAACAACGGGTCGAGCACAAACCAACTGACCACACTGACCAGCACCAGTTCCACACAGATCCATGCGTTCTGTTTCCGTCTTGTCCACAAGTTTTTAAGTATAAGTCTCATTTCTTCTGATTCATTGATTCAACAATCGGTTTCCGTAAACTCAGCCATGCAGGGAGGATGGCAGCCAAGGTGTTGATGAGCAGGCAGAACAGCAGGGCAGAGCCAAACACCACAGGGGCGAAAAGCATCTCGCCCGTTGCCATGAAGTCCTCCATGTTCACCTCGCTTGCGTTGGAGAAGCCCAGCGCATCGAGCATCCACAAGCCGCCCCATCGCACAATGCCCCATGCCAGCAGCAGCCCTAACACCGAACCGAAGAAGGTCAGCACGAAGTTCTCTGCCAGAATCTGATTCAACAACGTCCGCTTGCTGGCTCCGAATGCTTTCCGCACACCCATCTCGGCAAGCCTCTCCTCCATCCTGCCCGAGATGATGCCGCTCAGATTGACCGCTGGCACGATGAGGAGGGTGATGAACGTGAGGATGAGATACAGGAGGTTGTTCTGGAAGTCCCTCGACCTTGCATGAGTGCTCAGAGCCATTTGTCGGTGCGAGATGAGTTCGTTGGTCAATGGGGCAATCTCCCATTCTTCACCCCGTTCCTTCAACTCTTGGCTTAGTTGGGTGTACATCTGGTTGATGTCCTTTCGCAACGCCTCCACATCGTCGGTCAAGATGACCGCTTTGACGCATCCCTTGCCCCACGGGTCGCCCCAATAGCCGTGTTGGTGGTCTCCCCCTGTGTAGGCATCGGCATAACTCATGAACGACACCACGTTGGCTGTCCGCACAATACCACAGATGGTAAATTCCTCATAGTCAATGGTGAGGGTCTTGCCCACCAGTCCCTCCGTCGTGCCAAACACCTTCTTCGCCATCCGGTCAGTCAACACGAGCCGATTCATGTTGGTCAGCCATTCCTCGTGGGTGAAAGGTCTGCCCTCGATGAAGTCGAACTGATAGACTTTGAAGAAGCCATCATCTACAAATTGCATGTAGATAGGCTCATCGTCACCATCAGGCTTCTGCACAAACAGTTCTGGATTGAAGTTCAGCGTTGTGCCCACTTGCTCCACGCTCTTCAACTCCCTCAGCCTGTCGATAATCATCTGTGCCACACCGCCACACCCCTGTCTGACACCAGTGGTAGGATTCACATTGACGATGCCGTCCAGATAGCACGTCCTTGCCCTGTTCACCTCGGGATAAACAGGTGCCATCTTAAAGTTATACGCCATCACAATCACCATGGTGAAAGCGACAGCCAATGCCGTCCCAGCCATATAGATGCCCGAGAACAACTTCTCTTCCCTCATCATGTGGAGGGATTGGCGGAAATATAAAGACCCTCTCCCCCATCCCCTCCCCCATAATTGGGAGGGGAGTTTCCATCCGGATTGTTTTTTCTTTGTTTCTTTCATAATAGTTTTATTATTAATCTTTTCCCAACACCCCGCATGGTCCCCCTCCCCATTACGGGGGAGGGTCGGGGAGAGGGTCTGTTTATTCGTCCCTTAATGCCTCCACAGGACTCATTCTGCAAATCTTCCAGGCGGGTAGGGCGATGGCGATGCTGACCACGAGGAGGATGAGGAGAAAGACGATGAAGGAGACGATGAGGAAATGAGGCCAGAATTGGGTGACCCAGTCAGTTTCCATGCCCGACGTTCCCTTGATGTTGCCCTCAGAGAGTAAGGGCCATGAGGCGAGGAACTGGAACCAGATGATGTCGCCCAAAAGAGAGGCAAGAGCGGTGAGAATGGCACCTTCGGCAAGCAGGGTGAAGAAGATGCGGCGTGTGGAGGCTCCGAAGGCACGCATGATGCCGATGTCCTCCTTGCGCTTGCGGATTTGCAGCCAGTAGGTGCCCAAGGTGCCGAGAATGACGATGATGGCAAAGAGCACCAAGGGAACGGTGGCGAGTTGGGCGATGAGGGCGAGTCCATTATTCTCTTTCTGCCGCTCAAAGTGATGGTTGAAGGTGTCGAGATAGGTCAACACATTGATACCGGCATGGAACTCCTGGGTGAGTGTGGGTGTGAGTTTCTTCACAAATTCCTCGGCATCCACATCAGGCTTGAGGCGCAAGAGCAGTTTGCTCTCGTTGTTTGGGGTACTAGGGGTTATGAATACCGTGTATGGGTATCGCTCAGAGGGAGCACCTTTCACATCCTCCACCACTCCCGCGATGGTGTGATAGCGCCCCACTTGATAGTAATTCCCATCAGGGGAATACATTTGGTCCACCATTGCTATCCGTTTGCCCACCACTTGGTCGGTGCCGAAAAGCATCGTTGCCAAACTGCGTGTGATGATGATGGCGTCTTGTGGCAGTTCTCTCGACAGCACTTCCGTAGCAGGACTCCCCTCGATGGCTTGGAGACCTTGTGTCTCGAAAAAGTGTTCGTTCTGGTAGTAAAACTTGCACGAGGCACTGACCATCTTCAGCGTATCGTCGGCGGGGGCATAGCGTCTCCAATCATACAGGCGGAGGTCTTCGTACAGATATTGATAGGTCAGGCACACCGACTGCACCTCAGGCATGTCCTGCAACTTCTGCTTGATGGCATACATCCCTCCCATGTGATGCTCCCAAAGTTCCTCTTCGCTATACCCTTCTTCGCCAAACCCTTCAGCATTGGTCTTCTCTTCCTCACCTCGGAGCACTCCGAACTGTGCCACACACAGGTGGTCTTTCTCAAAATCTCCAGCAGGGATGCAAAAGTAAGTGCTGTAGTTGTTGACCACCAAGTAGTCCACCATGAACCAACTCAATGCGGTGATGATGGCGATTTCGGCAAAAATCCAGCCGTTCTGTTTTCTGTGAGCCCACAAGTTTTTAAGTATAAGTCTCATAATCATAGACCCTCTCTGTCCTTCGGACATCTCCCCCATAATGGGGAGAGCCTTCCGGCTTGTTTGTCGAGAGGGGAAACATTTTTGGTTTTTAACATTATCCCAACATCCCGTATGGTCTCCCTCCCCATTACGGGGGAGGGTTGGGGAGAGGGTCTTTTTTTACTTCTTCTGGTTTAACGATTCAACAATGGGTTTCTTGAGCGATGTCCATGCTGGGATGAGGGCAGCCATGAGGTTGAGCACAGCACAGCAGAGGAAGGCGATGAGGAAGAGCGTGGGGGTGAAGAACATGTCCAACTGCAACGACACGTTATCCACAGGGTCATACTCTCGCTCAAACAATGTAAGGAACAGGGTGCTGTTGCGCACGACTGTGATGAATAGCCATGAGAGCAAATAGCCCACCACACCGCCACAGAGCGTGAGCACCAGATTCTCCTGTATCACCTCGTTCAGCAGCACTCGTCGATTGGCTCCGAATGCTTTGCGGATGCCCATCTCTGCCACACGTGCCTCCATCTGGTTCGACACCATGCCGCTCAGGTTGATGGCAGGCAAGAGGAGGAACAACAGTATGAGGAGGGCTGGAGGGATGAGGTTGGTGAGCAGGTCGCTCGTCGAAGCGTCGTTTACTTCTTTCCCCGGGAAGAAGTTCAGCGTCTTCCTCCAATGTGGTCTCACTTGGATGTACCAATTCCACTCCTCTCCTGTCGTGCTCTTCAGCATGGAGAGGTACTTTGCCTTGTAAGGCTCCAGTTCTTTCATCAGCATCTCTCGGGTATATCCCTTCTTCAGCAGCACACGCACCTCCAAGCCTCCGGCATAAGTGACATTTTCATCGTGCCAGTGTGCCCGCGAGTCCTCCACTGTGTAGGGCATGTAGATGTCGGCAGAGGAATCCTTCAGCAGGGGACTCACTTCCTTCACGATGCCCACCACCCTGTAGGGGAGGTAGTTGAGTTGTAGTGACTGCCCCACCACTCCTTGGGTCGTTCCATACAGTTTCTTTGCCACTGCGTCGGTGATGACGACGCATCTGTCGGCATTCTTCAGATTCTCCTCATCGTAGGGCTTGCCCTCCACAAACTTGAATTCGTAGAGGCGGAAGAAGTTGGGGTCGGTGAACTTGGAGGCGACCTGCACCTCCTGTTTGCCTATTTCCGCACAGGCGGTGAAGCGGTAGAGATAGTCATTGCCCATCACGGCGCTCACCACCTCGGCACATTCCAACTTGCTGAACATCTCTTCCATCGCTTGGAGGGAATAGCCCTCATAGCCTATGAATCCTCCATCAGAACGAGTGAAGTTACTGCCCACATAGATGGTTCTGTCCCTGTTCACCTCGGGGTAGATGTTGCCCACGCGGATGTGCAGAATCAGTGCCACCACCATCGCCGAGGCGATGGCGACTGCCGTGCCCGCTATGTAGATGGCGGAAAACGACTTGTCTTCCTTCATCAACGCAAAGGCTTGACGCACATATAATAGAAACTTATTCATAAACGTTATTTTGTTTTTTAACAACGAATGATTCGAATTTATCTAATGTAAGGAAAAAATGCTGCAAACAGCGCCGAATAAAAACGAACCTTTATCTCGGCGTAGCCAATGATGCCGCAAGCGGCAATGGCTTCCGCCTTGTAAGCCGTATGACAAAGAGCCGTCAAGGCTCTCATTCGTATAGTTCGTTGATTTACAAGAAAAATTAGTTTCATTCGTGTAATTCGTTGTTAAAATATACATCTTAAAATCACTGTATTTGTCTGCCGTCCAAGAACTTGATGATTCTGCTCGTTTGCTGTGCCTGCTGTTCGTTGTGGGTCACCATCACGATGGTTCTGCCGTCCTCCCGGTTCAGTTGTTTGAGCAGTCCCATGATGTCGGCACCCATCTTCGAGTCGAGGTTGCCAGTTGGCTCGTCGGCAAGGATGATGTCGGGGTTGCCGATGATGGCACGGGCGATGGCGACACGCTGGCACTGACCGCCTGAGAGTTGCACGGGTGTGTGCTTCATGCGGTGGGAGAGTCCCACACGCTCGATGACCTCCTTGGCTCGCTTGATGCGTTCGCCGTAAGGCACACCCCGATACATGAGGGGCAACTGCACGTTGTCAATCACGTTGAGCGAACTGATGAGGTGGAACGACTGGAAGACGAAGCCGAGGGTTTTGTTGCGGAACTCTGCCAAGCGGTTGTCGCTGAGGGTCGGGTCAATCCTCGTGCCACACAGTTCAATCTCGCCGCTGGTGGGTTCGTCGAGCAGTCCCATGATGTTGAGCAGGGTCGATTTGCCACAGCCCGAGGGTCCCATCACGCTGAGAAATTCGCCTTGATACACTTCGATGTTCACGTTCTCCAATGCCTGAGTTTCAATCTCCTCAGTACGGTAAATCTTGTTGATTCCCGTCAGTTTGATTTTTGTTTCCATTGTTGTTGTTTATTAAAAATGTTATGCTTTTTTCATTCATCTCTTAATGCTTCTGCGGGTTTCATGCGGCAGATGTTCCACGAAGGAATGAGGATGCCGATGGAGACGACGGTCATGATGACCAGATAGACGATACCCGCGATGAGGCAGAAGTGAAGGGGCTTGTCAGCCACCCACGTGGGATCGGGTTGTGCGTCTGGCGCATGGGGAGGGATGCACAAGGCACCGAGCCCCATCTTCACATAGTTCAGGTAGAGCACACAGGTGATAAACATGCTCAGGGTGGTGAGCACCCATCCTTCAGCCAAGAACAGGAGCAGTACCCGTCCGCGTGTGGCTCCGAATGCACGCATGATGCCCGACTCTTCCGTCCTTCGCTTCGTCTGCATCCAGAAGGTGCCGATGACACCCAGACACAGGTTGACGAGGAAGAAGATGGCGGTGGCAACGGAGAGGTTGAAGTCGTAGTCGCTTTGGGCATTAAAATCCGGAACATCAAAGGAGTCCATGTTCTTGGATGCATCGACATAGGGAACGAACGAGCAAATGACAAAATGTTCCGATGCCAGTTCTCCCATGTGGTAGGTCTGTTCCTCAACAAAACGCTTCATATTGACCCCAGGCTTCAGTCGGATGACGAGTCGAGCCTCCGAGTGATAATCATCGAATCGCCCATTGGGACAGAACGCCATCCAGGTGCTGTATTCGCCAGAAAGGGTGCTGACATCCTCCACTACGCCTATAATAGTGTAAATCATAAGGTTTTTGTTACCCGCCCCATCTATATAAGTTATTCCCGGGTCTAAAGTCTTGCCCATTGCTGCTTCGGGCGACCCATAGATTCGTTCAGCCAGCGAACGGGTGATGATGACGTTCTGCCCGCCCCCAGAATTCATGGAGAGTTCATGCTGCGAGGGACTTCCAGGTACGGGCTGAATGCCAAAAGTCTCGAAGAAATCCTCTTCGATGTCGAAAAAACACCAAGGTACATCAATATGAATCGTGTCGTTGGGGAGCGATATGGACCGATAGTGCTTATTCATGCGCGGATAGCCCTTTATGCCATCGAGGAAACTCACGTAAGCCACCTCGTCCAGTTCCAAGAGATGCTGCTTCAGTTGCTTCATCTCCCGAGTGAACTGTTCGCGTATCTGCTCATAATATTCTTCTCCGATATGCTCATAGATGTTCTCACCCATCACCTTATAAAGCCGCGCTTCAGCCACCACCAACCGGTCGATGTCGAAACCTGTTGGCTGATTCTGGTAGAAGAGCCTCACGACGATGGGGTCAATCTGTGTCCAAGCCACAAAGCACACCACCACCAGTTCTGCAAAGAGCCATACGTTCTGAGCACGTTGGCTCCAAAGATTCTTCAGTGTCTGTTTCATATCACTTCTTCTGATTCATGGATTCAACAATCGGATTACGCAAACTCCACCAAGCAGGGACAAGAGTTGCCATCAGGTTCACCACCCCACAAACCAAGAAGGCGATGAGGAAGATAAGAGGTGAGAAGAGCATTTCGCCCTGCACAAGCGGTTCGACTGTCTGACTTGGTATATTGCCCAAAGCGAAGAATGCCCACGAACGGAACACATAGAGCAAAAGCCAAGTGATGATGAGTCCAACCAGACCACCACACAAGGTGAGTACCATGTTCTCAACGATTATCTGTCCCAAGAGTTCGCGACGATGAGCGCCAAAAGCCTTCCGCACGCCCATCTCAGGCAAACGTCGTTTCATGCGAGCCGCCACCAACCCACTCAGGTTGAGGGCAGGCACCAGCAAGAGGACAAACACCTTGGGCAACAAAGCAAGGAAGATGTCCTTCCAAGAAGAGAGTTCTTGTCCTCTCGACATCATGCGCTGGGCATGGGAGCATACCTGAAGGTGATATTCCCATATCTTATCGCTCATATTCAGCCGATGAACTTTCTCTTCCAAGAAGTTTCGCACATCATCGATGGTGTAACCATCCTTGAGCACAACCACCATTGTTCTGGAAGAACCATATTCGCAAGGGAAGAAAAGTTGACCGTAACTATCGGAAGCAATGGAAGATGTGGGTTCTATCACGCCCACAATCCGAAGGCTGGCGTTGTCATAGTAGTTCAGTATTTTGCCCACAGGATTTACGCCCTTGCCGAAAAGCCTTTCTGCCACATCCAGACTGATAATGGCAAGACTGACATCTGGGGCGGTATCCTCCCCTGTCAGCAAACCCTCAGCATCCGTGAAGGGACGTCCATAGACGAACTTGTGATGATAAATCTTGAAGAAATTGGCATCCACCTCTCTCAAGGCTACGGGCAGTATCTTCTTGCCATCCTCCATCCGCAAATCGATGTTCCGAGCACCTGAGTCCTCTATACGGGTCAGACATGCTGCCATCTCTGCACACGGCATCTCGTAAAACCACTCACGAATCAGGGTGTCTGAGAAAGCATAATCCCGATAATTTCCACCTACTTCATCGGAAAGGTGCATCATCTCTTCCCTTAGGTAAGCAACCATTGTCACATACACCGTCCTGCTCCTGTTCACTTCTGGCTCGATGTCTGCCAGTTTTGCATAATACACCACAGCGATGACCATGGTGAAGGCGATTGCCAGTGCTGTTCCAGCGATGTAGATGGCAGAGAACAGCCTTTCTTCCCTCATCATGTGGAGGGCTTGGCGAAGGTAAATAAGTAATTTGTTCATTTGTTATATTCGATAGATTCGTTGTTTTTGCCCTTTATATACAGCAAAAGACATGCCAGAGGCGTAACTGCTTGATAATGAGTGATGGCTTAAAAACGAAGTGTCCATTTCCGAACACTCACTGTTCGGAAATGGACACTAAGTGTGTTTATGGGAACACGATGGTGAAGCGGGTCAATCCATCGTTGGGGTCGGTGAGGAGGGTGAACGTGCAACCGTGTTTGGTGAGGATGTCGCGGATGAGCAGCAATCCGAGTCCTTGCCCCTGAGGTTTGGTGGAATAGAAGGGGGTGAAGAGGTGGGGAGCCACTTCGGGGGATATGCCTCGACCGTTGTCGGTGATGGTGAGGGTCTTGGGGTGGGTCTCTATCTTGATTTCACCCTTGTCGCCGATGCTCTCGATGGCATTCTTCACGATGTTGACCAGTACCTGTTGGAAAAGTGTGGTGTCGAGATGCACAGGGGTTGCCTCGTCTGTGAGTTCGAGGGTCAAACGGATATGATGGGTTTGGCAAAGCCCCTCGAGGAAGGAATGGCAGGTTTCCACTTCTTCACTCAGGTCACAAAGGGTGAGTTGAGGCTCTGGCACTTTCACCACATTGGCAAAGCGAGTGACGAACTCTGCCATCTTTTGGGTGCGCTCGCGACTGGCTTCAAGGGCTTCCTGTGCCGTGTCGCCAGACAGTTCCGTCTGGATGATATCCAAGGTGCTCACGATCCCTGCCACATTGTTGTTCACCTCATGGGCAATCATGCGGATGACCTTTTCGTAGGCATGCTTCTCGGCTTTCATCACCTCGGAGGTGAGCGATTCGATGAGGAAGAAAGGGTGTTGATAGCCACGGTCGAGAAAGGAGAGGTGGCTGAGGTGGTAGATTTGTGAGTTGCTGAGCCGCACGGTGGTGTCGTTGCCCAAGGGGAGTTGCAGCATCGTCTCTTTCAGCGAGGGTGTGAGCATCCGTTCGGCAGCAGGATTCATGGTGGTGATGTTGCCCGAAAGGTCGCACTGCACCACACCCATCGGCGAGGCATTGATGAGCAGATTGAGGAAGGAGTTCTGTTCGTCCATCCGCAGGTGTTCGTTGCGCAGTCGGGTGATGAGGGCATTGAAGGTCTGCACAATTTCGTCCGTCTCTTTCTGTCCCGACGGGGCGAGGGTGGTGCTCATGTCCTGGTCGCGCAAGAGTTCCATGCCGCTGGTCAGCGAGTCGATGGGTCGGATGATTCTCCGATAGAAGAAGACCAGAAAGGCAAGCACCAGACAGAGCACCACCTCCGTTCCGTAAAAGAGCGACGGATGTGTCTTGAACGTGACCACCATGAGCACGGCACAGAGTGCCACCACCACGATGGTGAGGATGAGAAAATAATGCTGTAACCTCATAGGTGATGCTTTTCTATCTTTCTGTAGAGTGCTCCACGGCTGATGCCCAACTCCTTTGCCACAAGGGAGAGATTGCCTTGGTGCTTTTCGAGGGCATGAGCGATGGCGTGTCGCTCGATTTCGTCGAGGGTGGACCCTCTCCCCAGCCCTCCCCCATAATGGGGAGGGAGTCCATGCGGAGTGGTTGTCTCTTGTATATTAGTTTGGAAGTCTTCTGCTGTTAGCAACAAGCCGGATGGCTTACTCCCCTCTCCATTATGGGGGAGAGGGTCTTTTATCAGCAGTGTCCTTTCCACCAGATTCTTCAACTCGCGGATGTTGCCGTAGAAGGGGAGGGTTTGCAGGTAGCGGATGGCTTCGTTGGAGGCAGTGGCAATGGGCAGACCATTGCTCACGCAGGATTGGTGGATAAAGTGTTGGACGAGCAGGGGGATGTCGTCTGTGCGTTCACGCAAGGGTGAGAGATGGATGCTGATGAGGTTGATGCGATAGAAGAGGTCTTCGCGGAAAGTCCTCTCCTTCACCATCTGGCGGAGGTCGGCATTGGTGGCACACACCACACGCACGTTGGCACGTCGGGTGGTGCTGTCGCCCAGCACCTCGTAGGTCTGGTCTTGCAGCACCCGCAGCAACTTCACTTGGCTCGCCAGTTCCAACTCACCGATTTCATCCAGAAAAATCGTGCCGCCATCAGCCAGTTCGAAGCGTCCCGTGCGGTCACTCTTGGCATCGGTGAACGAACCCTTCTTGTGTCCGAACATCTCACTCTCGAACAGGGCTGTCGAGATGCCGCCGAGGTTCACTTTCACAAAGGGTTTTCCTGCCCGTCGGCTCTGTTCGTGGATGGCTTGCGCAATGAGTTCCTTGCCCGTGCCCGACTCGCCCGTGATGAGCACAGGGGCATTGGTGGGTGCCACTCGTTCGACGGTGGCGAGGGCGCTCAGCAGACTTGGCGACTGACCGATGATGGGGGTGCCTTCAGCACCTCCAAACCGATGTGCCCCACGCCGATTTGCCGACGTGCCCCACGTCGCTTCATCAGTGTGCCCCACGTCGGTTGAGGGGTTGTGAAAGGACCTATCGGCAGGTTCCTCCGTTGGGTGAGGGCGATTGAGCAGTATGGCGGTTTCGATTCGCTCCAGCAGCACTCCGTTGTCCCATGGTTTGGTGATGAAATCGAAGGCTCCGTTCCTCATTCCCTGCACAGCCAAGTCGATGCTGCCCCATGCCGTCATGAGAATCACGGGCAGGTTGGGTCGGAACACCTTCACCTGTCGGAGCAGCGTGAGCCCTTCCTCGCCATCGGTGGAGAGGGTGTAGTTCATGTCCATCAGCACCAGTTCCAACTCCGCTTGGTTGCGCACCACCTCCATGGCGGCAGCAGGTCCGTCGACACTCGTCACCATGTAGTCATTGCGCTCCAGCATCAATGTCAATGCCACCCGGATGGCTCTATCGTCATCAACAATCAGTATCATGTGTTTATATTTTTTGCAAAGATAATGGAATTTCGTTTAATTCGTGAAAATTCGTTGTTTAAAAAATTAGTTGTTCATTTTAATCTTCTCTTTCCCTTTGAATTTGTTCATGTCGCTAATCACCACGCTGTCACCTTCGCTGAGTCCGTCGAGCACTTCCACATAGTCGTAGTTGCATTCGCCGAGTTGCACCTGACGGGGCACGAGGGTGTGGTCATCCTTATATATAAATAAGGTGTATTTGCCTGCCCCCGTGTAGTAGGAACCGTTGCGCAGACGCTGCACATCCTCCTTGATGCTGGTGATGACGAACACCTCGACCTTCAAGCCCGAACGCAGTTTAGGGTGGCTGGGATTGTCCATCACGACGGTGAAGGTGACGACCCCGTTCTGGCTGAGGGGCGTGACGGTGTTGATGGTGCCGAGGAGACGTTCCTTGCCAATCTTCACGAGCACCCGTCCACCTGTCACCACGCGGTCAGAATAGGTATCGGCAACCTCGCAATCGACCTTGAAGTGGGTGAGGTCGCTGATGACCGCCACCTTCGAGCCAGCACCGATGATACTGCCGATTTCGGAACTGATGTAGGTGAGGGTAGCCTTGCGGGGCGAACGGATGTTGGCACCGTCGAGGGTGCGACGGGTTTCGGAGAGGCTCTTGTCGGCAATGCCGTCCTGCAACTGCTTCATGCGCAGGTCGGCTTTCCTCACCCTCAACTCGTTCTCATACTGCTGCCGCAACTGCTTGAGTTGTAGTTGGGCGGTGCGCAGGGTGATTTCTGCCTGACGCACCCGGTCTTTGGTGCCCGAGCCGAGGCTGTCCAGATACTGCTCATTGCGGAGTTGTGCCTCCAACTGCCCAATCTTCATCTCCTCCACCTCCAACTGCATGCGGCGGTCACTGAGTTGGGTTTCGGTGTTGGTGGTGAGTTGCACCATCTGCTGCCGACGGATTTCCTGCTCGTCGAGGGCTTTGGAGTAGTCGGTTTGTGCCGACTGGAGGTCGAGGCGGAGCAGGGGAGTGCCCACATCCACCGTGTCGCCGCTGTGGGCATACACCTCCAGGATTTGCGCACTGATGGGCGAGATGATGACTTCTTCGAAGGCTGGCACGACCTTGCCAGTGGCGGTGATGCTCACATCGATGGTGCCCCTGTCCACCCCCGACACCAAGAGGCTTTTCCTGTCCACAGAAGCCATCAGCAGAGTGCCTAACCACACGCCTGCTGCCAATACCACTCCCACGATGAGGGCATACTTGCCATATCGCACCATTCTTCTCTTTCTCTGTACCTCGACAGGAATCGCTCTGTCCATTGTTTGATTGTCTGTTTTCATTTCACGATCTTTTCAAAGTCTGCATTGATATTTCGGTTGTTCTCAAAGTCCCACAAGGTGATGGAACGAAGTTGGTAGTAATAATACCAGTAGTTGAAGAGTTGGGAGATTCGGTTTTGTCGTGCCTCGTCCTTAGCCGTCTGAGCATCAGAGAGTTCAAGCGTGGAGATGCTGCCAATCTTGAACGTCTCCACATTCGTGTGATACCGCCGTCGTGCAATGGTGTCCGCCTCTTCGGCAATGCGGAGTTGTTGGCGTTGGTTGTTGAATTGTTCGGTCAGGATGAAAAGATTCTGGCGGAACTCCTGAGATTGTTGCCGCAGTTGGTTCCTCACAATCTCGCGGTTGCTCTCCGCCACCTTCAACTGTCCGCGTCGTTTGCCCCAATCGAGCAGCGGCAACGACACACCCACCTGCACCACCTGCTTGCTCGACAGGTTTCGGTAGGCATCGTTGAGGGTGCGGTCGGTGCCCGTGTAGCCCACTTGCGCATAGAGCGTCACGCTCCTCCTGTTTCCCTTTGCATACGCCACCGAATAGTCAGCCTCCAATTGCCGCCTCCGCATCCTGTTTGCAAAGGCATTGTTTGCCAAAGCCTTCTCCAGCACTTCCTCATAAAGAAGCACCACTTCGGGAATCTCTTCAGGCACAACCGGTTCGATGTCGCTCTCCACATCGAGAAAAGCCTTCAACTCGAACATCCGTGCCTTTTGGCTGCTCTCCGCATTGGTCAATGCTGACTGGGCATTGAGCATGTTGAGCCGCATCTGCAACACATCGTTCTGGCTGATAGTGCCCATCTCGCGCTTCGCCAATGCCACTTCGTAGAGTTTCTCCGCATTCTGCAAGTTCTGCTCCACGATGTTCACGTTTTCATTTGCCAACAACAGGTTGAAGAACAAACTAATGGCTCGCATTGCCACCTGTTCCGTCTCGGTCAGGAAGGAGGCTTTCGCTTCTTTGTATCGGATGGGTTCGATGCGACGATCCCACTTCACGGTGTTCACACCAAAGAGTGGTTGGCTCAAGGTCAGTGCTACGGGCATGCTCATGAATTGATTCCTGCCTCCGCTGATGTCCCCACTCATTTGCCGCATCCAGTTCAGCGACGACTCCACCGACAATGTGCCGCCTGTTGGCAAAATCTTTTGGCTCACATAGAGCGACCCGTCCAGTTCCATGTAGTCGTTCCGCACGTAGGAGTGCGTTCCATCCTCCTTCTGGTAAGTGCTGTACCGCTTATTGTATGTGGGCACATCTGCCGACAGCGACACCTCGGGCAGCAGGTTAGCCTTGTAACTTCGCCACTCCCAATAAGCCGACTTCAACTCTCCCAATGCCACGGCTGCATCCACACTCTGTCGCCGTGCCAGCAGAATGCACTCGTCAAGGCTCATGCGGAGGGTGTTGCCTTCAGCATGTCCCATCAATACCCATGCCCACAGCAAGGCTCCTAAAAAAGTTCTTCGTTTCATAACGCTCAATTGTTTGCCTTTTATTGTCGCAAAAGAGATGCCAAAGGCGTAACTGATTGAGAATGAGAAATGGTTCGTTGAGGGGAGTGTCCGAAAATGGACAGTGAGTGTCCAGAAATGGACACTCGCCACAGAAAAAGGCTCCTTCATTGCAAGGAGCACTCGCTACAAGAGGTGATTTTACTGCAAAAAAGAAAGCGGTAAATCCAACAGGATTCACCGCTCATTATATGAATTAATACTTTTTGTTTTCTCTCTCCTCCGAAGAAACTCAAGTGCCGAATTGCACTGAGTCTTTTACGGAATTTTTTGCAGAGATTCAATCGTTCATTATTTGAAGATTGAAATGTTGCTTGCGATGGCTGCTACAGCCACGATAGCCACTGCGATAATTGTCATAGTTTCCATAAAACAATCTCCTTTCTTTTTAATTAATAATTACTGATTCAATGTTTAACTAAACCACTTTATTAACCTAATCCTAACAATCTTTTTACCCGCTTACTGAGAAATCTTATCTTTTTACCTTAATTGCTTTATCTTTTTACCTTATATATGTTGTAGCCTGACGGCTTGAATCTTCAAAAACTGGAGGAGGGCCTCTCACGAGGACCTAACTCCTAAATAACAATCTTTTACTAACCTAAATCTAATACCTTTACCAAAACCTATATGATAGAAAAACTAACTTTCTTTTTATTGTTTTTTGGTGTCTCAGGAAAGTCTTTCGTTGCTCCCTCGCAACGCTCACCTTTTTGACTCTCGTCTCAGGTTTTTTCCTTTTGACGATGCAAAGTTACGGGCTTTTCATGGTGTGACCAACAAAAATAAAGATTTTTCGCTAAAAAAGCGCGTTTTATTGATGTTAATCAATTGTTGTGTGCGAACACACAGTAAAAAGGCCTCTTTTTTGTGTGCGCACACAGTTTTGGAAGGAAGGGTAAAACACCCCTCTAAAAGAACGAGGGTGGGGATGGGATGCTTTTACACATTATTTATATTATATAAGGACATCAGTTCGATATAAGGTATCGCCTTCGTCCGCGCTTGCGCGAAAAGGAACATCCTTAATTCCCGAAACTTCAATAAGACAAATAACCCCAGAGAAAACGTTCACAAAGCGGCCAAGCACCAAAAGCCCTGACAGCGCATCGCGCATCCTTCATGCTGCAAAGATGAGTTCACTTGAAAAAGTCCCAAAGGGACGTAAAGGCCACAGGGAGGGGTGAAACCCCTTTTGAAAATCAATCAGTTATGCTGAAGCCCCGACGGGGCGACAGACCCGGGCAGACTTTTTAAAGTGGACTCAAAGATACACTTCTTCGCTGAAAGCAATCATTTCTTTGCTATAATCCATACCATGAATTGTACGATTCATACTTAGAATTGTACAATCCTTTCTATGAATTGTATAATTCATTCTATGAATCCAAGGTCGTGAGCGGCTAAAGGATAAAGTGGATACGGGCTAAAGGATAAAGTGGATACGGGCTAAGGGGTGAGGTGGATACGGGCTAAGGGGTGAGGTGGATATGGGCTAAGGGGTGAGGTGGAATGCGGTTGAAAAACGTGAGTTCGGTATAAGGTATCGCCTTCGTCCGCGCTTGCGCGATACTTTATGCCGACTGACGTACATTCAAGACAAAAAACGCACAAAAAAGCACCACTCAATGGAGAAAAACGTTTCTTTTTTACATTCGTTTTGAAAAATATACGTATATTTGCAAAATAATTTCCCTTCATCCTCATGCCACGGCTTACAACAACATATAGTGCTGACGGAGGACGTTGCCATATATTGGTGGCGACGCTGATGCTGATGGCTTGGATGTTGGTGAAGAGGACACTTCCCCCCCCCTAAAATCTCTCATAATCAACGGAATATTTTGCGTTGGCAAAAATGCGGCAACGGCACGTTTCGTCCCTCTACGGAGACGAGACGCGCCCTTTTCGTGCGTATACATCTGCGACGCATGCCCCTTTTAACCTTGGGAACCCCTTTCCTTCCCCTTCGTTCGCTGGATAGCAGGACGAAGAGGGGTGGGAAGCATCAGGTTCTTGCAGAACTCATTTATTAATTTTATTCAATAAACTTATTATGATGCATTACAAACAACTACTACTCACGTTGCTCGTGTTGTTGGGACTCGGACAGACCTTAGAGGTTCGTGCCGACGACTTCACCTACAATGCGAATAACTACACCTGTATGCAAGTGGGGGTGGACAAAGTCCGATTCACCTTGCCTACGGGTAACACTTGGCGCACCAACGATGGTGTGCAAGAGGGTTACGTCTATGTGTCAGTCGATGGGGATCCCGAAGAGGTGCTCTTCTCCTGGCATTGCGTTGACTACAGCAATGTGGACACAAAGGGTTGCAAAATCCAAGCCTATAAGGCTGGAACGTTCGTGTTGGTGGGCAAGGTGAAAGGTGGCAGCAAGACCTTCACCAACGCCAATGGCGAAGTTTCTTACGATCTGGACCACAACGACGACGACAGCGACCACTACACCACCACGGTGGAGTGGCAGGCACCCTACTCGATGCGCGGCAAGAAACTGAAACTGACTGTTTGGGCGCATGTGAACTGGGGGGCAGGAGGCGACTGGCACGTGCCCAATGCCTCATCGCACAAGGAGCTGCTCGACTGGGATTGCCCTGCGGCACCCGAGGTGAACATCATGTTGAACGAGCCTATGCTGTCTTACGACCGTTCGCAAATCAACCAAACGATGATTGCTTACAGCGTCACGGCCAAGAGCATCAAATGGATGAAACTGCACTATACCGATGCCATCACCAACGAAAGTTACACGAAAGACATCACGGACAAGTCGCTGGTGGGCTTTGTGTATGTTCCGTCCGACCGTCCTTGGAAGGACATCTATCTGGAAGCCAAGATTGTGAACACAGAGAACAAGGAGGTGGACACGCCCATCGAATCGGCCAAACAGACGAGCAGCATGTTGCACCACCCCAAGAATTTCACGGTCAACCTGACCCCGGCTGGTGTGGCCGAGCTGAAATGGTCGGTGGAGGAACCCACAGAGGAAGACATCAGCGAGGGTGACTTTTTCGAGATTCAGCGCAATCTCACGGGTGCCACCGATGCCAGCGACCCCTACTGGACCCCCATCTCGATGGAGATACCCTTCCAGCAAGGCGTGAAAGACTATACTTATAATGACGTGACCTTGATGAATCAGTATCAAGGCAAGCCCGTCGCCTACCGCATCCGCCGCTCCTCCACCAACATGTGGTCGTGGGGAGTCGGTTCTGGCTACCAGCTATATCAGTCGCCATCAGTGTTTGTCCTTCCTCAGATAGAGAATGCCACCGTGCAGCGTAACGGGGCATGGAGCGACGAATCGCATCCTGTGAAGTTCAACTTCAACTTTGGAACCAGCTGCGACTCCCAAGGTCGTCGTCCCATTTACAACAAGCAAGATTGGGAAGACTTTATTGCTGTCCACAAAACCCAGGACGACCAAGCCGCCAACTGCGTGTTTGTGTTGTCCAGCGAGGACGACTGGAAGTATTTTGACCAAAGAATCCGTGAAAACTCCAGGCTCAGTGCCGTTCTAACCTGCGATTTGGAAGTCGGCACCCTCCTCTCCAACACCTTTAGCGGCACCTTCAACGGTCTGGGCCATACGCTGACATTCAACTATAACAATAGCGGCGACTATTTGGCACCGTTCAGGCATGTGGCCAATGGCACCATCCGCAACCTGACAGTCACCGGCACGCTGAAGTCCCTTTCCTCATTTGCCGGCGGCATCATCGGACAGGTCGCATCCAACCAATCTGCCACCATCGAGAACTGTCGGGTGTTTTCCACCATCAGCCTCAGCAAGAGTGGCGATACCAGCAGTGGCGGCTTTGTCGGCATCGTGGAGAGGGGCGCTTCGGCCTCTTTCAAGAACTGCACGTTCCATGGAAAGTTGGAGGGCAACCAATCCAACAACAACGGTGGTTTTGTGGGTGTTGCCTTGGCAGACACGAAAATCAGTTTCGAAGGCTGTCTGTTCGACCCCGAAACCTTGCCCTGCGACATGACCAACTGCCGCACTTTTGTGCGGGCTGACAAGACTGCCACCGTCACCTTCGACGACAAGTGCTACTACACCCGCAACTACTGTGCGTACACCGTGGGCGATGAGTCTTATTTCGTCATCAACAACGAAACTGACTGGGACGTGTTCGTCGAGTCGGTGAACCAGGCTGGTGGCAACAAGGTGAATGCCATCTTGGGAGCCGACATCAGCGTGAGCAAGATGGTTGCTCAAAACACTTTCTATTTCGGCACCTTCAACGGAAATGGACACATACTGAACGTCAGCATCAAGTCCGCTGACGAAAGTGCGGCGCCTTTCCGATTTGTGGGTGACGCCACCATCAAGAACCTGCGCGTCAGAGGCAGGGTGGAGGGTGGCATCCATTCTGCCGGTCTCATTGGAAGCACGAAGGATGATTCCTACAAACGTGAAGTCTATATCAGCAACGTGCAGGTGTCGGTTGATGTCGTCACCAACAGCACTCATGCAGGCGGTTTCGTGGGGCATGGCCATAAGTCCAATTTCCACATCAACAACTGTCTGTTCGACGGCACGGTGACATCCACCGCCTCGAAAGGTGAGTATGTGGGTGCGTTCATCGGCTGGGAAAGTGGTGGAAACAGCAATGCTATCACCAACTGCTTGGAGAATGGCAACTATACTAATTTCGCCCATGCGGGCATGAACTATAGCTATAATGGAGGGAATATCATCTGTTATGGCAACAATGGCAACAACAACAAAAACAACTACACCTACCATAACTGGGGCGAAGTGGGCAGCGGCTACAACAATGCAGGAGAGATTTCACTTCTTCAGACCAAGTTAGGCTCGGAATGGAAGGTAGCAGAGACCCCCTTCCCGAAGACCACCACCGTTGCGGAGCTGTTCCCTGCCTCTGTCCTGCAAGGCAAGAGTGCTGCAGACATGAGCGTGGCTGACCTCCTCACTGTGTATGGCGACGGTTGGAAGGAGTTCGGCAACAGCGTGGCACCTGTCATCAACGAGGTGAACGACTACTCTGGTGTCGCCGTTTGGGATCCTCGCGCCCAACTCCAGCTGCGTGTCAACATGAAGGGTGAAAATGGCGTAACATCTGAAATCGTTGACCTCTCGGACAACGAGGATGCACTCAATAAGAACGAGTTCACCTACGACCTAACCCACAAGTGTGTGGAATATGACTTCGACCTCATCATCCGCCGCAACAGGTCGACGATGAATATTTTCGGTACAGCGAAAGACGGTGTCTATCCCGACACGCTGGTGGTCAAAGTCAGCAAATTGGACGCTGGCGACATGAAGAACTACCGCTTCATGAATCTCGCAGCCATCGACTCGCTCAAGACCGAGACACGGCAGAGCAGCGTGGTGCTGAACTGGTGGACCTCAGGCGGCGAGAGCGACTTCTTCCGCTTGTTGCGCCGTGCGCATACCACCGATGCCAATGCCGCATGGACTGACACCATTGCCACCAACATCCAGCAAACCTTCTGGGAAGATAAGACCGTGCAGGTGCAGCAAGCCTACGACTACATGGTGGAGAGCGTGACGCAGTGTGAGGGTGTGCATGTGGTGAAGTCGGAAATCAAAACTGGCGAGTGTGAGCCGACCGCCATGATTTGCGGCTATGTGCGCATGGCCGACGGCACCGCCATGGCTGGGGTCGAAGTGGTGATTGAGCCTGAGGATGACATCACCAAATCGCTCAACAACGCGCAATTTAAAGTGAAGACGGACAATGCTGGCTACTTTGAGCAGAAAGGGCTGAAGTATCGTGGCGAAGGCCGGTTCAAGGTGTATGTCCCCGTGCCGGGCGACGGCAAGGCATTCACGGGTGGCGGCACCGTCAAGTTCGACACCGACACAAACGTGTTGACTGGCTACAACTTCTACCAAGACCAGTATGTCGTCTATTCGGGTAACGTTTATTATGCCAACACCAGCATCCCTGTGCCAGGCGTGTCGTTCAAGCTCGACGGCAACCTGATGCACGATGGCAGCGGTCATGCGATTGAGACCGACAACCAGGGTTCCTTCGCATTGAGCATTCCTCACGGAGCGCACAGTGTGCAGGCGGTGAAGGACGGACACATCTTTGCCGACAAGGGTTTCTTGATGAACCCCGACGATGTGGACGACAAGACACAGTATAATTTCGAAAAGAATGTGGCAAGCATCTACATCTGGGACTCCACCACCGTGGTGCTGCGTGGTCGCGTGGTGGGTGGCGACATCGAGGGCAGCAAGCCGCTCGGTTCCTCCCTGTCGAAGAACAACCTCGGCGACTCGCTGAAGATTGTGATGCAGCTGGAAGGCGACAACACCTCTTGGCTCATCCGCAATCCGAAGGACGAAACCGTGAAGTCTGACAGCTATGCCGTTGCGTTCGGTCTGGAAAACGCCAAGGGTGAACGCCCCGACACCACATTCGTGAATGTGACACGTCACACCCTGACCATCCGTCCCGACAAGCAGACGGGCGAATACGAACTGAAGCTGCATCCTGCCAAATACAAGGTGATAGAAGTATCGGCTCAAGGCTATCCCACGCTGTTCCAGCAGGGCAAGGTGGGCGAGACCATCGACTTGGCTTTCAACGTGCAAGGTGACACCTGTGAATACAGCCGCATCTATCATGCCGTGCCGACGGTGGAGGTGACTCAGTTCAACGCTGGCAACGAACCATACTTTGGCGTGAAGAAGCTGAAGGCCAGCGACAACATCGGCAACGAGGAATGGGTGAACCTCTACTACTACGAGTATCTCTATCCTGACGGCGATACCACCCAAGAGCCTATCGACAGCATCGGCCACTATTCCTTCGGTTATCCTGTCTTTATGGCGGGTTCGCCTTACGGCTGGATGCTACAGGCATGCGAAAAATACTATAAGAATAACAAGACCACCAATGAGCCTGACATCGTGAAGCTGAAGGGCGGCGAGGTGACCATCAAGAACTATCTGATTGGCACCAACGACAATGACTTGTCGAAGACCATCGAACTGGACGATGAGGGTGGCGCATCCTATATCTTCACGCCTCAGAACACCACGTTCACTCTGGAGAACGACATGGCACTGAAGAATGTCAGCATCACGCTCAGCTATGATGGCAGCTACTACGACATCAAGCCCTTCGATGGCCAAATCATGAAGGGATATGTCATGGCAACGGCTCCTAAAGCCGATGGACGCAAAGCCATCGTTTCGGGCACACCCAAACTGTTCGACATCTTGCGTGACCCTCCTGGCAGCGGCAGTTCGGCCTACATTGAAGAGGGGTCTAAACTCAGCTATGGCTATTCGATGGACGTGGCTGCCACGGTGGGATTCAGCTATAAATCGACGACAGGCACGGGTGCCGACACCTACCAAGGCACTGTGGCTGCTCCCAGCGGTGCCGGCCAAACGGCTGGTACGCTCACTCACAGCGAAACGACCAAGAATCTCGACTTCAAGGTGGAAAGCAATTTCGGGTTCTCGTGGGCCTACAACTACAGCATCGACGTGACTGAACGCATCCAGACCAAGACGGGTGGCAAGTGGATTGGCGGCAAGGCCGACCTCTTCATCGGAACCACAGAGAACATCATCGTGCAGGATGCCATGGCGGTTCGTGTCATTCCCGAAAGTATGTATCAACTGGTGAAGTTGCACGAAGGCGGCTCGTTTGATGTGAAGCGCGAAGACGGCAGCATTACCAAAGTGGCAGTACCTATAGGCACGACAAAGGTGCTGGCCAAGGGAACCGACGAAAAAGGCAAGCCCATCTATCTGGTGCGCGACGAAGTGATGCAAGTGTCACCTGCAGTCAAGTCCACCTTCATCCACTCGCAGAACTTCATTGAGAATGAACTGCTTCCCGACCTGATGAAGGTTCGCAATGCGCTGCTGCTACCCAAGAATACAACACTCGATGCTGCCAAGAAACTGGCCAACCAGCGTGGCTATGCCACCTACATCAGCAAGGTGGACGAGAGCAGCGACCGTTTCGGGTTGGACTATACCATGGTGCGTCCAGATGGCGACGAGACCACAGGAGACAGCATCAATGCGCTGAATGAGGAAATGGTCACGTGGATTGGGTTCCTGGCCAAGAATGAGCAGGAAAAACTGGCAGTATCGCCCAGCGATTTGGTGAAACGCTATGACTTCGATGGTGGTATGTCTTCCATCCAATATAACGAGAGTTTCTCTGCCAGCACCAATTGGTCGCGCTATCTCCGCTATCCAGGGCTGACGGGATTGGGCAACATCTTTGAATCGACAGGCTTGCTGGCCTCGTTCGGTCCTCTGAAAACGCTGCTGACCAAACTGGATGAGTTGTTGAAAAGCAAGAATGGGAGTGTCAACACGCGCACAGTGGAAAAGGATTTTGACGAGGATGGCTATGCGCAGCAATGCGTAATCGACGTTTGGGGTTCGAAGACCACGATTAAATGGGGACTTATTGCTCAGGCAAATGCGTCAGACAAGTACACATCGTCTGAATCCTATTCGAAGAAGACGGGCTTCACGCTGTCTGCTGCATCGAAATCGAGTCTGACGGTGGATGTCTACCGCACGGCGGGACGCTACTATTCGCTCGACGAGAACGCCAACGCATTCAGCTCGCTGACGCTCGACATGCTGGACAAGGTGCGTTATGGGCACCTGACTCCTCCGATGCTCACCTATCTGCCTGACACGGTGAAGGTGTATTCCAACTTTGTGTTCCGCACGGTGGGTGGCGTGACTTGCCAGCCTTACGAAGGGCAGCGTGTGACGAAGTGGTATCTGCCAGGCACAGAACTCGATGTGGCAACGATTGCCGCTGACAAGCCACGCATCTGGATTGACGAACCAGTACAGAGCAACGTGCCATTTGACCAACCTGCACGTTTCACCTTGCACATCGCCAACGAGACGGATTATCCTGACAGAGCAACAATGATATTCAGCTACTCCCTGCCTGCCGGATGCAACCCGAATGGTGCTCGGATTTGTGTGGATGGCGCACCGCTCACGGGTTCGGGTACGAGCATTGTGCTCTACCCTGCTGTCGATACCAAGACGGGCAAGGTGAACGTGTTCACGAAGGAAATCACCGTGTATCCAAGCGACGACTTCGACTACGAGAACTTGGGTATCAGCTTGATGGATCCAGAAGACCCATCGCGTGTGTTCACGGCGAACTTCTCCGCCCACTTCATCCCATCGGCGGGCAACGTGACGGTGACCACACCGAGCGACCACTGGGTGGTGAACACCGAAAGTCCTTACGACGGTAAGCGCAAGGCATGGTATATGCCAGTGCGCATTGAGGGCTTTAACGTGAATGGTCGCGGATTCGACCATGTGGAACTGCAATACAAGCTCACGACACAGGGCGAGAAAGACTGGGTGAGCGTCTGCTCATATTATGCGAGCGACTCCTTGCGTGCGAAGGCAAGCGGTGTGACCGACACCATTCCATCGAACGGCATCATCGTGGCTTCCTTCTATGGAGAGACTGACCCTGTGGAGCAGTACTACGACCTGCGCGCTGTGGTGTATGCCCGCCATGCCGGTGGCTTCTTGACGAGTGCTTCGCCCATCCTGACGGGTATCAAGGACACCAGGTTGCCACGCATGTTTGGCACACCAGAGCCTATCGACGGCATCTTGGGCATCGGCAAGGACATCAAGATTGCGTTCTCTGAGCCGATTGCCTCCAACTATCTGAGCGAGATTAACAACTTCGAGGTGCTGGGCACTCCTGTGAGCACCAACGTCTCCACGTCTACCTCGCTGTCCTTCGACGGCAACACCATGGGGTTCACCCAGAGTGAGGTGTACCTGAAGGGGAAGAACTTTACGGTGGATGTGATGGTGAACCCAGCGAAAGCCCAAGACGACATGGTGGTAATGTTCCACGGCAACGCAACTGCTTCGTGCATGAAACTCGGCATCACCGCTGACAGGCATCTGTCGGCAACCATTAACGGCACCAAGGTGGTGTCGGACAGCATCGTTCCGTTCAACAACCAGCTGCGCCAGATTGCCTACACGGTGAAACAGGGTACAGAGAGCATGGAGGTACAATTCTTTGACGGCGGCAAGCTTTTCGGCACGAAGACCATCCCAGGTGTGTATGAGGGCATGTCTGCTCTCTTCTTGGGTATGGGCGACACACCATCGGAATGCTTCAAGGGCGAAATGCTGGAGTTCCGACTGTGGAACCGTGTGCTGGATGGCGACGAACTGGGCGAAATGGGCGGCAAGTCGCTGACGGGCTACGAGAGTGGTCTGCTTGACTACTACAAACTGAACGAGGGCGAGGGTGACTTCAGTTACGACAAGGCTTCGGGCAGTCAGGACCTCTGGCTGTTTGGCCACTCGTGGAAGCGACCTGCCGGCATCTCGATAAAGATGGACGGTAAGGAGGGAGTGCGCCTCGACACGAAACAGCAGTTCAACCGCACGAAGAACCACGACTACACGCTGGTGTTCTGGTTCCGCACGAAAGACCTCAATGGTACGCTGTTCTCCAACGGTGAGGCAAATCTCGGACAGGACGACCAACTCAACATCGGCCTGAAGGATGGGGCTTTGTATGTGCGCTCATCGGGCTTCGAACGTGTGACTGACACCTACGTTTCCAGTGGCGAATGGCACCACTTCGCCATGACCGTTTCGCGCAGTCGCAATGTGGCGAACGTCTATTTGGATAAGAATATGGTGGAAGCCTTCGTCGCTGACAGTCTGAGCGGCATCGTGGGCGACTATCTTGCACTGGGTGCCACCTACAAAAACAAGAACACACCGACGGATGCCTTGACAGGTAACATCGACGAGGTGGGCTTGTTCGAGAGTGTGCTGCCACTGAACCTCATCCAAGACTACATGACCCACACACCACTCGGCACGATGAAGTCGCTGATGTTCTACCTCGACTTTGGCCGTTCGGAGCACATGGACAACAACGAGATGCGTCTGGAGCCAACGGGCATCAGCATCAAGCGCTACACAGACTCGCAAAACAAGGTGTTGGAACGCCGCGACACGCTGATGGCTGTGATTGACGATACCATCGTGGACCGCACCACATACGCGCCAATGAACAGCGATGCGCAGCTGGCAAACCTGAAGTACAGCTACGTGGCAAAGGACAACGAACTGCTCATTGACCTCGACGAGCCTGCCTTCACGATTGAAAAGACCAACGTCTACATCACCGTGAAAGAGATTCCTGACTTGCAAGGCAACCTGATGGCAAGTCCTGTGACGATGAACCTCTACGTGTATCGCAATCCGTTGCGCTGGAGCATCAAGAAAATCTCCGAGACGCTGGACTATGGCGATGGGGCCACTTTCAATGTGGTGATCCAGAACCTAAGTGGGCAGAAACAGAACTTTGAGATCAGCAACTTGCCCATCTGGATTACGGCTTCGCAAACCAGCGGCACCATCGACGCATTGGACGATCAGATAATCAGTCTGGAGGTGTCGCCTTATATTAATATAGGTACGTATAGCGAGCAGATTTCGCTGGATGGCGACAACGGTATGTCGGAACCATTGCCTATCAGCCTGAATATACGCGGCGACCAGCCAAACTGGACAGTCAGCGAGGACGTGAAGAAGTACAACCAGAGCATGATGATGGTGGCACGTGTCAAGATTAGTGGCGTGGTGGCTCATTCAACAGAAGATGTGGTCGCCGTGCTCGATGACAAGCAGCAAGTGCTGGGTGTGGCCAATATCGAGGTGGACAACTCCGCCAACGCCAACGAGGCACTGGCCTACCTGACCATCTACGGCTACACGAATGACGACGGCACGAAGCCTCAGCTGAACTTCAAGTTCTTCAAAGCTTCGACGGGCAAGGTGTACAACCTGATGCCAGAAGACAGCACGGTCTATGTCTTCCAGAGAGATGCCATCATCGGTTCTGCCACAGAGCCTGTCGTTTTGGAAAACGACTACGGATACGTGCAGAGAATGCATTTGAACGAAGGCTGGAACTGGGTATCGTTCAGAGTTGAACCCGAAGAAGAGGGAACGACTGTGGGCGAGTTCCTGAACAAGGCAGCGAAATGGGAGCCTGACGACATCATCACATCGGCGAACGGAACCCAGGTGCAGCAGTGGAGCTACCACGAGGTGGAGAACCGACAGAACCAGAACCAACGTACCTACAAGTGGGATGATGAAGACCAGCCTATCGACATCCACCCGACTTTGATGTACAGAATCTATTCTTCCAGCGAGAAGACCGCTTACTTCGAAGGTTATAGAGCATACGATTCCATCACCGTCCATAAGGGCTGGAACCGCATCGCCTACCTCTCCACCATCAACCTGCCAATAGCCCAGGCACTGAGCGCCTATACCCCACAGGCAAACGTGGGCGATGTCATCAAGTCGCAAGACGCATTTGCCGTGGCAACCCAAACGGGCGACCACCTGACGTGGAAGGGCTCGCTCCAGTATCTGGAGACTGGCAAGGGCTATATGCTGAGACGTATGGCAGACAGCGAGGTGAGATTCACCTATCCGTCCTACTGGAGTGGCAACCGCTACAGCGGCACCGACTCCGAGGCTGCACCTCGCCGCATGACACGTACTGCCACAACGATGAACATCGTGGCAAGCATCGTCGGCGTGGAGACCGAACAGGGCGACGTGCTGGTGGTTTACCGTGGTGCAGAACGAATGGCCGAGGCTGTGGCTGACGATGAGCAGAACTTCTACCTGAGCATCGGAAGCGACACGAAGTCTGACGAAATGTTGACCTTCGTGCTGGAACGCGGAGACATGGTTGTGGCCACGACCAGCAGCAAGATTGGCTACGAGGAGAACCTTGTGCTCGGTACGCCAGACGAACCTACTGCCATCAACTTCACGGCTGTTGACCCAGCTTCGCTGAGCGATGGTAACTGGTACACGGTTTCTGGCATCCAGCTGACCACGATACCGAATAAGACGGGTGTTTATATTTATAATGGTAAAGTTAAATACATCAAGAAATGAAAAAAGTGATATTCGCAATAGCAGCCCTCGCCCTCGTGGCGTGGGGCTGCTCAAGCTCTGACGATGACACACCATCGAAACCAGAGAGCTTGCTCGAGGGCACGGACGCTCGCCCCACATGGCAAGTGCCCAACTTCGACGACTATGAACAAATCATGACAGTGGTGGTGGTGTTGGAAGACACGTTGCAGAGCTACGCTTCAGTAGCCGACCTGCTCTGTGCCACCATCGAAGGCGAGGTGCGCGGTGTGGCCACCCCCCAACAGGTGGGTGAGCAGTGGCGGTTTGTCATCACCGTCGCTTCCAACGAGTCGGGAAAAGACATCAGCCTTTCGTACTACTGCGACAAGCTGCACCACATCTTCACCACCTACTGGGGCAAGTTCGATGCGAACACGAAACCAACGGGTGAGGGCACATTCTATCAACCTACATTTGTAACTCAAGAATGAACAAGGCAATCAATCAACATCAAACAAATAATTGAAACAATGAAAATCAAGACATTATTAGTGGCAGCCGCCATGATGGCTACTGCAAATGTGTGGGCACAGTCTCCAGAACCGTTTCTTACCGACGAAACCCGTCCTGACGGAAGAGGATGGATTCTTCCTCCCCCATCCACCACGGGAGGTGAGTTTGCCAACGACTTTTACTATTACCAGTGGGGCAAAGAGCAGCGCGAAGAGGAATGGGTATCCGAATGGGCCCTTTGGGATGAGGGTACTGACCTCTCCCATGTGTTCGGTGCCAGTATGGACATCCCACTGACGCATGAAACCACACCAGAGATTCTGAAGCTGGCTGAGTCTGCCACCTCCGACGCACATCTGGCGAACAAGGCGGTGAAAAACTTCTACCAGCGCAAACGTCCTTTCGCCACCTTCAATGAGCCATCGCTGAAGCCTGAAGAGGACGAGGAAGAGGCAACGACCTTCAGCTATCCTTCGGGCCACTCGTCACGTGGCTGGATGTATGCACTGACACTGGCTACCGTCGCCCCCGAATGCACAGAAGAGCTGATGCTTCGTGCCCGCATCTATGCCTTACACCGTGTGGTGTGCGGACACCACTGGAAGAGCGACATCGATGCTTCGCTGATGCTCACCGCTGGTATCTTCGCCAATGTGGTGGTGACAGAGGCTTATCAGGAACAACTGAAGAAAGCCCGTGAGGAGTACCAGAGAATCAAGAATGGAGAATCGACACCCGCAGAAGCACCTGCCGCCAATGAAGCCAAGGAAAGAACACCCATCTACGACATGCAGGGTCGTGTCCTCAATGGGGAACCCACCTCAAAGGGCGTGTACATCCAGGATGGTGTTAAGTTTGCGAAATAGATAGTTTATATTGTTTATTGCGGCCAGCCGCCAAAGAAAAATAGATAAAAAAATGAACAAGAAAGACTATCAGAAACCCTCAATATGGGTGGTGCGGTTTCAGTTTCCCCAGGGCTTCTTGTAAGCTTCTGGTGGCATCAAGGGCACACGCGTGGATTATGATACGGAATCGGATGAAGAGTGGGATGAAAAGGACAACAGCAGTATTTGGAATTAGTTGGATGACAAACAGATGAAAAAAATCATTCTTATATCTCTTTTGTGTACTCCTGTTCTCAGGGGTAGTGCTGACAGCCTGTTCGAACGATGACAGCGAGTCGGAACAGACAACCACCAAGATAGAGGCTGGCAAGACGTATTACATGACGGTCAATGCCAAGAAGGGAGGAGACACCCGTGCCCTGACCCTTGATGGTTCTACGATGACGGTCACATGGGATACCGACGAGAACGTTTATGTTCAGTATGATGGGTCATGGTTCACGGGGAAATTGCATCCCACAGCCAATAGCAATGAGGCCTGGCTGAGTGGAGCCATCACCCCCGGCACGTCTGTCACTTTGCCTGCTGCCATGGTGACACTCCAGTTCCCCCGTCAGGACTTCGACTATACGGAACAGGATGGAACGCTGAAGAAGATATCCACACACTATGACTATGCCACCACCACCGCAGAGATTACGGGGATAACAGAGGATTATCAGCTCATAGCCTCAGAGTTCGTGACATTCCAAAACCAGCAAGCCATCGTGAAATTCACTTTACAGGATGAGAAAGGTGATGCGCTTAATGTCTCAAGCTTACGCATCTCTGCCACCAATCTGAAGACAACAGACTCCAGCACGGGCGACATCACCATCCAACCTTCTTCTGCCACAAACGTACTGTTTGCAGCCCTCAGCGGCATCGAGGACACACAGGTCACCTTGACTGCCACGACCACAAATGGCACCTATTATGTCTATAGGAAGGATCGAGTCACATTCGCTGATGGGAAATATCGCCCTATCACAGTGAAGATGCCCCCCTCTCGTATGGCGTAACCCTTGCCAACGTCAATCCGGGGCATATTGGCAGCGTTGTGGGAACAAATGGGCAGGTTTATCCGAATGTCAGCGCAGCAGCAGCGGCAGGTACGACAGCTGTAGCCATGATTGCCTACGTATATAGAGATGACTCTGACAACATACACGGCCTTGCCATCGCGCTGGAAGATGAGAACACAACCATGAATCAAACAGCTGCCGCAACTGCCGCCTCAGGGCATATTTCTGTGATGGGTGCTACATGGCGACTTCCCAGCATTGATGATTGGAAGAAGATGTTCAAGGGTTGTGGAAACGGTGCTTCCCTCAACGAAACAAGGGTGAACTACACCTGTTTCAATGCGAAACTGGTCTCGGCTGGTGGCACAGCAATCTTGGCTGGCACACAATATTGGTCTTCCTCTGAAAACTTCACTTATCTGTCATTCGATGGTACACAGGTGAACATGAGCAATACTGATGTTAATGAAGGGGTTTCATCTAACCACGTCCGTGCCTGCCTCGCATTCTGACCTTTTCGCTTTACCCATGAGCCTGCAGAGGCATCACTAAGGTGTCCACAACCATGTTGAGGCGGTATCAAAAAAACGGCCTCTTCGACACCCCAAAAGCGGTGTGAGTCACACCGCCTTGTCGGTCTGAGTCACACCGCTTCGTCGGTGTGACTCAGACCGTTTTTTAGGTGTTGGACGAGGGGGTATTCCTCCTTCCGTTTTGCCTGTTTTGACATAGCGTCTGTTTGGCTCCACATGTCCACGACATCCTCCTCCTGTTTCGTGCTTTGCGCTCTCTCAGCATTGTGCGCCATTGTCCAGCGTGTACATCAAGTGTAGTGGCTATTTGGGGAGGAAAAAACGGCGTGGAGAGGAAAAATGTGCCGCTGAATGAAATATTTTTCCCAAAAGGCTTTGGAGTTTCGGAAATTAAAGGTATTTTTGCATTTATCTTTTTGAGAAAAACAAAAATCAACTCAATTAATAACTTAAATTCTTTAACATTTTATGTGGTTAATCAACTCTTCAATCGGAAGAAAAGTGATCATGTCTGTGACAGGACTGGCGCTGATTCTCTTCCTGACGTTTCATGGATGCATGAACGTAGTGGCACTCTTCAGTGCGGAGGCGTATAACCAGATTTGTGAATTGCTGGGCAGCAACTGGTATGCTATTGCGGCTACTTGCGGATTGGCTGCCCTGATGGTGATTCACATCATCTACGCCTTTATCCTCACCTTCCAGAACCGTAAGGCTCGTGGTAACAACAAGTATGAGATGACAGACAAGCCCAAGGCTGTGGAATGGGCAAGCCAGAACATGCTCGTGCTCGGCATCATCGTGTGCTTGGGTCTGTTGCTCCACCTTAAGGATTTCTGGGCAAACATGATGTGGGCTGAAATCGCAGGGCTGGAGTTGGACATTGCTCCAACGGACGGCTTTGGCTGGATTAAGTACACTTTCTCCAATCCGATTTTCGTCGTGCTTTATCTCATTTGGATTGTAGCCATCTGGCTCCACCTCACTCACGGTTTCTGGTCTGCTCTTCAGACGCTCGGTTGGAGTGGTCACACTTGGTTCTGCCGCTGGAAGTACATCGGCTACATCTGGTCTACTGTGGTGATGGCAATGTTTGCCATCGTGGCGATTGCATTTGCTGTGTGCCCCGACTGCCTCGGCGGTTGCGAGGGTAAGGTTGTTCCTTTCTGGATGTAATAAAATTCAAAAATTGAAGAATTGAAGTCGCTAATGAGAAAAACTTCAATTTTTCAATCCTTCAATTCTCAAATTCTAAAAACATTATGGCTATCAATATCGATTCTAAAATACCAGAGGGACCAGTTGCTGAGAAGTGGTCGAACTATAAAGCACACCAGCGTCTGGTGAACCCAAAGAACAAACTGAAGTTGGATGTCATCGTTGTTGGTACAGGTTTGGCAGGTGCTTCAGCAGCCGCATCTCTTGGTGAGATGGGCTTCAACGTGCTCAATTTCTGTATTCAAGATTCTCCACGCCGTGCACACTCCATTGCTGCACAGGGTGGTATCAATGCAGCCAAGAACTATCAGAATGACGGTGACTCGGTCTATCGTCTCTTCTACGACACCGTGAAAGGTGGTGACTACCGTGCTCGCGAGGCTAACGTGTATCGTCTGGCTGAGGTCAGCAACTCCATCATCGACCAATGCGTGGCTCAGGGTGTTCCTTTTGCTCGCGAATATGGCGGCACACTGGCTAACCGTTCTTTCGGTGGCGCACAGGTGAGCCGTACTTTCTATGCCAAGGGTCAGACAGGTCAGCAACTCCTGCTCGGTGCTTACAGCGCCCTTTCTGCACAGGTGAATGCCGGCAAGGTGAAACTCTACACCCGTTATGAGATGCTCGACGTGGTCATCATCGACGGCAAGGCTCGCGGCATCATTGCCAAGAACTTGGTGACTGGCAAACTGGAGCGTTTCTCTGCCAATGCTGTGGTGATTGCTACAGGTGGTTATGGCAACACTTACTTCCTCTCCACCAACGCCATGGGTTGCAACGTGACCGCTGCCATGTCATGCTACCGCAAGGGTGCTTACTTCGCTAATCCTTGCTACGTGCAGATTCACCCCACTTGTATTCCTGTTCACGGCGACAAGCAGTCAAAACTCACGCTGATGTCTGAGTCACTGCGTAACGATGGTCGCATCTGGGTGCCTAAGAAACTCGAAGATGCCAAGGCTTTGCAGGCTGGCACAAAGGAAGGTTTTGAGATTCCAGAGGAAGACCGTGACTACTACTTGGAGCGTCGTTATCCTGCATTCGGCAACTTGGTGCCTCGCGATGTGGCTTCACGTGCAGCCAAAGAGCGTTGTGACAAGGGCTTCGGTGTGAACAACACGGGTCTCGCTGTTTATCTTGACTTCTCAGAGTCTATCCAGCGTCTGGGCATTGACGTGATTCGTCAGCGTTATGGCAACCTCTTCGACATGTATGAGGAAATCACCGACGTGAATCCGGGTGAGAAGCGTAAGACTGTGAACGGTGTGGACTACTACAACCCCATGATGATTTTCCCAGCCATCCACTACACAATGGGCGGCATTTGGGTTGACTACGAGTTGCAGACTTCCATTCCGGGTCTCTTCGCCATTGGTGAGTGTAACTTCTCCGACCACGGTGCTAACCGTCTGGGTGCTTCTGCCCTCATGCAGGGTTTGGCTGACGGTTACTTCGTTCTGCCTTACACCATCCAGAACTACTTGGCTGACCAGTCCATTTGGCCTCGCATCTCTACCGATGCACCAGAGTTCGCCGAGGTGGAGAAGGCAACAGAGGAGCGCATCCAGAAACTCATGAACATCAAGGGCAAGCGTTCTGTCGACTCTATCCACAAGGAACTGGGTCACATCTGCTGGGAGTACATCGGCATGGGTCGCACCAAGGAAGGTCTCGAAAAGGGTATCAAACTCATCGACGAACTCCGCAAGGAATTTGACACCAACCTCTTCATTCCTGGCAGCCGTGAAGGTCTCAACGTGGAACTTGACAAGGCAATCCACCTCGACGACTTCATCACGATGGGTAAACTCATTGCCTACGATGCTCTCTCTCGTGAGGAATCCTGCGGCGGACACTTCCGCGAGGAGCACCAGACCGAGGAAGGTGAGGCAAAACGTGACGACAAGAACTTCTTCTACGTAGGCTGCTGGAAGTATCAGGGCACCGACGAAAAGGCACCTGAACTCATCAAGGAGCCGCTCGAGTATGAAGCAATCAAAGTACAAACCCGTAACTATAAGAACTAATCACCATGGCTGAAAAAGTATTAAAATCATTCACAGTAAAATACTGGAAGCAGAATGGTCCGAAAGATGCGGGTCATTTTGAAGAGAAGGTAATGAAGGACATCCCTGGCGATACTTCATTCCTCGAAATGCTCGACATCCTCAACGAGCAACTGATTGAAGACGGCAAGGAGCCTTTCGTGTTTGACCACGACTGTCGCGAGGGTATCTGCGGCATGTGCTCGCTCTACATCAACGGTACGCCTCACGGCAAGACCGAACGTGGTGCCACCACTTGCCAACTCTACATGCGCAAGTTCAACGAGGGCGACACCATCACCATCGAGCCCTGGCGTTCAGCTGGTTTCCCTGTCATCAAGGACTGCATGGTGGACCGCACAGCGTTTGACAAAATCATTCAGGCTGGTGGCTACACCACCGTCCGTACAGGTGCTCCACAGGATGCCAACGCTATCCTCATCCCCAAGGAGGATGCCGACGAGGCAATGGACTGCGCATCCTGCATCGGTTGCGGTGCTTGCGTAGCAGCCTGCAAGAATGGTTCTGCCATGCTCTTCGTATCGTCCAAGGTCAGCCAATTGGCACTCCTTCCACAAGGTCGCGTAGAGGCTGCCCGCCGTGCCAAGGCTATGGTAGCCAAGATGGACGAACTGGGCTTTGGCAACTGCACCAACACCCGTGCCTGCGAAGCCGTCTGCCCTAAGTGCGAGACCATTGCTAACATTGCTCGTCTCAACCGAGAGTTCATCAAGGCAAAGTTGGCAGACTAAAATGATCTATACATTATTTATATATAAGTGGCGGTTCTCACGAATCGCCACTTATTTGAATAAACTCCGCACACACAGGACAAAGCGATGGATGGCCCTGCTCATGCTGAGCATGGGAGTCCTCCATGCGGCAGCGCAACACGATGTCAACGCATGGCTCACGGATAGACTTGAAGCCGTAAGAGATTGGCGACAAGTAGATTACGAGACCATGATGAACACTGCCCTATCGGACAAGGACGTAGATGCGCTCATAAGATGCTTGGTGGTCATCGAATATAACAAATCCATAGGAGCCGACAGCATGGCATTGGCCCTTATAGATTACGTTCTTGAAGAAGGAACAAACAACCGAATCAGGGGAGTGGTGGACTACCTGCTGAAGACCAAATACACGATGATGATGCGCCAAAACCGATTTGACGAAATCGAGAAGATGGCATGCTACATAGACAAACGCTGGCAAGACAATCTAGAATTGAAAAAGAAATCCGAGCATTGGCACAGGTTGGCAGAAGCAGGAAAAGACATTCAGCCCGTGAGAATCCACCGCCGAAAGAACGTCACCTCATTAGAACTGTACAGACAGGAAAACCACCCTCACTTCATCAATATACACGCCCATGTCAACCAGACAAAAAATGGAAGATTCATCGTTGACACAGGAGTCACAACAAGCATGACACTCTATCGCCATGCGGCAAACGCGATGGGAGTGAGGCTGCTCCCCGACTCCACTGTCACCTGCTCCGCAAGTGCCCCCGACGTAGAATTTTCCATGCAAGCAGGAGTGCTGGACAGCCTTCAGATAGGAGACATCACCCTATACAACCTCCCCGTATGGGTGTCAGACGAAGAAGTTCGCTACGATGCAGATGGATTTATCGGAACACCCGACCTCTCCCGGTTAGAATACATAGAGTTATCGTCAGACAGCCTCACCCTCCGCCATCCAGTCCCTACCCAGACAGATGACGTGAATTTCAGAATGAACGCTGGCGACCGAGGCGACCGCTGCATGATACTGGTCTGCACGTTAGACACACATCCCTTCTCTTTCCTGTTAGACACAGGCTGTGACAGTTTCATCCTTCCCTCTCAATACACCCACCACCCCAATGTCGTTGAAGCCCAAGTGGGAGGCCTGACTCTCCGTTTCCGTCATTTCGGCTCTCATGCCTTCACCCCCCATTCCGACTCCATCGGCATTTTTGGCGCACCCCTATTGGGTGCCTTCAAGAAGTTATGCATCAATTTCCGCGACTCCCATATCGACTACATTAAGAAAGAAGGTGTAGATGCAATAAAGTTTCAAATCAAAAACAAAAAATAAGTTTCTGCCTCCTATCGGTAAAATACTGCCCCTCAACAATAGTGCCGAATTTAAAAATAATCGTTCCAGTTCTTGGTTTTCATTGCCGTTCGCTAAGAAGCAGAATTTATGTTCTTTTTGCTGCTTTCAGCACCTCAAAAGGGGTGTGAGTCACACCTATGGTACACGTGTGACTCAGACCTATGGTACACGTGTGAGTCACACCCCTTTTGAGGTGTCGAGTGAGGGTCTGGAGGGGAGGTGTCAATCTGTTATTTCACCCACACTTTCTTTCCGTTGCGGAGGTAGAGACCCTTCTGAGGGGCTCCTTTGACGGGGCGACCTGTGAGGTCATACCATTCGGAGGTAGAGGAGGGTTGAGGAGTGGGGAGGGTCTTGATGGCTACCTCTTCGGAGCGGTGGAGGATGCCTGTGAAGATTTCTTGGGGATTCTCGAGGGTGATGGTGTAGTTCCCGTGTTGGGTGTAGTCGGAGATGTCGATGTTGAGTGCGAGGACATCGGTGGTCTTCAGGTCTTTGGTATAGACGGTTTCTCCCATTGGGTCAGTGATTGTGACGGCGTAGGTGTTGCGGAGGGTACCGAGGTCGATGGTCAGTGCGGTGCTGCTGTACTCGGCAGAGACAGCATCTTCTGGGATGCCATCTGCCTTTCTTTGAGGACCTTTGGGCTTTGTCTTCACCACATGGGTGAAGTCAATTCTTTTCTTGCCTTCGGCATCTTCTTCGTTGAGGTTCCAGTCGGGGTGCTTGTAGATGACTTCATCGCCTACGGTACAAATCATGAGAGTGTTTTGGGCATCTGCCAAATAGCCATAATCGACATTCTCGACAGGTGCTCTATTGCCACCAACACCCTCCATCCATGTGTCGGTCAATTCGTATAGAACCTCTAAAAGACCAGGGTCTTTCCGTACTTGTGTACAGATGCCTTTATAACAAGCCGATTCTTCTATCTTTTTATCTTCAACGATATAAGCCCCAATCGCATTCCCCTGTGTGGAATATACATTGATTGTGTCGCCCACTTCAGCCCCGAAGTCATACAGCAAGTTCAGTTTTTCCTCGCCACGTACTGCAAAATAGACGCGTTTCCCCTCTTCGTAAATGAATCCTGTTTCCCCTCCGTATATCGCAGGATGACTCATTCCTGCCCTATCCAGAGGGATGAAGTCATATTGCTCGACTAACTTTCTGCATGGTTTTCCTTCCACGGAGACAAACTCAGCATCGTCTGAAAAGGCATAATGCACAAAATAATAGGAGTCCCCCACAGAACACTTCACAGTCCACTCCTTGCCATCCTCAATGAATGGGCGGTAATCTGCAATCTCCGTTCCTTTGATGCCGACTTTGTGCGTCCCCTGCGAGTCTGTCACGGTGTATTGGATGCCGCTGGTGGCACTGAAGAAGGGGAAGTAGAGGTCAACAGAAAAGAATCCCAAACAAGTAGTCGCTTCTGAGGTATACTCGATTTCCAGTTTTATATCGTGGTTGTTATCCTCCTTGCAATAGATGTAGGCATCCCCTCCACATGCTACCCACATATTGCCATACACATGCAATGTATCTTTATCATCGCCCCAAGGGTCTCCTGGCAAGAACTCATAGTGTAGGTCGTCATGCCCCCATTGCTCTTCGGGCACTTCATATGCATGGTCTGCTTTCTCTCTCACCAATTCTTGACCATGCCAACCAACCCACACATCGTCGAAAGAGAATGGATAGTAGTAATCATCACTCACAGCATAACAAAGTTCATCATATAGGGAGGATGCAGCATATGGATTTGATGGGGCTTCCAAAAGGTTATTATTTCCAACACCTTCAATCCACGTCCATGTAGGAGTCCATGCCTCTTCCTCTGTCCCCTGATCTCCATACATTTCTTTCATTCTTTCTGACATAAAAGAATACTCAAAAGTTATTGTTTTCAGAGTTTCACCATTCACCTCCAATTGACCGACTTTTGTCACCTTACACTGTAAGCCCCCTTCGGATTGCAACTCAAACGTGTCTCCTTCATTCAATGTGAAGTCATATAAGATTTTTTCCGTATTCGTGTCTGCGTGGTAGATGTACACTCGACCATTTTCTTCTCGTAATAGAGCAACTTCACGTACAATTTCGTCACTCGCTTCATACATTATCTGATAAGTCTTCCCATTCGCCTCTGTGCGTTCATCACCAGAGAAATAGTTATCTTTTGGCTTGACAGAGCCTCTAAAAGAGAATTGTAAAATGTGCCATTTTTTGTTGTTCTCGATGAATGGATGGTAGCCAGTAATGCCATTTTCACATATTACCTCCACAGATGCTTGATCTCTGAAAGAAATCTGGTATGTTCCCCGTTTGAAGCCGGGAATCTTGGCTTCGGCTCTTCGGAGAACCATGCAATCGGGTTGTGGATCATCTTCAGAGACATTGATTGGATACACTGCTACGTCAATCTTTCCGTTATCATGGATGGTACAACCAATCTTATAATTGTAGCAATTCAATTCCAGGAATCCCGTGACATGTAGGGTGTCATTGATAAATTCAAAGTCAAGAGACTCGCCTGCGTCATTTCCCAATTCCTTCCATTCCTCTTCCGTGATGTCGAAGTATTCGAGCGTGGCTGATTTGTACTCGTCAGAGTTCACTCCATTGCCAATTGTCCCCTCTTGTGCCCATCCGCCAATGGCAAACAGGCAAAGTACCATTGTTAAGTAAATCTTCTTCATAACGTTTCTGTTTTATAGGTTATTGATTTTTTCTGTTTGAACGTCCAATAGGTTCAGCACTTGTTCCAGTGTCACCTCAGGATTTGCCTCACCGAAGATGTCCTTTTTCAGTTTCAGTTTACGGTGCTGAACGGCAGAGACGGTGAGTCCGTAGATGTTGCCGATGGAGCGGTTGGAGAGTTGCAGGCGGGTGAGGATGCAGAGTTGGATGTCCTCCTCCTTCAGGTCGGGGTAGTCTGTTCGCAAGCGAGTGAAACGGCCGCTGTCGATGGCATTGAGTGTGCGTTCCACGTCTGCCCAATCTTTCGGTGTGAGGTTGATGTGGCGACTGCTGCTCTCGTTGAGTTTCCGAATCACCTCCGAGCGTTGCAAGATGTAGTTTTGTAGGAAGATGACCACCTCCTGCACCTGATGCAGTTGCTGTTGCTGATGCGCTGTCTCTTGCTGCAAGTGTCGCTTCTCCTGCTCATGTTGAGCCACTTCGTAGGCACGTTGCTGACGCACCAATCGCAAACGATAGCGAAGCACCCACACCACTGCCACCAACAGGATGGCAAGGGCGACGATGATGCCAATGAGGGTGTGGCGATGCAGGGCTGCCGTGTATGCCAACCGTTCGTTTTCCTTCTCCTGTTGCAAGGTGGTCTGGTAGTAGTCATCCTTCTGTTCGAGAGCCTTGAAATAGAGTGCTTCCATCTCTTCAAAAGCCTCGTCAATCGCCTCTTCCGCTTCTTCGGGAGTCTTGCGACGGGCAGCGATTTTTGCCAGATTGCTCTGCACAATGTAGGCAGCATGGATGTCATCTCCTGGTTCCATGCGGCGATAAGTGGCTTCGGCTTGTTCCAGCGAATCGCAACTGAGATAGCATCGTGCCAACACCTGCAAGGTGCCTTGCAGCAGTTCGGGGGCGGACAGGTTTTCCGCCTCGCGTGCCTCAGCGAGTGCTTGCGGATAGTCCTCCATTGCCCAGTGGATGTTGGCAAGTGTGATGAGTGTTTGGCAAACCAAGTCTTCCTCCCCCTCTTCGATGGCTAACCGATGTGCCTGTTCGGTAAGGATAAGTGCCTCTGAGAAGTCATTGTTGCCATTGTAGGCGAGTTGGGAGGCGTATGTCCCTGCATAGTCTAATAATATAATGTGGTTGCGTTCATCGTCGGGGTGGGCTTCATAGACCTTCACCGCCTTCTTGATGAGTTTCAGTGCCTCCTCGCTGTTGCTCCACGAGAGCGATTCCGCCAGCCGCTGACAGGCAATGTAGCAGGTGTGCCAATCGCCCGACTGCTCAGCCATGCTGATGGCTTGCCGCAATAAGGTCTCCCCTTGCCGCACATGGTCGCGAGCCAGTTCTGCCTCTCCTGTTTCGAGACTCATCGGGGCAGTCATGGCTGTAGGTGTGCTGTCCTTAGAGTGTCCGCAAGCCATCAAAAGACAGAACATCACCCACATTTCTATTTGTTGGAGTGTCTTCATCGGTTTTGGCAATTTGTTTTCTGCTGCAAAGTTACGACTTTTAATGATTGGTTGTATCGCTTACCCTATGGAAAAGTAGCCTTCTCCTCATAACCTCAAACATAAAGAAAAAGAGCAACTTACGTTTTTAGGACTCGTTTTGCCTATGGAAAATTGCTTCCCTTGTTTATGGAAAAGAGGATAAATTTGTTACTTCTCACAGTTCGGCTGCTGCATTTCTAATTCTGTGGTGCTTCTCTTGCTTTTTCTTCGCAAACGGAATGGAATGTCGGGAAATCTTTGTATCTTTGCAGCAGTTATCATCAATGATTGTCGCCATGACAGCCAAGAACAACAGGACAATGTGGGTGGCAAACGACGAGCGTGAGGCTTTGATGAAGCAGGTGGATGGGCAGTCGCTCATTCACGGCGATACGCTCGAGGTGCTTGAATCGCTGCCCGATGGGTTTGCCAATCTCATCATCGCTGACCCTCCCTATAACCTGAAAAAGGATTTTGGGGAGGCAAAGTTTGTGGTGAGGCAGTCGGAGGAGTATGAGGATTATCTGCGCAGTTGGTTCTACACGCTTTGCGACAAACTGGCGCCTAATGGCTCTCTTTACATGTGTGGCGATTGGCGTTGTTCTTCTTCCATGCAACGTGTCATCGAGGAGCGGCTCACCATCCTCAACCGCATCACCTGGCAGCGGGAGAAGGGACGTGGGGCTGCCCGCAACTGGAAGAACTCGATGGAGGACATCTGGTTTGCCGTGAAGAATCCCAAAGATTATTATTTTGATGTGGAGGCTGTGAAGCAGCGTCGCCGTGTGCTCGCTCCTTATCGGCAGGATGGTCAACCGAAGGATTGGGAAGAGACGGACGATGGGCGTTTCCGCACCACCTGTCCCAGCAACTTTTGGGACGACATCTCCGTCCCCTTCTGGTCGATGCCCGAAAACACCGACCACCCCACCCAAAAGCCCGAAAAACTCCTCGCCAAACTCATTCTTGCCTCTTCCCGCGAAGGCGATATGGTTTTCGATCCCTTCCTCGGCAGCGGAACTACTGCTGTGGTTGCCAAGAAGTTGCATCGTCGCTATTGTGGAATCGAACTCAATCTTGACTATTGTCTTCTTGCTGCCAAACGCCTCCTGCTTGCTGCCACCGACAAGTCCATCCAAGGCTACACCGACGGTGTGTTTTGGGAACGGAATAGTGGGAAATGACTCCCTTTTTTGTCTCCTCGAACGCTCACTCGTCATCTCTTCGAACGTTCACCTGTCATCTCCTTGAACGTTCACCTTTCATCTCCTTGAACGTTCACTCGTCGTCTCCCTGAACGCTCACCTGTCATCTCCCTGAACGCTCACCCGTTTCCACCTCAGTCGTTCACTCGCATACTCCCTTTACGCCCGCCTGTATCTTCTTCCATCTCTCACCTGTCATCTCCTTGTTCTGCCACTCGTCATCTCCTCGCGCCATCAGTCGTCATCTCCCTTGAAAAGACGGAAGACCATCGGAGGAGGAGACGAAAGATTTGTTGATGAGGAAAAGGAAGGGGATTGGAAGAAAAAATAGTTGAATGTGCGTTGAAGTAAAAGAAGTTGATGTTATATATTGTTAATGTTGAGAGAAATAGAAGAAATAAGTGTATCTTTGCAGTGGATTTCTAATTGATAAACAAGATTTGGAGAAGTGAACATGACGAGAAAACGATTCTTTTGGTCGTTGCTGTTGGCTGGCGTGATGAGTGGCGCGCAGGCTCAGCAGACGGCAGTGAAAGCGGTGGCTGATGGTCACTACTTAGGTGCAAAGCAGCAATTGGAACGTTTCCTGGACGAGAAAGACGCGAGGGCAAAAGGGGAAGGCTTGGGAAAAAGTGCGCCAGACCTTTCTTCGGAAGATGCCGAGGCGTTGATGTTGGTGTGTGACTATGTGTTGAATGCGCAAGGCACTGCCGACAAGATGGGCAAATGGACCACCAAACATCCTTTGTCGCAGTATGCAGAGGTTTTGCGAGTGTTTAGAAGAAACCTTCTGGTGAAAGAGCATCGTTTCGCCGAGGCACTGAAGTCTTTCTTTGAAGATGAGGCGGCAGGTGTTTCTGTCGAGACCCCGCTGGCTTATCCGTTGACAGGACTGAGCGATGAGGCATACGCATATCAGGAGGTGCTGTATCGTTTGGCGGGTGAGAAACTGTATGACGAGGGGCAATATGAACGTGCGATGACCTACTTGGAGGCAGGAGAGAAGACACGCACCTCGCAGTATAAGTTGGGTATGTGTTATTATCGGAATGGTATGTTTGAAAAAGCATACAATACATTTGTAGAGTCGGCAGGAGTTGACCAAGACGAGATGGCGCAGAACGCATGGCTGCATGCTGGCATCGCGGCTTTGCAGATAAAGGATAAGAGCAACGCACAAAAAGCATTCCTTGCAGCATCGAAGATGGATGCCAAATCTTCCATCCGTGAACAGGCATTGTACAACTATGCACTGACGTTGCACGAGCAATCTTCACCTAACACCATTGCGGTGATGGAACAGTTTCTGAAAGAGTTCTCGGCTTCGCAATATGCCACTCCTGTCTCGCAATGCTTGACAGAGGTGTATATGACGAAGAAAGATTACTCTAAAGCACTCCAAGCCATCAGCAAGGTGCAAACACCTGATGCCGACACGAAAGCGGACAAGCAGAAAGTGCTCTACAATTTGGCTTTCCAAGAGTTGAACAAGAACCATGTGGATAAAGCCCTCAATTATGCCAATGAAGCCATTGCTTTGGGCAATCAGGATGCCGAGATGTATGCAGAGTCCTACTACATCAAAGGTGATTGCAACTATCGTCAAGGCAATTATGAGATGGCAGCCCGAGACCTGAACACCGCCATCAATCTGGGGCAACAGACACCTAACCGAAAACTGAAAAACAACGACTATGCGATGTATAGTTTGGGGTATGCATTCTTTAAGCAGCAGAAATACAATGCGGCAATTGCGCAGTTTCAGAAGGTGCTTGCCCTTCCTGACGTGAACGCTTCGATGAAAGCAGACATCTACAACCGTATCGGTGATTGCTACCTGAACATGCGTAGTTATGATGAGGCAGATGCCAACTATGCTACGGCGAAGGAAACTTACCACGCTTTGGGTGACTATTCTATGTTGCAGCAAGCCTACATCGAGGGATTGCGTGGCAACTATGACAAGAAAATCGAGATTATCAATCGGATGAATGCTGAATATCCTGCTTCGTCGCAAGGTGCCAAGGCACTCTATGAACAGGGACGTGCCTATGTGCTTTCGGGCAAAGAAGACGAAGCGGCTTCCGTGTTCAGCATGATTGCCATCAGGTATCCTAACAGCGAATATGCTCAGAAGGCAGGGGAAGAACTGGCGAATATGGCAGCCAACATCGCCATGCAGGATTCCATTGCTGCCGCACAGGATTCGATTGCCACAGAAGAGGCTAAGGCTCCAGTGATGGAAGCGCAGAAATTGTTCAATGAAGGTCAGTATCAGCAGGCGGAACAGCAGTTGAACAAGGCGATTGACGACGGAATCGGAAGACCTTACTGGCTGGCACGTGCTTTCGTTTTGCTAAGCGACATCTATGCGGCAGAAGGTCGTGCGGTGGAGGCGAAACAGACGTTGGAATCGCTGAAGGCGAACTATAAAGAGGAGGATGACATTCAAACAATGATAGCGAAGAGACTTGAGGGGTTGAAAAATTGAAAGATAGCAGATTTATGAAGAAGATAGCATTATTTTTAGTTTTTAGTTGCTCGTGGTTTGTGGTTCGGGCACAGTTGGACAACACGGTGGAAGTGACCAACGAAGTGAAACCTGTGGTGACCGATGTGAAGAAGGTGGACGTGAAGACGAAAGCCGCAGAGACAAAGGTGACACACTACACGATGCAGTATGCAGTGGCAGGACAGGCACTGAACAATTATGCTCCCGAACCATTGGGTGATTACGAGAGTGAAGCCGTGTGGAAAGGCAGAAAGAAGGGGTATGTGCATCTGAGCGGAGGCTCTCATGGCAATCTGGACGGAAAGATTGGCTATCAGTTTGACCTGACAGAGAATGATGCCTTCAACATTGACCTTTCTTTGAAGGGGTTTAATGGAACGGTAAAGGATAACGACTATTACGGCGTTAAAGATTGGAAAAGCCGTGACTACCGTAACCGTGCGGCATTGAAGTACAATCACCGATTTGACAATGGGGTGGATTTCTTTGCAAAAGGTGCTTTTGAGAATCACCTGTTCAACTATAGTGGAGGATATGGAGTGACGGACAAGCAGCACAATGTGTTGGGTGATTTTGAGGTGGGCATCACCCCCTATCAGGTGGGGGACTTCAGCATTGGTGCAAAGGCTGGCGTGGATTTTTTCGGTCAGAACTATTGCACCAGTTTGGTAAAGAAACTGGGCGAGACATTCTTTCATGGCGATGCAGATGCCGCCTATCGAATCACGGATGAACACCGCATTGGATTGGGGTTGAGTTTTGTTGGCTCCAGTTACAGAAACGACGAACTGAAAGGTATTGGGCGGTTCCGCTTCACGCCACATTATTTATATAATACGGAGCAGATGGCGGTGAAGTTGGGTGTGTTTGTCAGCACAAAGGGAAACATTGCTCCTGATGTGGCTTTCACGTACCACCTCACCCCACAAAGTGATGTGTATGTGGAAGCACGTGGCTATGAGGAAGATAACAACCTGAGACACTTGTCTGCCATTCACCCTTACTTCGCCTTGAATGGCTATATTGGCACCTATGGCAGCAACATCATCGATATGGAGGCAGAGTTCCATCAGATGGATGCTCGTTTGGGATATCGCTTCAAAGGGAAGAATGGCTTCAGCGGTAACATCAGCGGTGGGTTTGACCTATCGAAAAACCATGCCAACATGACTTGGATTTCCAATAGCCTGAATGGGATTGACTTCCCGTGGATGGAGTTCTCGAAAAGCAAGTGTTTCTATGTCAGCGCCGATTTCATCTACGCTTACAAAGACATTGTGAAGGTGGATGCCCGAAATCGGGTGAACATCGAAAGTAATAAGGATGGAGTGATGGATTGGCTGGAAGGTTCTTACATCACACCAGCGTTTAACATGAACTGGAAAGCCGATTTCAAACTCATCAAAGGCTTATATGTAGGCTTGGACTGGCAGTTGCTCTGTTTCAGCAATCCTGCCATTGATGTGATACCGGGTCCTGCTTATGAGCGTCCCAACATCGTGAATCTGGGTGCCAGCGTCCGCTATACGTTGCCTGTCGATTTACCGCTCACGGTATTCGTGAAGGGTGACAACCTGTTCAATCAAAACTACGACCGCTACTTTGGCTATCGCAATATAGGCACAAATTTTCTGGCAGGTTTTGCGATGAGTTTTTAGATTTTTGGCAAAAAATTTGGCAGAAAAGCGGAAAAGCCGTAACTTTGCACCCGAAAAAGATTGGAAGGGTTCCGACATCGGAGGGTGTCGGGATTCTTTTTCTTTTCGTCAAGAAAAACCGAGACTTTTAGTAACAAAGAAAACCAGAACAAGAAAGTAATCTAAATTATGGCTTATATGTCACAAGAGGGCTACGACAAACTTCGTGCCCAAATCAAGCAGTTGGAGGAAGTGGACCGTCCTGAGGTCATTCGCCAGATTGCCGAAGCCCGCGAAAAGGGCGACCTCTCAGAAAATGCAGAATATGATGCTGCCAAGGAGGCGCAGGGGAAACTTGAAACCAAGATTGCCGAACTGAAGGCAACGCTTGCCAGTGCCAAGATTCTTGACCCCTCCATGCTGACCAAGACAGACGAGGTGCAGATTCTCTCGAAGGTGGAACTGAAGAATGTGGATAATGGAATGAAACTTACCTACACCATTGTGAGTGAGGGTGAAGCGAACCTTCGCGAGAATAAAATCTCCATCAAGACCCCGATTGCACAGGGCTTGCTGGGCAAGAAGGTGGGCGACATCGCCGAAGTCACTGTTCCGCGTGGTGTAATGAAGTTTGAGATTATAAGCATCAGTTTCGGATAAGAAACGTCTGTTCTTTAATGTTTCAACTTTACAATTTTCAAAGAGATGAGCATTTTCACAAAGATTGCTGAAGGCGAGATTCCTTCCTACAAATGTGCTGAGAACGATGAGTTCTACGCATTCCTCGACATCAACCCGCTCGTGAAGGGGCATACGCTGGTCATCCCACGTCGTGAGGTGGATTACATTTTCGACATGGAGGACGATGAACTGGCACGTTTTGAGGTGTTTGCCAAGAAGGTGGCAATTGCCATCAAGTCAGCCTTCCCCTGTGTGAAGGTGGGTCAGGCTGTGCTGGGGCTCGAAGTGCCTCATGCCCACATCCACCTCGTTCCTATGCAGAGCGAGAAAGACATGAATTTCGCCAACCCGAAGATAGGTCTTTCCTCTGAGGAAATGCAGGCAATCGCTGACCGCATCTATCAGGAGTTCTTGAAGATCAAATGACCTATCAAGATTCAGATTTTGGAACCGTAACCGTGACCGTCAACCCGAGAGCGCGTAGCATTATCATGCGCCCGGAGGTTGACGGTCTTCGTGTCACCGCTTTCCGGGGTGCATCCCTGGCTTTTGTCAAAAGTACCATTGAGAAGTTTCGCTCCTCTCTTCTGAAGAAACAAAAGGCATTGAAAGAGCGCCCCCAACTGACAAAGGACGATGTAGAGCAGATGCGTCGGGAAGCCAAAGCGACCCTCCCTCGCCGAGTGGCAGAACTGGCGCATTTGTATGGATTCACCTATACGAATCTGACCATCCGCAATTCCAAAACCCGTTGGGGCTCTTGTTCCAGTCGCAACACCATCAGCCTCTCGCTCTATTTGATGCAAGTGCCTGAACACCTGCAGGACTATGTCATTCTTCACGAACTTTGCCATACAGTCCACCACGACCATTCCTCCCATTTCTGGGCACTGATGGACACCGTGACCGACGGCAAGGCACATGCGCTCCGAAAAGAACTGCATCGTTATCACACAGCCTAATTCCCAACATTTAACTTTTAATATCTCACCCCTCACCACTCATTCTTAACCCCAAACTCCCATGCTGACACAACAAGAATGTGACTTTCTTCACACTCGGATGAAAGGTACCATGATAGAAGCCTTGGGCATGCGCTTCATCCCGACCGACGACGAATATGCTGTTGCCGAAATGCCCATCAGTCCTGCTACCCGTCAATATTTGGGCATCCTCCACGGGGGTGCCTCACTCACCCTTGCCGAAACTATTGCAGGGGTTGGCTCTCTTCATCTCACCAACTACGATGAAACCCTTGCCGTCTGCGGCACAGAAGTTAGCGGCAGCCATGTTGCCATGTCTGCCACTGAAGGAATGGTGCGAGGTAAGGCAAAACTCATCCACGCCAGCAAAGGCACCCACGTGTGGAACGTAGATGTCGTCGGTGAAAATGACGAAATTATCTCCACAGAACGGGTGACCAACCGCATCATTAAAGTCAAAAAAGACCTTATTTGACACTTGTCATCATTTTTTCTTCTGTGTGTGCACAGCACCTGAGATAGAGAAAAGTTTTTTATTTGTCTCGTCGTCTGAGTTTGTCCATGATGAGGGCGATGGCTCCGTCGCCTGTAACGTTGCAGGCGGTGCCGAAGGAGTCCATGGCGATGTAGAGAGTTATCATCATGGCTTGTTGGTCGGAGTTGAAGCCAAGGATGGAGGAGAGAATGCCGAGGGCTGCCATGATGGCTCCACCTGGCACACCAGGGGCTGCAATCATGGTGATGCCAAGCATGAGGATGAAGCCGAGCATCAAGGGGAAATCGAAAGGACTTGGGGCAACGCTCCCAAGAACTAATTCATTACTTGGGGCAACGCTCCCAAGAATTGATTCATCAGTGCCTTGCAGGAGCATGATGGCAATGGCACAGGCAACGATTTTGAGGGTGCTGCCTGAGAGGTGAATGGTGGCACAAAGAGGAATGACGAAGCCTGCTACGTTCTCGTCCACTCCGTTGCGGATGGTCTGGCGGAGAGTGACGGGAATGGTGGCTGCGGACGAGGAGGTGCCGAGTGCCGTGAAGTAGGCGGGCAGCATGGTCATGAGCAGTCGGAGGGGGTTCCGTCGGGTGATGATGCCAGCCACGGTGTACTGCATCAGGAGCAGGATGGCGGTGAGGAGGAAGATGATGACGATGACCTTGAGGAAGGCAAGGAGGACGGCTCCGACCTGTCCCGCGGCAGACATGTCGAGGAAGAGTCCGAAGACATAGAAGGGCAGCAGGGGGATGATGACTCGCTCGATGGCGAGGGTGACGATGTCCTTGAACTCGTCAAATCCTTTCTTCAACCCCTCTTTGCCGAAGAAGGCGATGCCGAGACCGAGGAGGAAAGAGAGAACGAGTGCCGTCATGACAGGCATGATGGGCGGAATTTCGATGGTGAAATAGGGGGCGAATTTAGTTCCTTCGCTCGACAGGGTGAGGGCTTGGTGGGTGTCGATGATGGCTGGGAAGAGGTTGATACTGCAAACATAACTGAACAAGCCCGAGAGGACGGTGGCACCGTATGCCATCAGTGCGGTGATGACAAGCATCTTGCCCGCTCCGCGCCCCACATCGGCAATGGCTGGAGTGACCAGTCCCACGATGATGAGGGGAATGAGGAACTTGAGCAACTGGTCGAAGATGCCGCAAAGGGTGTTCATGCCCCGCACGACAATGGTGGGAACGAACATGCCAAGGAGAACACCGAGAGTGATGGCGATGAGTATGCGAACAAGAAGAGGAAACTTCATAGATGTTTTATTCGAAACGAAAAATTTTTTAACAACGAATTGCACGAATGAAACGAATTTTCACAGGAGCAATGCACCTTTGGTGCTTCGAATGAAAACGAATGGCATTCGTTTGCCTTCGTCGCCGCTTGCGGCATGATGAAAAAAATTCGTTCCATTCGTGCAATTCGTTGTTCTAAAAAATAATTTGTTTTAGAATTTGAAGTCAACTGCGAAGCGGACGCCGTTCTTGTGGAGTTTGTCGCCACCTGGCACGGCTGGCATATCTGTGTAGTTGAGGCGGCGAACGTACTGCACGGTGAGAATCTTGAAGATGTTGCTGATGCCGACAGAGAGTTCCATGTAAGGTTTGTCACCCATCACGAAGGAGGTCAAGTTGCCGTCGCGTGTTGGGAATCGGAAGAGGTCGTTGTCTCCTGTCTGGATAAACGGATTGTTCTTGTCAGACAGTTTGCCGTAGAGCATCTTGAAGCCAATGTACTCACGCAGTTTCATCTTCTTCAGCAATGGGATGCGGTTGAGGATTTTTCCGTCGAAACTCCAGTTGACGAGCAGGGAAACATAGCGGTCGTTGAGGAACTCCATGTTGCGGAGCATGTTGAACGACCAACTGTCGAATTGCACGAAATAAGAGAGGTTTGACTGTGGAGTGAAGAGCATGGGGAAGGGTACTTTATTCCACTGCACACCACCTTTGAGATAAGTCTCGATACTACCGCAAGCCCCTGGCAGCCAGAACTTCTTGAAGACGGTTGCCTCTGTCATGTTGTAGTTGTACTGACCACCCAAGCCATCCACACCCAACGTGTGTTCCAAGGTGATGACGGGGGCATCGTTGTTGATGGGCAGTCGCTGCTGCTTGCTATTGATGAATGTCTCGCGAGGTGCATAGCGGAAACCAAACTTCACGTCGCTCGTCTTGATGTGAGGCAGGAGTGTCATGTCGGCATTGCGCTGATAGATGAGTTTGCCTGTCGGGGTGAGTTTGGAGTGGTCAAATGCGAGCGACCATGTGATATAGTTATTCGTTTCGTACTGATACTTGAGGTTGAGGTCGTTCACATACATCATCTGGTCCACCTTGTTGGTTTTGAACGAACTATAGACATTGTCCTTGGTGGTGTTGGCAAACTTGTCCACAGGCGACATGTCATCGTACATGTAACTGGCGGTGATGCTGCGGCGTGGAAACTCATGCGCCATGTACTTTTTCTTGTTGAAGGAATATTCCAGTTCGGCTTTATACTTCATCTTCTCGTCCTTGGTTCCGTAGGCAGCATAGCCACGCAGGAAGAGGTGGGGTGAGAGGTTGCCTGTGGTTTGGAGGCTTGCCTGATAGCGCCAACCATCCACATCGTTGTGGGAAACGATGGCATTGAGAGGGATGAAGTCAATCTTGTTTGGCTTTGGAGTCAGTTCCACAGAGTTTTCAACCACAGCGGTGAGGAGGAATTTCCAGAAGCCGCCCAAGTCTTCGTTAATCTTATCCACAGAACGTCCGAGATTGCTTTCGGTGTTGCTGAGTGGGATGGGGCGGATGGAAGCCCAATAGGTGGAGTCCTTGAACTCGGCATCAGCCATCACGCGGTCAATCTGGGGCGACTTGAACGCTTTCTTGTCCTCGATGGGGTCGAAGCGGTAGTTGCTGTACTGCGAATAGCGTTGGCTTTGGAACTTGATGGCTCCATAAAGTCCGCTCAGTTCCACAATCATGTCATCCACCTTCATCACACGTTCTCCTGTGGGGAGTGTCATGAACTCCTGAATGACGAGCAGATTCTCCACGAAGTTCACACCCGAATTGTTGGGGATGTTGAGCACGGCGCGCTTCACCTGATTAAGGTTGTCGTCGGTGATGTAGAGATGACCTGCAAAGCCGAAGTCCTGCGTATTATTGGGCAGGAAGACCACGTCGATGCATCGCTCATCATCCACCATAACGGTGTCTTGGATGAAATAGTGGTAGAAGCCGATTGCCTCGGATGTGGAAATCGGGCTGATGAAGGGGTGCTGGAGCAAGCGCACGTTGTCCTTGTAGATATCAACATCGGTAAAGATGTCCTTCACGTATGTGGTGAGCATCTCACCCGAAGAGAGCATGTTGTTGAAACCATCGCTGCGCTTGGCGTGGATGGTGGTCTTCACAGCCTTGGGGCTCTTTCGGTAGTTCTCTTCCGAGGTGGTTTCGTTCACCATGATGGGGATAATCAGTTTACCCGTCTCTGGGCACACTTCGGCGAGGGTGCTCTTCTCCACGTCGTTGTAGGAGAAAGTCTGCTTCTCGTATTTGTCGAAGTGGTAGTAATCCTTTTCCTTGATATCGCTGAGGTGTTTGTTGGCAATCACCTTCCGCATCAAATCGACAGCAGGGTTGTTCTTGCGGCTGTATTTCACCTTCGATTTCTTCACCACCACTTCCCCCAGCAGGATGTCGTCGGAATACAGTTTGATGGTGCTGTGGATTTCCTGCTGTGCGCGGTTCACGGTGACGGTGACAGGTTTGTAGCCCAAGTAGGTCACCTCGAACTTATTGTAATTGTTGAGGATAGGCAGGACGAAATTGCCGTCGATGTCGGAAGAGCGACCTTCCGAAGTGCCGATATACTTGACTGCTGCAAAGGGGATGGGTTCGCCTGTGCTGGCATCGATGATTTTGCCGTAGAATTGTGCTTTTAGTACAATGGCACAGAGAAAGAATAAAAAGGAAAAAGAAATTTTTTTCATGTAACAAGATGGTATGTTACGCTTCGCGCCTTTAGAAAAACAAGAAAAAACAAAAGAAAACATGTTTTTCTAAAGGCGCGAAGCGTAAATAAATATTTTAGTCTTCAATCAGACAGTTGCCGGTCATTTCCTTCGGCTGCTCCAGCCCCATGATGTGGAGGATGGAGGGAGCCACGTCTGCCAGCACACCGTCCTTCACCTTGGCGTTCTTGTTCTCCGTCACGTAGATGAATGGAACGGGGTTCAGAGAGTGAGCCGTGTTGGGGGTGCCGTCGGGGTTGAGGGCGTTGTCGGCGTTTCCGTGGTCGGCAATGATGATGGTCTCGTAGTCTTGAGCCTTGGCAGCCTCCACCACTTCATTCACGCATTGGTCAACTGCCACCACTGCCTTTTCGATGGCAGGATAGACACCCGTGTGACCCACCATGTCGCCATTGGCAAAGTTCACCACAATCCAGTCATATTTGTTCTCCTTGATGGCAGCCACGAGTTTGTCCTTCACCTCGTAGGCAGACATCTCTGGCTTCAGGTCGTAAGTGGCAACCTTCGGTGAGTTCACAAGGATGCGGTCCTCGTTCTTGTAAGGCTCCTCGCGCCCCCCGTTGAAGAAGAAGGTCACGTGGGCATACTTCTCCGTCTCTGCCGTGTGCAACTGCTTCAAGCCCTTCGATGCGATGTATTCGCCGAGGGTGTTCTCCACGTTCTCCTTGGGGAAGAGGATATGCACACCTGTGAACGAAGCATCGTAAGGAGTCATGCAGTAGTATTGCAGGTTAGGGATGGTCTTCATGCCCTGCTCCTCCATGTCCTTCTGTGTCAGCACGATGGTGAGTTCCTTCGCACGGTCGTTGCGGTAGTTGTAGAAAATCACCACATCGCCTTCCTTGATTCTGCCATCCACGTTGCAGTTCACCAGTGGCTCCATGAATTCGTCGGTGTCCTTGTTTTCCTCCGTATGACGGTCGTAGCAGCCCTGCACAGCCTCCACCATGTCAGCCACCTCACGACCCTTGCCGTTCACAAGTTGGTCGTATGCCACCTTGATGCGGTCCCAACGCTTGTCGCGGTCCATGGCATAGAAACGACCGATGATGGAAGCGATGGCACCCGTGCCCACCTCATCGATATGCTTCTGCAAGTCAGCAATGAAACCCTTGCCCGACTTCGGGTCGGTGTCGCGGCCGTCCATGAAGCAGTGAACGAAACAGTTCTCAATGCCATACACCTTGGCGATGTCGATGAGTTTCAGGATGTGGTTGAACGAAGAGTGAACGCCGCCTGTTGAGGTCAAGCCCATCAGGTGAACGCTCTTGCCGTTCTCCTTGGCATAGCCGTAAGCCGATTTGATTTCGGGGTTCTCCAAGATAGAGTTGTCGGCACAGGCGCGGTTAATCTTCACCAGGTCCTGATACACGATGCGTCCCGCACCGATATTGAGGTGTCCCACCTCCGAGTTGCCCATCTGTCCGTCGGGGAGACCCACGTTCTCGCCACTGGCTTGCAACTGAGAGTGAGGATAGTTAGCGTTCAAATAGTCCATGTAAGGAGTGGGAGTCTGATAAATCACGTCCCCCTTGCTCTTGTCACCGATTCCCCATCCGTCGAGAATCATCAAAAGTGCTTTCTTTGCCATAATAAATGTATGTAATTAATGTGTTGAAATCGAAAAAACAAAGTGTTGGCCACACTTTGCGGCTGCAAAGGTACATAAAAATCATGATTTATAAGCCTGTCTTCATAAAAAACATTGATTATCGGGACAAATTATCGTCAATTAACTGAAGTTTCGGATGTAATTTTACCGCAAGCGGTCTTTGAAAAACCATAAAAAAACCAAAGAAAACCATAAAAAACAATATGGGGTTATAAGATTCTTGATGATGAAGATGATTGTTTTTTTGTGGTTTTCTTTGGTTTTTTTATGGTTTTTCTAAAGACGCGAAGCGTTCATTAACAACCAAAGTTGAATCTTTACTTTTGGTGGCTTGAAACAACCTCTTGGTGCCCGAAACCACGTCCTCCGCCAGGGGGCTTTCAGCACCTCTAAAGGGGAGTGACTCTCACCCCTAAAAGGGTAAGACTCTCTCCCTTGGAAGGGTAAGACTCTCTCCCCTTTGGAGGTGGTGAAAGAGTCATTCTTGCGGTGCTTCAACATTTGAGAACCCTTTCCTTCCAGAAAAAGCCGCTTGCGGCATATTCGCTGAATGGTTACTTTCCTTCCCTTAATAGTTAATGAAAGTTAAAATGATGTTAATCCATATAAAGTTTAGAAAATAAACATTACCTTTGCAATACAAAGTCTAAAAAATAAACCTATTCTATAATCTTTACTTATATATAAATAGATGAAAAGAGAACTTTTACGATTTGTATGTGCGTCGCTCTTTGCGTTGGTGTGCATGAACACTCAGGCACAAACCACTACGTTCAAGTACACGGCAACGGAGAAACTTTCCCGTTTTGAGGAGTACAACTATTTTGTTGGAGCCACGGGCGTAGTGTCCCATGAGTGGGACGAGGCTACGGGCGAGGGCACCGTGGTCTATGAGGGCACGGTGACGGAGATTGGCAAAAATGCCCTGCTGTTTAACAGCAACTTGACGGGCATCGTCATCCCCGAGGGTGTCACCAAACTCGGCTTCCAGGCTTTCAAGGGCTGTTCGAAGATGACCACCATCCAACTGCCGAAGTCGCTGACGGCGACGGAAGGCCTCGTGTTCGACGGCTGCGGCGGCTTAGCCGACGGCAAACTCATTGTCGATGATCTCGCCTGGTGGTGCAGCGTCAACTGGGGCGGTCCTTATTCCACCCCGCTGTCCCAAGCCAAGCACCTCTACAGTGACGAGGACACGGAGATTACCAGTCTGGTCATCCCTGAGGGAGTCACTAATATCCCCGGCTATGCGTTCTACCGCTGTGAGGGCATCGCATCCGTCAGTCTTCCTTCGACCTTGAAGTCCATCGGTGAGAGTGCCTTTACCTACACTGGTCTGACGTCTGTTGACATCCCCGTGGGCATTACGGAGATTGAGGAATATGCCTTCGCAAATTGCGGAAGCCTCACCACCGTCACCATCCCCGAGGGCATGACCAAGATAGGGTTTAGTGCCTTCGCTAAGACAGCCCTGACCTCGCTGACGCTGCCCTCCACCATCACCTCGATGAGCCAGTCGTTCTATGGATGCGAAAACCTCGCCACGCTGACGCTCACCGACGGCATCACCACACTGGGCCAATCGTTCTACAGTTGTCCCGCCCTGACCTCGCTGAACATTCCCGGCTCCATCAAGGAAATCGACTACAGCGACTTCAGAGGCTGCACCGGCCTGACCACCGTGACGCTGAACGAGGGTACGGAGAAGGTTGAATTCAGCGGTTGCACGAACTTGGAAACCATCAACTTCCCCTCGTCCATTAAAGAGGTGTACATCAACGGCAGCCAGAAATTAGAGACCGTCACCCTGCAGGAAGGTGTGGAGCGCATCTCAAACTTCGACAACTGCACGGCACTGAAGCAAATTAACATCCCCTCGACCGTGACCTACGTAGGCACGTTCCGCTACTGCACCGCCTTGGAGAAGGTCATCGTGGCCGACCTTGCGTCGTGGTGCGCCGCACGCCACCAATACGGCACCTCTTATGGGCCTCAGAAGTATGCCGGCAAGCTCTACTTGGGTACGCCTGTGAGCCACACGGAGATTACCGACCTGGTCATCCCCGAGGGCGTCACGAAGATATCATTCTCCTCATTCAATGATGTGACGAATATCAAGACCATCACCCTGCCTTCGACCCTGACCTCCTGGGAATACAAGGCTTTCGCCGACTGCTCCGGCGTGACCGATGTCTATTGCTTGGTCAACCCCGTCACGCTGACCTGGTCGGAGAGCAACAACAACTTCCAGGCAGACAAGGCGACGCAGATGCACGTCTTGGACGTGGAGACATGGCGGTCGAAGTTCCCCGATGCCAACGCCACCTTCTTGGGCGACCTCACACAAATATCCTATACCGCCACCACAGTGGTCAACGCTTTCGGCGTTGACCACTTCCCCGGTGCCACCGCCCTGCTTGCCAACATCTACGACAGCGAGACAGGCAAGGGCTATGCCATCTTCAGCGGCAACCTGACCGCCATTGCCGACAATGCCTTTGCCAACTGCACCGCCTTGACCAGCATTGAGATTCCCGACGGCATCACCACCATTGGCAGTAATGCCTTCTCTGGATGCACGGGGCTGACCGCCATGACACTGCCCAAGACCGTCACCGCCTTTGGTGAGAACGCCTTCGCAGGATTAGAGAACATCGCCGACGTGTGGTGCGTTGCCGAACCTGCCACCATGACGTGGGACGGCACAGGCTTCATGCCCAGCAAAGCCACACAGATGCACGTGACGATTGCCGACGACTGGACGGAGCAGTTCCCCACAGCCAATGTCACTTTTGTTGGCGATATGACACGCTTCCGCTACACCGCTACAGGGAAGGATTCAAAGTCCTTCTACGACCTGAGCAAGTTCACGGGTGCCAATGAAATGGTTGCCCACGACTTCAATGCCGAGACGGGCGAAGGCTCCGTCATCTTCAAGGGTGTTGTGACTGCCCTTGGAGGCTATGTATTCGACCAAAACGACCTGTTCACGAGCCTCACCATCCCGTCGTCGGTCACCTCGATTGGGAGTGATGCTTTCGCACGGTGTGACAACCTGACGACGGTCAGCCTGCCGAACACCGTCACCTCTTTAGGCAATTACCTGTTTTGGAGAAGCACCAGCCTGACTACCGTCAATATCCCCACGGCGCCAGAACTCACCCGACTGCCGGAAATCATGTTCAGCGGATGCACCAGTCTGGCCGACATTACCATCCCCGACAATATCACTACCATCGGCTACTCAGCCTTCAGCGGCTGCACGGCCATGACCAGCATCTATATCCCTGCCAGCGTCGCCACGATAGAAAGTAAAGCTTTTGACGGCTGCACCGCCTTGGAGAAGGTCATCACGCCCAGCATCGCCGACTGGTGCGGCATCAACTACACTGGCAACAATGCCGAGTCCAATCCTCTCACCTACGCCCATCACTTGTTTGTGGGCAGCAAGGAAAGCAACACCGAGGTGACTGACCTTGTGGTGCCTGCCGGCGTGGAGGAAATCAAGGCGTTGGCGTTCTATGGCTTCTCGGCCATGACCAGCCTCACCCTGCCAACGACCGTGACCAAACTCGGCAACTACGCCTTCTACAACTGCACGGGGCTGACAGAGGTGACGCTGCCTGAGGGTGTAGAGGACATTGGTAGAGGTGTCTTCGATGGCTGCACGTCGTTGACCTCTATGGTGCTGCCCTCGACGCTCACCCGGATTGACTACTATGCCTTCATGAATGTGCCGCAGTTGACCACCGTGTTCTGTTTTGCCGACCCTGCCACGCTGAGTTGGCAGAACAACGCGAGCCAGTTCCTGTCCGAGAAGGCAACACAGTTCTATGTGCCAGATGTTGATGCTTGGACGGAGCAGTTCCCTGATGCCAATGTGACCTTCGTGAACTTCACCCTTTATGAGAATCTGGACAATGGCACGATGATGGAGATTCTTGCGGGCAGGGAGTGCAACGTGACCTTGGAACGCACCATTCAGGCGGGCAGTTACAACTCGTTTGCTGTGCCGTTCGATGTGAGTGCCGAACAGTTGGCAGCAGTGTTGGGCGAAGATGTGAAGGTGAAGGAACTGACTGCCTCCTCCCTCCATGCAGGCACCCTGTCGCTGACCTTTGCTGATGCCACAAGTCTGGAGGCAGGCAAGCCTTACCTCGTCATGGTGTCGGAGAAAGTGGTGAACCCAGAGTTTGAGGGCGTGACCGTCAGCAGCAGCCTCCATACGACCCGAACCGACTGCGTTGATTTAGTGCCAACTGTTGGCAAGGTGCTTGTCACGGGTTCAGAAGGCTATGAGGACGAGACGAAGAGTGTCCTCTTCCTCGGTGCTGCCAACTCGCTCTTGTACCCCACCGTGGTGAACGATGCCGACAACCCTAACAGTTACATCAAGGGCTTTCGTGCCTACTTCCAGTTGCACGATGTGATGGCACCAGCCATCGCCTTCCGCATGGACTTCGGCGACGAGGTGGCAACAGGCATCCTCTCGGTAGAGAGCGGGCAGAGAACCCTTGACAGCGAGACGGACGCATGGTACACCCTCGACGGTCGTCGCATCGGCGGCAAGCCGGCACAGAAGGGTGTGTATATCCACAGCGGCAAGAAAGTGTTTGTTGAATAAACTAACTAATGTTTAACATAAAAACCTGTATTATGAGAAAAAATCTTTTACGTTTAGCGATGACGTGCATTGCTGCCGTTATTGCAGTGAATGTCAGCAGGGCAGCCGTGGGCACACCCACGAATGGTTCTTGCGGTGCTGACACGAGCAATCCTGGAGGGGTGAAGTGGAGTTTTGACATGTCCACCCAAACCCTTACCATCAGTGGCGAAGGTGACATGGCGGACTATGCGTCTCCTTCCGAAGCCCCATGGTACAACTGGTGCAATGACATCACGTCGCTCGTCGTGTCGGATGGTGTCACGCATCTGTCTGACTATGCGTTCTCTATGGACTATTGGCAGTTGACCAGTGTTTCGATGGCTTCCTCTGTGGTGAGCATCGGCGACTACGCTTTCAACTGTGTGCCGCTGACGAGCATCCAGCAGCCTGCCAACGCCGCCCGCCAGAGGAGGGAAGAGGCAGAAGTGGTGAAAGTGGCAAGTGTCCTGCCAGCGGATTTGCAGAGCATTGGTGATTATGCCCTCTCAGGCACGAATATCACCTCTCTCACGTTGCCCGCTTTGGTCAACAACATCGGTGAGGGTGCTCTTGCTTACAATGCTCAACTCACCACACTCACCTGTCTGGGAACCATGATAATACCTTGGTTCGAATCAGACATCTTGGAGGGGTGCAGTGCGCTCACAGCCATCTACGTGCCCGAACTCGTAGTGGATGATTATAAGAAAGTTGACTGTTGGCTGCAATACGCCAGCCTCATTCAGCCCATTTCGGAAGAAGAGCAGGGCGGAGAGGAAGAAGAAGAGCCTACGCCACTTGACGAGGTGGTGAGTGTGGGTAGTGGTACTACAGCCAGCAGTTATCTGCCCAGTTATCCGAACTGTACTTACTCCATGAGTCAACAAATTTACACGAGTGATGAGATTGGCAAGGCAGGATTAATTACCAGCATCGCCTTCTACAACTACGATACGGGTAGTGAGCGTAACTACGACATCTACCTGTCTCACACCAGCAAGACGGCGTTCGACAGCAGTACCGACTGGGTGACCGTTGCGGAAAGCAACAAAGTGTTCAGCGGTACGGTATGGCTGGCACAGGGTGTGTGGACGGTTATTGACCTCGATACGCCATTCCAGTACAACGGAACACAGAGTCTGCTCATTACGGTAGATGACAATACGGGTAAGGAAACAGGCTCGAGCTACGGCATTCGTACATACAGCGGCTCTGAAAACCAAGCATTGTACTACTACAAGATGTTTGGTACTCCTATCAATCTCGACCCCACTCAAGCCATCACGGAGGAAGGTTCTATCTACTACCGAAAGAACTGCATCCAACTCTGCTTCGAGACCTACCCCAAACCTTACAAACTGGAGGCTGTAGAGGTGGGCGATGTCAGTGCACAGATACAGTGTTCGTTGCGTGGCGATGCTACGGCATGGAACCTGCGCTACCGCAAAGTGGGAGATGAGGAGTGGACGACTCTCAACGACCTTACCACTCGTTCGGAACTGCTTGAGGAACTGACCCCTGCCACACAGTATGAAGCACAGGTGCAGGCCATCTTCGAGGGTGACCACCTCAGCGACTGGACTACCACCTTGCAGTTCACCACCAGTTGCTGTCCCGTGGAGGAACAAGCAAATCTTATCTTCGTTCTCCGAAGTAATAATTATGTTGGATGGTTTGGCTTTGCCGTGCAAATCATGGATATTACAGATGAAGACAACCCTGTAGAGGTGGCTTACCTGCATACGCCCACCTACGCGGAGCCGTATCAAGGTACGATACCACTTTGTTGCGGGCATGAATATCAGGTCAACTGGATATATGATTCCGATTATGCGGTTTACAACAAGGGCAAGTCTTTCTCTCTCTACTTCGAGCCAGGTGACTTGATTTACAGCATGGGTTATGGCGAAGCACCTGAGGAAACAGCGAAGTTGACCACCTTCGTGATGGACTGCACGCCTTACTGTGCTCAAAAGCCAACGAATCTGACTGTGGATAACACCACTTTCGAGTCGGCCACCCTCTCGTTCACTTCATCCACCCAAGTTGGTGAGGTGGCATATTCCACTTCGGCAGACTTCACCCCCGACATGGCTACTCCATCCAGTGTGAACTTTACCAAGATGGAAGCCAGCACAGACCCTTTGGGAACCACTTCTAACAACTCTTCCCTCACACTGACGGGTCTGGAGCCACTGACAACGTATTATGTTAGTGTGCGTAACGTGTGTATTGACGCACTGACTGGCGAACCCACAGGTAATAGCCGTTGGAGCGACCCCATTAAGGTAACAACAGGCTCGAGGTATGATGCTCCGACACAAATAACGGCAGAGCCTATCAATAGCCGCACGGAGAAACTCACGTGGGGAAGCCGAGGCAATGAGAAAAAAGTCAACCTCTACTACAGAGAACAGGCTACTGGTACTGCTGTTGATGCAAGTGCTGTCCAAACTTTTGGTGACAAATCAGACGGAGGCAATGGCACAGGCTTCAAAGAAAATGGCGGTTGGGGTGAAGGAATATGGTATTCATCAGGCACCCATCCCTACAGCAATGTGCTCTTTGTGAGCAATGTGCCTGCTGGCAGCAGTTTCGGTTTCAAGGCAGGGAATGGCAAGACAGGTGCAGGTAATACGACGTTCCACTATGGTCTGGTACGACAGACGGAAGCCACTCCACTTGAGCAGATGAAGAAGTTCAACCGCGAGTGTCTGAATGATGCAGAACGTGAGGCAAGAATCAAGAATCTTGATGAACAAATTGCACAGAATAACAATACTTTGAACGGTCTGTATAATCAACTTACCAATCCTTCCTTGAGTGATGAGGAGGTAGCGGAGTTGCAAGCACAAATCGCTGAATACGAACAAGCAAACGAAGACTTGGAAGCCGAGAAGACGACCTTAGAGTCACTACCTACCGACGCGGAGAAACTGGAGAGCATGAAGGATCTTGATAAACAAATTGAGCTGAATAACAATACTTTGAACGGTCTGTATAATCAACTTACCAATCCTTCCTTGAGTGATGCGGAGGTAGCGGAGTTGCGAGCACAAATAGCCGCACTCGAAAATAGCAATGACGTATTAAGTGCACAAAAGGAGGCGATGGAATCATCTTCACTGTCTGAAGCCGAGAAACAAGAACAGATGAAGGAGATTGATCAAAAAATTGCACAGAATAACAATACTTTGAACGGTCTGTATAATCAACTTACCAATCCTTCCTTGAGTGATGCGAAGGTAGCGGAATTGCAAGCACAAATAGACGCACTCGAAAAGGAAAGTGATGGATATCTTTCACAACTGAACAACCTTCGTGCTCGGACCTCGTTTGCCGAAAACGTAAACAAGGACGGCTTCTCAGTTAATGCAGATGCCAATCAGTCGGGAGCCGAGGCCAAACCCCGTCGTGCAGAAGAGGTGAATAACACTTACATCTTCTTCATCCGCCACACAAATGACAACGGCGTATTGCTGGTGAAAGACCTGACTATCACGCCACCAGAGCGTGTGGGTGGATGGACTTGCATCCCCAACATCGTAGGCACGAGTTACACGCTCACAGGCTTGGAGCCAGGCACGGCATACGAGGTGATGGTGGAACCCATCTATGAAGATGGCATGACTGGCACACAAAGCCCTGTCACTGTCTTCACCACTCTCGGTGCGGAGACCGACCCTGTAGATGGCGAATTCTCTGTTGCAGAGAACAAGAAGGTGCAGTTCGCTCATGGCAACCTGCGCTGCGAAGGCGAAAGATACGAGGATGAGTGGTCGATGGCAACGCAGCAATATGAGATATTGGGCGAAGAGAACATCGATGTCAGTGGTTCAAGAAGTTATCCAGCATGGCTCGTTGACCTGCTCTGCTGGAGCACCACCACAAACTACTATGGTGTTAGCAATTATTACTATTATGACGATGAGGATGCAGCACCTTATTTCAAGGGTGACTTTGTCGATTGGGGCGAGAACCCTGTACTCATAGCAGATCTCGGTCCAGGTTGGAGTACGCTGAGCAAGGACGAGTGGAACTATCTGCTTAACGAACGTGAGAACGCTGCTCAACTGAAGTCCTTTGCTACCGTGGCTGGTGTGAGGGGTCTTGTTCTCTTGCCCGACGAGTGGACGGCTCCTGATGGCGTTCTGCTCAAGGATGAAATTACTGCCGAGGAATGGGCAATCATCGAGCAGACTGGTGTTGTGTTCCTGCCTGCCGCTGGGCAACTGACAACAACTTACGATAATTGGATTGCCACTACGACAGTCACCGAGGCTGGCACCTATTGGACCAGCACACCGTCGGACGATGAGTCGGGATTGAAGTCATGGGTATTGACTATCGGAGAGGATGAGGTCACGCTGGATGCCGACCTCCATCGCCGTGTCGCCACGGCTGTGCGACTGGTGAAGGTCTGTGGTCCGAGCAAACTTATTCTTGACGAGCACGAGGACAACAGCGAGGCAATCGCCGAGGCAAATGGTGAGGTGCGTGACGTTATTCTGAAACGCACACTGAAGGCAGGTGGTTACAGTTCGTTTGCCGTGCCGTTCGACGTGAGTGCCGAACAGGTGGAGGCTGTCTTGGGTGCAGATGTGAAGGTGAAGCAACTGACGGGTTCGTCATTTGATGAGGGCACCCTGTCGCTGACCTTCGCTGATGCCACTGGCATTGAGGCAGGTAAGCCTTACCTCGTGAAGATGGTTGACGAGATGGAGAGCGCGACCTTTGCGGGTGTGACGCTCAACAGCACCCTCACCCCAACCCTCACCAGTTGTGTGGATTTCGTGCCGACAGTGGGCAAGACGCTCATCTCGGGTCCTGCTGGCAATGAGGACGACACCCAGAGTGTGCTCTTCCTTGCTGCGGGGAACTCGTTGTATCACCCAACGGTGGTGAACAAGGAGGACGATGCCAACAGTTATATGCTGGGCTTCCGTGCTTACTTCCAGTTGCACGATGCCGTCACCTCTGCGAAGGCATTCTCGATAGACTTCGGCGATGGTGAGGCGACTGGCATCATTTCGGTGGGAGATGCTCAATTGTCCATTGACAATGCAGGTGCGTGGTACACTCTTGATGGTCGCCGCATCAGCGGAGTGCCGACTCTGAAGGGTGTGTATATCCAGAATGGCAAGAAAGTCTTAATTAAATAACAGAACTTTCGAAACTTAAAAAACTAATTGTATAATGAAATCAGAAGAAAAAGTTATGGCAAAGAAGCAGTATGTGGAGGCATCAATGGTTGTCTATGATGTTGACATGGAACAGCGAATGCTGATAGGCTCGGTGGCAGATATTACCACCACGGGACTGGGTGACGAACCTGAAAGCCCCGAGGAGATTCTGAAACTCATCAATGACCCGACGAGCATCCTGGAGGCGTGGTAAGGCTTATTGTATGATGAAGTAATGGAAACAACACAACAAGAATTGAACATCATCACCCATATTCGGGGTGAGGTGATGACCCGAAAGGAGCCCACAGGCGAGAACTTGTTTCTTGCCTGGGGCTACCCTACGGCTTTTTTTCTTTTGGTGGAGTTTGCAGCCCTGATGCTGTGGGGCGAGAATTGGTGCAACTGGCTTTGGGCAGGCATCCCATTGGTGGGTGTTCCGCTGATGGTGTATTTCATGAGCAAGGACTATGAACGCACCCATCGGATGACGCTTGACCAAAACGTCATCCTGATGATGTGGGTGTTTGTAGGCTGTGCTTGTTGCATGGGTGGTATGGTGATGGGCTTTGCAGGAGTGTTCGAGCAGTGTTTCTTCTTCCTGCTCGGTCTGCTGTGTGGAATGGGGTGTTTCATGACAGGAATCATCCTCAAGTTCCGTCCCAAGACGGTGTGTGGCATCATCGCCTCCGTCTTGTCTGCCGTGTCGCTTTTCTTCCAAGAGGAATGGTGGCCGTGGCAGTTGCTTGTCACCGCTGTTGTCGTGGTTGTCTCTCTGATTATTCCTGGACACCTGTTCAAACAATATGTGAAGAATTTTTTCGTTAAATAAGAAAAAGGAGGAAGAAACTATGACCTTTAAATTCGCAGTGATTAACCCTCTGCTGCATAATGAATTGCGGCTGAAAATTATGGTTGCGCTTGATAGTTTGGATAGTGCTGACTTTATGTATTTGTGCCAGATTACGGACTCCACAAGAGGAAATCTGAGCGTACAGATTAAGACGTTGCAGGAGGCTGGGTATCTGGAAATGACAAAGACGGGCATAGGTCGTCTTTCACACACCGTGTGCCGCATCACCAAGGGGGGGAAGGAGGCTCTCCGTACATACGAGGAGGGGCTGAGGCGACTGTTCACACAAGGAGTTCCTGTGCAGGAAGAAAAGAAGTCGGCGTCAGGATGACCTTTGTGGCACGATTGGTTTTATGAGAGAAAGAAGATAGCCGAAAGCCTTGTGCTTTGGGCTATTTTTCATTTTGTCTTGTTCTCGCTTCGTCGTGTCGTTGGCATCCGCCGAAAGCACTCACGTTCGACAATTAAAATAAATTTTGATTTATTTTGTATTGTTCTCACTTAATCGTACCTTTGCACCCGAAATGGAACTGATGACACGCATAGACATTCCCCAGCCGGAATGGAAGTTGGAGGCTGGCAGCAAGGTACTGCTGGTCGGTTCGTGTTTTGCCGATGAGGTGGGAGAGATGATGGTGAGAGGCGGATTTGAGGCGATGGTCAATCCTTTTGGCACGTTGTATAACCCTGCAAGCATCGCGGCAAGCCTGCTTAGGAGCATCAGTGAACGGGAAGTCCCCCACCCCCCAAGGAGGGAGGCTGTTCAGTCTGTTGGAATGCAGGAGATTTTTCGCGATGAGGCTGGTGTGTGGCACTCGTGGATGCATCACAGCCGCTTTTCTGCTTTCGACCCTTCGGAGCTGGTGGCGCGGGTGAACCGAACGATGCATGAGGTGGCTGCGTTTTTGCGTGAGGCGGATGTGCTGGTGGTCACATTCGGCACTGCCATCATCTATCGGCTGAAGGAGACGGGGATGCTGGTGGCGAATTGCCATAAGATGCCTGACAGCCTGTTTGTGCGGGAACGGATGACGGTCTATGATATTGTGGACCAGTGGCAGATGCTGCTGCAACTGCTGGAAAGCGTGAACCCGAAGTTGAAGGTTGTCTTCACGGTCAGCCCTGTCCGCCATAAGCGGGATGGGTTGCATGTGAACCAGATTTCGAAAGGAATCTTGCTGCAAGCGGTGGAGACCCTCTCCCCCGGCCCCTCTCCCGTAGAGGGCGAGGGGAGCCATGCGGGGTGTTGGTCGTTGGAAAGCAATCCGGATGGTCTCCCCCTACACGGGGGAGATGCCCGAAGGGCAGAGAGGGTCTGTACCTATTTCCCTGCCTACGAAATCATGCTTGACGAACTGCGAGACTACCGTTTCTATGCCGACGACATGGTGCATCCTTCGGCTCAGGCGGTGGAGTATATCTGGCAACGGTTCCAAGACACATATTTTGATAACAGAACGAAAGATGCGGTGGCGAAGGCGACCAAAGAGTGGCGCCAGAGCCAGCATCGAACGATTATAACAAACGCTTCGCACCTTTAGAAAAATAAGAAAAAACAAAATAAAATAATAAAAAATATTTTTTCTTGTTTTTTGTTGTTTTCTTTTGTTTTTCTAAAGGCGCGAAGCGTAAAAATAAGAAAGAAATGACATACACGATTGAGGAAATAACGCAAGTGATTGGCGCGCAACGGAAGGGTACGGCGGAAGCGAAGATTAACTGGCTGCTCATCGACAGCCGAAGTCTCTGCTTTCCCGAGGAGACGCTGTTCTTTGCCTTGAGGACGGAGAAGAATGACGGACACAAATATATAGAGGAACTGTACCGTCGGGGTGTGAGGAATTTTGTGGTGGAGCACTTGCCTACGCAGGGGTTGGAGGGTGCCAACTTCTTGGTGGTGAAGTCGCCTTTGCAGGCGTTGCAGGACTTGGCGGCGTACCATCGCAGTCAATTGAACATCCCGATTGTTGCTATCACTGGTTCGAACGGAAAGACGACGGTGAAGGAATGGCTCTATCAGTTGCTTTCGCCCGATTATAATGTGTGCCGTTCGCCTCGCAGTTACAACAGTCAGGTGGGTGTGCCGTTGAGTGTGTGGCTCATCAATCCGCACAACGACCTTGCCATCATCGAAGCAGGAATCTCGCAACCAGGGGAGATGGTGAAACTGGAGCGCATCATCAAGCCCACCATCGGTGTGATGACCAATTTAGGCACGGCGCATCAGGAGAACTTCATGAGTTATGACATCAAGTGTGCGGAGAAGATGAGGCTGTTCGGAGGGTGCCAGACGGTGGTGCTCAATTCGGACGATGCGACGGTTCAACGATGTGCGGATGCCCTGCCAGAGGGCATTCAACGCGTGTCGTTGAAAGTGCGGCAAATAGAGAAGGATAGCCAACGTGCCACGGTACATTTTGAGTATGAAGGGCAGGTGGGGCAGTACACGATTCACTTCATTGACGATGCTTCCATCGAGAACTCAATTACATGTTTCTCGACGGTGTTGGCACTACAGGAGACCCTCTCCCCTTGCCCCTCTCCCGTAGAGGGCGAGGGGAGCCATGTGGGATGTTGGTCGTTGGAAAGCAATCCGGATGGTCTCCCCCTACACGGGGGAGATGCCCGTAGGGCAGAGAGGGTCTCTGTCTTATGCGAACGCATGTCTCATTTGGAGCAGGTCGCCATGCGTCTGGAGGTGAAGGACGGCAAGAATGGCTGCACGCTCATCAACGACTCTTACAACTCGGATGTGCAGTCGCTCGACATTGCTCTCGACTTCATGAGCCGGCGTCCTGAAACGCGGCATCAGCACAGGACGTTGATTCTCAGTGATATCCTGCAGAGCGGTGAATCGCCCCGAAGCCTTTATTCTCGGGTGGCGCAGATGGCTGCATCGCGCGGTATCGAGAAAGTGATTGGCGTGGGTGAGGAAATCAGTGCCTGTGCCGACTACTTCCCGATGGAGCACTATATGTTCCGAACGCTGGATGCCCTGCTAAGAAGCGAAGTGTTTGACCGTCTGAAAGATGAGTTCATCCTGATAAAAGGAGCGCGTCAGTTCCGCTTTGACAAGTTGAGCGACCTCTTGACGCTGAAGGTGCATCAAACCATCTTGGAGGTGAACCTGAATGCGCTGGTGAACAATGTGCGCTACTATCGCCGTTTCATGAAGCCCGAGACGAAGATGGTGTGCATGGTGAAGGCAAGCGGCTATGGGGTGGGGTCGTTGGAGACGAGCAAGACCTTGCAGGACAATGGAGTCGATTACTTGGCGGTGGCAGTTGCTGATGAAGGGGCTGACCTGCGCGAGGCGGGCATCACTGCCAACATCATGATTATGAACCCAGAAACCACTTCGTTCAAGATGCTTTTCGACCATCGGCTGGAGCCAGAGGTGTTCAGTTTCGACTTGCTCGAACAACTGATTCATGCGGCAGAACGGGAAGGCATCACCAACTTCCCCATCCACATCAAACTCGACACGGGGATGCACCGCCTCGGCTTCAACCCCGAAAAAGACATGGAGCGACTCATCGAACGGTTGCGCCGACAGACGGCACTCGTGCCCTGTTCAGTGTTCAGCCACTTCGTGGGCAGCGATGGCGACGAGTTTGATAGTTTCTCTCGCCGTCAGTTTGCCCTCTTCGACCAAGCGAGTCGGCAATTGCAAGCAGCTTACAGCCATAAGATTATCCGTCATATCTGCAACTCGGCTGGCATCGAGCACTTCCCTGAGTATCATCTCGACATGGTGCGCCTCGGCTTAGGGCTTTATGGCATCAACGCGCGCAACAACCATATATTGAACAATGTGGCGACCCTCAAGACCACCATCTTACAGATACGCGATGTGCCAGCTGGCGATTCCATTGGCTACTCACGTCGTACAACCCTCGAAAGAGACAGCCGCATTGCTGCCATCCCGATTGGCTATGCCGATGGATTGAACCGTCACCTCGGCAATCGTGGCTGCTACTGCCTTGTGAATGGTCAAAAGGCTGATTATGTGGGCAATATCTGTATGGATGTCTGCATGATTGACGTGACCGGCATCGATTGTCAGGAGGGCGACATGGTGGAAATCTTTGGCGACCGCCTGCCCGTCACCGTCCTGAGCGATGCCTTGGGTACCATTCCTTACGAGGTGCTGACTGGCATCAGCAATAGAGTACAAAGAGTTTATATTCAAGAATAGGCTTAAAATGAAAAAAATCTTCCTTTTCCTTCTTCTCATCCTGACCGCCCATTCACTGATGGCGCAACGACTGATTCGCCGCAACAGCCGCCACTATGTCGCAGCACAATCCTTGCCCGACAGGGTGGAGCCGCTGTTGACAGATGTGTGGGACCAATATGCTCCATTTAATAATATGTGTCCTGCTGACAGCACGGGCGAGCGATGTGTGGTGGGGTGTGTGGCTACTGCCATGACTCAGGTGATGCGTTATTGGCAATGGCCGCAACGTGGAATCGGGTCGTTCGAATACACGGACAGCACTGGTTGCCAGCAGACATTGAAAGCCGATTTCTCTGCCCACACCTACGACTGGGGCAACATGCTCGACCGTTATGTGGAAGGGCAATACAATCAGAAACAGGCAGATGCAGTGGCGCAACTGAGTCTTGACTGTGGCATCGCGGTAAAGATGCGTTATAGTGTTTTAGAAAGTGGCGCACGTTCCATTTATCAGCCGATGGCATTAGCCAACTATTTTGATTATGACCGTGGTGTGCAGCAGTATTTCCGCGATTTTTATTCTTTGGAAGAAATCACGCTGATGCTGAAGCAGGAACTGGCGGCAGGACGCCCCGTTCTCGTTTCTGGTTATAACTACAATGGAGGGCATGCTTATGTGATAGATGGATATGATGAGGAAGACCAATTCCATATTCGTTTGGGCAATCCAGGCTTGGATGGTGACACCTGGACATCTCTGCCAGAGATGGTGCCTGACCAACCCACTTGGTACACAAAGGGCAATCCCGAAAGCGGAATGAATATGTTGCAGATGTTCACATTGGGCATCATGCCTTCCAACCATGCTCAGGCGACAGGTATTGAACGGCACAATTTTGCCTTTCAATATATTTGTGCGGTCACTGACAGCATCAAACCTTCACCTGTTTATCCGCGCAATCAAGTGGCACTCACCGTGCATGACCTTTCCAATATGGGATGGAACCTGCACACTGATTCAGTTTCGCTCATGCTGAAGAAGGGCGACGACATTATTTGTCCTCTTTACACTTACGACCGTGAGTTCTTGTTGGAAGAAGTGGATGACACCACTTACAACGATACGCTTCAGTTGACCATTCCCGCCACAGTGAAAGATGGGGCTTACACCGTTGTGCCGATGTATCGGGACAACGCCCTTAATGGCGGCAAGGAATGGCGTGAGGCATTGACTTGTACGGGCACCCCTAACTATCTGATAGCAAAGGTGGAGAAGAATACCGTGACATTGCAGAGCGACACTGTCTCCACCGCTTATCTGACACTGGAAGACATTGATTTCCCCGACCTCTTTATCAACGGCGAAGCACCCGACTTCAGCCTTACATTCAAGAATCATAATGCAGAAATGGCGGGTATCTTCTATCTATTGATGGAACCCGTTGGAGCGAACGGGAGGGCTTTCTATTTGCAGTATCAAGGGCTGACCATGATGAAAGATGAAGTGAGCAAACGCCAATTCCATAAAACCAAAGTCAATGCTTCCCGTGGCGACTACCGTCTGCATGTGCTCTATCAGTCAACCCTCTTTGCCGACGATTTGATAGAATTGGAATTGCCCGAGGAAATCATCGTCACAGTACAATACATTTCTGCAATACAAATTGCTCAAAGGTAATCTTTTAGAATTGTGGTTAACTTGGTTGCTCCCTCTGTATTCAAGTGGTCAGCATCATAGAAATCGTCGTCCCCGAACCGAGGGTCTGCTTCAAAATCGAGGTATTCCACCTCTGGATGACGGTTCAGTAATTCTTTAAGCACCTTATTGTTGGTTGCGATTTGCCTTTTTTCCTCATATTCTCTGAATGTGTGGGAAACAGGAGTGTTCAGCAACAACACTTTGATGTGATGTTGTCTGCAATAGTTGAAGATGTCTTCCAGAAAGGCTTTATTGAGGGCGACGAGTGTTGTGTCATGGTAAGTGTTTCCTTCTGCTCTTATTTTCCCATTGTCCCAGTCTTCGGCTCGGGCATCTTTTGTGTATTCTGTGCCCCATCCGAGGCTGTCCCATTGATTGTGGTTGGGTGTGTAGAGGCTTTTCAACTTTTCTCTTACCACCGGCATTGACATGACCTCAAACCCATACCAACTATAACGAGGGTGTATGTCGCAATCCATATAGATACGGTAGCGCATGGCTTGGAACTCTTCTCCTGACTGATTCTCAAAGTCTTCCCATAAGGAAAAATAACAGAAGGGTATGATGACCGTCTGAAGTTTTTTCATCGGGTAGTGTTTCAGCAGGTAGTAGTTGTAACGGTAGGTCTGCGACTGCAATGCCAGTGAGAAAGCCCCTTCGCCCAATAGGTCGGGACGCACCCCGTAGAATGTGTGGCTATCGCCCAACACAAGTGTCTTCACCTCATGAGCATGTTGCAACATCCATTGGTGTTTGTCGCGGGCAATGTTGGGCATGTGTTCAATATACACTTCTGCCAGCACTAACAGTGTCACGCAAGGTAATATAAACCATCCTATTTTCTGTAAAAACCGTTTCATGTCCAGATAGAAAAAGTAGTTTCTTGAAAACCTCTTTTTGTGTTAAAATTGGAAGTAAATGAATTGTATCTGCTCTCCTCCGAACAGCACCGTTGTGAAGAAGATGAGCCAATAGACGACCATTCGAACCATTTGTGAGGACTGCCAGCCGTAGTTTTTCCATAGGAAAGGATGCTGATGGTCTTTCATCCGCCATTCCACCACCATCAGCAAGACAATGAGCAGGAGTGGCATGCGGCTGCATGCAGGGGTGGTAATCAGTGTGATTGGCTGGAACATGCCTGCAAGGAATCCTGCTGCCACCTCCATGTCGGGTGCCCTGAAAATGACCCATCCGATGACAACAAGAAGGAATGCCAGACGCTTTACGGGCAGATAATACACAAGTGCATGATAGAGTCCCCAACACACAAACGTCCAGTTACTGCCATGCCATAAACCACTTAGCGTGAAGACGATGAGGTTGTTGATGCGTTTGCGGAGATCCCCTTTTCGGTTGCCACCTAAAGGAATATACACGTAGTCTTTGAACCATCCCATCAAGGTGATGTGCCATCGTCGCCAGAAGTCTTGCATGGAAGTGGCGAAATACGGGCGGTTGAAGTTCTGCGTGAGTTGAATGCCGAACAACTTGGCTGAACCAATAGCCATGTCGCAGTAACCCGAGAAGTCACCATAGATTTGGAACGTGAAATACAGTGCACCCAACCACAGCGTTGAAGCACTGACGGTTTCGTAGTTAGAGAATACAAAATCCACTTGTGCCGCACAATTATCGGCAATAAGCATCTTCTTGACCAATCCCCATAGAATCAGTCGCATGCCTTCTGTTGCTGTTGCCTCGTTGAATGTGCGTTTCTTTCCAAATTGTGGTAGCAGATTCCGTCCTCGTTCAATAGGACCTGCCACTAACTGCGGAAAGAAGCAGATGAATGCCATGAACTGCATAAACGACAGGGCAGGATATAGTTCTTTGCGGTAGCAATCTATCACGTAGGCAGACAACTGAAATGTGTAGAAACTGATGCCCACAGGCAGAATGATGTTCAGTGTGGGTAGGTCGGCGTTCATGTTCAGGCTGTGGAGCAGAACTGCCAAATTATCGGCAAAGAAATTGAAATACTTGAAAACACCTAAGATGCCAAAGTTCATCAATAGGGCGAACACCATCCAAGGTTTCCTCTTTGTTTGTGGCTTGTGCCATTGCATGGCTTTCACCAGTAGGTAGTTTAACACACATGTTCCTACCATCAGCCCTAAACACGGGACACTCCACCATCCATAAAAGACCATGCTGGCAAGCACAATCACCCCATTTTGTGCTTGTTTATTTTTCACACTCCAATGGATGCAAAAGACCAAGGTGATGAAAATCAGATATGTCAATGTGTTGAAGAGCATGCGGCTGTCGTTCCGTTGAGAGGAGGTTGCTTATAGCGTGGAATAATAGCAGAGTTTATAGACCGAGAACCAGAATAGGGAAGGGTTCTTGGACAAGAGATGGTGGCGCATGGGCTTCTGGAAAAAGGTGAAGAACAGGCGGAAAGCCCATCCCCATCTTTTATATTTATTATAAGTACGCGCGAGGGAGACGTTGTCCCCGATGTCTTTGTTGAAATGATGAGCCGAGCGGATGGCTTCTTCTGTTTTTTGGAGAAATACCGCATTGGTTTCTATATCGTTGTTCTCCAAAGGATTGTCGATTCCAAACACTTGGAATCCCGCTGCTTCTAAATCTTTGCCGAATTGTACATCTTCATAACCATAGTGAAGGTAGCGTTCATCAAACCGGACTTGCTCAGTTACTTTTTTGGTGAGCAGGAAGCAGAAAGAACGAAACTGCTGGCTAATGTAGCCATGCTTCTGTTCATAAGCCTTCTCATATCTCCATCGCAGCAAACTGTCGGGATTGTGCCAGATGTCAGGTGTTTTAATGCCGCCACACACCACGTCATGTTCTTTACCCGCAGCCAGATATTTCTCCAGAAAATCTTCTCTCACCACCTTTCCGTCTGCATCCATCATCAGTAACCAATCCCCCTTTGCCTCATTGATTAAGAAGTTACGGATGGCAGCACGTCCCACGTTCTCTTTTCTGACGATATGCCGACAATGGCTCAGTTCCTCTATCTTGTGATTGGCAATGATATCCACTTGTGAGCGGCTACCATCCTCTGCCACCAAGATTTCATACGGCATATTTAGTTGTTCCGCCTGTTCGTGCAAGTCGGCAACCAGTTTATAACATGTGTAGTCGTATGTGGGAATGAGGATAGACAGCATCGTTACAGTCTCTTACTTGATAATCAGAATCTTTGCAACGGCACCTTTGTTTCCGTCCTCGTCTGTACACAATGCATAATAGACACCTGAAGCCACGTGTCTGCCATTGTTGTAGCGGCAATCCCATGAGAATTCACCACCCACACTTGTGCCTTCTGTGACGAGTTTTCCTGCGGCACTCACAATCTTCACATTTGAGTTATACATCAATCCTGTAATGTGTACATCCCCCTGATAGTCAGGGCGTACAGGATTGGGAAAGACTTTCAGATTGTCTGACTGCATCGAAGTGGCAGGGTCGGTGGCATTTCCTTGATAAGAACAGAGCCCTTTGGAGGTGGCAATGAACACCTCGCCTGTTTCTCCGTAAATGGCGATGTCATTGATTTCGTTACTGATAAGTGGTGAATTTTCTACTGTAAAATGCTCAATCGTTTCCATGCCGTCGGCACTCAGCAAATATACTCCATTGTTCACGGTCCCAATCCATTTTCTGTTGCCACCGTCAATGGTGATGCATTTCACGGGTACGCCACTCAACAGATAATCACCCAATCCTGAACCGTCATTGCGGGGTACGATGGGTTGTGTGAAAGTGAAGTTGCTGTCGAAGATTTTCTCTGGCGTAGTGGTCTTGAACACTCCCATGGTGCAGCCCATCCATAGTGCACCGTCCAAGTCTTCGGTTGTGCAGTAATACAGGTCGGGCGTGTAACTCTCACCATTTTGGTTCGAGAAGGTGGAAAGGTATCGGTGTGAATCATCCGATTGCGTGTTGATGGTTCCGTTAGTGTTGATGACTAAGATTCCGGATGCACCAAATTCATTGGTGGTTCGCCGACAGGTAATCCAAGCCCATCCGCGTTGGTCAAACATCGTATGGTCGAAAGTGGGCTTATTTGCCACTTCATCATAATAGTAGGCTGCCCATGTCCCGTCATTTTTCAAGATACGAACAATGGTGTCACCTTGGTTGTTGCACATCCACAAGTTGCCATCCTTGTCATAGTTCAAACCTGTCACACGGACAAAATAATCGGGGTGGGCACTTTCGGGCAGGATGCTGGTCAGTGGTGAGTTGTCGTAAGTGTAATGATTGGCGAGTTGATAGTTCTTGAACTCATAGATGCCACTGCGTTTGGTGCCTAACCAATGATGCTCTGTGTCGTTGGGGTCTTGTACGACATCTGTCACGTTGCGGTATGCATTTGCCCCGACCAACTTGATGGGTTCCTCTTCGTCGAAAGCGGTCCACTTTCCCTCCTCATACTTCATCGCCGTTCCCGTATATTCCGCTTCGGGGTAATAGAAGTTGCCACCAGCCACCAACAATCGGTTCCCTATCATGTTCAGTTTGTAAGCATAGTTGCGGACAGGGGAGTTGGGCACGATGTTTTCCATCTTTGCCAGAAGTTCTTCTGCCTCTTTCTTCTCCGTCTCAGTCTGTCCGAACGTGGCGGTGCTTGCTGCTACAGTTGTCCAGTTGTTGGCATCCAGCAGGTTCTTACTTCGGTCACCTTCCATGACACCCGATGCAGTCTTGGCATAAATCTTCCCATTTTGAATCGTGGCATTCGTCACTTTGCTGCTGAACGTGTAGAAATCAACAAAATATCCTTCCCTTAGGTTGATGAGTGCCAAGCCAGAGTTGAGGCTGATGAGTGCCTCGCTTCCCACCACTTTCAGTTCGTTCAAGGTTTTGTCACTCGACAGTTTCGTTTTGATGTCGGGCATGTTCCAAACCCCACCATTCATCCCCAGCAAGTCAATGTTTCCGTTGTCATAAAGAACCACCAGAACCTTGCTTTCTGACGAATAAGCAATGTCTGCAATGCCAAAATCGCTCAAGGCATTCGTTTTGTCATACAGTTCGACCATGTTATCCTCCTCATCATAACTGAAAAGGTCGTTATTGGCAAGCACGAAGATGCGCGAGTCTGTCTTCACAGCCTTGGTGGCATTATGATAAGAAGCATAGATTTTCCAATCATTTGCCCATGCACGATTTGTCGCAAGCAGTATGCCCACGACTCCCATCAGAGTCCAAGCCCAAATTCTCATCGCTCCCATCTTTCTCTTTTCTTTTCTTACGATTTCCATAATTATCAATTACCGATATTTCCATAAATAACGAAAGACTTCACCTTTTTATTGCCTTCACCATCCTGTCATTCCCAAACATGTCTTTCCGAACTTCTACTTCCACATATCCCATTCCCTGTAACAACTCCACCATCTCTTTCCCAAACCTCCTGTTAATCTCAAAAAACAGCAACCCTTCTTTCTTCAACACTTTCATTCCCAACCATCCGATTGCCCGATAAAACACCAACGGATCCTCGTCTGGTACAAACAACGCCACTCGTGGCTCATACCCTACCACATTCTCCTCCATCTCTACCTCTTCTTCCTCACACACATACGGCGGATTGCTTATCACTACATCCAACCCCTCTCTCTCCTTCTCTTCCCCCTTCCTTTTTTCCTCTTCTTCTCCTCTTTCTTGTACGCAGCAACTCTGTTGTAGCCCTTTCTCCAGCACATCCATTCTTCTTATCTTCACCTTCACTCCATTTCTCTCCACATTTTCCCTCGCAATTCGAAGAGCCGTCTCGCTCACATCCCATGCCTCCACCTTCGCATCCTTCAAATTCTTTGCCAAAGCCACTGCAATACATCCGCTTCCTGTCCCTACATCCAAAATCCTGCCCCCTGACTCTTGGCTCCTGACTCTTAACTCCTCCAAAACCCATTTCACCAACTCTTCCGTTTCCTTTCGTGGTATCAACACTCCTGGTTCCACCTTCATCTCCATCCCACAAAACTCTGCTGTCTTCAGCACATACTGTACAGGCTCTCCTTTCGCCACTCTCCTTGCCTTCTCCATCACCTGCTCGTAGTTCTTCTCCTCCAATCCATTATCCATTAACGCCTCCGTCACACTTAACCCACACACCTTCTCCAATAGCAGCAGTGCGACAGCCTTTGCTTCGCCACTCTCCATGCCTCCCCTCTCCAGCAGGCTCTTGATGTTTCTGTAAATGCCATTCATGTTGCAAAGATACGATTAAGTGAGCACAATGCAAAGAAAACGTACAAAAAAGTGGCGGACACCCTTTTCGGGGAGTCCGCCACCGTAATGATTCGTTGTCTGTATCTTCGTGAGGATTACTTGATGGCTTGACCAGCCACGTTGTACTTCACGCCATTCTTGATGATGACAATCTTGCCGTTCTCGAAGTACTTGCCGTTAGCCTTAACAGGAGCAACCACTTCAACGCTTTCGATTTCAGTAGAGATAGTTGGTTCCTTAGAACTGTTAGCACCGTAGTAAACCAACTTGAAGTTGTCGAAGATTGCCCAGTCGGTAGAGATTGTGACATCCTTCTTCACGCCGATGCGGAGTTTGCCATCCTCACCAACCTTCACAACAACTGCATTGAAGCCAGGATTTGTCTCAGTCACATAGTAAATGGCATTGCCTTCGTCATCTGTTGTGTCGAACCAGTAAGTGGCAGACTCCATTGTGTTAGGAACAACGTAACCTTCTTCACCTACAGATGAAGTAGCACCACCAAGACCTGCTGGCAACATGCCTGCGCAGATGCTCATGATAGGTGCAGAGCAAGTGTCAGTTGTCTCACCCAAGGCATAGATGTATGCGTTGTAAGCAGGAGTTCCGTCTTCTGTCTGAGTGTTCGTGTAGTCATTAGCTGCAGAGCCTTGACGATAGTAACCTTGAACAGAAACCTGATAAGTACCTGCTGGAAGACCTACGATGTCTTGATATACGTCGAAAATCTTCTCGTAGCACTCAGCGTTGGTTGAAGTTGTACCGCCAGCACCGAAACCAGAAGACCAACCCGTGAAGTCACCGATAGTGTCAAATGTAGAGTTGACAATCATGCGGCTCATGTCAACAGGATTCTCGTCGGAAGCATCAGTGTATGCGGGAACCTTCAGGGCAGCAGTTGCTGCATTTACCTCCTCAGTAAGAGTCTTTACCTCCTCGGTAGTGAGAGAAGTGACATCCTCAAGTTTGCCTTGTGCTGCCGAAGCGGCATTTACAGCATCGTCTGTAGCCATGTCAGCATACTCGTTGATGGCTTCCTCCAATGCGTCAGCAGCAGAGTAGAGAGCCTTCAGAGCAGCCACGTTCTCTTGGGCGGCTGCCAGAACATTGGTTGCCTCTTCGATATCAGCCTCCATAGCCTCAGCGTTATTGTTGCTGATGTCCTTGTTAGCCTTGTCGATGAAACTTTCTGCTGCAGCCACACCTGGTTCAGTCATTTCTTCTTGGTTGCTCTCCACATACTTCTCAATCTCTTCCAGTCTTGCATTCAGCATGATGGAAGTTGCATCAGTACCTGCGCCTTCATATACGAATTGGAACTTTGACCAAAGCACCCAGTGAGCCGTCTGACCATTAGAGGTCAAACCAATTGTCAGTTCGCCACCCTTCACAAGACCATACACCTTCTGAACATAACGACCAGCGCGGAAAGCGTAAGAGGCACCAGACATACCATTAGGCACATAACCTTCAGTGCTCAAATAGTCAGCATTTGTTGTACCACCAGTGTCATAGTAGTCTTCAACAGGTGCACCACCATTGATGAAGCAGTTTTCAAGGTCAACAGCCTCGTCTTCTGGCATTGCATCCTTCAGGATGTTTTGTACACCAGTCTGATGTTCATTCATGTAGAGGAACACTTTCGAAGCCTCAGTTCCATCGTATGAGCCATTGCCAGCAGGACGTTCAAATGCCTGACAAGAGAGTGAATATACACCATCGGGCAGACCCTTTATGGTCTGATAAACATTTACCACACCTTCGTAAACTTCCACGCAAGGATAATCCTTCAAGCCACCGAAAGTACCATTCGAAGAAGTCCAGCCCTTGAGTCCGTCAGCAAAAGAAGCATTGGTGAGCACACCTGAGCAGTCCATGCCAGGAGTGAGGCTCTCGCCAAAGGCTGTAGCATAGAGTTCATCCACTTTCTCGATGTATGCAGCAAGTTCTTCAGAGGTCAGTTCATGCTCATCCATTACGGCTTCTGGAGAAGGAGTTGGGTAAGTGTCAGGTTCATTGTTCTGAATGAAGTCGGAGAACTCACCCCAAGCGTCAGAAGCACTGTTGGCGAAGAGAGCGTCGTAAGCCTCAAAGTTTGCTTCCCACTGAGCCACCTTCTCTTCAAAGTTCTTGTAGTCCTCTACAGAAGTGTTGACAGCAGCAACAGCCTCCTGCACCTTTGTGATAAGTTCGTCGTAGCCACTTGTAGCGGCAAGAGCCTCTTCGATGACCTGTTTGTATGCATCTTTTGTACTTTCGGCTGCAACCACATCGTCAAGTTCTTCGAGAGGATAGTTGCTAACAGCGTTATACACATTCACCAACAAGAGAGCCTTGTCTGGGTCAGCGTCAGCCTCACCATAGTAGTACAGATTCAGGTTGTCCATAGCAATCCAGTTGGCAGGCATTCTTGCCTCTCCACTGCCGATTACACGCAGACCGAGTTTCATAGAACCACCTGTGTGGATGAATGCGAACTCGAAGTGCTCTGGCACACCATTCTTTGTGAACATGTCTTTCTTATAAACAGTGCCATCCAAAGAAGCCTCTGCAAAGAGTTCCACGTCATCTGGATAGCCGTTGGGATTATTCTCATCAACGATGCGGCCTTGATTGCTTACGATAGCATCAACAGACAGCATGTACATGCCGGCGGGCAGAGATGGAATGGTCTGAGTGATGGAACCGTCACCCAAGAAGTTGGGAGAACTTGTGTCCTTCCATGCTTCGATAAATTTGGTGACACTTACTTCACCATTAACGTAACTTGCCCCCTGATAGCCAATGTTGGTTGCAGCGGTAGAGCCACCTGAATAAGTGATGTCCCAACCATTTACGTTGCCCTCTTCAAAGTCATTGTTAACAAACACAGCGGAGACATCATTCTTCTTGCCCTGTTCAATGTTGGCAAAATAAGGTTCGATTTCCTTCCAGCGGCCCATGTCATAGGCTGCGGCAGAAGCCTTCTTCAACTCATCAATTGTGCTGTTAGGATTGTCATACACAGCCTGGTAACTTGCCAATTGTGCGTCGCTAATTCCTAAATCCTTAGAATACTCAATGCTCGCCTTCAGGTCCTCTGCTGCTTCATAGATTTCCTGCTTTGCCAAATAAGCCTCGTAGTCAGCCTCTGAGATGAAAGCCCAGTCAACATGTGGCTCGGCATCAACAGTGCTGCCTGTCATGTCAATGGCAGGAGTGATCGGCTTAATTCCACTGTTCAGGTAGTCTTCGTCCAGTCCGTCAAAGCCAAAGTAAGACTCTGTCAGACCCAAACCTTCATTGTTGTAGGTTGGATTGACGTCTGCCGTCTTGATGCGATAGACACCATTGCCCCTGTCAATGATTTCCCACTTGTAGTCAATCTGACTGGCACGGTCAATGAACGAACCTGTAGCACTGGTGAGAATGATGCCCAGCCACTTGTTGTTGGTCCAGTAGTCATAAAGCACATAGGTCTTTCCGTCCCATTCAGCAGCCTCAGAACTGCCAACATTTGTGCCGTTTGCCACTTCTGACAGTTCATACTTGGTCACCATGATTTTCAGACCTTTGTCTGAAAGAATGGCATTAGTGCTCCACTGCGAGTGAGTCGGAGCCGCTCCACCATTCAGGAAGGCCTGAGCGTCAATGTTGTAGAGGTAATAGATGATGGTATCACCCTGTTCCTCACCAGCCAGCGTACTGGTTTTGAATCCCTTTGTGTAAGCGTCAGCAGAAATCGTAGGTTTTTCCCACGTCTGTGCAAATGAGGTGACACTCATCAACAAAGTTGCTAAAAAAAGTAGTCCTTTTTTCATAATTGTTAGTAATTAAAGATTAGTTGAACGATAACTTATCCCTACCCTTAATAATAAATAGGAAAAAAGTTGATTAATTATAGTTTATATATATGTTAGATTAGTAAACAATTGGTTTGACGTCAAGATTAGTTTTGTCTCTTCGCCACGAAGTCACGATTTCTCTATCGCGGTTTGATAGTTTTCGCCACAAAGGTAAAGAAGAAAAACAAATGGAGCAAATAATTTAACAAAAAAATGCGTAAAAAGAGCGGATTTTGAGGGCGTTTCCCTAAAAAAATCTTTTTCGGGAGCAATGGTAAGGCATAAAACCCTTGATAAAGGAACAAAATCTCACATTTTTACAGACAGAAAAAGTCAAGGCGAGGTTACCCCACATTTGGCTGTGGGATCAATCACAAGAGGGTATGTGCGAGGGTGGAAAAGAGGTAGAACTGTACCTCTACCCTTTTTCTACCGTAAGGCGCGCCGCAAGTCGTTCAAGATGGTGCGCTGCTTCACCTCGGCATATCGCTGTGTGGTACGCACACTGCTGTGCCCCAACAGGGCTTGTACGGTTGTGATGGGAACTCCCTTGGCAAGCAGGAGGGTGGCGAAGGTGTGTCGGGCTGTGTGGAAGGTTACATGTTTCTGAATGTGTGCCTGCTCCACAATCTGCTTCAACTGCTGATTTGTCTGCACATTGTTGGGAATGGCAGGATGTTCGCCCACTTCTCCCAGCAGTCGGGCAAGCGTGACAAGAGGCAGTCTCACCATCTGCCGGGTCTTCTTCATTAGTATCTCTATCCACATTTCCTTTCCCTTTCGTCGGAAATGGCTCTTTCCCAACCTGACATAGTCGGAATAGCGCAGCCCCGTATGGCAGCAGAAGAGGAACGCATCCCGCACCGAGGGGAAAATGCCCACATTGGCGATGCGGCGAAGTTCTTCTTCAGAGAGGGCGACGTGTTCCCTCCGTTCCGTGCGCAACCTGAATCGTTCGAACGGAACGGCATCAGGTGAGAGAATGCCATGACGGACAGCCTCGCCCACAATGGTGCGCAGGTGGTTGAAGTGCTTCGCAATGGTGTTAGGGCAGTTGCCCCGCTCACGCAAGTGATGCAGGAAGTCGCACAGCAATGGATAATCCAGTTCATCCAAACGTGCGGGTCGGAAATGGTGAAGGGTTCGGGCAGTGCTGAGCAGATTCGCCTTTGTGCTTTCCGCCCTGCCTGACGCGCCAATCACCTCTTGGGTGAAAGAGAGCACCGTCATGGCAGGTTCTTTTCTCCGCCATCCTTCGCGCAAATGTTGCAGTGTGGGGGATATTCCACATCGCCACACCTCCACCTCGATGGCTTGTAATTTCATCAGTAATTCGGCAAGCATCCCATTGAGTGCGACTGCATCGTGGCGGTTCACCACCTCGCTATGTCCCCACTCGGAGGGTTTTACATATATGTTTGTGCTGAAATAGGCTTTCCTCCCGTTCTGGTATGCTTCAATCTGAACCAATGCCTCCCCCATTGCATTCAGCAGATTCTTTCTGTTGAATACAAATCTGTACCTGATTTTCATTTTCGTGCCAAATTTACACATTTTATTATTATATATCTCTGTTTTCTCTGAAAAAAGTGATTAGTTATCGTTCAACTAATCTTGGGCTGTTTTGAACAAATCGAGATACAAATTTAATAACAAATTTTTTAACTAATCTTTAATTACCCTAAAATCCGCAACTATCATCCAATACACGATTAAGGGTAGATTTATGAGTCGTTAGTAGCAGCTTTCAGTAAAAAGCAACAGCACAACATCAATATGTAGCCACCATCCCCTTACCCCACGATGCGACTTGAGGTAA
>JAFUYM010000072.1 GCA_017470525.1 Bacteroidaceae bacterium
ACGCTTGCCGCTGAGGGGAACAGGTGTGCCGTCGCACAGTTGCAGGGACACGCCCTTCGGAGCCACGTTGCCATCAACTGCAATCAGACGGACAAAGGCCGTCAGCGTGTATTCGCCCGGCTCCATATCGGTCATGGTGGCCGTCAGCGTGCGGGCTTCTAACGTCGTGTTGCCCTCTGGGGCGTGGTAGAATATGTAAGGATTGTTAAAGCCCGACTCATCGGCAGCGGAAGCCACGCTGACATTGTATGGCGCGTCAACCATATAGGGGGTATTCTCCATGTTGTACTCCCAGGCACTCATCAGGAATCTCTTAAAGTCGTCGTAGCTTTCGCCACCGCCGCCCTCGTAGGGGTTATAGTAATTCCCGGCTACGGCATCCGTTACCAGTCCCTCGTCGTATAGTTTCTTAAAAGCCGCATAGGAATACCTATACCAGGATTCTGCCACTGGTGTGCAGACATTGGTGGCCGTCAGCAGTTCGTTTTTCGTCACCTTAAGTGCTCTTGCCGCGAAGGCATTGCTCTCTATGTTTGTGCGGGCCTGCTGTATGGCTTCCGTTAGCCGGTAGTAGTTGGCGTAGGTGTGATCGGTCACCATGGCCTGTTGCAGGGTGTTTCTGGCGTAGACCGACATTTTCTGGGACAATAGTTCCTCAGCCTCAGCCAAAGCTCTAGCGTAAGCCTCATCGAGTGAGGGTATCTTGGTCAGCATTAGGCTCTTGATTTGCAGAGTGTGCCAGTTGGTGCCCGCCTTCATCTGCTCCATGCTGATGTGCAGCGTGCCATTGACGACAGTGACTTCCATGGTGTACTCATCGTTCTTCTGGGTGGCTGTGCCGATGTGGGCGGTCATGGGCACGGTGACGTCATTGGCATGAAGGCACACCACATCGGTGGCTCCTTCCTTTAAGTCAGAATCGAAGCCACGCCCATCGGTGTAGTAGGCATTGGCACAGAGCACGAGGGTATAGTCGCCGTACTCCAGCCCTGTGACGGTCTGCTCCATCACCGTGCCCACAGCCTCCACCGTCATCTCGTAGGTCTCCATCATCTGCGCCCTGCGCCCGTCGGCAGTTGTCACGGCGGGAGCATATTCGGTGCTGCACACGCCCCAGGCGTACCAGTCCTCCTGCGACGTGCCCACGTGGTCGGTGCGGTCGGCAGGCAGGGCGATGGTCAGGTCGGGCGTGATAGTGAGCGTTCCCTCCCCGTGTCCCTGAACAAAGTCGCCAATCAGGTAGTTGTCGGCCTTGCCGCCGCTCACGGTGATGGCGTAATTGCCCACGGGGGAATCTTTCGTGGCTGTGGTGCTGACGGTAGGCAGTTCGCTCAGGGCGGTGGTCTCGGTGTCGCCGTTGCGGAAGCCGTCGTAGGTCACAGTCAGCGTGGGGATGTCCATGCCCGTGCCCACTGCCACGTCGTTGGGAGTGATGGTGAGCGGGGCGGGCAGGATGGTGAGGCGGCCCGGCTTGTAGGTCACGCCGTCCTGGCTGCCGCTAATCAGGATGTCGTAGGTGCCCACGGGCGAAATCTTCGTGACCATGGTGCTGAGCGTCGGCTCGCTCACGGTGCCAGGGCCAGTGACCTCATAGGTAAGCGTCGGCACGTCATCGCCATAGTACATGACGATGTCGCTGGCCTTTGCTGTGGTGTTCAAGGTGAAAGGCTCTGCCACGGGGGTCACGCCGTCGTTGCTGAGGAAAATTTCCTTGATGCTTGTCCCATTCCCTTCCCCTCCATCAATTCTGACGCTCACAATATGGGACAGTTCAAGTTCCGGGTAGGCATGAAGGTCGATCACCACCACCTTCTGGTTCAGGTCGATGACAGCTTCTGCTTCTGGACCATCGTGATGAGTGCTGCTTATATGTACAGCACCATTTGTAATAGGATTCACAGTATCGTCCAAGTGCAGCACCATATAGTTGTAGGCAGAAAAGTCCAGTCCGCCATAATAGTTCCAGGCTGGCATTCCACCCCGAGGATACGAACTGGTGACGTAATGCCACCCATACCCGAAGCCTTGGAATGTGTGGGTCGTCTCATCGTATGAACTCTCGCCTATGAAGAACCCGGTGTTGCTGACACCGTCTACAGACAGTGGAAACAGACTCGAACTGATGCTGAACTCGGCGCTTAACACCTGACCCGTGCCGTCCGTGTACTCGCCGCGGAGGGTTACCGTGCCCTCTTTCCTGACGTGCATGTTGCCTTGCTTGACGGTGACGACGCTCTCATCGGAACTGGTCCACACGGCATCGCCAGCCACGTTCCACCGCCGCCCGTTGGCAAACGTCGCCATCAGGGTGATGGGGCGCGTGTCGCCGGGATAGACCGTCGTGTAGGTGTTCTCCAGTTCCACCCGTTCGGCTCTCAACTCACTGGCGGGAGTGTATTTTGTTGTGGCATATTCCTTGGTCCATTCGAGGAAAGGTACGTAGCAAGCCTCCGGGGAGTTGTAAATCGTGGGCTGTCCGTCGGGTGAGGGCTGGTTGACACGCGCCATGATGTTTCCTTCTGAATACAAGTTCCAACTGACATTTCCCGACTCATCGCACAGGCGCTTGAGGCCCAGCCCAAAGGTGCTCGTGCGGCCGTATTCGCCCTCTTCGCCATACCAGGCAGTTTCGGTGATGATGAGTGGAGCCATGTTACTGGCCATCTCCATCTCTTTTGCCCATCTTTCTCTGAGCGTGTCATAGTAGGTGTCTAAATCTGTGTTACAATAAAAATGTATGTCATAACCGATGTTCTCTCCCTCGATGGGGTAAACGGCATAGCCGCCATAGTAACTCTGATAGCCATGCCCAGGAACCCAGATGACATTGTTGCAGCCATTGCTGCGTATGAGGTCAACCATGGGTTGGTAGTAGTCTTTCAGGGTCTTGAAGTTGTTCACACTGCCATCGCTGCCCAGGAAAGTGCCAGGCTCACAGTCCAGCCCGAACATCACGCCTGGGTTGTTCTTGATGCGCGGGTGACGGCTGAGATAGTCTAACCACATCAAGCGGCGCTGCTGCATGGGTTCGCCAATGCGTCTTGTGTAACCATCATCATAGAGTTTCACATCGGGGAAAAGCAGCACGTAGATGCCCTTGCTGTTCAGATAGTCAATCTTGGGCAATATGTAAATGTCAAACTCCTCAAGGCTTCCGTGTGAGTCGTATGGGTTGCCACAACTCATACGGGCATAGTCCAGTTTGTAGCCTGCTGCCAGAATAGAGTCAACGGTCAGTTTCCATGCGGAGAAATCGCTCGCAACATCATTTCCATAATAATAAATGTATACCCAATCACCAATCCACCCGTGCAGCGTCACGATGTCACCTTTCGGGTTCTTCAGGTAGCGACCGTCCACATGGAGCGGTTCAAGGTCTTGTGCATGGCAGATGCCGATGGTGCCCATCAACATTGCCGTCATGATCATAAGAAGTTTCTTTTTCATATAGGTTTAGGTTTTATTGTTAGCATTTTTGTTCGACTTCTCCCTGTCTCAATCGTCAACATACAAAGAAAACGTAGGCAATTACTTTTCGTCTACGTTTCTGAGGTATCTCCCAAACACCTAACTACCATTAACGAGTAAAAGCCCACGCCATCAGCGTGAGCATCCGAGCCTTACTCTTGGTAGTTTCTTTATTTTGGGAGAAATTTCAGAAACAAGATTCTAAGCGGACGCTTTTCTTAATATGTCTTTATGTTGTGATGTTACATAGGCATGAGTATTAATGTGAATAAAGTTCCTTCATCACTTATCTTTGTCAGCGATATACCGCTTGATTTTTTCAATGAATTGACGAGTAGGCTCAATACGAGGAATGATTTCGCTTTCCGTTACATTATAGATGCAGTTATAATCGCTTTCTTCTCGCAGTGATTGCATCTGTGAATAGAAAGCACCTTCTTCGACCGTGAAGATTCCTGTCTTAACATAATACATGTGGAACCGATTCACTGCCCCTCGGTGTGTGCCCACTTCATGGTGATCACACACTAACAATGCGGTGACGGCATGAAACAAGGAATAGTATAGGCGATTTGCCAAATTGCTCCAAAACTTGACCTGACAAAGCATGTCGGTCTCAGCAAAGATCTGTTCCGCCTTCTCCATTTCTAAGGCAACGACAATCTTTCTATCTTCCTCTTTCAGACTCATAATAAGACCTGTTTATCTTCTTCAACGTTGTAATAAAACATGGCATGAGGACCATGGAACCAGTCGTTTTTCGTATATGTATGCACACTGAAATCTTCCCCTATATCCCATCCCCGTTCCATGATAGGATAGGAGTAGCGGGCAAAGTCATCATTTTCCACCTTCGGTTTGTCCAGCAACAGCAGCAAGTCCCAGTCGCTGTCTTCATGGTAGTCACCACGGGCACGGGAACCATAGAGGTAGAGTGTGCTGCCTTTGGGCAGAATCTTCTTCGCCACCTCCTTGATGTTGTCAATAACCTGTGAATGCCTCATGTCTCTTCTGTTTACAATTGCAAATTAAGGACTTTTTTCCTTATCCTCCAAACAAAAATGCAACTTTTTTCAAAAGGGCACAAAAAAGGCACAAAGCGGAATGTGCTTTGTGCCTCATCTTATATATGTGTGTGTCTTTATGTTGTGATGTTACATAGACAAGTATGTTAAGTTCTATTCATTCAGGTTTGTTGGTGAAAATATCAACTGAAAAGACCGACACTTAATGTCCACTCAAGTCTCTCACCCATGTCTTGCGGAAACGACAACGAATGTCTTCATGAAACGATAGCGAATATCTTGCTTGCTCTGTTGCCCGTCATCTCGAACGACAGTATTCCGCATCATGCTCAAACACTCACCCGTATCTTCCGAGTTCCAACACTCGCCATCACTTTGCTCTGTGGCTCGTCATCACCTCTATCTCTGGCTCGTCATCACGGGGAATGCATTACAGGAACGTGCTGACGGCAAGCAGGAGCCCGAAGAGGAAAATGTTGCGGGCAGTGGAGCCGAGGACTTGGTTGAGGGCTTTGCCATCAAGAGTCTTGAGTTGGCGGAAGGTGCGGAAATGAAGAATGAGGTAGATAAGCATGAGGGGATAGCGGATGGTGGAGAAAGGATTGAGGAACAGAGCGGTGAAGGCAAGGAGGGTAGAAATGATGCCGAGCCAAAGATAGAGGTCGAGGCAGATTTGTTCACCTTCTTTTTGCCCTTGCTGTTCGCCTAAAGCCCGTTGTTGCGCCTCTATGATGCGGACAACGATGGTGCGTTTTCCGCTCACCTTGTCTTGGTTACGGTCACGGTAATTGTTGACCATCAGGAGGTTATCAGTTGCCAAGCCCATTGCCAGCCCCGCAATGATAAGAGGGATGTTCCACCCCCCGCCTGTCATCACATAATAAGTGAAGACCACAGGGATGAGTCCAAAAAAGATGAGCACCAGGAGGTCGCCCCAACCGAGATAGGAGAGACGGGTTGTGTAGAGGAAACAGAATATGACGCAGAGGATGCCGACAAGAAGGAGTTCGAACTGCATGTGCTGAAGCATGATGGCTATGCCAATGATGCAGGAGAGAACGGTCATGATGCCAATGCCCCACTGCATGGCACGTGGAGTCACCCATCCTTGCGCACAGGCACGTTCAGGTCCGAGACGGTCTTCGCGGTCAGTGCCTTTCTTGAAGTCAAAATAGTCGTTGATGAAGTTAGCATCAATCTGCATGAAGACAGCAAAAAGGAGGCAGAGAAAGAAGGAAATGAGGAGTGAGGAGTGAGGAGTGAGGGCTGAAGGGGAAGAGTGGAAAGTTTTGACAAATGCCATCGCACCCCCCACCAGCACGGGGGCAATGGCTCCTGTCAGTGTCTTAGGTCGGGCAGCAAGCACCCATGCGCGGATCCTCTCTCCTGCCCTCCCCCATAATGGGGAGGGAGAACCCTGCGGCGAGTTCCCTGTTGGCTTACAATCCGAATGGCTCTCCCCATTATGAGGGAGATGTCCGTCAAGACAGAGAGGGTCTTTGCTACTCGTCTTCATCCTTCCAATACTGGATAGTGATGGTGTTGTTGGTGAAGAACATGGCACCAAACCCACGGCGGTCGTTGTTCTTATATCGCCCATAGTAGTAGTTACCATTATTATAATAGTACAGTCCCACTCCTTCGCGCTTGCCATTCACCGTTTCACCTACATATTTGTCACCGTTCTGATAAGTGAGCGACTCGAAGCGGTAAGTTTCCCCATAGTCGGCGGGGAGGCTGTACTTGTCGCCATCCTTCATGATGTAGAGCGGGTCGCCTGTGGTCAGGTCGTAACAGATGTAGTGGTCGTTAGAGCCAACCTTTGCCATCTGTGTGCCCATCTTGATGCCAAAAAGGAAATTGCCCAGACGGTACTGCCCATAGATGACTCCGTCGTTGTCGGTATAGTAGGCACCAAAGCCATAGACATTGCGCTCCTTGGTAATCTGCCCGAAATACTGCCCATAAGAAGACTTTGCCACACCACTGGCAAAATCCTTCACATAATCGACAAAGGCTGCATCATATTGAGAGGGAATTTGCGGATATTTTTCGAGACGCGTGTACTGTGCACGCAACGAAAGAGTGAACGCCGCACAAAGAATAAAAATGAAAATCTTTCTCATAAAAAGGATGATGTATCTTGCTGTATCTTTTAAAAAACGTTACAAAATTACACATAATAACTCAAATTCACACCATAAAACTAAACCTTTTCGTAACTTTGTGGTCGAATTAGCTGTATTGACAAAGAAAAACCAATCAATAAAAAACAGTATATGAAGAAATCATTACTTGCCATGTTTCTCACATTGGTGGGACTCAGTGCGATGGCTCAATCAAAATTCAATGTCTCAGGTACAATTCTTGAAGACGACACCAACGAGCCAGTCATCTCCGCAACAGTACGTATTCTTTCTTTGCCCGACAGTTCGATGGTAGGCGGTGCCGCAACAGGTCTGAACGGTAGTTTCAGCATTAAGAACGTGAAGAAAGACAAATATGTGGTGAAGATTACCTACGTGGGCTTTCAGACAAAACTTCTGCCCCTCGACTTGACGAACAAGAAGGATAAGGATGTGAGCATCGGCTACATCCACATCACTCCCGACTCCAAATTGCTGAAAGAAGCACAGGTGACCGCCAATGTGGCACAGGTGCAGGTGAGCGGCGACTCCATCGTCTATAACGCAGCAGCCTATCGTGTGGCAGAAGGTTCCGCCCTGGAGGAACTGGTGAAGAAACTGCCAGGTGCCAAGATTGACGACGATGGCAACGTGACCATCAACGGAAAGACCGTGAAGAAGATTCTCGTGGATGGCAAGGAGTTTTTCTTCGACGACACGAAGATGGCGCTGAAGAACATCCCCACCAACATGGTGGACAAACTGAAGACCTACGACCGCAAGAGCGACTTCAGCCGTGTGACAGGCATTGACGACGGTGAAGAAGAAACCGTGCTCGACCTGACGGTGAAGAAAGGTATGAACAACGGTTGGTTCGGCAACTTCGATGCTGGCTACGGAACAGAAGAACGTTACTCTGAGAACGTGATGCTGAACCGCTTCATCGACCACAACCAGTTCACCGTAACAGGCGGTGCCAACAACACGGGCGACATGGGCTTCGGTGGCGGCGGTGGCCGTGGTTGGGGGCGTGGTGGCGGCGGCTTGCGCAACTCCAAGAACGCAGGTTTCAACTTCGCCACAGAAAGCACCCATCTGGAATTAGGTGGAAACATACGTTACCGCTATGACGGAAACGACACCCGCAACTGGTCATCCACCCAAAGTTTCGTCACCTCACGAGGTGCATTCAGCAACAGCGAGAACTACAGCCGCAGCAGTGCCAACAACTGGAACGGAAACTTCCGCATGGAGTGGACACCCGACTCGATGACCAACATCATTTTCCGTCCATCAGGCAGTTTCACCCGCAATAAAGGCTTTAGCAACAACGCGTCAGCCACCTTCAACGATGACCCGAACACCGTGACCGACGACCCTCTCAACGATGCCATCGACAATGCTGCCAACGTCACAGGACTGCTGGAAATGATTGTCAACACCAACGTGAGCCGTCAGCAGACCTACAGCGAGAACAAGCGCTTTGCAGGAGAACTGCAAGCCAACCGCCGTCTGAACAACGAAGGACGCAACATCACCCTTCGTGCCACAGGCAACTTTGGCAGTTCGGAAAGCAAGCAACTCTCTGCCGCCAACATTCAGTACATGTCCACAGGCACAGAGACCACCAACAACCGCTACTACACCACCCCTGGCAAGAACCGCTCCTACGGTGTGCAACTCACCTATTCAGAGCCCATCGCGCCCAAGACCTATCTGCAATTCTCTTACCGATACGACTTCAGTTACAACAAGTCCGACCGTAAGGCATTCGTGATGGACCCAACCACCTACACCGATCTGGCAAATGCACTGGTCAACTACCGCTACAACATCGACGGCGCAGTAGATTACCTGCTCAGCAAGGGCTACACCCTCTATGGCGAAGATGACAGCGACGATGCCAACAAGTTGAGCCAGTTCTCCGAATACAAGAACTACAACCACACCGCAAGCGTCAGTTTCCGCAAGGTGACCGACTACTACAACTTTAGTGCCGGCATCGACCTGCTGCCACAGCGCAGTGTGCTCAACTACAAGTACATGGGCACTCAGTATCCGACGGTCACCCGCAACGTGTTCAACTTTGCGCCAAACGTTGATTTCCGCTACAACTTCACCCAGCAGACCAATCTCCGTCTCTTCTACCGTGGCCGCACTTCCCAGCCCAGCATGACCAACCTGCTCGACATCACCGACGACTCCAACCCGCTCAACATCACCAAGGGTAACCCAGGTTTGAAGCCATCGTTCAGCCACAACATCAACTTCAACTTCAACACCTTCCAGATGGACCACTATCGTAGCATCTTCACTTGGGGTAACTTCAGCACAACCCGCAACAGCGTTGCCAACCGTACCAGTTACAACGAGACCACAGGTGTGAGGACAACGAAGCCTGAGAACATCAACGGCAACTGGAACGCCAGCATCGGTGGTGGTTTCAACACCTCGCTCGACAGCAACAACTACTTCTCCATGAACACCTTCACCAATTTCAGTTACAACCATCAGGTCAGTTACCTCGACCCGACACAATACACCGAGGACAAGTCGAAGACCAATACAACGAGCGTGTCAGAAAACCTCGGCTTCGACTTCCGCAAGAACTGGTTTGAGGCTGGAATCAACGGAAGCGTCAGTTACAACACCTCACGCAACTCTGTGGTGAAAACAGGCAACATGGAAACATGGAACTTCAGTTATGGCGCAGAAATCAACCTCATCTTCGACAATAGTCTTTCCTTCTCCACCGACATCAGCGAAAGCAGCCGTCGTGGTTACTCCTCTGCCAGCATGAACACCAACGAACTCCTTTGGAACGCACAGGTGGCAAAGTCCTTCCTCAAGGGCAACGCGCTGACCGTGAGCCTCCAGTGGAACGACATCCTGAAGAACCGCAGCAACATCAGCCGTGCCATCGATGCCTACCAGAGCAGCGACTCACGCTACAACGCCATCTACTCATACGGCATGCTCCACGTCATCTACAAACTCAACATCTTCGGTGGCAAGAACTCCAACGGCACCGAGAATGCCCGCAGCATGTGGGGAGGCTTCGGAGGCGGATTCCCTGGCGGCGGTGGTGGCAACCGTGGCGGTGGCGGCGGCGGTCGTCGCAGATAAAAAAACGACACAAGAGAGAATATATGCACAAACAAAAAGGCTCGCCATTCCAGCGAGCCTTTTCTGTTTGCATTTCATCGGAAGAAAGAGAAATTCACGCTACCGTAGTTGCGGTGGTCGATGAAACGTGGATGAGTGGAGAAATCGTAGTCCTTTCCATGCTCAAGCACAAAGATGCCCTCTTCAGCCAACAATGGGAGCACCGCATCGGGAATATCCTTCAGGCTCTCCAAGGCGTAAGGCGGGTCGGCAAAGATGATATCGAAACGCGCTGCCGCATCCCTCTGGCACTGTTCTTCATACGCGCGTACATATTTAAATACATCCCCCTTCACAGGCAACCATTCCTGAGCCTGCAACTCTTTCTGCACACGGGCAAGAAACTGCCAATGCCTGAAGTCCTTCTCCACCGATACCACCTTGCCACATCCACGCGAAGCCAGTTCCAGTCCGATGGAGCCAGTGCCCGCAAAGAGGTCGAGCGCCGTCGGTGCCACATCGAAATCCACATACACATTCTCCAGAATGTTAAACAGCCCCTCCTTGGCAAAGTCCGTCGTGGGACGCGCCTTGAAGCCCGTCGGTGAGGGGATGTGACGCCCCTTATATTTACCACGTATAATTCTCATAAGGTTTACAGTTGAGAAACGAGAATCGCCCAGTGCATGGGCTGGTTAGAATCCACAGATGAGCAGCGTCTGCAAGTCGTAGGGGATAAAATGGTTGCCCATCGTCAGGCGGTCCTTGAAGTCCTCGCTGCGGTCAATCACCGACACGTGCTGCAAGAAATACTTGATTTTCTCCGCCAGTTCCGTCATGCGCTGCTCGATGTCGCCCACCACAAAGAGAGCATCATCCACCTGGTCAAACCCCAACTGCTGCCATACATTGAGCGTGTAGTACTGGATGTCAGCCACACTGGTCGCCTCAAACGTGTTGACAAACAGCATCCTGCCCTGCTCAAACGCGTAGAGCGTCATTTCCTTCTCGTGCAGATAAACAAACATCTTCTTGCCGGAACCAATCAGACTCTTCTCGCCGAAAAACTCAATCAGCGTACTTGCCGAGGCATAGAACCTTGCCCGTGGGAAGTCGTCGAGCAACAGTTGGCGGATGTTGCGGTCCAGCCCGAAAACGATGGCTATGCCCGAACGCCTCAGCACATTGTAGGTCACATGCTGCGAAGTGTCCTTCGGGAAGGTGAACTGATACACCGCCTGAATGTCCTCCTTCTGAAACGCCGCCACGGGCACCGTCGTGAAATGCGGAGTGGTGATGAGCACGTTCACACGCTGATACGCCTGCTTCAGCATCGGCTCATTCATCAGGGCAGCCTTCAGGTTGGCTGCCAATGAGATGGTGTGGTTCACATCCCACACCTTATACTCAAACGGTTCCTCCTGCCCTGGAGCATACGTGCAAAAAGAAAGTCCATTCGAGCAGACCCGAATGGACAAACTTTTATTAGTCATTTGATTTTCTGCCATCAACTGTCAACTGTCAATTATCAACTGTCAATTGTCAACTGCCTTATTCCCAGTTACCAGCCATCTTGTTGTTCGTGTCCTCAAGGTCGCCGATGCGTAGTCCATACCATTCACCCTCCGTGTTGTCCTCGTTATCGAGCATCAGTTCAGCGCAGTTTCTGTGACGCTTCTTCAGGTCAGCCTTCAGGTTCTTGATCTTCTTCTCGCTCATGCCGTCCATGTAGTCGTCCAGACGGGCACGGAACTCGACGAGCATATCAAACTCGTTCGACTTCATGTTGTACTGAGCCTTCTTGCGCAGTTCGATGATGCCCTGATAGATCGTATCATACATAGAAGGGTCGAAAGTGGATTGCACCACCTTGAACTCACCATTGGCTGGGCGTCCAACTGGCACATACTTCATCGAGTCGGGGTTGGCGATGCCCAACTTCTCGGCAGCAGTAATCCACACCGTGTCGCGCTTGATGAGACCCTGAGCCACAGCCTGACGCTCCGTCATGCCAGCCTCCAACTGGTCATCGGTCAACTCGCCTTCCTTGTAGATTCTATCGACAGTCTTACCTGTCTTCACAAAGTCGATGAGCGAGTCGATGGTGCCGCAATACTCACCAAACGTCATCTTGTACTGCTCCTCTGCATCGCGAATCTGCATCAGACGAGCAATAACGAGTTTCTCACGTGCTGCCTTCTCCTCGTCGAAGGCAATGTCGCTATAGATGCTAAAGAAGCATGCAGCGACGAGACCCAATGTACAAAGTACAAGGATACCATTGATAATACCTTTTTTCATGATATGTGTTGTTAATTTTTTATGAGTTCTACACTTTTTCACCGTCCGGAAAGCAAGTTTTTCGTCTCGCCTAACGTCCGATTCGCAAAAAATCGCTATATTCGTTGCAAAAATAATCATAAATTTTCAATTGCACCCACTACTTTCAGCATTTTTTTGAAAAAAGATGATAAAAGACTACCTAAAAGACCTCATTTTGCATCATTTCGGGCATATTCCGACCAATGACCAGGCAAAAGTCATCAATTCGTTGTGCGACTTCATCCTCTCGCCCGACGCCGATGAACTTTTCATCCTCCGAGGCTTTGCCGGAACCGGAAAGACATCCCTCGTCAGTGCCCTCGTCAAGACGATGGAGCAACTGGAGCGTGAGTGCGTGCTCATGGCACCCACGGGACGAGCCGCCAAGGTGCTCTCCCTCTATGCCGACCACCCCGCCTTCACCATCCACAAGCGTATCTACCGCCAGAAGTCCATCGACAAGGACAGCATCTTCACCCTCAACTACAACATGCGCACCGACCTCCTCTTCATCTGCGACGAGGCATCGATGATAGCCAACGACGAGTACCTGTCGGGCAGCCTCTACGGTACCGGCCGCCTGCTCGACGACATGGTACACTTCGTCTATGGAGGCAGGGGGTGCCGACTCATCATCCTCGGCGACACCGCCCAGTTGCCACCCGTGGGCGACGACGAAAGCCCTGCCCTCAGCGACGACTACATGAACGGCTACGGGCTCCACGTCGTCAGCCACACCCTCACCGAAGTGGTCAGGCAAGCCGAGTCGTCAGGCATCCTGTGGAACGCCACACACCTGCGGCAACTCATGGACACCGAAGACATCTTCTCCCTGCCCCGCATCCGCTTCCGCGGCTTTCCCGACGTGCGTATCATCCCCGGCAACGAACTCATCGAAGCCCTCGAAGAGTGCTACCACCGCGACGGCGAGGACGAGACCATCGTCGTAACCCGCAGCAACAAACGCGCCAACATCTACAACAACGGCATCCGTGCCCAAATCCTCTGGCGAGAAGAGCCCCTCGAAAGTGGCGACATGCTCATGGTGGCAAAGAACAACTATTATTGGGTAGAGAAGACCCTCTCCCCGACCCTCCCCCATAATGGGGAGGGAGACCATGCGGGGTCTTTGTCGTCAGAAAACAAGCCGAATGGCTCCCCCCTCCCCATTACGGGGGAGGGGACGGGGGAGAGGGTCTTTTCCTTCATCGCCAACGGCGACACCGCCATCGTCCGCCGCATCCGCAACGAACGCCAGTTCTACGGATTCACCTTCGCCGATGCCACCCTGGAGTTTCCCGACTACGACGACTTCACCATGGAACTCACCCTCCTCACCGACACCCTCCAAGCCGAAGCCCCCGCCCTCACCCGCGAGCAGCAGGACACATTATTTAATAATATAATGGAGGACTACAACGGCGACCCCACCCTACGCTCCAAGCAAGACCGCCTCAAAGCCCTCCGTCAAGACCCCTACTACAACGCCCTCCAAGTCAAGTACGCCTACGCCGTCACCTGCCACAAAGCCCAAGGCGGCCAATGGACCAACGTCTTCATCGACCAAGGCTACATGACCGACGACATGCTCGGCCCCGACTACTTCCGCTGGCTCTACACCGCCATCACCCGTGCCACCCAACGGGTGTTCTTCGTCAACTGGAAAGAAGAACAAACCGAACTGTAGCGGTGTAGCAAGTGTAGCACACACGGAATACGCAGAAATTTTATTTTCAACAACGAATGAAACGAATCAGACGAATTTTTCCGAGAGGACAATGCACCTTCGGTGCGTCGGATGGAAACGAATCGCATTAGTCCCGTCGGGGTGTCGGATGGAAACGCAAGGCATAAGTCCCGAAGGGACAGCAGAATACAGGCAGGCGGTGAAGCGAAGCGGAACCCCTGCTACACATGACATCATTAACAACAACCCTGAAGGGGTGACGGACTTTTCCATTCTTGGATGAATCCATCACCCCTTCGGGGTTCATATTGGGGGTGTTCACTTTACAGGGGTTCCGCTACGCTCCACCGCCTGCCTGTGCTCTTTCGCCCCGTCGGGGCTTTTCTAAAACAATCCGCAATTCGTTGTTCCTAAACAATTCGTTGTTTCTAAAACAACCCGTCCGCCGTTTAAGGCTCAGGTTCCGGCTCCGAAGGCACATTCTCGCCGTTCCCCTCCTTCACGTCCAGAGCCTCGCTGGCAGCCGTCACGCTCAGCCCCTTCAGCATCTGGGCGAACTTGCCGCCGGGATAGAAACGCACCTTCTTCTTGCGGATGGAGCCGTCCACCTCCTCCAGCGTCTGAGCCACCTTCGAGGTGAACACCGGCTTGAACGAGCCGAACGTGCCGAGGCTCACACCGTGACCAATCTCCATGTAGTGAACCAGACGGTTCAGCAGAGCGTCCACCACCGCACGCGTCATGTTCGTGTTCACACCACGCGACTGCGCGATTTCCTCCACCAACTGCTCATACGTCACCTGCGGATACGTCAACTGCATCGCCTTGTACACCTCTGGCTTCTCGTCCAGGTAGTTCAACTTCACCTTACCCCTTCTGTACTGAAGTCCCATAACTCATTTCTCCTTTCTTTTTTTAATAGTTAAACATTCGTTTCTTTATATCATTTGGCCATCTGATATTCCATTTGCTCTTTACGCCCCTGGCGTAACCCTTTCTGCGTATTTCCGCGTATTTCTGCGTGACCTTATACAATTTCCGCACGCCATGTTTTTATTTCACGCAGAAATCGCAGAAATACGCAGAAACTTTCATTCCGACGGGGGCACCTTTTCTGTGCTTTCCGTGCTTTCCGTGCGAGACATCTCCTCGTTCTCCACCACCATCCAGAACTCCTCTCCCCTTCCCCAAGCCTCATACACCAGTTCCGTCAGCCGTCCGAACACCACGTCCCCGTTCTCCATCCGCCGCTTCTTCGGGTACTCCACCTCACGACCCTCCTCGTCCGTGTAGTAGTGAAACACCGGCTCACCCACCAGCACCTCACCCTCAAACATCTGCCTCGCCCACCGGTGGCCGACATACACCTGCCTGTGACCCGGACACCTCGCCACCCGCAAGCCCATCGCCCCGTATGGCGAGCCGCCCACCTTCATCCGCCACCTGCCCCGAGGCAGACACACCTGCGACGCACCCGCGAACGACACCTCATAGTCCCTGAAGCCCACCTCGCGAGCCTCACACACCATCCTTGGCTCCTCCTCGCCGTCCATCCACACCTCCATCACCGACTTCGTGACCTCAGCGTCGCCATAATACCGTTTCAACCTGATTTCCATTCGTCCTTTCTGAATTTACAATCGTTCTTTAGACCTTCGTTTTTTCTTAGCATCCGCCCCATTCTTCCCCCTCATTTTTCACGCTACAAAGTTACGAATTTTTCCCGACATACGCAAGCATTCAACCCACTATTTTTCAACTTTTTGCCAACTTTTTCTTCGGCACCCTTCCACCCCTTTCCTGCACCCTTCAAGGCAATTACGATGAGCCGTTCTGCGTAATTACGTCGAGGGGTGCAGGAGGGAACTGTTTACTTTGTCGTCAGATAATACTCGCTGAAATCCTTGCAGCCGAGGGGCAGTTGGTGATGCTCCAGACGAGGCAGCACTTGCTGCAACTGGAGGAAGAGCCGTTCGCCGGGCTGGTCGCGGTCGGGATACATGTGGAAGGTGATTGACAATTGAGCATCAAGCATTGACAACTGCTCCACGTCCTTGGTCTTGAGCAAGGTGGCCGAGGGGATGGCAATCGCCTTGTGACCTGCCGAGAGCATCGCCCAGCAGTCGGAGCACCCTTCGGTGATGTAGAGTGCCTCGCCGGGGCGGAGCAGATTCAGCACGGGCAGGTTGTAGATGCCACACTCCGACCCTGCGGGGAAGCGGAATCGGGGCGAGGCTCCCTTCTGCAGATTGCGGTTCTGGATGCCCATCAACTTGCCCGTGCGGTCGTAGTAGGGTGTCTGCAGCCACGGGGTGCCCTGCCTGTCTGTCCACGAGGTGAGGCGGCACCAACGCACCACTCGCTCGTCCAGCCGCCGCTCGTCGAAGAGGAACTTCCGTGCTGCCCCGTTCAGCCAAGGCCGCTCGAAGAACCGCTCATATCGGCTGGCATCAAACGGCTTCTCTTCACACTTAGAACATGAAACCTGAGACATGGCACTCTCGCTTGTGAGAATCACGTTATGCTCATCAGCAAGCCATCGGCACGCCTCCCGAAAGTCCTTGCCCAAATGCTTCATCACGAGGTCAATCGTGCCGCCCGAGGCTCCGCAGACGAAGCAGCGGAAGGTGTTCCTCCGAGGCGAGAAGGACAGCGAGGCGTGGTGGTCGTCATGGAACGGACAGAGGCACTTGTGCATCCTGACTCGGAGTCCGATCCGCTCTGCGACCCCCTCGATGGGGAGGTCGCGGAGCCTTTGAAGTTCAAACTTGTCCATCATTGCCCGTTGCCTTTCAGATATTCGTCCGTCTTGGTGTAGAGTCCCGTCTGGCACGAGTAGGTGATGAAGCCGCGGTTCTTCCAGACGTTGAGTTGGTGCTTGGTGCCCTGCTTGCTCTTGCCAAGGCTGACACGAAGTGCCTCCAACTGCAGTTCGTTGAATACATTGCCCAGATTGTCCAGCATGTTCTTGGGGCCGCTCTTTTGTTCGTCTTCCGACTGAACTTCGCCGCCTTTGAACATATCGCCAAACACCTTGACCTTCGACCAAAGGTCATAATAGCAGAACCACACGACATACTCGCCGATGGAGCGTGTCCAGACATGGTTGTTGAGCAGCCAAAGCGTGGCACCTTTCTTCCATGCTGAGAAGAGGCTGCGGTGGGAGAGTTCGAAGAGCATGTCATCGTCGGCAAGGTCGGCAAGCGTCGCCATCTCTTCTGCCAACTGGTCGGCAATCTTGTTCAGCGGCTTCACCACAAAACGTCCCTTGGCGTTGTCCAGACGCAGGATGTATCCGTCGAGTTTTGCAAGGAACTCCTCGTCATAGGCTCCTTGTCGCGGAATGCGCCCCTTACGTTCCCCACGTGCCTTGTAGGCGAACGGAATGCGGCCGAAGAAGCCGTTCGTCAGGTCTTTCTTGTAGAACGCACGTGCGGCATCGGGAGTGGAACTGAACGTGATGTTCACACGCAGAATCGGATTGCCCGTCACACCATCGGCCGTGGCACGCAGCGCACCGGCACGCTGGCGGTCGTAGATGTTGCGGACGGTTTGGCTCACCTGCCTGTGCCCGCCACACATCTTGTCCGCCATCTCCACTTCGGGCAGATTCAGGTACTGAGTGCGGCCGCCCTGTGCCTCCAGCGCCATCGCATTCTGGATGAAAGCAGGGTTGGTCAAGTCGGCAGGCGGAAACCAGAATGCAACCTCGGGACGCTCGGGCTTCTCCTTGTTCGCCCCCTTGGTCTTCGTCAGCCGTATCCATTCAGTGAGTCTCTTATATTCCCCCTCGTCATGGTCTCGGAACGAACGCTGGATAGCCTCCACAAGGCGGGTCAACTGAGCCTTTCCCACACCCGAAGCACCTATCAAGTGCCCCATCTGCCCGCAAAGTTCGTAGTATTGGTTGTCGGAATACATGAACTCCACCTCCTTCAGATGGGCTGCCAATGCAGGAATCGCCATCGGAACCAGCGGTTCGCGCATGTCTTTTGATGCCTGTGAGAGGAGTAATTTGCAGATTTCTGTGCCTTTTGCAGGCTTTGGCATCGCCGGAGCGACGCAGTCAAAAATGTTGTATATCATTGCTTTTTAGATAATTAAATGGTTTTCCAATACGTTTGGCAGTCTCAGTCTCAGAGTCTCAGTTAGTTTGAAAGTCGTTTGCCAGCTCCCTCCTTACATATTTATATAATTGATTATTAATTAGTTATAAGCACCTTAAAAGAGGGTTACAAGTTGAATTGTGACTTTTTTTCGAACTGAGACTGAGACTGCTTGGTTAATACTTTTTCTCTACAAGGCCAGTGAGTGCCCGACGCAACTCGCCCATCACTCCAATGGCATAGCCGTCCACCGTGAAGCCGCTGCCGACCTCCATCCGCTTGAAGTTCGGACGGAGCGAGCCGTCATCTCCGCGAGTGATGGTGATGTACCTTCCCTCGAACACCCGAGGGTTCCGCTTGCCGTCACCTGCGGGCAGGGTCTCGACAAAGGTGTAGTGTGCATCTCGGCAAAGAAACTCATCGACCACGCCGTCCGAGTCGCGGCACAACGTGCCCTGATACCCCTTGCCCGTCTTCATGCGTCGGTCACTACTGAGAATGGTTTTCACGTCCACACCAAGGTCTGTGTTGGTGTGCCAACCTTGAAGGTCGGAATTCAATTCTTTTGACATAATAACAATTGTTTTTGAAATTGTGTTTTATGCCTTCTTGCACTACACGATGGTATAGAAGGACGTTTTTCACCTCATGCCCCGGAGCCGTGCTCAGTTTTTGACTGCTGATTGACATCTGAAAAAGAATGCAGCAGAAACTCCGTCGGTAGAAATTTCTGCTGCAAAGGTACAGGGAATACCTGATAAAAACAAGTAATAAAGAGAATATGAGTTTATGGGTAAATAATTGAAAAACACACGATTGAGAGCGTACCGTAAAACACTTTTTACAGCAGGAGGAACGGACGTGAGAAAGAATGACCAACGTTTTTACAGAATTGATATTATCTGTAAAAAGTTCGACAAAATTTCATCCGAAGAGATGAGAATTCTGTCAAAAAAAAGACAGATTTTTTTGGAATCTGTCAAAAGAGATATTGCTAAATCATCACTTATGCTGCATCGACGTGCTTAGACAGATACAAGGAAAAGTTGTTAGCCATCTCTTGCATCGAAATCTTTTGACGGTAGCAGAAACTCCGCTCCCTGCATACAGCCTGCCACGTGGGCAGCAAATACTCCCCTTTGTAATGATTTTGCAAATAAAGGTAGAATTGCTTTTCGTTGGGCTCGTCAATGACCTTCTTCCCGTCATCGCTCATGCTGCTGACACCGCTCCACTTGACAAGATACGCCATTTCGCGAGCATCGAATGTGCCTTTTTTGCCTTGTGCCTCCGCTTTCTTGCTGTGTTTAAACGGAATATTCAACGAATCCAATTTGGGAATGAGGTCACAAACTTGACGCCCCCACTCAGGATTCTTTGCCCAGAGAACGGATGCCTTCTCGTCAAGACCGTACTGACAACCAGAAACAAGTCTGTATAGAAAACTCTCACGTTTTAGCCATTGCTTGTCGTGGGCATGATAGTCTTTGGCAAGCCAGTCTTTCAATGGACGGGCATTCTTCCTACGCTCTGCCAGTTCTTCATCAGAGATCAACTTCACCTGTCCGAACGTGTCAAAGACCTCGCGGACACCGTGGAGTACCTCATCGCAACTCTTTTCAAAAATCTTTTTAAGACGCTCGAAATCTCCCTTCACCTCTTCCTCCTGACGAATCATGTCTTTGCAGACTTTCAATGTTGTTACCAAATGATAAAAGAATGTTGCCATTTCATGGAAAAGTGTTTGTACTAATTTTTCGTATGTCTCTGCCCCAAAGAATTGTCCATAGTACTTTCGGAAAGTGAGTCGCGAGTAATCAAGTGTGGGGACGACATTGCCAGCACCACATCGCTTGCGACGCACAACAGGGCAGAACTTGCGGAAAATCTTCATGCTGCCCGTAATGGTCGTGCCAATCCGCCTAATCAGCCTTTCGGCCAAACGGAAACATTCATTGTGATCTGTAGCATACTGTTCGATAAAGTTCTCCGAAAAATCCACCAAATCCATTGACTCGATATTTAGTCGATTCTGATACTCTCTCACAAGGCACAAGGTTTTCTCAACCTTCTTCATGTCAAATTTGCATGAAGTAATGGCTTCCATTGCATTTATTTCTTCAAACTCATGAGCCGCATCATATATCATGTCAAACCCTGTTTGATCTCTTTGCACAATCGTTGAATATAGCATAATGATTCAATCTTTTCAAATTAATACTTCATTTGCCCACAAAGATACACTTTTAATTTTGAAACTCACATCTTTTTTGAGATTAAATGTGAAAAAATTTTTCCTTTTCAGAGATTCTCCGTACTTTTGCAAAAAGAAAGAATATATATTAAGGAGAAGCCATGACAGAACAGCAGAAAAGAACAATCATAGAAAGCGGGAAGCAGTATTTCCGTGAAATCATCATCCCAAATCATGTGAAGGGGTTGGAGAAGTTGCGGCTGAAGGACTTTAAGATTAACCCTTTCTTGGTGAACTATTTGGCTGCTTTTTTGTGTGGCGACACGGAACCCGAGTCTTTGGCAAAAGCCCTGGTATATCCTCGCATACTCGGCACGAGCATCAATACAAGTTTTGGACAAAACATTCAGATTTTCATTTCAAGTCTTGCACAGGCGGCTGGTTCGGCGTCAGGCATTGACGGCATTGACATCGAGTTTGTGGATGCCATTGATGGCAGACGTAAATACTGCCAGTGCAAGGCTGGGCCACAAACCATCAACAAGGATGACATCGCCACGATTCTGGGGCACTTCAAGCATCTGCACAACAAGGCACGGCTGGACAGACTCAACGTGCAGATTGACGACATGATTGTGGGTGTGCTGTATGGCAGCGAAGACGATTTATCTGGACATTACAAAATCATCAATTCTCATTATCCCGTGTATTGTGGTGCCGACTTCTGGGAGCACCTGACTGGCGACGCACAGTTCTACCACCGTCTGGCAAAGGCTTTTGGAGAAGTGGTGGAAGAAGACAACATCGACGGAAGCCATCTGATTATGACCAAAATTAAAGATATTGCACAAGAAATAGAAGAGAAGGGAGGCTTATAAAGAACAATGGCGATTTTTTTATCCGCAATGAATTTGGCCGACCTTACGGGAACCTCGCTTGCGACGACACAAAAGTGGGGCGAGAATGGCGTATATCCATACCGCAGGAACGAAAACGGCAAGATGGGCTTCTACATGGAAGACTTGCTTGACATAGAACCTGTACGCCAGATGCTTCAATCGAACTGGGAGGAAGAAGAGCATGTGGTTCCGCTTCGCGATTTTACATCGGTTGAACTTTTTGCAGGAGCAGGTGGACTGGCTTTAGGCATGCACATGGCTGGGTTTCGCCACGTGCTTTTGAACGAAATGGATGCTATGGCTTGTCGCACACTTAAAAGAAACCATCCCGAATGGAATGTGCTGGAAGGCGACATTCACCAGATTGATTTCACGCCACTTTGTGGACAGGTGGACTTTCTTTCCGGAGGTTTCCCCTGTCAGGCTTTCTCTTACGCAGGCAAGAAAGGCGGACTGAATGACACTCGGGGAACCCTCTTCTTTGAGATGGCACGTGCCATACGTGAAATTCAACCAAAGGTGTTCATGGGTGAAAATGTGAAAGGACTCCTCTCGCACGACAACGGCCACACATTGGAGGTGATTCGCAATGCAATAGCAGAACTTGGTTATACATTGGTGGAGCCTCGTGTGCTGAAAGCCATCATGTATCAGGTGCCACAAAAGCGGGAACGTCTCATTCTCATTGCCATCCGCAACGACCTTGCAGGACGAGTGCAGTTCCACTGGCCTGATCCCTATCGACGGGTGATGACCTTGCGAGATGCTTTCTTTCATGGTGACCTTTTCGACCATGATGTGCCCCCATCTGATGGGCAGACATATCCAGCCAAGAAAGCCCGCGTGATGGCGATGGTTCCAGAAGGAGGCGACTGGCGTGACTTGCCTGTAGAGGAACAAAAGAACTACATGGGAGGCAGTTTCTATTTGGGTGGCGGCAAGACAGGAATGGCTCGACGATTGTCAATGGATGAGCCATCGCTGACATTGACTTGTGCACCTGCCCAAAAACAGACAGAGCGTTGCCATCCCACAGAGACACGCCCTTTGACTGTACGTGAATATGCACGTATTCAGACCTTCCCCGATGATTGGCTTTTTGAAGGAACTATCGCAGACCAATACAAACAAATTGGGAATGCAGTACCCGTCAACTTAGCCTATGCCATTGGCCGCTCACTTATTCGGCTATTCAACGACATCGATGCCGGGAATCCAGAAGAAAGCCACTTTGAAGAAGCGAATCATATTGCCCATGGAATGCTTCCTCCTGAACTGTTCCCTATCGACCTGACTAATGTCAGAGACAATTATCCAGAACAAATTATCCAAAACGCAGATGGTCGTAAAAGAGTACTTGGCAATAACGACTTGGACGACAGCAAGAATGTGCTGGTCAGCCTTGTGACTAACGAAAACCTTGACCCATTCAATCGGAAAAAGGCCAACCTCTATTACACGGGCAAGAAATTCCCCTCTACCGTAAAACTCAACAAACTCTATTACTTCATGCCATACACCAAGGGGAAAGGCATCCGTGACCTCTATCTCATAAAAGTGGCACGCGTGGGTACCAAGCACGAAGTGAGGCAGGAGTGTGATGAGAACGATTTCCGACTGGTGTTTGAACTCAAATTTGTAAAGCAGTTGTTTGACGACTATAAGCCTATCAAACTACAAATCTGGCACACATTCACAGACACGAACCTCAGGGCAATTCTTGCCATGTGACCACAGAGAGAGCCCGTGCAATATCACCATTGCACGGGCTCTCTTTTTCTCTCCTCATCTCATAGGCATGAGGGGGTATGTGACCGAGGCTACGTCCCTATAACTCCGCCAACTCGACCACCTTATCGACTGCCGACTTCAACCCTTCGGGGTCTTTGCCACCTGCCGTGGCGAAATGGGGCTGTCCGCCACCACCGCCCTTGATGAGTTTGCCAGCCTCACGAACGAGGGCACCAGCATTCTTGCCTTCTTTCACAAGGTCGTCGGAGAAGGCAACGGTGAGGGTGGGCTTGCCGCCGATGGCACTGCCGATGGCTACGAGCAGACGCTCGGGGAACTGGGCACGGAGTTGGAAGGCGATGTCCTTGGCGTGCTGTGGCTCCAATGGCAGAACACCTGCAATGACCTTGGTGCCGTGGATGTCTTGTGCCTTCTCAATGAGGATGTTCTTGAGTTCCTGTGCCTTCTGAGCCTTGAACTCGTCCACCTGGCTCTGCAGTTCCTTGTTCTCGGCAATGGCACGCTGGATGGTCGCCATGAGGTCGGGAGCGTTGTTGAGGAGCCCGCGGAGGTCAGTCATGAAGTCCTGCATCTTGTCAAGGGTCTCTTCCACCGCCTTGCCTGTGATGGCCTCGATACGACGCACACCTGCGGCAATGCTGCTTTCGCTGGTAATCTTCACCATGCCGAGGCGACCTGTGCTCTGGGCGTGGCAACCGCCACAGAACTCGACCGAGGTGCCGAACTGAACGACACGCACCTTGTCGCCATACTTCTCGCCGAAGAGGGCGATGGCTCCGAGTTCCTTGGCTTTCTCGATGGGGTAGTCGCGGTACTCCTTCAGCGGAATGTCCTCACGGATGCGGGCGTTGACGATGTGCTCCACCTCACGAATCTGCTCGGGAGTGACCTTCTCAAAGTGGGAGAAGTCGAAACGCAGACCTTCGGCGGTGACGAGCGAACCCTTCTGCTCCACATGGGTGCCGAGCACTTCACGGAGAGCCTCATCGAGCAGGTGGGTGCAGGTGTGGTTTGCCTCGATGGCACGACGCTTCTCCACATCGACACATGCCATGAACTCGGCTTCGGGCTGCTGGGGCAACTTATCGACGATGTGGATCGCCACGCCGTTCTCCTTCTTCGTGTCGAGCACCTTGATTTCCTCGTTCTCGCTCACGAGCACACCAGAGTCGCCAATCTCACCACCCATCTCGCCATAGAACGGGGTCTTGTCGAGGATGACTTCGTAGGCGGTACGCTTCTTCTGCTGCACCTCTCTATATTTAACGATGTGGGCGGGATATTCCGTGTAGTCGTAACCCACAAACTCGCTCTCAGCATCGTTCACCACAACCCAGTCGCCCAACTTCACTTCAGCGGCATTGCGGGCACGATTCTTCTGCTCCTGCATACAAGTGTCGAAACCCTTCTCATCGACCGTCAAGCCCTGCTCACGGCAAATCAGTTCGGTGAGGTCGAGCGGGAAGCCGAAGGTGTCGAACAGGGTGAATGCCTTATCGCCAGCAATCTCGGTCTTGCCTGCTGCCTTGGTCTCGTCGATGACACCCTGGAGGAGTTTGATGCCGTTCTCCAACGTGCGGAGGAACGACGATTCCTCTTCCTGCATCACCTTCATCACCAGTTTCTGCTGAGCAGCAATCTCGGGGAAGGCATCGCCCATCTCGGCAACGAGCGTGGGCACAAGTTTGTAAATAAAGGCTTCTTTCTGACCGAGGAACGTGTAGCCGTAACGCACGGCACGACGCAGGATGCGGCGAATGACATAGCCAGCCTTGGCGTTGCTGGGCAACTGACCGTCAGCAATGGCAAAGGCAATGGCACGGAGGTGGTCAACCACCACTCGCATGGCGATGTCCTTCTTCTCGTCGTCGCCATAGCGGCAACCTGCCATGTCGCCCAGCACCTTGATGAGCGGCTGGAACACGTCGGTGTCGTAGTTAGAAGTCTTGCCCTGCAAGGTGCGTACCAGACGCTCGAAGCCCATGCCAGTGTCAATCACCTTGGCTGGCAGCCCTTCGAGCGAACCGTCTGCCTTGCGGTTGTACTGCATGAAGACGAGGTTCCAAATCTCGATGACCTGCGGATGGTCTTTGTTCACCAGTTCACGACCCGGCACCTGTGCCTTCTCGGCTTCAGGACGAGAATCCACATGAATCTCGGAGCAAGGACCGCATGGTCCCGTGTCGCCCATCTCCCAGAAGTTGTCGTGCTTGTTGCCGTTGATGATATGGTCTTTGGGCAAGAACTGCTCCCAGATGGATGCAGCCTCGTCGTCACGCTCCAAACCCTCTTCGGGGCTGCCCTCAAAGACGGTGGCATAGAGGTCTTTCGGGTCAATCTTCAGCACATCGACGATGTACTCCCATGCCCACGAGATGGCTTCCCGCTTGAAGTAGTCGCCAAACGACCAGTTGCCCAGCATCTCAAACATGGTGTGGTGGTAGGTGTCGTGTCCCACCTCCTCCAGGTCGTTGTGCTTACCGCTCACACGGAGGCACTTCTGCGAGTCCGCCTGTCGGCGACACTTGGGCGTGGCGTTGCCCAGAATGATGTCCTTAAACTGATTCATACCTGCATTGGTGAACATCAGCGTCGGGTCGTCCTTCACGACCATCGGAGCCGACGGCACAATCAGGTGCTCCTTGCTTTCAAAAAACTTCTTGAAAGACTCACGTATCTCTTTTGCTGTCATAGTTAAATGAAATGTTATTTCAACCTGCAAAGTTACGAACTTTTCACCAAATAATCCCCAAAATCATGACTTTAAATGACAAAGCAGGAGGCAGAACACCCTCAAATACCCTTTTTTGAGTACCATGTGCGGTCGGAGTGAGTATGGCGATATGGTTTTTGGGTAGGCGTTTACGTTGAAATGCCCTGAAAATTGGTAGGTTTACTTTTTTTAGAGTATTGCCGTAGCGGAGAAGACAGCGTAACTTTGCACCCGAAAAATCAAAAACACCATTAAACTATTTTATATATGAAAAAGAATTTACTTTCAATTGCCTTGATGGCAACAGCATTATTGGCAGGTCTGACATCCTGCTCAAACGACGACGACGATTCACCAGCACCAGTTTTGTACACCACCTACGACGCATGGTCGGCTGTGACCTTTGTCTACTCACCCAATCCCATGTACGACGATGGCGAGACCGTCTCCATCAGCAAAGACAGCATCAAGTTCCACTCCGACACATGGGGCGACGGTAAGTTTGGCATTCAATCGGGCGAAGGCGTGCTGGCAATGGAGAACCACCGCACAGGTGGCGTTCAGGAATATGAAGCAACCATCAGCGGCACGAAAGACACAGGGTTCGTCATCACCGTGCCTTCTGTGATGGGAGGCACCACCCTCTCCGTCACCATCGGCGAGATGCCTACCGCCTGTGCCGCAGCAGGCACCTACAAGGCCGGCATCTACACCAATGCTGCCTACTTCCAGAAATTTCAGCCAACTGCCGACCAAAGTGTCAGCATCACGGTCAACGAAGACATGGAGACCCTCACGGTCAACTTCACCAACAGCACATGGGGCACTTTCACCTACGAGGCTGTGAGTGTGACCAAGAACGAAGACGGCTCTTTGTCGCTGACGGGTGATGGCAAGTGCGCCATGCCGAGCATGAGAGACCCGAGTGCGGTGACCGAATACGAGTCCAACTTCACAGGCACCATCACCGATGGCGAGTTGGTGGCAGAGTTCTCCGTACCAGGCGTGATGGGCGGCACCACGGTGCTTTTCAACCCTGCCGACTTCGACGAAGTGTATCAGCCTGAATCTGAAGAAAAATAATATTCATGAATCTTAAAAAGACGACCATCATGCTGGGAATAGCCTCAACCTTGGGGCTATTCTCTGCTTGTGATATGCTGGAGGGAGTATATGACGACACCCTCGATGCCGCTCCCGAACAGCAGGGAGACAACAGCATCAGCGAAGGGCAGTACTACATCGACGCCACCAGTTACACGCAGTGGGTGTACATCAACTTCCATGGCGACTCGCTCCGCATCACCACCTCCACCATCAGCCTCGAAGACGGCACAGAGACAGGCGTGCCCGAAGCGTGGGACATTGCCCAGCACCGCTACGACGTGAAGACCAACGGAGCAGCCGTCGTGATGACCGACTTTCACTCCATCGAAGAACTGGAGGCAGCAGGATTACCTTCAAATGTCGCATGGGTGGAAGACGAGTGGAGCGAAGAAGCCATCACCATCGACATGTCGCACATGCTCGAAGGCTACCTTGTCTATGCCCCAAGCAACAAGAACACAGAGGCAGGAAAGTGGCTCAACGTGGACACCAGCACAATGCCACCCATCTACACGATGCACGACAATGTGATACTCTACCGTTTCAGCGACGGCACCTATGCAGCCGTGCAACTGACCAACTTCATGAGCACCGACCGATATCAGACCAAGGGATGGATGACGGTGAACTATAAGTACCCGATATTTGCGCAATGAGAAGATTACACATATTATTATGGATGACAGGCGTGCTCTCAGCAGGAACCGCCTTTGCCGAGGATGAGCCAGTGGACACCACCGTCTGGAACAAAGACCCTTTGGGATTGCAGACCGTGGTGGTGACCGCCACAAGAACCCCAAAAGCACTGAAAGACATTCCGATTGTGACCCGTGTCATCACAGCCGAAGACATTCAGAAGGTGGATGCCACCAACGTGCAGGACATGCTGCAACAAGAGGTGCCGGGCTTGGAGTTCACCTACTCCATGGGGCAGCAAGTGCTCAACATGGGTGGCTACGACGGCAACAACATCCTATTCCTCGTCGATGGCGAACGCATGGCTGGCGAGTCGGTGGACAACATCGACTTTGCCCGTTTGGACATGTCGAGCGTGGAACGAATCGAGATTGTGAAAGGTGCGGCGGCTACGCTCTATGGCTCGTCTGCCATGGGCGGAGTCATCAACATCATCACCCAAAAACCATCGGAGAAATGGGCTGCCAACGTGCATTCACGCTACGAAGGAGCGACCAAAGAGTGGCGGCATGGAGCCAACGTGGACTTCAACGTGGGCAAGGTGAACTCACTCACCACCTTCCAGATGACCGATGCCGACTCCCTCTCACTGCGAGGCGAGACAGCGTCAGCCATCCCAGCCTATGGGCATCGGTCCTACAACGTGAAGGAACGCCTCATCTGGCAACTCTCCGAGGGGCTGAAACTGACGGGACGCGCCGGGTACTTCTTCCGTGAAAGAGAAACAGGTGCCCTCTCGCATGAACGTTACCGCGACCTCAACTACGGAGTGAAAGGCAATTGGGACATCGACTCGTTGCAAAACGTGGAGGTGGCATACAGTTTCGACCAGTACGACAAGTCCGACCTCGCCATGCTCACCAAGAAGGATGTGCGCGACTACTCCAACCGCCAGAACATCGGACGTGTGCTCTACAATCTGAGCATGCCCGCATGGCAGTCGCAACTCACCGCAGGAGCCGACTTCATGAACGACTACCTGCTCTCCTATCAGTTTGCCGACAACCAGAAAGACCGCACCCAGAACAGTTATGACGCATTCGTGCAGTGGGACTACATGCCCAACGAGCATTGGGCATTCATCGGAGGTCTGCGTTTCGACTACTTTTCTGCCGCCGACAAAGGACAACCCACATGGAAAGCGGCTGGCATGTACAAGACAGGCAGCCACTGCTTCCGCCTCTCCTACGCCAGAGGCTTCCGTGCCCCTTCGTTGAAGGAATTGTACATGGACTTCTACATGGCGGGCATCTTCATGATTTATGGCAACAAAGACCTGAAGTGTGAGACCAACCACAATTTTTCCTTCACATGGGAGAACCACGGCGACTTGGGCAATGACTTCAAGTACTGCATCACGGCGACGGGTTACTACAACTTCTTCAACAACTACATCACCACCGCCACCGTCGTGCGCGACGGCAAATATGGGCAGATGTACACCAACATTGCCGACCAGCAGATAGTGGGTGCCGATGCCAACGTGCAACTGCGCCACCGCAATGGTCTGGGTGCAAGAGTGTCCTACGCCTTCACCAAGAGCATCGTGGACAAAGGGCAGCCCGACCTCACTTCGGCACGTCCTCATTCCCTCACATGGCGACTCGACTACGACCATCAGTTCACGAAGAATTATGGACTCAACGCCGCCCTCTCGGGCAGATTCCTCTCAGCCGTAGATGTGACAGAGTACACGTCGAGCCTTCTCGAAGACATGACCACACAGCACTACAACGGCTACAGCATCTGGAAACTCAGCCTCTCGCAGCGGTTCATGAAAGGCATCCGCCTCAATTGTGCCGTCGATAACCTCTTCAACTACAAACCCAAGAACTACTACGCCAACTCTCCCGTCACGATAGGAACGACACTGACGGTAGGCGTATCTATCGACATCGACAAATTCTTTTAATACACCCCAAAGATGAAGATAAAAAAGAAATACATCTTTCTGATCATACTGACCGTGGTGCTCATCGTGGCTGGAGCGGCATTTTGGAACTCCATGTGCAGCACCACGAACATTGCATTCGTCAACTATCAGGTGACGAGCCTTGGCGAAATATCGAAGGCGAACGACAACCGCTTCATCAAGTTGACAGAGGAGAAACTCGACAACATTGACGATTGGGACCGATATGACGTGGTGCTCCTCAGCGGCATGGGCATCCGCATGACCGAAGAACAACGCACCAAGATTCAGGAACTGGCAGATGGAGGATTGAAGATTCTCACCACAGCCGCCACGAACCCTGCCAACAACATCGTGAGCATTGACGAATGGGATGCCGACTCGCTGAAGCAATACATGTCGGCTGGCGGACGGAAGAACTACCGCAGTTTTCTCAACTACCTGCGCAATGAGGTGGACGGCAAACTTTTCTTCCTCGGCGAGGTGGAGCCTGTAGAGGAACGCGAAGCACAACTGCTCTACCACCCCGATGTGAAAGACCCTGAGGCAGAGGAAGTTTCATTCACCAGCATCAAGGAATATGACAAGTTCTTGAAAGAATACGGCTTGCTAAAAGCCGATGCACCACGCATCCTCATTGCAGGCATGATGGGCGACGCCACCGACCTCATCGGCAAACTGGAAGAGACGGGCAATGTGGTCTACGCCACACGAGACCTTCCTACACTGGTCAAGACACATGCCATCGACAGCATCCAACCCGCTGCCGTCATCAACATGGCACACGGACGCATTGGCGACTACATGGTGGAGTATCTGAAGGAGCAGAACATCCCGCTGTTTTCCACCGTCAATGTGAACCGCATGACTGCCGAATGGGAGGAAGACAAGCAAGGCATGCAAGGCGGTTTCTTCTCGCAGAGCATCATCGTGCCCGAAATCGACGGCATGATTCGTCCGTTCGTGCTCTTCGCCATTCGGGAGGGAAAGGACGGATTGCCCGAGGCATACACCATTCCCGAACGTCTGGAAACGTTTGTGACGGCAGTCAACAATCATCTCGCTCTGCAAAAGAAAGCGAACAAGGAGAAGAAAGTGGCGATTGTCTATTTCAAAGGTCCTGGCTCCAATTCCCTGATTGCGTCAGGATTGGAAGTGGTGCCGTCGCTGTACAACTTCTTGGTTCTGTTGAAGGAGAACGGCTATAACGTCAGCGGTCTTCCAGCATCGGCAGAAGAACTGGATGCCCTCATTCAGCAGTCGGGCAGCGTGTTTGGCACCTATGCCGAAGGAGCGCAGGCGAAGTTCCTCCATGAGGGCAAGCCGCAGTTGGTCAGCAAGAGTGACTTCGAGGCATGGGCAAAGGCTACGCTGACGGAGAAATCGCTGCAAGAGATGAAGAAGACCAATGGCGAATACCCCGGCGAGTATCTGGCTAAGGATGAGGAGAGCCTTGGTTTGCCCATCATCCATCTGGGCAATATCGTGCTGATGCCTCAGATGCCAGCAGGCACAGGCAGCGACACCTTCAAGATGGTACATGGCACCGAGGCTGTACCACCCTACCCTTACCTGGCTGAATACCTGTGGATTCAGAACGCCTTCAAGGCTGACGCACTCATCCATTTTGGCACACATGGCTCGCTTGAATACACACCGGGCAAGCAGGTGGCTCTCTCCCAGAACTGCTGGAGTGACCGACTGGTGGGGGCGGTTCCTCACTTCTATTTCTACACCATCGGCAATGTGGGTGAGGCAATGATTGCCAAACGGCGCACGTATGCAGCAACGGTGTCTTATCTCACACCTCCCTTCATGGAGAGCAACCTGCGCAACACATATAACAAACTGACCGACGCCATCGATGCTTACACGAAAGCACCGAACGACAAGGCATCGCTTGCGGTGAAGAAACTGACTGTCGAGATGGGCATCCACCGTGAACTGCGTCTCGATTCGCTCATGAGCCAACCCTATACCGAGAACGAGATTGCACACATCGAAGCCTTTGCCGAAGAACTCTGCAATGAGAAAATCACCAGTCACTTCTACACACTGGGCATTCCCTACGAGACAGAGCGCATCAACACCTCTGTCTATGCCATGGCAACCGACCCGATTGCCTACAGTCTTCTTGCGCTCGACAAGATGCAGAAACGTGCTGCCAACGACACGGAGAAGCACCAGGCACTCTTCACGGCTCGCTACCTCAATCCTGCCAAAGCACTGGTCGGCACACTCCTGAATCGCACCTCCGAAGTGACCGACGCTGAGATTTGCCACATAGCGCATATCAGCATGGAAGACCTCCAACGCGCCCACCACATCGACAGCATCATCACCGCCCCACAAGACATGATGGCAATGATGATGAGCATGGCAAACGAAATGCCTGGAGCGAAAAAGGCGGTGGCAACCCACAAGCCGGATAGTTCTCCCCATCAAAAGGAAGACGCCCAAAAGGCAGAGAAGATGTCCAAGATGCGTGAGATGGGCAAGGGCATGGACCCCAAGAAGGCACTTGCCATAGCCAAGATGATGGGTGCCTCGCCTGAACAACTGAAGAAAATGAAAGAAGCCATGAGAAAGGGCGAGAACGGAGGTACGGAGGACAAGCACACGGAAAGCAAGATGGCAAACATGTCGCCAGCCATGCAGCAGATGATGGATAAGGTGGCAGAAGCAGGCATGCTGACCAAAGAGGACAAGGACTTCTCCCATGCTGTGCTGGAAGTGGAGCGCACCATCCGCAACGTGGGCACTTATAAACTTGCGCTGCAAGGTTCTCCCCTGCAAGAACTCAATGCCATGCTCAACGCCCTCGACGGTGGCTACACCCCACCCTCCCCGGGTGGTGATGTCATCAGCAATCCCAATGCTGTGCCGACAGGCAGAAACCTCTTCGGTGTGAATGCCGAGGCGTGCCCGTCCGAACAGGCTTGGGAGAAAGGCAAGGAACTGGCAGAAAACACCATCCGCATGTATCGCGAACGTCACCACGACAGCATTCCTCGCAAGGTGAGTTACACGCTGTGGTCGAGCGAGTTCATCGAAACAGGAGGTGCCACCATTGCCCAATGCCTCTACATGCTGGGCGTGGAACCCATTCGTGATGCCTTCGGACGTGTGACGGACATACGGCTCATTCCCTCAAAAGAACTGGGTCGCCCACGCATCGACGTGGTGGTACAGACCTCTGGGCAGTTGCGTGACTTGGCGGCTTCTCGACTGTTCCTCATCAACCGTGCCATCGAGATGGCTGCGGGTGCAAAGGATGACCAATACACGAACATGGTGGCTGACGGTGTGAAGGAGGCAGAACGGGTGCTCGTGGAGAAAGGTCTCTCGCCCAAAGAGGCACGGGAGATGAGCACCTACCGAGTCTTTGGCGGCGTGAATGGCAATTACGGCACAGGCATTCAGGAGATGACGATGGCAAGTGACCGCTGGGACAAGGAGGAGGAACTGGCTGAGGTGTATCTGAACAACATGGGTGCGTTCTATGGCAGCGAGAAGAACTGGGAGGAGATGCGGCAATATGCCTTCGAAGCAGCACTGAGCCGCACGGATGCCGTGATTCAGCCTCGCCAGTCGAACACATGGGGGGCGTTGTCGCTCGACCACGTGTATGAGTTCATGGGCGGCATGAACATGGCGGTGCGCAACGTGACGGGCAAGGAGCCTGATGCCTACCTGAGCGACTACCGAAACCGCAACCGCGCGAAGATGCAGGAGGTGAAGGAAGCCATCGGCGTGGAGAGCCGCACGACGCTCTTCAACCCCACCTACATCAGGGAGAAGATGCAGGGCGGTGCCAGCGACGCAAACACGTTTGCCGAACTGGTGCAGAACACCTTCGGCTGGAACGTGATGAAGCCCGAAGCCATCGACAATGAGATGTGGGACGAGATTTACGACACTTATGTGCAAGATAAGTACCATCTGGACACTCGCCAGTTCTTCGAGCAGAAGAACCCTGCGGCTCTGCAAGAGATGACGGCTGTGATGATGGAGACGGCTCGCAAGGGCTACTGGGAGGCTTCGCCAGAACAACTGAAAGCCATTGCGACGCTCCACACAGAACTGGTGAACAAGTACGGTGCAAGTGGTTCGCGCATGGTGAGCGACAACCAGCGTTTGCAAGACTTCATTGCGGAACGTGTAGAGGATGCCACCGCCAAGGAATACAGGCAGCAAATCAGTGAGGTGCGCAACGAGCAGGTGAACAGCCAAGACGGCAAGGTGCTGAAGAAGGAGGAAATAAACAGAGGCGAGGAGCAAACCACCATCATCAGCAACATCGTAGTTGTCGCCATCGTGGTGCTCATCATTGCCCTGCTCGCTGTGCTGATTCGTCGCCGCCGTCAAACCAATAAGGAATAGATGGAAGCGGTTGTCCTCATACTGATTGTACTGGTCTGCTTCAACACGGTGCTGAAGCAGACCTACCACAAGCCTTGGTGGGTCATCAGCCTTGCAGCCGTGTGTGCCCTGTTCGTGGCACTCGTATGGCAATATGCCATCGAGCAGAGCAAGTCGCAACTGCACGACTGGCTGAACAATCAGCAACTGATGCTCGACACGGCGGTGGTGCTCTCCGTCGAGGTGGTCATCCAGATGGCTTACTGCCTCTTGGCTACCCACCTCATGTACACAGGCAAGGTGAGAAAACGCACATTATATATTTATAAGGCTCTGCGCTGGTTCCCCGGCATCCTCATCTTCCCTGTCCTCTTCCACCTGGAGACGATGCTGATGTTTACGCTGACGGGCATGGACTTCAAGACCATTGCCTACGGACTGGCTGCCGTGGTGCTGGTCGCCATCGTCGCCCTCACATGGCTCGTCCGCTGGCTCATTCCCGAGAAGGAGTTGCGCCTCGAAATCTTCTTCCTCTCCAACGCCCTCATTGCCGTGCTTGGAGTCATTGCCACCGTGAACGGACGCACCGCCGCAGTCGGCATCTCCGAGGTGAACTGGACAGCCCTTGCGGGCATCGTGGGACTCACCCTCCTTTTTGCCCTCATCGGCTTCATCATCTATCAGGTGTACCCGAGGGGTACGGTTGGGCGTACCCGAGGGATACGGCACATCGAACCCGAGGGGTACGTTCCCAAAGAATCGGAATAGAAATCATCATAAAGAAAGACAACATGAACTACATTTCAGACATTCTCTACTGGATTTCCACAGGACTGCTCGTGCCTGTCATCATCCTGCTCATCCTCCTCTTCGGACGCGCCCTGCTGCTCATCGGCAGTTTCTTCGGGCAGTATCTCGCCGTGCGCAAGACAGAAGCCCTGCTCAAGGCTGAGTTCGACGGTCTCAACGCCGACAACATGGCAACCCTCGCAGACCGTCTGCCCAAGCAGAACAAGTCGTTGGTCGTTCTGTACATCCAGCAGATGCTCGGGCACAAGGACAGCGAGCCACACCTCCAGAAACTCCTTGCCGACTTCGACATTGCCGCCTCCAAAGACCTCGCCACCAGCAAGACCCTCAGCAAGATGGGTCCCATGCTCGGACTGATGGGTACCCTCATCCCGATGGGTCCTGCCCTCGTCGGACTGGCGGCTGGCGACATTGCCTCGATGGCATACAACATGCAGGTTGCCTTTGCCACCACCGTCGTGGGACTCTTCTCCGCAGCCATCGGCTTCATCACTGGGCAGGTCAAAGCACGCTGGTACGAACATGACCGCGTCAACCTCCAATTCCTTGCCGACCTGCTCACCGAACCTAAAAACTGACCCGCTATGTTGAAGAAAACAATGCGCACCTCCCCCCTCGGAAGCAGGGGGGCTGAAGATGACGACCCGATGTCTGTCGTTTCCAATCTCTTCGATGTGGCAATGGTCTTTGCCGTTGCCCTGATGGTGGCTCTCGTCACTCGCTACAACATGACCGAGATGTTCTCGCAGGAGGACTTCACGATGGTGAAGAACCCCGGCAAGGACAACATGGAAATCATCACCAAGGAGGGACAGAAAATCAACCGCTACACGCCCAGCGAAGACCAGTCGCAGAAGTCGGGCAACCGAGGCAAACGTGTCGGCATTGCCTACGAACTGGAAAACGGAGAAATCATTTATGTGCCGGAATAAAGAATGAAAAGTGACCAATAAAAGTAAGAAATGTTTTTTCAAGCGCGCTTGAAAAAGCAAATTTTTCACTCTTCTTTTTGCACTTTTCTCCTTTTTCCCTATCTTTGCCCAACAGAACCAAACATGAGTAAAGATAAAAACGAACATTTTATGAAAGTACTACTGATTAACGGAAGCCCCCACAAGCAGGGCAACACCTTCATCGCATTGAGCGAGATTGCCAAGACCTTGGAGAAGCATGGCATCGAGTCTGAAATCGTGCAAATCGGCGTGAAGCCCGTGCGTAGTTGCATTGCCTGTGGGCAGTGCAAGATGAAGGGGAATAACAAATGTGTGTTCGACGATGATGTGTGCAACCGCATCTCGGAGAAGATGCAAGCCGCCGATGCCCTCGTGGTCGGCTCACCCGTCTATTACGGACAACCCAACGGAGCCGTCCTCTCCCTCGTGCAACGCATGTTCTTCTCGGCAGGAGCCTACTTCGCCCAGAAGCCAGCCGCCGCCGTCGCCATCTGTCGCCGTGGTGGAGCCACCGCCGCCTTCCAGACGCTCAACATGCCGTTCCAGATGATGAACATGCCCATCGTCACCTCCCAATACTGGAACATCGCCTACGGACGCGAGGAGGGACAGGCAGCCCAAGACCTCGAAGGCATGCAGACCATGCGCACCCTCGCCGAAAACATGGCATGGCTCCTCCAGAAGATTCACGCCAACGGGCAGCCCGACTACCCCGAGCACGAACCTTGGGCACCGATGCACTTCATCCGATAGAGGTCTTCTCACAAAAACGCATCCGTATGAAAACGAAGCGATTCTTAGTAGTATTGTGGTGCTGTCTGCTGACACTGGCGACAGCGGCACAATCGCTCTATGTGGGTTCCTACAACATCCGATACCAGAATGACGAGGATACCCAAGAGGGAAATGGCTGGGCAAAACGATGCCCCGTGGTATGTGACCAACTGAACTTCGAGCACCCCGACATCTTCGGTTCCCAAGAGGTGCTAAAGCCTCAACTGGACGATATGCTGAAACATCTGCCAGGCTATGCCTGCATCGGCGTGGGGCGTGAGGACGGTGAGGAGAAGGGGGAATTTGCTCCTATCTTTTACAATATGGAGAAACTGGAGTGCCTGTCGTACCATCACTTCTGGCTTTCCCCCACACCTGGAAAGCCCAGTTTGGGATGGGATGCCGCTTGTATCCGCATCTGCACGTGGGGACTGTTTGAGGACCTGACCACGGGCTTGCAGTTCTACTTCCTGAACCTCCACATGGATCATGTGGGTGTGGTGGCACGGCGAGAATCAGCCAAGCAGGTGCTGAAGGAGATTCAGTGGATGGAGGAGGAGGGACTTCCTGTGGTGCTGACGGGCGACTTCAATGTGGATCAGGACGATGAGATTTACGGCATCTTTACACAGTCGGGACTCCTGAAGGACAGTTATAAGGAGGCTCGGGTTCGCTTTGCGGAGAACGGCACGTTCAATGCCTATCATCAGGAGCGGAAGACGCGGAGTCGGATTGACCATGTGTTTGTTTCTCCTCAACTGGAGGTGGAGCGCTACGGAGTGCTGACCAACACGTATTGGGATGACCAGAGACGGTTGCCGTCCGACCACTATCCCGTGTTTGTGCATCTGCGTCCCAAAGGCGTTCCTCCTGTGATGATGACGGAAGAGGAGGGACTGACGGACTTGGTGAACCCTTTCATCGGCACAGGCGGTCATGGGCATGTGTTCCTGGGGGCGAATGTGCCGTTCGGATTCGTGCAGTTAGGTCCTACGGAGAGCACGTCGGGATGGGACTGGTGTTCGGGTTATCACTACAGCGATTCTCTGATTATTGGCTTTTCTCATTTGCATCTGAGTGGCACGGGAGTGGGCGATCTGGGCGATGTGTCGATGCTGCCTGTGCTCAACCCTAACCAAGAGAAGGTGAAGTTCTCCCATCAGGCGGAATATGTTCGTCCGGGCTATTACTCGGTCATGCTCAGCAATGGCATTCGGGCAGAACTGACGGCAACGGAACGGACGGGCTTGCATCGCTACACCCTGCCCGCCAACGCGTCAGAAGGTTACTTGCGACTGGACTTGCGACAGGGCATCGGATGGGACAAAGTGACGGATTGCCAGATTCGGCAAGAGAGCCCAACGGTCGTGTCGGGCTATCGCATCTCGAAGGGATGGGCAAACCATCAGCAAGTATATTTTGTGGCTGAGTTCCCACGACCTGTGGAGGTCTGCAAAGAAGAGGGAGATACGGTGAAGGTGTTCCGATTCCTGAGCAGCGACGAGCCGCTGCTGGTGAAGGTGGGTCTTTCGGCAGTCAGCATCGAAGGAGCCAAGGCGAACTTGGCAGTGGAACAGACAGGGTGGAACTTCCGAAAGGTGGTGACTGAGGCTGACCGCAAATGGGAAGAGCAACTCGAAAAGGTGCAGGTGACGGGAGGAACAGCGGACGAACAAAGCATCTTCTACACGGCTCTCTACCACACGATGACTGCTCCGTCGGTCTTCTGCGACGTAGATAAGAAATACCGTGGCAGCGACGGACAGGTGCATCAGGGTAGTTACACCAACTACACCACCTTCTCGCTGTGGGACACCTATCGTGCGGCTCATCCTTTGATGACCATCCTCCACCCCGAACGGCAGGAGGACATCGCCACCACCATGCTCAACATCTGGCGAGAGCAAGGCAAACTGCCCGTGTGGCATCTGATGGGATGCGAGACGAACTGCATGGTAGGCAATCCTGCCATTCCCGTGTTGGCAGACATGGTGCTGAAAGGACTGACACAGCAGAAGACCGATGCCCTGGAGGCGATGAAGGCATCTGCCATGCTGGACGAACGCGGCTTGGCACTCTTGAAGCAATATGGCTACATCCCCTGCGACCTCTTCAGCGACAACGAAACCGTGGGTCGAGGACTGGAATATGCCCTTGCCGACTGGTGCGTGGCACGAGTGGCAGAGCGTTTAGGCAAGAAGAACGACCAAAAGCCGTTTGACCTGCGGGCACAGAGTTACCGCCGCTATTTTGACAAGAAGACACTCTTCATGCGAGGCGTGGACAGCAAGGGGCAGTTCCGCGAGCCATTCAATCCGTTCCATTCGGCACCTGCCAATCGCGACTATACCGAAGGGAACGCATGGCAATATACCTGGCTCGTGCCACATGACGTGCATGGACTGGTGTCGCTCTTCGGCTCGGAACAGCGTTTCGTCCAGAAACTCGACTCGCTCTTCATTGTGGAGGGCGATTTGGGCGAGGCGGCACCACCCGACATCACAGGTCTTATCGGGCAGTATGCCCACGGCAACGAGCCGAGCCACCATGTGCTATACCTATATAATTATGTGGGACAGCCTTGGAAGGGGGCAAAACTCATCCGACGCACCATGCAGGAACTGTACCACAACGCCCCCGACGGACTGAGCGGCAACGAAGATGTGGGGCAAATGTCGGCATGGTACATTCTGTCTGCCTTGGGCTTCTATCAGGTGGAGCCAGCGGGAGGCAAGTACGTGCTCGGTTCGCCACTATTCGCAGAGGCAAAGGTGGATGTGGGAGGTGGCAAGACCTTCTGCATCAAGGCCAAGGATGCGAACGACCAGAACATCTACATCCAAAGTGCACGTCTGAACGGGAAGCCTTACACCCGCTCCTACCTCATGTATGAAGACATCATGCAAGGCGGCACACTCGAATTGCAGATGGGCGCACAACCCTCCGATTTCGGAACAAAGCAGAAAGACCGACCATAGACATCCAAACATGAATTTATTTATATTCAACAACGAATGGAACGAATAAAACGAATAGGGAAAATGCCGTGAACGGCGACGAATGGGACGAATTTCAGCGACCAGCATTCGCTTTTATTCGTCGCCGCTTGTGGCATAAAAGAAAAACGATTCGTCCA
>JAFUYM010000010.1 GCA_017470525.1 Bacteroidaceae bacterium
GAAGGGTAACGACGCGAGCCGCGTGGTGACGTTCAACTATGGCATCTACGACCCTGTGGGCATCAGCGACGCCGCAGCCACGGAAGAGGCTGAGGTGTGGTACACCGTGGGCGGTGTGCGACTCGCCACGAAGCCTACCCAGAAAGGTGTGTATATTCTGAACGGGAAAAAAGTCGTTCTGAAGTGACAATACACAGCCTCTCTTTCGGACTGCTCCAGTCCGACATAACGCACTGCTCCAGTCCGATGCATCGGACTGGAGCAGTGCGTTTTTATGGGTGTGTGAGAGGGTTTACGGAATGGCAACCTTTCGTGTTTGAGTTCCTTGCCTGATGATGTAAATGCCCCGCGCCGTGGGGGGGGCAACAGGAATGCCTTCCAGTGTGTAATAGACGGTGGACGGGGTGTCGCTATGGGCATCCGTCGGGATGCTACCAATGCTGATAGGTGCGCCACCTCCCATGAAGTCAAAGGAAAGGAGTCCGTCGGTCTCCACGATGTTGGTGATGGGTTTGTGCATCAGGTAAGTGGCATCGGTGTTGCGGTTGTAGAGTTTCCCGCCATAGTCGTTGTGCGACTCGTCAGTCAGTTCGGTCACATTCTTGCTGCCAGGGAAAAGTTGTGAGCGGTATTGGGAGTCGGAAACGTAATATGCCTGATTGCCTTTCGACCCCGTCAGGGTGCCGTATTCACCGCCAGCAGGAATGATGGTCATGCGCTGGTGCTTTGCTTCATTGTTGGGTGTGTTTTGTTCCCAAGCCTTTTTGTCGTAATCCACGTGGCATACGAGCATGCCGTGACAGTTGTCGGTGCTATAAACATATTGGTTCCACCTGACGGCTTGCCGATTTTCGAGGGTGAAATATTCGTCATGGTTGTTGTCGTTGTGGATGAGGTAGGCAACCGGTTCGTCTTGCAGGTCCGGCATGTCGGCAACGGTGCAGGGTTCAGTCAGTTCGGTGAAGTCGAGCCATCCCGCAAACCACCGTTCGTAGGCAGTGAATCCGGCTGGAATTTCACCGTCGTTCCGTGCTCCGTTGTAAGAGCCTGCTCCCATCAAGTCCCAGGCATCCATGCCGAAGCCGCCACTGTAACTGGTGTCGTAGAAATCGGGCAATCCGAGGCAATGGGCAAATTCGTGGCAAGCAGTGCCAATGGCATCCATCCTGCTGCCGATGGTGCCCGACAATTCACAGCATGCAGCGTATGAATCAATGGTGCGTCCGCCTAATGTGATGGGACCCTTTCCATCACCATAACTCGCTCCTTCGGTCAGCGACCACTCGTGAGGCCAGATGGTGTTGGCAGGAGCGCCCGAACTCTCTCCGTAGCCCGCATAGATGATGACCACTTGGTCCACCTCTCCGTCGTTGTCCCAGTCATAGTCACTCCAGCGGATGTCATAGTTCTGGTCAGCCAATCGGCACACCTCAGCCGCCAGTTCCGCCACATGGCTGTCATCTCCGTCCTTGTCGTTCTGTCCATAGTAGCCGTAATCGTTTGAGACCTTGACAGGTCCCACCACATCGAAGGTGAGGTCGAACTTGCCGTAAGACTGGTCGTAGAAGTAATCATGCACGGAGCCGATATGTCCGTTCTCATCGTATCCCTCTTCGTTGAACTGCCTGCTCCATTTCTGTTGGGTGCTGGTGCTCTTCATGTTCAGGTTTTTGAAATTGAGTAAGATGACCAACCCCTTCCTGCTGCCTGTGAAGGTTTGGCGCACTCCGATTTGTGTGCGGGTGTCGAGTGTTGGTTGGTTGCGTCGGAAGTGTTTCCGTTGGCTGCGCCGTGTCCATGTTTCAGCGATGGAGTCAGCCAGTTCGGGCGCCAACCTCCAGTCGCCATTGTCAAGTTGCAGGACAGGCACACCCTCTGTGGTGGTGTAGAAGTGGTAGTTCTCGTCGCCTCTCAGCACCAGTGTGAGGGTCGTTCCGTCACTGTTGGTCACGGTGAAAGGATTCCATTTGGCTGGGGTTGCCATCATGGTTGTGGCACAAATCCATGCAGCGACCATCGCCGTAGTTCGTGCCCAATGTTTCATTGGATTGAAAATGTTCATGCTTGATAGTGGATGATATTTCTGCTAATATGTTGAAAAAGTGTCGCAAAATTACAACAATCTGAACGAATAGCGAAATAAAGAGAGGGAAAAGAACGCTGAAAAGAAAAAAATGAAACCTGTTTGAAAACAAATTTGCTGTGAAAGCGATAATTTTGCACAAGAAAACCGATTGAATTTGATGGAGCATTGACAATAACAATTCATTATATAAATAATAGGAAACATGAAACGATTGCTTTTGTTGATGGCATGCTGTGGAGTCTTGCTCTCGGTGGGTGCCGTAGATTTGAAACATTGTCGCATCGTGGTGAACCCCTCTGATGCCCCTTTGGTGAAGAAAGTGGCAACGGTGCTGAGTGAGGACATCGAAAGGGTGACGGGTGTTTCTCCCAAAGTGGTTGCAGAGGTGACTGAAGACCCTGTGGTGATTCTTGCCACCCTTGAGGGGGCTAAGGCTTTCGGTGTGGATGCCGACGAACTGCGTGGGGCATGGGAACGCTACAAGATTGTGACGAAGGGAAAACGCCTTGTCATCGTGGGCAGTGACCCACGTGGGGCTGCTTACGGTGCCTTGCATGTCAGCGAGCGCATCGGTGTTTCGCCGTGGTACTGGTTTGCTGATGTGCCTGTGCAGAAAAAAGCATCCCTCGATTACAAAGAGAACTACACCTCCACCTCGCCTACCATCAGGTATCGTGGCATCTTCATCAACGATGAGGATTGGGGGTTGCAGACTTGGGCTGCCCGCAACTTTGAGAAAGACCTGGATGACATTGGTCCTAAGACCTATGACAAGGTGTGTGAACTCCTTCTGCGTCTGAAAGCCAATATGTTGGCACCTGCCATGCACAGTTGCACGGGTGCTTTCTATTCTCATCCCGAGAGTCAGAAGGTGGCGGCAGAGTGGGGCATCATGATAACGACGAGCCACTGCGAACCTTTGCTTTTCAACAATGCAGCCAAGTCTGAGTGGGACAAGGCTGTAGATGGGGAATGGAACTATCTGACCAATAAGGAAACCATCTGGAAGAAGTTCGATGACCGACTCCGTGAGACTGCTCAGTATGACAATATCTACACGACGGGCATGAGAGGTTTGCACGACGAGGCGATGAAGGGCTCTACTGACCCGATAGTCCGTGCAAGAACTTTGGAGACGGTATTTGCTGACCAGCGCCAGATACTCGAAACCCACAAGGGAAAACCTGCCACCGAGATACCGCAAATCTTTGTTCCCTACAAGGAAACTCTCGACATTTACGATGCAGGGCTTCGGGTGCCTGACGATATCACCCTTGTGTGGCCCGACGACAACTATGGCTACATGAAGCGCGTGTCGAATGCTTCCGAACGTCTGCGCAAGGGGGGCAGTGGTGTGTATTATCACCTCAGTTATTTGGGTACGCCTCACGACAATCTTTGGATTGCCACGACCGCCCCTGTGCTTATGTATGAAGAATTGAAGAAGGCATACGATTCTGGTGCTGACCGCTACTGGCTCTTGAATGTGGGCGACATCAAGCCGATGGAGATGGAGGTGCAGCATTTCTTCGATATGGCTTGGAACCTCTCGGCTTTCAATTACGAGAATGTCAACCGTTATCAGGCACAATGGCTTGCTTCTCTCTATGGCAAGAAGTATGAAAAGGATTTTCAGGAGATTCTCGACACCTACTACCGGTTGGCATGGGACAGAAAGCCAGAGTTTATGGGCTATGAAATGGAGTGGGACAGCCAAGAGAACAACCTTCTTCACGACACCGATTTCTCTTTTGAGACGGGTTCTGCCCAGCAGCGACTGGCTGACTATCAGCGCATTTCCGACCGCATCGATGCCATCATGCAGCAACTGCCTGCCGAGAGTCAACCTTCCTTCTTTGAAATCATCGCCTATAGTGTGAAGTCTGCCTATCAGATGAACCGCAAGTTCTTGATGGCACAACGCAACCACGAGGCAGGTAGCACCGAGGCAGCACAGGCAGTGCAACAGGCATTCGACAGCATTCAGGCTTTGGTGAATCTCTACAACACACAACTGGATGGCAAGTGGAACCAGATGATGTCGCAAGTGCCTCCAGGCTATTGTGCCAAGTATCAGTTGATGCCAGAAGTGGTCAGCACACCCACTGATGCCCACCGTTTGCCAGCCGACCAGTTGCATCCTGTCTATGCTCATCAACTTGACCTCTCGAAGGTGAAGGCACGCGTTCCCTTCCGTCTCATCGAAGGCATTGGCACCGATTGGCTCTCTCTCCAGATGGGTGAACCGCTTGACCCCGTGCAGAATCCTGCCAGCCTCACTTCTGCTCATATCGACCTTGCTTTCAATGCCGAGCAAATCAGTGGCGACAGCGTTTCGGTGTGCATTTCCACCGTTCCCTTCTGGCCCATTGCCACCGACCGCAGCAACCGCATCGGGGTCAGTCTTGATGGTAGTGCCCCTGTCGTTTGTGAGAATCAATTTGAGGAATGGTCATATCCGTGGAAACTTCAAGTGCTGGAGAACCGTAAGGATTATTTGTTGACCTTTCCCGTTGACCGCACCCAACGTAATCACACCCTCACCCTTATCATTGGCGACCCAGGGCAAATCGTCCAGAAGGTCACTTGGCAATGACGGGGTAGGCGTGAGAATCAAATGACATTAAAATCACAAAAGGGGGCACTTCCAATTCGAAGCGCCCCCTTCTTCTATGATTTATGCATTGGGAATTTCAAGGATGAAACGTGCGCCTTGTGTGTAAGTGGGGTCAAGAATGAGGCGACCTCCCAGCAGTTGTGCGGAACGGAGGCTGAGACCAAGTCCGAGACCGAGACCCTCGCTGAATTTGTCGAGTTTGATGAAAGGAGTGAACACTCGTTCGCGGTCTGCTTCTGCAATGCCTCGTCCCGTATCTTCCACGGTGAAACGAAGAAATGTTGGCGCTTTCTTCTTTGTTCCTTGCCTATTGTCGGTTGCCTGCTGTTCGTTGTCTATCGTGTCGATGGTCACCGTCACTGTGCCTTCCGAAGCATATTTCTTTGCATTGAACAGCAGTTCACGCAATGTGCGGAAGAGGTAAGAATGGTTCGTGTGGATATGCAACGAGTCTGGCACATGGGTGTCGAACTGGAGAACCATATCCTTGGGCGGTTTCTGTCGGAATCCCTCGATGGCTTCCCTTGCCACATCATTTACAGCCACTTCTTCAGTCAGGTCGAGTTGCTGGTGGTCATTGTCCAGGCGTGAGGCATCGAAGAGCATATAGATCATGCGTGTGACAGTGGTCGAATTTTGTTGCATGATGTCGGCAAAGGTGCTTGTTTCCTCACGGGTGATTTGGGAGAATGTGTCGCGGATGACCTGCATGAAACCAGCGATGATGTTGAGTGGTGTGCGTATCTGGAGCGATACATCCTGTATGAAGAGGGTGTTTTGTCGGGCTGCTTTCTGCGCCTGTTGGTTGGCGGCAGCCAGTTCGTTGTTGCGGGCTTCGGTCTCCGTGTTCACCTGCTGGATGTGACTTACGTAATTGTCAATGGATTCCTGCATGGTGACCACGCTGTTTTGTAGCAATCCCATCACGTCAGTCCGTTCACTTTTTGGCATCCGCTTCGAGAAGTTGCCATTGGCGATGTCATGCGTCTGATGCACCAGTTGACTCAATGGCTCGATGAAATGGCTGATGGTCTTGAGGCAGAAGAAGAGCATGAGGAGAAGTCCCACTATGAGGAGTGGCACGACGATGTAGGCAAGTTGGTTATAGTTGTTCAGGATGTCGCTTTCTGGGCATACCAGTGCGATGCTCCATGCTGTCTTTGGCACAGGCTGAAAGAAGACGATGCAAGGCTCCCCATTGATGGTTGCCTTCATGTTGCCCGTCTTTCCTGCCAACATCTGATGTCCGATGGCGATAATGTCGGGATGCTGCTCGGGGTCTATGTCCGTGAAGATGGTTTGGTGAATCAGTTTCTTGAAGTCGGGATGTACGAAATAGTGTCCATCCTCACCCAGCATGATGCAGTAAGAGTTGGGGTAGGGCTGCACGTTCTCGATGGCTCGGGTCAGCCATTTCATTGAGAGGTCGGTTGAGATGACCCCGATGACATTTCCATCGTGGTCGAACATCGGCTTGCAGTAAGAAGCAATCATATCAATAGACGAGAGTGTGCCCTCATTGAAATCGTCGAAGGGGTCCACCCAGCAAGCCTTCTTCAGGCTTCTTGGTGTCCTGTACCATACCTTGCTGTAGTAGTCATATTGTCCTTCCCTTGCTGTTTCGATGTCGCTTCCCACCCTCACAGAGTGGGCGGAGAAGTCGTCCTCGTTCTCTCCGAAGAAATTCGGCTCCATCGTGATGGAACACCCATTGATGGTGGGGTTCAGTTCCACGACCCGTCTTGTGAAAAGGAGCAGAGAATCCTTCTTGAGGTTCTGCATCACAAGCCATTCGATGTTGTGGGTGGCAGTCTCAATCTCGTTTAGGTAACCCACTACGTGCAATGTTGTGTTGTTCAGCACATGGGTGGCTCGCTCGGTGGCTTCGTTCCTCACCATTCTTCGTGAGCGTTCAAACAAAATGCCGAGAGCGGCGATGAACACCGCAGCGACAAAGCAGACAATGCCCAAACCGAGTTTGAACGAAAGCGACCGTTTCATATATCTGATAGGGTTCTTCATGATGCGTTGCCCTCCCTTTTCTCTTGTCCGTTGTCTGTTTCCCATTGTCCTTCACTCACAATCTCCGAAATCTCATCCTCCTTCTTTTGTGCCATCTGAATCATCTGGTCAAGCAGGTTGGCAATGTCTTGAGCATGCGTAATCACCTCCTTCGATAGGCGTTCAATATCTTCTTCCCTCATTTGGGCATAGTCCGTTCTGATGGTGCCGACGATGCTGTCGATGGCTTCCACAGGCTGGGTCATCTTGTTGCTCACATTGTGAATGAACACCGCCTTCACATGGTCAGCCTCCTTCACCTGTTCATGCGCTGCCTGGAGTGCCTCGCTACGTTCCTCCAGTCCTTCGTTCAGTTGGTCAATCTGCTGTAGATGCTGTTGGAGTGACTTCTGCATGCTGCCGAAACTGTTTTGCAAGTCGCCAATCTCATCTTTTCTGCGTGTGTGGCGAATTGGGGTGCCGAATTTTCGTTGGCTGATGCGTTGTGCCACCCTCTCCAGTTTTTTTAACGGCTTCAGTTGCCATCTGACGAAGAAGAGCGTGAATGCGAATATGGCTATGAGAGCAGCGATGGTGATGAGCATCATCTCCACCAGCAACCGTCTGTTTGCCTGGAAGATGTCGCTCTCAGGGCACACGATGCTCGCACTCCACCTTTCCCGCTTGAACGGTTTGTAGAACACGTAGCACCTTTTCCCGTTCAGGGTGACTGCTCTATAGCCAGTGTCTCGTCCCAACATTGACTCCACCAGCAGTTTCATCTCCTCGTCAGGCTGTTCCTTGAGCAGGTCATGCACTGTCTTGTGATACAGTTTGGAGGTGTCAGGATGGATGATGTAGGTGCCGTTTCTGCCCAGCATGGCACAATAAGCATTCGGGTAGGGCTTCGTGTTGAGAATCCTGTTTGCCAGCCAATTGAGCGAGATATCCACACTCAAGACACCCTTCACCTTTCCTTTTTCGTTGTGAATAGGAATGCTGTAGGTGACAATCGACGTGCGTTTTCCATCTTCCCCTTCTGGCTTAATCCACAAGGTTCGGTTCTCTTCCTTCGGCACGGAATACCAGTTCTGCTCCGTATAGGGTTGGTTACCATATAATTCAGGTTGAATCACCGTCGGGTTCACTGTCATTTGGATGCTGTCGCCTCCCACACGGTAAGTGTACCAAATGTGATAATGATTGATTCCCGCATCTTTGGTGGGCTCAAGGGCAATGGCGCACCCCACGATGGTCGGGTTGCTCTTCAGTACCTGTTGACTATATTCCTCTATCTTCGCCTCATCGTTCAGATGATGCTCCACGTTCCACAGCATGTTCCTTGCTGCCACCTCCATTCCTAGCAGTGCATTGTCAATCTCCTCCACCGTTCCGTTCAGTGTCTGTGTTGCCCGCTCAATCGCCTCTTCTTCCACCGCCCGATGAGAGAACCGGTACATCACCACAAAGGCGACCACCATCAAGATTGCCACCAGCATCACCACCCAAGAACTCAGCCTTGCAGGTAATGTTTTGTTGAGAGATTGCCCGATTTTTGTCATATCGTGGGGCAAAGATACTATTAAATCTTGAAAAACACATTAAGATTTGACATTTTTTTTTCAAATAGTCCTTTTTCACTCTTCACTCTTCACTTTTTTCGGTTTGTTTACTACTGCGGTAGCAAATTTTTCACTTTTCACTCTTCTCTTTTCACTTTTTTTCTTACCTTTGCTGTATCTAAACTGAAAAAGAAACCAAAAGCAATGAATGTGAAACTAATGATGATGGCTGTACTCTGGCTGTTGGCTGGAGTGGCAAGTGCCAACGATGGCGTATTCTATGTGAATGGTAATCAGTTGGTGCCTATTCATGAAACGGATGTGGCAGTGACCAAGGAGGTGCTCACCATCAGCATCGGCGACGACCATTATGCCTACGTGGATGTCCTCTATGAGTTCACGAACCGAGGGGCAGCCAAGATGGTCGATATGGGTTTTGAGGCTGTTGCCCCTTATAATGCGGAGGAGAGTGCCTTGGGCGCAGAGGGTCATCCCTACATCGAGAACTTCACTGTTACGCTGAACGGTCAGCCTCTCTCTTTCAAGACCAGCCTTGTCCAAACTGGGTCGGAAGATGAATCCACCGACTTCAAACCGCTCAACATGCAGGAGTGGCGCAAGCCCAATCCGGACAGCATGGATGAAGAGGACTGGGGCGACAACCTCATCAACAAGAAGACGAAAGAGAGCATCAACTACTCGGTGGCATACCTCTTCAGAGCGAACTTCAAGGCTGGCAAGAACGAGGTGCATCACACCTACCGTTACCTCATGTCTGGCGGTGTCTATCGCCACTTCGAGATTCCCTATTGGCTCAAACCTGCCATGCGTTGGGCGAATCATCAAATTGACGACTTCACCCTGCGCATTCAGGCAAAGAATACTGCCAAGCAGTTCTGCCTCCACGACTCGGGACTCTGGGACGGTGCCACATGGACGGTGACTCAGGGCAAGGGGAAAGTGCATCGTTACACGGGAGGCTATGACGACGCTCAGTATTTTGAGTTCTCCCTTCGCAATGGCACGGTGGAGTGGCACAAGAAGAACTTCCGCCCAACTGATAACTTCACCATCATGTCGGGGGATGCCATCCTCTTCTATCCCGAAGAGAAGTTCAAACTCGGACGCTTCTACGACCGCACTGCTGTGATGCTTCATCCCTATGTGTGGGACGATACCACCAATCAGGAAAAGGAGGTCAATACCGACGGTTTGGGCATCCACCGCATCATGCGCAACCTCCCCTACGCCAATCGAGGCTATGTGTTCAAAGACCAGAAACTGCAAGCCTACTTCAACTCCCTTTGGTGGTATATGCCCGACCCTACCTGGAAACAGGACACCTCCGATTTCACCGAGCAGGAGTGGGAACGTGTGAATGGAAAGTAACTTATACAAAAGCATTTGAAACGTGCTGTAAAGTGAGTTCTTGCAAGAAAAACTAACTTTGCAGCACGTTTTTTTGATTCATTCTATCTTTCTTTATCAAAACCTCATGCACATGAAACAAATACTGCTTTTGATGTTTCTGTTGGCAGCATCGGCAATGAATGCAGCCGAACCGTTTGTCACCTTCTCGCGGAGCGATGCCTCCCAGTTGTGTCTCACAGGGGGTGCCGATACTATTCAGTACGATCCTTCCGACTGGGAAGGCGTGAAAATTGCCGTGCGCAACCTGCGGAAAGACCTCCTTGCCGTGGCAGGCAGCGAGTGCGCTCCCATTCTGGTGGGCACCGTAGGCAAGAGCCGTCTGGCAAAACGCTACAAGAACCTTGCCCGTCAGTTGCAGGGCAAATGGGAGCAGTATATCATCACCACCGACGGCAACCGACTCGTCATTCTCGGCAGTGACAAGCGCGGCACCATCTACGGCATCTACGAACTTTCCCGTCAAATCGGAGTCTCCCCTTGGTACTGGTGGGCAGATGCACCCATTGCCAAGCATGAGCACATTTATGTCAATCAAGGTGAATACACCGATGGCGAACCCAAGGTGAAGTACCGTGGTATCTTCATCAACGACGAATGGCCCTCCTTTGGCGGATGGGCAACCGAACACTTCGGCGGCGTGAATTCCAAGATGTATGCCCACATGTTCGAACTCCTCTTGCGCCTCAAGGCTAACTACCTCTGGCCAGCCATGTGGGATAGTCGCTTCAACGAAGACGATCCAGAGAGTCCACGCGTTGCCGATGAAATGGGCATCGTGATGGGCACCTCCCACCACGAACCCATGATGCGAGCACACAAAGAATACGTCTATCGCAAAGACTCCATCGGACCCTGGGACTATGCCACCAACCCCGAACGTATCGACCGTTTCTTCACCGAAGGCATTGAGCGTAACAAGCAATACGACAACCTCATCACCATCGGTATGCGTGGCGACGGCGACGTGGCGATGGGCAGTGGTAACGATGCCGACAACATGAAGACCCTTGAGAAAGTCATCGAGAGCCAGCGGCGCATCATCAGTAAGGCATACGGTAAGCCTGCCAGCCAAGTGCCTCAGTTGTGGGCAATCTTCACCGAGGTGCAACGTTACTACGATGCTGGTTTCACCGTGCCCGACGATGTGACCCTGCTGCTGTGTGACAACAACTGGGGCTATATCCGCCGCATCGGTCGAGACTTCGAGCGTAAGCGTAGAGGCGGGCTTGGGCTCTACTACCACATCGACATGAATGGCGGTCCTTGGAACGACCGATGGGTTAACACCACCACCATCCCCAAACTCCGCGAACAACTCCACCTCGCCTACCAGACAGGTATCGACCGCATCTGGCTCATCAACGTTGGCGACCTCAAGCCTAAGGAAGTGCCTATCGACTTCATCATGCACTATGCGTGGAACCCCTCAGCCATCGGCGCTGGCGGCGAGAAAGCCTATCTCGAAGATTTTGCTCGTAGCATCTTTGGCAGCCAGTACGCAACCGAAATTGCAGACCTCATGGCAAAGTACCCCAAGTATAACCTGTGGCGCAAACCCGAAGCCCAAGTGCCGGGCATCTACAACCGTGAGGAAATGGCACACATCAGCCAACTTTGGCAATCCCTCGTCCAGCGCGCCGAAGCCCTCAAAGCAAAACTCCCAGCCTCCATGCAGGATGCTTACTACCAACTTGTCTATTATCCCCTGGTGGGCAGCGCAGGCGTGGCAGAAATCTACAATGCCGCCACCCTTGGTGACTCCCTCCGCATTGAGCAGTTGATGGAAAAAGACCGTCAACTCACCGCCTATTATAATAATGAGTTGGCACACGGCAAGTGGCACGGCATGATGCAGGACAAGCACATCGGTTATACCCAGTGGTTCATGCCAGATGACAACATCAACCCGCTTTCCCTTAACATCCCCACTTCTCATGCCCTGCAAGAGCAGCCCTCCACCGACGAATACTCCATCCCAGCCTATCGCTATACCCGCAAGACTGACGGAAAAGATGCCTCATGGACCTTCCTGCCCGATCTCGGACGTGGCGAAGGCTGCATGGGTAGCAGCAATGTGCTGGCAGAAAGCAGCGGAGCCACGTTGGAATATGAGGTGAATCTCACAGCCGACGGACGTGTCGCCATCGGCATCCTTCCCACTCAAGACATCTATCCAGCCCGTGGACTCCGCATTGGCATTCAACTTGACGACCAGCCCATGCAGACCATCGATGCTCGTCGTGGCATCGTCGATACGTTCACCGAATACACCCCTCAGAACCTTGCTGTCTCCAAAGTGCTAAAGCCTCTGCCTCCACGCAGTCGCCTCGCTTTGAGCGGATTCTGGAACGGTCGCCAGTTGCCCCGTCGCGACGAGGTGTTCGACAACCTCCGTTGGCTCGATGCCACCTTCACCGTCTCTTCGGGCAAGCACACTTTGAAAATCATCATGATAGACCCCGAAATAGTAGTGGAACAAATTGTTGTCAACCCTGACAACAACCACTACAGTTACTTTGGAAATGGGGGAAAATGACAATATAATAGAAAACATAATAATAGATAACATAAAGCCTCGCCGCATGGCAATTGTTAATTGTTGATTATTAATTGTTAATTAAATTTGCAAATTATACATAAAACCTTGCCGATGAAACACCTTTTTCATACCTTATCAACAGCACTTCTGCTGCTTGCTTCTGAGACCCTGTTTGCTCAACAGTCAGCCACACTTCGGCTGGATGCCCAGACTACGCATCAGCGCATCACAGGTTTTGGCGGCTTTGTCTGTTCACCTCAGTTTCAGTATAACCACATGTCCACCGCCGATATTCGGAAAGTGTGGGGAACGGGAAGCACCGTCGGGTGCAACATCATGCGCCTTTACATTCCTATTGGCAAGGGGGCATGGGGGCAGTCTCTGGCTACAGCAAAGGCTGCTAAGCAAATGGGACTGATTGTGTTTGCTTCGCCATGGGGACAGCCTGCCGAATGGAAAACCAACGGGACCAGCAATGCTAAGAATAGTGATGGTACCACTGGCTCATTGAAGCGGGCAAATTGGGCAGACTATGCCCAGTATTTGGAGGATTATGTGCAATATTTGCGTCAGAACGGAGTGGAATTAGATGCCATCTCCATTCAGAATGAACCCGACTGGCCAGCCGAATATGCAGGTTGCCTTTGGTCAGCAAGTGAGATGGCGGAGTTTGTGAAAACCTATGGACGCTCCATCAGTTGCAAAATCATGGCTCCTGAAACACTTGCTGTAAGCGACGCCTATGTCAATGCACTTAACAAGACGGGAGTTCTCGACTGTTTCGACATCTACGGAGGGCATCAGTACGGTGGCATTCAGTCTGCCTACAAGTCGCTCGCTGCAAAGGGAAAAGAAATCTGGATGACTGAATACCTCATCAATTGGAACGAGTCGAGCGGCACCACTCGTCAATTCGACTACTCCAAAGACTTCTTTGACTTCTTTCGCGCCATCAACACCTGTATGCTTGGAGATTTCAATGCATGGGTACACTATGCTGCCAAACGCTACTACGGCATGTTGGGCGACGGCACTTGTGGCACCTCAACAGGTGTGGTCACCAAACGCGGTTATGTCATGGCACATTTTGCACGTTTCGTGACAGGTATGACACGCATCGATGCCGCCTTCGCAGGGGCAGCCCTTGAAGGTTCTGCCTATCTTTCACAGACAGGCGACACCGTTGTGGCTGTGATTGCCAACCCCACCGACAATGAGGTCAATACGGTGCTCGACCTTCCTTTTTATACGGAGAAAGGTGCCGTGTATACCACCACGAAAACCAGGAATCTCACCGCCTCCACTCCTGTGCTCACCGAAGAGACTTGCCGTCCCAATGTCAGCATCGCTGCCCAGAGTGTTGCCACCGTTCTGTTCGTGCGCAGCAGAGACCGTCAGCCCAGTGACATGAAAGGTGTCATCACTCGTTATGACCGGCTGGACGACCAGACCGCTACCAAGAACACTTTTGGCACAACCTACAAGTTGAGTGGGAAAACCAAGAAACTTGACCACTCCACCCCCCTCATATCGGCTCGTACCAACGCAAACTTCGGTTACGTTGCTCTGAACGACCGCTACAGCACCCTCGTACTGAATGTGAAGAAAGTCTCCTCCACGCTCAACTACTCCAGTTCAAACACAACCCTTACCTATGTGAATGCGCAAGGCGAAGTGTCCACCTACAATTATGGTGATTTGGATGTCAGTCGCCGCGAGAATTTCAATATCGTATTCGACCTCTCACCCGCTACACTCACCGACGGGTGTTTGGGACTCATTTCGCTTACCAACAACAATTGGAGTTCCACGCTCACTTTCAACTTCGGCGATGTCTATCTGGGTACCGACTACTCCGCTACGCTCACTGGTGCCTACGTGGCAGACGACAGCAATGTGCTCGATTACACTTCCGATGCCGCTTGCGTCAGCCTTGACCTCACGGCAGTCACCAACTTGCCCGATGCACTCCCGTGGCTTGATGGAAAGAACCGCATTGCCTATGTTTCAGAAGGTAGCACACTGGGTGGTCCTAATGTGGTGGTGGGTACCATTTGTTCAGAACTCTCGCTTACAGAGCAGGGTGGCGACTTCCGTCCTGTCCGTTCTTTCACAACAGATGCAGCCATTCTGACTCTTAAGATTGAAGGGTATCGACTCATCATGCTGCCTTTCCAAGCCGCTGTGCCCGAAGGAACCAAGGCTTACACCCTTACCTCCGAATGGGTAGCAGAACCCGTCGAGGTCATCCCTGCCCATCAACCCGTCCTCGTTGAAGCACAAGGTAGTGTCACCTTCTGTGGCAGCGGTGACATCACCTACGCTGTCAGTCCTCTCGATGCATCCCTGCGAGGCACTTACACCCAAAAGCCTCTTTATGCAGGCGACTACATCCTTGCTCAGCACGGTGGACAGTGGGGATTGGAACGTCTCGATGCCCCTGCCACTCTTACCCCCTTCGGTGTTTATGCCCAGCCCGACACAACGGAAGATTTCCTGCCACTCGTCTTCGAATCAACAGGTATTTCCTCCATTGCCACCACCTCCAAGACCTCCGCTCCTGTCTATGACTTGAGTGGTCGCCGTCTTACCTCTCCCGACAGGCTCGCTCCTGGCATCTACATTGTGGATGGCAAAAAAGTTCTGGTGAAGTGATATGAAAGTTCCACGGCACACATAGCCACAACCCCACGACGTACATAACCACACCCCCACGACGTACACTGCAACAAGTCCACGACGTACAGTCTTTCACATCCACGACGTACAGTCTTTCACATCCACGGCGTGTAGTCATTGCAGTCCACGACGTGCAGTCTGTTCTGTGTGTTTAATTTAAACAGAATGTGTGTGGGTTTATTTATTGTAAACAGATTTTGTGGGGTGTTGTTTTATATGGTTTTTCTAAAGATGCGAAGCGTTAAGAAAAACTTCCGATGTTTCAATTTGTTTTGTGTTCTCTCTTTTTGCAACCTATCTAATAAGAAATGAAACCTGAATGAAAACAAAACAGGAGTGAAAATGCGTAACTTTGCCGACGAAACTAAACAGAAAGTATTGTATATCAAATCGATGGATTGACATGAAAAGAAATCTCCACACTTTATCTATTTTATTTTTCGTGGTGTTGACTGCACAGGCTCAGCCAAAGTTCAGTCAGCCCCATGGTCTCTATGACGGAGGCACTCTGACGGTCGAAATCATTTCAGACGATGCCGAAGCCACCATCCATTTCACCACTGATGGGAGCGAACCAACAGCAACAAGTCAGACCTACACGGCTCCGCTCACGCTGGCGGGGAACACACTCCTGCGGGCAGCCGAGGTGAAGGGCGACACGCTCTCTTCGCCCATAGCCACTGCCACCTATCTTTTTGTGAATGATGTGCTCCGTCAGTCAGACACCCCCGAGGGCTATCCGACAGAGTGGGGCAGTTATACCCAGATGGCTGGTACGGCGGTGGCAGATTATGGCATGGACAAGGAGATGACGACCGATGCCGCCTTGCGCCCCAAAATCGTGGAGGGGCTGAAGAGCCTTCCCATCCTCAGCATCGTGACCGACAAGGACAACCTCTTCAGCCACGAACTGGACGAGGAGAAGGGCGGCATCTACATCTTCACAGGTCCTCCCGTGGGCGATGCCACAGGGCACGGTTGGACACGTCCTGCCAGCATCGAACTGATGGGCGGCGGACACGACCTCGCTGCCACCTGCGGACTGCGTCTGCACGGCGGACATGGACGACTGGCAGAGAAGAACCCCAAGCACTCGTTCCGTCTGGTGTTCAAGGAGAAGTATGGGGAGAAGACCCTGAAATATCCGCTCTTTGGCGAGGAAGAACCTGCCAAGTTCGACCAACTCGTGCTGCGCTGCCATTTCGGCAACGCCTGGCAGCATTGGATGGAGTCGAACCGCCAGAAGGCGCAATACACTCGCGATGTGTGGGCACGCCGCATGCAGCGCAAGATGGGACACACAAGTGTGAATGCGCTCTATGTACACCTGTTCCTCAACGGCATGTACTGGGGACTTTACAACATTGCCGAACGGGTCGATGACCAGTTTGGCAAAGACCATTTGGGCGGCAAGAAGGGCGACATTGACGTGCTGAAGATTGAGGAGGACGGCGGCAACCACATCGAAGCCAGCGAAGGTGACCTGGAGGCATGGGACATGATGGTGGCGACAGCGGCACAGGTGGGCAGTGGCGACGAGGCGGCATACTGGCGTCTGCAAGGCAAGGATGCCGACGGCAACGACGCCCCCGACCTGGAGGCACTCTTAGATGTGGACAACTTCATCGACTACATGCTCATCAACCAATATGCGGGCAACACCGACTGGGACCACCACAACTGGTATGCCCTGCGGCGGCGCGGCACCGAGAGCCAAGGTTTCCGCTTCCTCTGCTGGGACTCCGAAATCATCTTCGAGAACGAGCATGAGAACGTGCTGGGCAAGAACAACGGCAGCAGTTACCCCACAGGCATCTTCCACAATCTCCTGCAAAACGAGGACTTTGCCCGTCGCTACCTGCGCCGCGCCAAGGAGGTGCTGGCAGCCGATGGACTGCTGGGTGAAGCCTCGGTGGTGGCAGTGTGGGACAGCCTCTACCACACCATCTCCACCGCACTCTACAGCGAGGCGGCACGTTGGGGCGATTACCGCCGCGACGTACACCCTTACACCTCGCGTGGCAACTTGTACACGGTGGACGACACCTACATGACAGAGCGTAACCGCCTCTTGCAGCAGTACTTCCCCGTGAGAAGTGAGTGGGTGCTGGGCAGTATCGTCCGTTTGGTCGATGTGGACGACTTCGAGGCTCCCGACGGATGGGAGAAACTCACCGCCTCCATGTTCCACGAATGGGATGGTACAGGTGCAGATGCACAGCCAAAGGACAAGGAGGTCAATGTCGATTGGAACATGAATCAGGAGGCTGGGGGTGGCACAGCCGTAGCGGGATTTGTGGGTGTGGAAGAGAACCGCTTTGCCGACATCACAGGGTATGAGAAACTCGTCCTTCGGGGCACAGGTAGCGGGCTCCGTATTTTGGCAAACCGACTGGTGTCGCATGGCCCGTGGAAACAAATCACCGTCTCCTTCAACGACAGCGACCCCTATTGGGATGCCGACCTCGAAGCCATCGTCCTGCCTTTGGCAGATCTCCAGAATGCCCTCACCAGCGAAGGTGTTGCACGTGAGGATGACTTCCTCCACCTCCATGCCCTCAAAGTTGACTGGAGCAAGACCGCCTGCGTTCGTTCTGCCTACCTCGTGCCAACCGAAGAAGCCCTGCCCGTCATGGCTGTGACATACCATCCTCTCGATGGCAAGTATTACACCTTGCAGGGAGTGCAGGTGGAACACCCCACCAAGGGGGTGTACATTTATAATGGGAAGAAAGTGTATATTCCCTGAAAAGTTGCCCTGATGTAACAAAATTGCAACTTTACGATACGTGCTGTGAAGTTTTTTCTTGAAGAAAGGATTAACTTTGCAGCATATTTTTTACTAACGTTTAATTTGATGTGTATATGAAAAGAGTTTTTATGCTGCTGGCATGGATTGCAGTGGCAACGGTGGGGCTTCGTGCCCAGACGGGAGCGGACGTGCCGGGTCCCGAAACTGAGTTTGTGATGACGCTGAAGGTGAAGTTGGGTCAAGCCTATTCGGTGGGTGAGACTCCGAAGGGAAGAAGGACGGTCATCCCCATCACGGGAGGCACATTTGAGGGTCCGCTGCTGAAAGGGACCATCCTCGAGGGCGGTGCTGACTGGCAGTTGGCGAAGGGGAACCGCACGGAGTTGGAGGCAATTTACAGCATCAAGACGGATGATGGCGTGTATATCCATATTCGCAACCGTGGCATCATCGCTGGTGGCGATGGTGGCTTCTATTTCAAGGCGGCTCCTCAGTTTGAGGCTCCTGAAGACAGCAAGTATGCGTGGCTGAACAATGCGCTTTTCCTCTGTGCACCAGCGTGGGGGCAGGGCGAAGGAATTACATTGAATGTGTGGAAAGTGAAATGAGGAAATAGGAATTAATTGTAAAAAACTGAAAGATATGAAGAAATTGGTTTGTGGACTGCTGATGATGGTCGGTGTGACCATGAGTGTGATGGCAGCGAAAGTGGATAAGGCAGTGAATGTCACCGTGAATGGTGTGAACCGTTCTTATTGGTTGTATGTGCCGAATAGTGTGAAGGAGAATGCTCCGTTGGTGTTCTCGTTGCATGGCACAGGTGGAAATATGAACAACAAGGCTCCGATGAGGACGGATGTGGCTGATGCCAATGGTTTCATTGTGGTCTATCCGCAGGGCGGACAGATTTATTTCCCTGTGTTTGGCGGTACGCTACCTGGTTGGCAATCGACGGGCGATGAGAAGAGTCTGGAGGATGTGGCGTTCTTCAAGGCGATTATTGAGGATGTGGCTAAGTCTTACACGATTGACCGCAAGCGCATCTACTGCTGTGGCTTCTCGAATGGCGGCATGATGACGTATTCGCAGACGAATACGAGTGCCGACATCTTCGCGGCGTTTGCTTCGATTAGCGGATTCCAACTGAATGAGTTCCACTTGCACCACACGGGTGTACGTCCTGTACCTTTCCTGCATATTCACGGCAAGAATGACAATTTTGTCGATATTGCCCGCATGCCGACGATTGTGGATGAGATGGTGGCAAGATTGGGTGCGAACCCTGTGCCTGTGGTGACAACGGTGGCTGGCAAATACACCAAGAGTGTGTATGAGGCAGGCGAGGGGAGTTTCCCGTACATCTACTATGTGATTGATGGTATGGGTCACGAAGATTTCACGAATAAGACGGAGGATGGCAGTTCGGCGAAGACGATGTGGAATTTCATGAGCCAATACACTTTGGATTCTCCATGCGACGCGACGTTGAAGTGGCGTCCGAATCTGGAGGCAGAGGGCTTTGCTCCGAGGTCGCACGGATGGAGCCTTACGTCGAAGTTGCTGATGTTTGGCGACGACCCTAATGATTCGGGCAAGAACATCCAGAATGTATATCATGCGTTCCAGTTGGCGAAGGGCAATTATAAGTTGTGTTTCAAGACTCAGTGTGAAAGCGAGGGTACCATCACGGTGACCATCAAGAAGTGGACGGGCAACAAGCAGCGTGTACTGAACGAGACGGTGAAGGCTGGTGAGGATGTGGCATTAGCATTCAATGTGGAGGATGATTTTGCTGAATGCCGCCTCACGTTGAACTCGACGGTTGCCATCACGGTGACTGGTCTTGCGCTCTATTCGGCAACGGAAGAGGAGGTGGCTAAGTTGCAGGCTCTGCAAGCCTCTGCCTCAGAGGGTACGAAACCCGTGGCATTCTATTCGCTTTCGGGCATCAGGTTGAACGCTCCGCAAAAGGGTGTGAACATCGTGCAGATGAAAAGCGGGGAAATGAAAAAGGTGTTGTTTTGAAGTTTTTAACTTCGAGCGAAGCGATAACGTCCCAAAGTTGAATTAGTCCTAAAATCCGCAACTATCATCCAATACACGATTAAGGGTAGATTTATGAGTCGTTAGTAGCAGCTTTCAGTAAAAAGCAACAGCACAACATCAATATGTAGCCACCATCCCCTTACCCCACGATGCGACTTGAGGTAA
>JAFUYM010000011.1 GCA_017470525.1 Bacteroidaceae bacterium
TATGCATTTTCGCGGTGTTGTAAAAGATTTCCATTATAACAAGGATTACAACCGAGGATAGAAAGAAAATTTTTCATTTTGAGTTGTAAAAGATTTCCATTATAACAAGGATTACAACAGCGGGGCTATTATATGCATTTTCGCGGTGTTGTAAAAGATTTCCATTATAACAAGGATTACAACCGAGGATAGAAAGAAAATTTTTCATTTTGAGTTGTAAAAGATTTCCATTATAACAAGGATTACAACAATTTGTTACGCCATTGTCCGTGTTTTTGGGTTGTAAAAGATTTCCATTATAACAAGGATTACAACTCATAAGCGCCTTCAAGCATACGGAATATTGGTTATAAAAGATTTCCATTATAACAAAGATTACGACCATTTTATTACTTATCTGTAATGTTTGCAAACACCTATTCATCGTTAGTAAGCACGAAATGATAGGACAAAATTATTCTGTACTGGGATTTGGTTCTCAAAAGATGTGAGTCATTCTCTTTTCAAGGCTTCTCGCACATAAAAGTGCTAACAATTGCAACAACAGGAGATTACAAAAATACGCGCACCCAGCGTGAAATAACAGGCGCTGGGTGCGCGTAATTTTATACGCTGGGTGCGTCAAATCAAATGCGTTGAGTGCGGTTATAGGATAATATGAATATCAGGGAGGCATCAAACGAGAAGGGAAAAAAATGAAAAAAGCATTTTTCCCCAACTTTTTTTGGCTGTTTCGAGAATTAGTCGTACCTTTACCGCGACAATCTTTTTTGTGGGGATTGTTCTCGACTAATTAACTGACGATGCTAATGGAAAAACCGTGAAAGGAAGGACATTTACTCAACAACCTATATTAAAAACTTAAAAACTAAAAGAAACAATGAGAACAATCTGTATGGCAATTGCGCTGGGGCTGATGGCTTGTACGGCGTATGCCCAAGAGAAAAAGGGTGAGGTTTCCAATTTCTATGAGAAGAATGCTGTGCTGAACTACAACGACGGCAACAACCCTGCCGGCGAAATGCCACAGCCCACGAAGTTTGACCCGAACTTCCACATCTATCTGTGCTTCGGTCAATCGAACATGGAAGGCAATGCTCGCATTGAACCACAAGACCGCGAAAACCTGAGCCCACGATTCAGGATGATGGCAGCCGTCGATTTTCAGAACACGGGCAGAAAGAAGGGTCAGTGGTATGTGGCAGTTCCCCCACTCTGTCGCGAATACACAGGTCTGACTCCTGCCGATTATTTCGGTCGCACGATGGTGGAGAAATCTCCGAAAGAAGTGAGCATCGGTGTCATCAACGTGGCAATCGGCGGTTGCAGCATTGACCTTTTCGACGAGGACAAAGCGCAGGCTTACATCGCAAAATCAGCCGACTGGTTGCAGAATTTCTGCAAGGCATACGACAACCACCCCTACCAGCGTCTGGTGGAGATGGCAAAGCAGGCTCAGAAGGCGGGCGTCATCAAGGGCATCCTGCTGCATCAGGGCTGCACCGACAACGGACAGCAGGACTGGCCTGAGCGCGTGAAGTTGGTGTATGAGCGTCTGCTCAACGACCTAAACCTGAAGGCTGAGGAGTGCCCGTTGCTGGTGGGTGAGTTGATGTCACAACAGGAGAACGGTGCCTGCTATCTCCACAACAGTGTGATAGCCACCATGCCCCTGGTCATCCCTACTGCCTACGTGGTTCCCTCGCTGGGTTGCAAAGGCAATTTCGACCACTTGCACTTCACGGCTGACGGCTATCGTGAACTGGGTCGCCGCTATGCAGAGGTGATGCTGAAGGCTGAAAAAATCAGCAATGCCATGAGCGGAAAGAAGGCAAAGAAGAGCAAGAAATAAAACGCGAATTTGATAGAATAAAAACAACGAATTGTTCGAATTAGACGAATTTTCGTTTTCATAAATCAAATTGGTTATATCAGGCTGCTTCGCGGCTTTATTCGGAAAAAGAAATTGGAATAATTAGAATAATTTTATCCAGAAATATTAAGAAATTAAACTTTTTATTATGTTAATTTCTGGGCTTAATTATTCTAATTATTCCAATTTCTTTCCCAACTCACCACGAAGTGGTCAAATGTTGTTTTCACACCATTCGTGTCATTCGACACATCCGTTGTTGAGCAGAAAGGAGATTAGTGTACGACACATTTCCCTTCGTCGTTCATGCCTTCTGCACTGATGTACATTCCTGTGCAGGTGGAGTTATTGAAGAAGGTTACATGCGCCTTGCCTTGGGCATCTGTAGTGACATTCGGTGCCCAGTAGATGGTGCGACGGAAGTCTGCCATCGGAGGGATGACGTTGTAGTCCTCCATCTGGAAAGTGGAAGGCGTGTTGAAGCCTTGGAAGTAGGTGCGACGCAAACCTTTGTTGCTGGCTGTAGAATATTTCTTGTGGGTGTAGAGGTAGATGCGTACACAGCCTTGGGTTTCCTTTGGACTTTCAGGTACGATATAAAGACTCTTCACCTCTTCCATCCATAGTGGGAAAAAGGGGTCACCTATACTACCTACCTCGCTTGATGCCATGGCGTATTTTCCCTCATTTGTGACCCATTCGATGAAAAGGTCCGGGTCGTTTTTGGATATGCCCAGAATACTGGCAACACTTCCAGCATACGCCGTGTCAAGCAACATTTGGGTTTCACCATTATCCACAATCCACTTGATGGGTCGGTTGGCGTATGACATCTTGCCTTTCCACATGGCGTACTCGGAGCCATCAAGTTCAGAGGGGGATGGCAGGTCTTTCCCTTCTGGATTGTTGAAGAGTGCGTTCTTTCGGCACAGGAACTGGAAGAGGGTGGGTTCATCTTCACCTAAATCGAGGAGGTTGTCACGTTCACGGTCGATATCATAAAAAAGCGTGGCATACTGGCTGGCAAAGTTTTCATTCTGATAGGTCCAGTCGTCGTTGGTGAAATAGCGACGTTTTGCCTTCACCGTGACATTTTCGAGCAGATGATTCTTCTGCGTGATGGGAATAAACTCTTCCTCTGGCTCGGGGTCGCCAGGTTTGATGACAAACATGTTGGGCAAGAGAGGTGGCATGACCGATGCTTCCACAGGTGTGATGTATCGTGGCTTGGGCGAGAACTGACGGTCAATGCCCACACGGAAGGTCTTGCGCTTGTCATCCACTTTGGTGAAAATCTGCATTTTCCATTCACCATCCAGGAATGGCAACGCGAAGGCATAATTGCCCAATGAGTCTGTCGTGGTTGAGCCAGAAAGACTTTGACCGCTCTCATTGAAAAGGTATGCTTGCAAACTGACCTCACTCACTTCATTGCGCTTGCGGTAAGGTTCGAGTTTTCCAAACATGTAGAACTGGTCTTCAATGGGTTGCGGCTTCTCGAAAGTGGTGGTACCCGACATGAGGTTCCAGTCGTAGCGACGCCAGCCCTGTGTGAGCATCAGCATGTCGGCAGCACGGCGATGTTCCTCATCGTCTGCCTCGAAGTAATATTCCACATTGTGGATATAGCCTCTGACTTCAGAACTCAACAGCATCCATGTCTTCAGGTTGCCCTGCTTGCCATTGGTCATCGTACCAGCATCGATGGCAGAGAACGAGAAAGTCGTGTTGGGCAACGTCTGCACATCCAAATCAACCTTTCCACATGGTTTCAAGAACGGAGTGTTCGATTTGAAAAAGATGCTGTCTGACGGAGTTCTTTCGGGGCAGATGAAGAAAAGGCGGTCGGCAAGAATTTGACCATGACTGTTGAAAAGTGTGAACTGATTGACACCTTCCTTCATCGTGGCTCGATTCAGTTCCAATTCAATCAGCGGCGAACCCGTCAAGGTGTCACAGAAGAGGATGTTGCCATTGTTCATGATGGCATAGCCCAACAGACGGTCGCAAGCCTTGGGCGAGCACTGGAGCGTGGCGAGAATCGTCTCACCAATGACATCCATCGTCAAGGCACAGCCTTCGGTCTTGGCATTAGGGAGCGGGAATTTCTGTTCCTTGCCTTGCATGTTCGCCATTTTCAGCGTGAGTGCTGAACCATCGGGTGTGACAGTGAAGAGTCCCCGACCCAGCGAGTCGGTTTCCACAGAAGACACAACCTGACCTGCGGCATTCACAATGGTGCCCTTGCCTTGATAAGGTCGTCCGTTATCGTTGACTGCCAGCATTGCCACACGGCATTTCTTTCCCACCAATAAATCGCCTCCTTCGGGGTAGAACTGAGCACTGATGGTCTTTGCCAATTCACTGGTGTAAACACCCTCCCCGACAGCCTTTGTATAAAGGGAATCTTGCAGGTCTCGATTGTTCGGGTCACGCTGTTTGTAGAGTTTCGTGCTGAGTGTTAAATCTCTGAAATCGCCTTCTTCCTTCGGTGCCTTAAACACAGGAAACACTCTCGAAAAGACAGCATTCACACCCCAGTTGGTCATGTAGCGTGTGTAGGCACGTACCTCATAGAATCCTGTTCCGAACAGAGTGTCGAGTTTCATGTCGCCGTATGCCTGTCCCTTCTCATCAATATGCAGTTTCTGTGTCTTGACCACATCACCACTCGGATTGAGCAGTTCGACATAGAGCACTTGACTCAAGTCGGTCGCTCTCTGCTTGTCGGTTCTGGTCACGTATGCCTTGAACCACATCGTTTCATTCTCGAAATAGCCAGTGTTGTCGAAGTGCATGTAAACCTTTTCCTGCGGAATGGACACATTAAAGTTCATCACTTTCTGAATGTACTGCACGATGTTAGAATAATCGTCTGTGCCTTGTGCTGGTTGTGTTTGTGCGCGAGTCTGACCTGGCACAAACAAGAGGCACAGAATCGCAATAACAGTGTTAAGTAATTGTTTGGTAAAGCGATACATAAATAAGTGTAATTCTTAAAAATTGCAATCTGACGGGTTTGACCGTTCAAAACGGAAATAGATTAAAAACGCAGAAAGAATTTACTTGAGAAGTTGTGTGAACACAGACGGAATCGGTGACTCGAACTTAAGGAACTCGCCTGTGATGGGGTGACGGAACGCCAGCCGGAAGGCATGGAGGCAGATGCGCCCTGCCACATCGTGCCGTTCGCCGTAGGTCTCAAAATTGCTGCCATATTTGTAGTCGCCGACAATGGGGTGTTTCAGGTCTTTCATGTGGACACGTATCTGATTTTTCCGCCCCGTGTCGAGTTTCAACTCCACCAATGAGAAGCCATTCTTGCGGGTCAACGTGCGATAGTGTGTCACAGCAAACTTTCCACCATTGTCGAAGGGGCTGGAATAGGTGAAATACAATTTATTGTCCATCAACCATGAGGTGACTGTACCTAAATCTTTCTCCATTTCTCCCTGAACGAGCGCCACATAACGGCGGTCGGTGACGAGTTCTTTCCAGTTGTCAGTAAACATCTTCTGGATGTCGCGCCGCTTGGCAAAAAGCAGAAGTCCAGAGGTTCCTTTGTCGAGACGGTGAATCGTATGGACAGAGAAACTGCGGCTCTGACGTTGGACATATTCATCGAGGATGGATTTCACGCTCTCCTGGCGAACACCAGGTTGAGTGTTGGTGAGAATGCCCTCTTTCTTCTCCACAACCATCAGGAAGGCATCTTCATAGACAATACGCACCATCTTATTGGTCATGGCATGTTTGTGGCGGTTCTTTGCCACCTGCACCACCTGTCCCGGCTTCAGGGGATAATTGAATTGGGTGATGATTTCGTTGTTCACATAGACCATGCGCTGACTCAAAAACTCTTTCGCCTTTGTGCGTGAAACACCTGAAATCATTGTCATCAGGAACGGTAACAACTCTGCGGATTCTTTCACAACATAAGTTGTGTAATGGTTGGCTGCCTTGTAATCGAAATAATTGCTCATCTTCTTTCCAATAATACAACATTCTCAACGTGCTGCGTGTGGGGGAACATATCCACAGGCTGCACTTTAACTACTTTATAATCAACATCCAGCAACTGCAAGTCACGTGCTTGTGTGGCAGGATTGCAACTGACGTAAACAATGCGCTTGGGGGCTGCAAAAAGGAGGGTATCAATAACATCTTGATGCATGCCGGCACGTGGAGGGTCGGTGATGATGATGTCGGGGCGACCATGTTCATCAATAAACTCCTTGTTGAGGATGTCCTTCATGTCGCCAGCATAGAAAAGCGTGTTGGTGATGCCATTGATTTCGGAGTTCACCTTGGCATCTTCAATTGCCTCTGGAACATACTCGATGCCGATGACCTGACGCGCATATTTGGCAACGAAATTGGCAATGGTGCCTGTGCCCGTGTAGAGGTCATAGATAAGTGGGGCTGGAGATTCTGAAGAAATCAGTCCGTCCAAGGCAAAGTTACGTGCCACTTTGTAGAGTTCGTATGCCTGTTCGGTGTTGGTCTGATAGAAGGATTTGGGACCCACCTTGAAACGGAGGTCTTCCATCTGTTCGAAGATGTGGTCTTTGCCTTTTACGACATGAATCTCCTGGTCGCCAAATGTATCGTTAGCCTTATGATTATCAACATACAAAAGGGATGTTATTTGAGGAAAGGTTTCAGCGAGATGTTGCATGAGTGCATCAGCCTGTTGTTGCTCTTCTGGTGTGTCGATGCGGAACTGAACCAGGAACATCAGTTCGCCTGTGTTGGAGGTGCGAATCATGAGCGAACGGAGCAATCCACGATTTTGGCGAAGGTCGTAAAACTCCAAGCCATGCTCCAGTGCATACGTCCGAATTTCGTTGCGAATCCGGTTGTTGATGTCATCCATCAGATGGCACTCTTGAATGTCAAGAATCTTGTCGAAAGCCCCCGTGATGTGGAAACCGACAGCATCCATCACATCGTATTTCACATCCTGCTTCACTTCCTCTTCTGTGAGCCACCGCTTGTTGGAGAAACCAAACTCCAGTTTGTTACGGTACCCATAAATCTTCTTACTACCAAGAATGGGCTGAAACTCTGGCAATTCCACCTTACCGATACGGGTGAGATTGTCATATATCTGCTGCTGTTTCGCCTTCAGTTGCTCCTCATACTGGAGACATTGCCATTTGCAACCTCCACACACACCATAGTGGCGACATTTCGGAGTGGTGCGCAATGGGGAATATTCATGAAACTTCACTGCCACTGCCTCCATGTAGGAACTCTTTTTCTTCTTCACCTGAAGGTCCACCACATCGCCAGGCACCACGAAGGGAACGAACACCACTTTATCATCGACACGCGCCAAGGCTTTGCCTTCGGCTGCACAGGCTGTGATGGTCACATTCTCCAATACGGGAAGTTGCTTTTTCTTGTTACGAGCCATAAAAAATGTATCTCTTTTTGTTAAATTTGGTGCAAAGGTAGGAAAAAATGGAGAATGAAGCACGATGAATGAAGAATTTGTAGTAAATTTGCAACTTAAATGGGTCTGCACTGACCCACATTTCAACGAAAATGGATTATCTGAACACAGTCAAGTGGGGTTTCATCGGTTGTGGCGAAGTGACGGAGAAAAAAAGCGGACCTGCCTTCGGAAAGATTGAAGGCAGCAAAGTGGTTGCAGTGATGAGTCGCGACAAAGAAAAGGCAAAGTCGTATGCTGAGCGACATGGCATCAAGAAGTACTATGCTGATGCCCAGTCGTTGGTGAGCGACCCAGAGGTGAATGCTGTCTATATTGCCACTCCCCCATCCTCTCATGCCACTTTTGCTATCATGGCGATGAAGGCTGGCAAACCTGCCTACATCGAAAAACCTTTGGCGGCAAGTTATGAGGATTGCTTGCGTGTGAACCGCATCAGCGAACTGACAGGGATTCCATGCTTTGTGGCTTTCTACCGCCGCTATCTGCCATACTTTGAGCGTGTGAAGCAGATTGTGATGGGTGGCGAGATTGGCAAAGTGCTGACTGTGCAGATACGTTTTGCGGTGCCGCCGCGAGAACTTGACTATAAGAGCGGTAAAGAACTGCCTTGGCGATTGCAGCCAGAAGTGGCTGGCGGAGGCGGTTACTTCTACGATTTGGCAGCCCACCAGATTGACCTGTTGCAATACTGGTTCGGTCCTATCATTGAGGCAGAAGGATATTGCCAGAACATGGTGGGGCTGTACAAGGTGGAGGACACTTTCAATGCCTGTTTCCGTTTCAGCAACGGATTGTCGGGAAGCGGGTCGTGGTGTTTTGTAGCGCATGAATCGGCACGGAGAGACCGAATCTCGATAGTCGGAACCAAAGGCAAAATCGTCTTCTCCGTTTTTGACTATGAGCCGATTGTGCTTGACACGGAACGAGGGCAAGAACAACTGGTGGTTCCCAATCCTCCGCACGTGCAGATGGGGCTGATAGAAAAAGTGGTGAAGCATCTGCAAGGAATACAGAAATGTGATTGCGACTCACTCAGTGCAACAGCAACGAATTGGGTGATGGACAGAGTGTTAGGGAAGATATAAAAGATATAAACACCACTTGATGCAGAGTTATGAGAAAAGAAGGAATACAAAAATGTGGGCTTATATTGTTGATGACATTTCATTTCGTGATATCCGTTGCACAGACGGAAACAACGATGATAGAGGATGATGAGAAAAGCGAGATGTTGGACAGCGTTGTGGTGGAGAGGCACAAAATGCCACTGATGACAAGGATAATGAACGGCGTCAATGAATTTTTCATGGGGTGTGACACAACCTATGTCACTCCGCAGAAATATCAGTTGACTGCACAAATGGAAGTGTCGTATTGGCATGACTATTACTTCCTAAGGTCGTCGGAAACCAGAAACACGATGGTCATACAGTCTGACCCCTCGGTCATTCTGGGTGGATACATCTATTACAGCATCTTAGGTTACGGCGCCGTGTGGAACTTGAATGACATCGGCATCAAAGCGGGCAAGACAAACGGTACATCGCTCCGACAATCCTTTGTGATTCACACCGCAAAAATTTTTGCAGAATACTACACGTTCAATTCAGGTAAGGGTGCCGAAATCAAAAGTGTAAGTGGCATCGATTTGAGGGGTAAGGACAGAACTTTCCACGGGCTCGATTCCCGATGCAACGGTCTGAATGCTGTGTATATGTTTAACAACAGGCATTTCTCATGGCCAGCAGCATTTGGAGCGAATGCGGTGCAACGAAAGAGTTGTGGCAGTTGGAGTGTGGGATTTCAGTACAACCATCAGAAAATCAGCCTGGATGCGGAGGCTCTGCCTGACTATCTAAAAGCGAACATTGATTCGACACTGCTGTTCTCACAGGTAAACTATGACGACTACAGCATCAGTGTGGGATATAACTACAACTGCGTGTTAGGGCGCAATGTGCTGTTTGCCACATCGCTGATGCCCAACATTGGCTACAGGCGTTCGAACATCACCGAGGCACAGAAAGAGAGACACTCGATTCTGAACAACCTCTCGACCGACCTGAACATACGCATGTCCCTCTTTTGGAACAACACACGACTGTTCAGCGGTTTGATTTTAGAGGCGCATACCTACACCTACCGAAAAGACAAGTTCGGTCTGACCAACACCTACGGGACATTGAAATACCTATTGGGATTCAACTTCTGGAGGAAACCGCAACCTAAAGGTTGACATCTTTAAACTTTGGACAATTATCATCATCCAACACAAAATAGAATATCTTTACAGATAACAATCACACTAATAACGGATTAGAATAGACAAAAACCTTTTATATGAAGAAAATTTTTACAACCTTGCTGCTTTCGGCGGCATTCATGTCGGGTTATGCACAGGATTGGATTGACGTGACCGATGCGTACATCATCAATCCACGATTCGACAACAACGACATAAGAACAGGATGGGAGGGCACCGCTTTCGGTGCAGCAAACCCAAGAGAAAACGCAGAGCATTACCAAAAAACTTATGACACCTATCAAACCATTGCAGGACTGAAGGCTGGCAAATACCGTGTCAGCCTCAATGCGTTCTACCGTATGGGCAGTGCCGATGATGACTACTGGACCTACACCAATGGTGACTATAGCGACACCCAATATGCACAAATGTATGCAACCACATCTGTCAAAGACTATGTCACCCTCATTGCGCCTGCTTCTTCGGCTGCACTCACGAAAAGTTTGGGTGGAGCCGTCAGTGAGGTTGGCAACTCATGGTGGTGGTGGGGAGAAACCGATGACGAAACCTATTACATTCCGAACAATATGGAGGCAGCCTACTACTGGTTTGAGGCTGGGTACTATCTCAATACCTTAGAGTGTGAGGTGGGTGATGATGGAACACTGACCATCGGAATCAAAAAGGATTACACACTCAGCGGAGACTGGACCTGCATTGACAACTGGAAATTGGAACAATGGGGACAGGCTGTGCAGGTGACCTCCATCAACCTTTCGGAAAAATACCTGAACATGGCAATGTCTGAAGTTCACGACCTGACCGCCAGTGTATTGCCAACAAACGCCACTTATCAGAATGTATCATGGTCGTCATCCGACGAGCGGGTTGCCACCGTGGATAGTAAAGGACAAATCACAGCGGTTGGCGTTGGTACATGCTACATTGTGGCAACCGCCAAGGACAGCGGCAAGAAAACGGCTCAATGCCAGGTGACCGTGACAAGAAACAATCCTACTGCCGAGAATATCATCATCAATGAAATCATGGCTGCCAATGTGGATGTCTATCTTGACCCATCTTACAACTATGGCAGTTGGGTGGAGATATATAACCCAACTGACAGAAGCGTTCCGTTGGGTGGTCTTTATGTGACTGACGACCCCAACAACCTGAAGAAGAACAGGCTGATTGACACATACGGTGCCCTTCCTGCCAATGGATTTGCAATCCTCAACTTTGACCACTTCGAAGTATGGACAGAAGCCTCCTATCGCCAAATTGATGACAAACTGGACTGTGACGGTGGAATCATCATCATTTCCGACGGAACCAAGATTCTGGCACAGCAAGACTACCCCGAAGCCATTTCACGTTGCTCTTATGCACGTACCACTGACGGCGGCGATGAATGGGGCATCACAGGAAACCCATCTCCAGGCACCTCAAACCAAGCCAATGGCGGATTTGCAACGACACAACTGGAAGCACCTGTTGTAGATAAGGATGCACAACTCTTCACGGGTACCCTGCAAGTGAGTGTCAACATCCCTGCAAAAGCAACACTGAGATACACAACCGACGGCACAACGCCAACCCTGACAAATGGACAGACATCGAGAACTGGAATTTTCAAAGTAGAGGAAACAACCTGTTACCGTTTTCGTTTTTTCAGAGATGGCGATTTGCCATCCCCTGTCGTAACGCGTACATATATATATAATAATGGCAACTACCCCTTCCCCATCATCTCTGTTGTAACAGACTTAGACAACATCTACTCAAGAGAACGAGGTGTGTTCATGCAAGGTCCTAACGGTCGTCCGGGCAATGGTCAGACTGCCAAGTGCAATTGGAACATGGATTGGGACCGCCCTGTCGCATTCAATTACATCACCACAGATAACGAGTGCATCGTTTCACAAGAGTGCGACTTCTCCACATGCGGAGGATGGAGCCGTGGTTGGGACCCGAAATCTTTCAAACTGAAAGCGGCGAAGACATACGATTTGAATAATTTCTTCCAAGCACAACTTTTCGACCAGAAGCCTTACGTGAAGAACAAGACCCTGCAAATCCGAAATGGAGGTAATGACAACAACTGCCGCATCAAAGACGGAGCATTGCAACAGATTGTTGCCCGCAGTGGAATCAATATCGACTACCAGGAATGGCAACCAGTTCATGTGTTCATCAATGGTAGCCACTATACAGTGTTGAACATGCGTGAAGCCAACAACAAGCATTACGCCTACTCCAACTATGGCATCGACACCGATGAGATGGATCAGTTCGAGATTAGCCCTGACTCTGGCTATGTGCAGATGAAAGGCACCGACGAAAGTTTCCTTCGCCTGGTTGAATTGAGCGAACAAGCAGCAGATGAGGACACTTACGAAGAGATTTGCAAGTTGCTCGACATTGACGAATACACCAACTACATGGCAACGGAACTTTACATTGGCAACTGGGATTGGCCACAAAACAACGTGAAGGGATTCCGCGATGTGAATGACGGCAAGTTCCGTTTCGTGCTCTTCGACCTTGACGGAGCACTCTCGACCAACACACCCTTCGACACATTCTTTGGCAAAGAGAACTACACCTTCGACACCCTGCATGGTTTCGACTATTCGATAAACAAGAACGTAGAAGGGCAGCATCGTAGAGCACCTATCCTGTTTGTCACACTCTTCAAGAACCTGTTGCAGAACGAAACCTTCCGCAAGAAGTTCATTGACACATTCTGCATCGTTGGCGGTTCCATCTACCAGCCTAAATATGTATCATCCATTGTCAATGAGATGAGTGACTATCTTTCTACAGGTGGTTATGTGAACCCATGGGGAACAGCCAACAGCCTCATTTCCGGATTCAACACTCGCAATATCGGCATGGTGAATGATCTGAAGAACTGTTCATATATGAAGTTATCGGGTATCACACGCCAGCAAGTCAATCTGTCTGCCAATGTTGACAATGCTAAGATTACCCTGAACGACATCGAACTGCCATATACAGAGTTCAACGGTTACCTCTTCGCGCCTGTGACCTTGAAAGCCATCGCACCTGCAGGGTATCGTTTTGCAGGATGGACCAGCGAATCAACTTCCACCCAAAGCAGCGTGTTCTCTGAAGGCTCCGACTGGAAATATTACGACAGCGGTTCGCTTGACGACAAGAACTGGACAACCACAACCTACTCTGACGCAAGTTGGAAATCGGGCAATGCCCCTATTGGCTACGGAAAGAATCAGAACACCGAGACTGCAAAAAATCTCACCTGCTACTATTTCCGCAAGTCATTTACGCTCAATAATGCTCCTGCTTCCAGCGATGAATACACGCTCGACTTCACCATCGACGACGGCATGATTGTTTATGTGAACGGTACCGAGGCTGGACGCTACAACATGCCTTCTGGCAATGTGAATTACAACACAGTGGCAACATCTTATGCCCCAAACAACCCCGACACTGGCACCATGACCATCAAGGGTTCGCTCTTCAAAAGAGGCAAGAATGTGATTGCTGTCGAGGTACACAATAACAGCACATCCTCCACCGACATTCTCTGGGACGCTTCACTCTCATCCATCGTACAGAACACAAGCGATGTCAAGTATGTGTCAACGGAGGCAGAATACACGTTGCCCACATCAGGCAAACAGCAACTCGTCGCTGTGTTCGAGGAGATTTCAGCCGACGACCTGCTGGCAGAAGGCATCACCCCTGTCCGTGTGAACGAAGTGAGTGCAGCCAACTCCATGTACATCAACGACTACTTCAAGAAAAACGACTGGGTGGAACTCTACAACACCACCGCTGAAGACATCAACATCGCCGGCATGTACATCTCCGACAATGCCGAGAAGCCACAGAAGTACCAAGTGCCGGCAGACGACGTGAACCTCAA